>NZ_BAGG01000115.1 GCF_000308695.1 Nocardia takedensis NBRC 100417 | reverse complement strand
GCCCCCGAGCCGCTTCAGAACAGAGTCGGCTCCCCGAAGCCGGAGGTGCGTTCCAGCGCGAGCAGTCGCTGTTTCGTCTCGATCCCGCCGGGGGCGGAGAATCCGTGCAGCGCGTGGTCGGCGGTGAGCACCCGGTGGCACGGGACGATGAGCGGGATCGGGTTGCGGCCGAGGGCGCGTCCGACCGCTTGCGCCGCCCCTGGCTTGCCGATCTCGGCGGCGACCTGTCCGTAGCCGAGTGTGTGCCCGGGGTCGATGGCCCGGGTGACGTCGAACACCGCGCGGTGGAATTCCGGTTCGGCGCTCAGATCGAGCGGGATCCAGCGCAGATCGTCGAGTTCGCCCGCCAGATGCGCCCGCACCCCCGCGATGGCCTCGGCGATGGCCGCCGTGGGTTCCCCTTCGACGACCCCGCCGCGCGTGATCCAACCGTGCAGTGCGCCGGGCTTCGGGTTGGGCAGTCCGAACCGGAACACGACGTCGTCGTGCCAGGCGATCGCGCAGTCGCCGATCGCCGTATCGAACAGTGCCGCCCGCGCGGACGGATCGAGAGTGACGCCCATACCGCCAGTCTGCCCCCGGGGTCCGACACCACGACGATCCCCACCGTCGCCTGGGCTGCCGATACCTGTCCGAGGATCTGCCCGTGACTCAGATCAGCTCGAACGCCGAACGGATGGCGGCGGTGAGGTCCGACAGGTCCGAGTGTGGCGGTGAGAGGGCAATACCAGTCCAGTCAGGAAAAACTGGCCTTGAATCGGGCGAACAGTGGGGTTCGTGGCCGGGCGCACTGTGCGGTGACCGGCCCGGAAACAGACTCCGCGGGTGTCTCCGTCGGATCGAAACGGCTGTGGACGGCGTCCAGGTCGGAGTGTCTGCGCAGGTCGTCGTAGTGGGAGGCGGAGTCGGGGTCGGGGCGGAGGCAGTCCAGTGCGGTGCCGGCGGGTGGAGCGTACCGGTGCACGGCGTAGGCGAAGGCGGCGAGGACGAGCAGGGTGAGCAGCGCGGTCATGGCATCAATCGTGCGCCGACTGGCCTTGCCAAAAAATATCCACTGGCCCGATACTGGACCGATGGCGACGAGAGTGATCGGTGCGGCGGGACTGTCCCGGGATCTGGGGTTGTGGCGCGACGCCGACCCCGACGGCGGCAAACGCTCCGCCCGGCCCGCCTATCTGGCTCTGGCCGAGGGCATCCGGCTGTTGATTCACGACGGACGCGCCCCCCTCGGGGTGGCCCTGCCCAGTGAACGGGATCTGGCGGCGACGCTGGGCGTCAGCCGCACCACCATCACCTCGACGTACGCGTTGTTGCGCGAACACGGCTACCTGATCAGCAGGCAGGGCTCGCGCAGCACGGTGGCGTTGCCGCCCGCGGTCCCCAACGACGGAACCAAGCCGACGCGCGGGATCATCGCGATGATGGCCGAACCGGAGCTCACCACCATCGACATGACCTACGCCGCGATGGCCGCGCCGCCGGAGATGGCGCAGGCGTATTCCGGCGCGCTGGACGGACTTCCCGCCTACCTGGGCACCCACGGCATGGACCCGGTCGGCGTGCTGGCGCTGCGCGAGGCGCTGGCCCGCCGCTACACCGCGCGCGGCCTGCCCACCGACCCGGATCAGATCCTGGTCACCCTCGGCGCGCAGCACGGTCTGCGCCTGCTGCTGAACGTGCTGACCGCGCCCGCCGCGCGCGTGCTGATCGACCATCCGACCTATCCGAACGCGATCGAGGCGATCCGCGATGTCGGCGCGCGCCCGATCCCGGTCCCGCTGCGCCCCGAGGACAGCGCCCGGGCGTGGGATCTGGACGGTATCCGCAGCGCCGCCCGGCAGACAGCGGCGTCGCTGGCCTATCTGCTCCCCGATTTCAACAATCCGACGGGCCTGTTGCTCGATGCCGAGGGCCGCGCAGAACTGGCGGCCATCGCCCGCGAGACCAGGATGACGATCATCGCGGACGAGTCGATGGTGGATCTGCGATTGGACACCGCCACCCCGCCCCCGCCGTTGGCCGCGTTCGCCAAGGGCGGGGAGATCATCACCATCGGGTCGGCGTCCAAATCGTTCTGGGGTGGTCTGCGGGTGGGGTGGATCCGCACCAACCAGGCGTTGATCACGAAGCTGCTCGGCATCCGCGCGACCGTCGACCTGGGCACGCCGGTGATGGATCAGTTGGCCACGGTGCATCTGCTCGAGCACGCCGACACGATCCTGGACCGCCGCCGTGACCAGTTGCGCACCCAGCGCGCCGCGTTGCGGGAGGCGCTGGCCGAGGAGGCGCCGCAGTGGCGGGTGTGCGAGGGCGCGGGCGGGATGTCGCTGTGGGCGCAGTTGCCCGCGCCGGTGTCGACCGCGCTGGCCGCGACCGCCCCGAATTTCGGCGTGCTGCTCGCCGCGGGTCCGCGATTCGGCGTGCAGGGGGCGTTCGAGCGTTTCCTGCGGCTGCCCTACACCCATCACGAGGGGGATCTGCGGTTGGCGGTGAAGGGTGTCGCCGCCGCCTACCGCGCCCTCACCCCGCGCGCGGCCGACCCCCTCCAATCGCTGACCTTGTACTGAACGGAGCCCGGCCGACGGTGGCGACGTGACGGTCTCCGTGCGGCACTATCGAGGGATGGTTGCGCTATCGGGGGCGGGTCTTCCCGCCGACATCGAGGAGTTCCGGGTGACGGCGCGGGCCCGGCTCGCGGAGTTCCCCTACCTGGAAGTCCCGGAGGCGGCCGGGATCCGGCGGGCGGCGGTGCTGTTGTGCGTGGTCGCGCAGGAGGACGGCAGGCCCGCGGTGATCGTCATCAAGCGCGCTTATCGGGGGCGCAACGCGGGGCAGTGGGGTCTGCCGGGCGGGCGGCTCGACGACGGTGAGACCGCCGTGCGGGCGGCGATTCGGGAACTGCGCGAGGAACTCTCGCTGACGGCCGCACCCGAGGACGTGGTGGGCAGGCTGGACGATTTCCCGGCGACGTCGGGTTTCGCGATCACCCCGTTCGTCGCGGTGCTCGCGGACGCTTCGGCGTTGCTGGCCAGTCCGGACGAGGTGCATTCGGTGCACCTGGTCGATCTGGCGCGGTTGGCCGCCGAGGACGTGCCGCGCTGGGTGCGCGCGGGCGAGGCGGTGCGGCAGGCCGATCTGCCGGAGGACGCGGGCAGCACGGTCGCCCCGGACCGGGGTCTGTTGCAGATGCGCTTGGCGCCGACGATGACGATCCACGCCCCCACGGGCGCGATGCTGTGGCAGTTCCGCGAGGTGCTGCTGCTGGGCAGCCCGGCCGAGCGGGCCCGGATCGCCGATTTCGCGCAGCCGGAGTGGACCCGCCACTGAGAACGGCGGCGCGGCACCGGATGTGCCGCGCCGCGTCGGATCAGTCCGTCCAGACCGATTCGAAGGGGGTCGCCTCGGTGGGGGGCGGGGTGGGGATCGCGCTGGGGGTGCGGGAGAAGCGCGGCGCGGGCGCGTGCTGGACGATGCCGCCGATGTCCACCAGGCCGGTGCGCGCCACGATGTGCGGGTTCTGCTCGGCTTCGGTGAAGGTCAGCACCGGGGTGGTGCACGCGTCGGTGCCTTCGAAGACCGCTGCCCATTCGTCGCGGGTCTTGGTCTTGAACTTCTCGCTGAACAGCTTCTTCAGCTCGTCCTGACCGTTCGGGTCGATCTGGTTGGGCAGCCCGTCCGGATCGATCTCGAGACCTTTGAGCAGTTCGGCGTAGAACTGCGGTTCGATCGCGCCGACGGCCATGTACTTGCCGTCGGAGGTCTCGTAGGTGTCGTAGAAGGCCATGCCGGTGTCGAGCAGGTTGGTGCCGCGCTCGTCGGACCACAGGCCCACGCCGCGCATGCCCCAGATCATGTGCGAGAGCGCCAGCGCGCCGTCGACCATGGCCGAGTCGATGACCTGTCCCTTACCGGAGCTCTGCCGTTCGACCAGCGCGGCCAGCACGCCGAAGACCAGGAACATCGAGCCGCCGCCGAAGTCGCCGACCATGTTCAGCGGCGGGACGGGACGCTCACCCTTGCGGCCGATGGCGTGCAGCACGCCGGTCAGCGAGATGTAGTTGATGTCGTGGCCCGCGCGGTCGGCCATCGGGCCGTCCTGGCCCCAGCCGGTCATCCGGCCGTAGACGAGTTTCGGGTTGCGCGCCAGCGCCTCCTCCGGCCCCAGGCCCATGCGCTCGGTGACGCCCGGACGGAAGCCCTCGATGAGGACGTCGGCCTTCTCCACCAGGTCGAGGACCTTGGCGATGTCGGCGGGGTCCTTGAGGTTGGCTTCGACGATGGTGCGGCCGCGCCACTGCGCGCGTTCCATGTAGCCGGGCAGCAGGTTCGGCCGCTGCACCCGCACCACGTCGGCTCCCAGATCGGCCAGCAGCAGCGCCGCGTGCGGGCCCGGCCCGATGCCGGCCAGCTCGACTACCTTGATGCCCGCGAGCGGGCCCTGCTTGGCGGTGGATGGTGTGCTCACGCCTTACCTCGGTTCGTCGTTGATCCACGCACCGGCGTCCCGGTGCCGTCCCTCGGCACTCACCCGAGGATATTGACAGTATGACAATAACGTCGCCCGCGATCCACCGTCGGCCGGGTCGACCCTGACCCCGCGGAAACCGCAGGTCAGGTCGACGCCAATGCCGGCTCGCTCGAATGCGGCGCCCGAATTTCCGGGCCGGCCGCGGTGACGATCGTCTAGCATTCGGATATCCGCGACGGCGGACGAGTGTTCAGCGAGGTTCTCTCCCGTAATACGGCGTCATCGCGGAAATCGACGTTCGGCACTATCGCGTGCGCGCGTCGACACTTCCCCGTTCCACGATCCGCCGTATTCCGGGAGTTCCACGAAAGCGGTCGTACCTCGGCCGTGCGGAACGGGAGGGCGGCGATGGGTATGCGCTGGCGTCGATCGAGGCGTCGGGCGGTCATGCCGCCCCCGCGCCAGTTCCGCCGCCTGACCACGCCGCGCTCGGCCGCCGTCGCGGGCATCGTGTTCGCCGTGCTGTTCGCCGTCAGCATCGTGCTGCTGCGGATCGCGCTGCCCGGCGATCGTTTCGAGACCGAGACCTGGGTGGGGTCCGGCACCTGGCGAATACGGACCGCGCTGCTGCTCGCCCCCTTTTCCGGAATAGCCTTCCTGTGGTTTCTCGGTGTGATCCGCGACCGTATCGGCGAATTCGAGGACCGCTTCTTCTCCACGGTGTTGATCGGCAGCGGATTGTTGTTCCTGGCGATGATTTTCGTGTCGATGGGCGTCGCGGGCGGAATTCTGGCGCTGGGCAGACACACCGATACCCCGCAGGCCCAACTCGTGTATTTCGGTCGCGAAGTGATGTTGCAGATCAACGGTCACTACGCGGTGCGGATGGCCGGGGTGTTCATGATCTCGCTGGGCACCATCTGGCTGCGCACCGGACTGATGCCGCGGTGGCTGGTGGTGACCACCTACGGATTCGCGCTGTTCCTGCTGCTGGTGGTCAGTTTCACCGTGTGGGTGTCGCTGGTGTTCCCGGCCTGGGTCCTGTTGATCAGTGTGTACATCCTGTCGGCCACCCCGCACACCGCCTTGCCCGCCGTCGACCCGGACACCTGACCTCACGCGGGCCAGGTGAATTCGGGATCGCGGGCGTAGTCGAGTCGTCGCTGGTCCAGCGCCATCGAGACCATCTGCGGCGCACCGGGCCCGATGATCCGGCGCAGCGGCGGTTCCGGCATGTCCACCAGTTCGCGTAGTGCCGCGGCCGCGACCGTCGGATCGGCCTCCACCCATTCGGGCTCCGGTTCCGCGCTCCCCTCGGTATTCGCCTGCGCGGCGTGGACATCCGAGTCGTCGGCGGTGGGGTTGTCGGCCGGCGGCTCGTAGGCGGTGGAACTGTCGGTGGCCGGGTCGCCCGGGGTTGATTCGCCGGAGGCCGGATCGCCGGCGATCTCGTCGGCCGGTCGTTCGCCGGATGTCGCGGTGTCGGTGGGGGACGTCGTGCGGGCGGGGTAGTCGGGGGTGCCGAGGATCGCGGTGCGCAGGTCGGCGTAGGCCGGTTCGGCGGTGGCGAATCGCATGCTCGACTTCGCCCAGTCGGTGTCGAAACCGCCCAGTTGGGCGATGGTCACGGCGACGCCGAAGGGGCGCAACTCCTCGGCCAGCGCGGCGCTGAATCCTTCCAGCGCCCATTTGCTCGCGTTGTAGAGGCCGAACAGCGGCAGGCTGCCCACCGCGCCGACCGACGAGATCTGCACGATGTGCCCGCGGCCCTGGGCGCGCAGTCGGGGTGCGGCGGCTTGCGAGACCCACAGCGCGCCGTAGAAATTGGTGTCCATCTGGTCGCGGATCTGCTGTTCGGTGAGTTCCTCGACCGCGCCGACCAGCCCGTATCCGGCGTTGTTGACGACGACGTCGATCGTGCCCGCGAGGTCGAAGGCGCGCGTGACCGCGACCCGGACCGCGTCGCGGTCACGGACGTCGAGGGTGAGCACCGTCAGATCGTCGTGGGCGGGCAGGGCGCTCGCCTCGCGGACACAGGCCACGACCCGGTCGCCGTGGGCGAGGGCGGCGTCGGTGAAGGCGCGGCCGAGGCCGCGATTGGCTCCGGTGATGAACCAGGTGCGGGTCACGGTGAATCCTTTCGATACGAGACGTTTCGTCTCGACAAGAGTGACGAAGATGGCCACGCCTGTCAAGACGAGACGTTTCGTCTCGTTGCATGCTACCGTCGCACCCATGGCCGACACCCCCGCCGCCCGCCGCAGCGTCCGATCCCGCGCCGCCATCCTCGCGGCCGCGACCGAACTGCTCCGTGAACTGCCCTACCCGAAACTCACCATCGAGGCGATCGCCGCGCGCGCGGGCGTCGGCAAACAGACCATCTACCGGTGGTGGCCCTCGAAAGGCGCGGTGGTGTTCGAAGCCATGCTCGACGCCGACGCCGGCCCGGACGGTCTCGCCCTCCCCGACACCGGCGACCTCACCGCCGACCTCACCGCCCTGCTGCGCGGGTCCGTCGCGGCCATGACCGACCCGCACGCCGAAACGTTCCTGCGCGCCATGTCCATCGAGATCCAACAGGACCCCGACCTGGCCGCCGCCTACCGCGAGAACCTCCTGCTCCCGCAGCGCGCGGCGATCGTCGCGCGACTCACGGCCGGGGTCGAGGCCGGTGACCTGCGCCCCGACCTCGACCTCGAATTCGTCACCGACCTGCTGGTCGGCCCCGTCCAAACCCGCTGGGCCCTCGGCCTCGGCGGACTCACCGCCGACTACGCCGACGCCGTCGTCGCGGCCGTCCTCGCCTATGCGGGCGCCTGATCACGCGCGAGTCCGACCACGCGGTGACCTGATCAGGCCAGCCGCACGTCCGCCGTCGCGAGCCCGAAGATCTTGCGCCCACCCGACTTCGCCACGATCACGACCGTCGCCGACCGCGTCTCCGGATCCAACGACTTCACCCGACCGGTGAATTCGATCGTCCCGACCGTCTCCGCGTCCACGATCGCGTAATTCGCCAACCGCACCCCGTAGCGGGTCAACGCGCCCGGATCACCCAGCCACGACGTCACGAAGCCCGCGCCGAGCCCCATCGTCAACATGCCGTGCGCGATCACATCCGGCAGGCCCGCCGCCGCCGCGCTGCCCTCGTGCCAGTGGATCGGGTTCGCGTCACCCGCCACGCCCGCGTAATTCACCAGATCGCCGCGCGTCAACTGCGCGAACCGCGGCGGCAGTTCGTCGCCCACCGCGACATCCTCGAACTTCACCGATCCGGGCGCGCGGGTGCGGCCCGCCTGCGACAACTTCACCTCGGGCGCCTCGGCGGTCGCCGTGCCGTCGCCCGGATCGGCGCTGCCCGACATCATCTCGACCCCGTGCATCACCACCCGCTCGATCGCCTCGCGCGCGCCGGTGCCGACCTCCTCGGCGGTGATGCCGACGACCGTGGTGTACATGACCTGCGTCGCCTCCCCGGACTCGTCCAGGAAGGTGTTCTTCACCGTCAGCAGATCCTTGCCCGCGATGCGCCGCACCGACGACAACTCCACGTCGCTGATCAAGCGGTCACCGGCCACCGTCGGCTTGTACACCTCGAAGACCTGATCGGTCTGCACGTACACGTCGTAGCCGGTGACGACCTTCTCGAACAGCCTGCGATTGGCCAGCATCGCCGGAATCGACAAGAACGTGACCGGCGTCACCAGGCCGGGATACCCCAACGCGTCCGCCGCGTCCTCACTCCAATGCCCGGGGTGGTAGTCCTGCACCGCCCGCGCGTACTCCCGAACCTTCTCCCGCCCCACCTCGTAATATCCGTCCGCCCGGTAGTAATGACCCACCAGCGACTGCGAATGCGCGGCCACATCGAACGTAGCTTCCACCAAGACCCTCCTAGGTCCGCGATCACCCGACGGCACCGTCGGGCCACTCGGCTCCGGCGTAAACAATCCCACAGGGGTCCGCGAAGCGACAGCCCGCCATCTCCCCGGTCCCCCTCCCTGAATTCCCTGCTCGCCGCCTGAGCCGCAGCAGTAGCCGACAGCTATCGAACCGCACTCACAGTCGCGTGATCGCGTCCGACTCGATCTCCGCCATCAACATTCGCAACGTCAACGAGTGCTTCTCCGGCGGCAACGCGTCCAGTGCGGCGCGGGCTGTCGTCAGACCCGCTTGTCGGTCACCCGCTCGCGCCAGCATCAATCCGCGATGCATGTCCAGATGTGTGGCGAATCGTGGAAGCCCTGCCGGAAGTTCACTCCGAGCGTCCTGTTGAGCTCGGCTCGCGAACCGCTCGTCTCCGAGTCGCGCGGCGAGCAAGGAGAGAAAGACGTTCATCCGCCACCACGGCACCGCGTAGTCCGAGGTCTGTTCGTCCGAGTACGACACATCGAATTCGCGTCGACCGACATCGATCAGCTTTCGCCCGGTGTCCAGGTCACCGGCGAGTACCGCGGAATGGGCCCGACCCCAGATCGCGTTGAGTCGACCGAGACTGTGACGATGTGAGATCCCGAGAGCTTGGTCCGCGAACTGCCGAGCGATCGGCAACGACGCTCCCTCATAGCCGAGCGCGATCGCGGCGCGGCCACGTACCCAGACCCGGATGTCGTTGTCCTCGGACCGATCCGCGGCTTCGGCAGCCATCGAGTACCAGGAGATCGCCTTGTTCCCGTCCGAACCGGGATAGGTCTTTGCGAACAGGGTCATCAGTCTCGCCGCGACTGCCCACATCCGTGGCGAGTCCAGTTGCTGCTGTACGACCACCAGGTCCGCCGCGAGCCGTCGTTGGATATCGGCAGCACCTTGGGTCATGTAGTCGGTGCCGTATCGGACCAGTTTCGCTTCCCACGCCTCGACGTCCGGACCGGACGCGTGGAGTGCCGCCGAAAAGCCTTGCGCCAGCAGATCGGAGGCCACGACCGGTGCGATCGTGGTGGCTGCCAGATGGGACAGGAACTCGCGTCGCTTCACGTCGGTCTCCAACATGCTCAGCGGACAGTCGAGAACGGCAGCGAGATGCCGCAACCAGAAAGGTGACGGTTCAGAGCGTCCGGACTCCCACTGTCTCGAAATGTACTCGCGTGTCATGTTGAACCCGGATGCCTCGGACAGTTCACTCGCGAGCTTGCCTTGACTCCACCCCTTGCCGCGTCGCAACTGTCTGATCAGTTCCCCTATGGCCGACGACATACCACCACCCTGCCACTTCCGGGAGCTCGACGGTCGCTTCGTGACCGGGATGCCACCCCTGTGCCACTAGCAGGGCGGCTCCAACGATTGCACGTGCGCTTCAATCGGGACATACCACCTACCTGCCACTAAACGCGGAGGCGAACGCTTGGGGACCCTTATAGGGCTGTGTCGCCGGACAGAATGTATGCGCGACAAGCCTTGTCAGGAGTCTCTAACGATGAGGGGGCGGAGATGTTCTTAAGTGAGGGCGGCATCATGAAGGGTTCCGATACGCCGCATTCGCGGTGCCTTGTGTCCGACAGTTTCGATCTGGACCGGAAGGCCGCGGCCGACTACCTGGATGTAGCGGCCAATGATCACGGACGGGAGAAGGGACAGCTCGTGCAGCGGGCATTGACCCGGGTGCCCGCCCCTGAGCCGCATGTGCTCGAAATCGGTCCCGGTGGCGGGGCAGCCGTCGACTATCTAGCCTCCGAACTCGAGAATGATTCCCGCCGAGTGCGATTGACTCTGGTCGAAGTTCCGGGCATCTCGTCGCAGTCGCTTGCGGAGGCGATGGACCATTTCGGTGCCGTCGGCTCGTGCGATTTGATACGCGGTCGAGCGCAGGACATCACGTCGCTCATCGATGAACCCGTAGATGTGGTCAGCGCCTCCGCGCTGTTGCACGAGGTCTACTCATACGGTGGCGCCTATCCCGGACTTCACGATCTGATGCGAGCGTTTCCCAGTGTGGTCAGGCCTTACGGATTCTTCGTCTACCGCGACGTGTACGCGGTGGCGACTCCGTCGGTTCACGAGCGGGTGGTTCAGTCCTACAGTGCGCAATCCTGGTTGCGATTCCTACGGCTGTTCCTTCCGTACTATCTCCGTCACGGCACTCATCCATACCACCACCATGACGATGGTGTCGTCGTCCGACAGAACTCACGCGTGGTGGACGTGACGGATCTGGACACACGGTCATATGCGGTGATCAGTGCGCCGATCGGTGTCTGCCGCGAAATCCAAAGGCACTACATAACTCTGCGAGATCATGTCTGGCGGTCCGGCATCCTGGGATTCGAGCCGGTTCTCGAGGGACAGCTCTCGGCGGACTGGATCGACTTCCGCGCCGGTCACAAGCGGGTCCACTTCTCGTTCACCGACAATGGCTGGATTTCGCTCGACGAGCAGGCGAATATCCGGGCCGTGAGTGAACCCTTCGGTGACCATCATGTGATCGACGGTGACATCTTCGATGCGATCACCGACAGGGCGCTCGACACCTTCCTGGGTGCGGTGCAGCGTGAGGACCGAGACTGCGAGGCGGTCTGGAGCGCGTGGCTCGACCGAGAAGGCCGTGAGACCTACGCCTACCTCACAACCGGCGAACTTTTGACCGCGTTCGCCGTGAACTCGGCCGAGTCCGAAACCGATCGCCCGTCGGTGCTGCTGCCGGTGCGGCCCGACGATGTCTTCACCCATGCCCGGCACTACTATGACCGCTTCCTGACGAAAAACTTGTCCAACGCACTCGATGATGCCAAGCAGATGGTCTTGTTCCAGAACATTCCGTTAACCGATACACGGGCGTTGCGGCGTGGCCTCGCGACGATCCGACGGCATTGCTCGAAACCGGGCCTCGCCCGAGTACATTCGGTTCTACACGCGAGAGGATCATTCGGGGCATGCATCTGATCGAGGTCGAGCGCAAACGGGAGTTGGGTGATTCGCGGGGGCTGCGGGAACGACTCTTCGCGCTGGGTTTCCAGGAATCGGAACAGTTCACCGAGACGGACATCTACTACAGCCGCCCGGATGTCGATTACCTGGAGACCGTCGAATGCTTGCGGGTGCGGCAGCGTGATTCGTTCGCCGAGATCACGTACAAGCCGCCGTCCGATTCGGTGACGCACAGAGCGGGCGGAGTGATCGCTAAACAGGAGACCAACGTCGTTCTCGGCGGTGTCGAACAAGCCGCGGCGGCGAATCGACTCCTGTGTGCCGTCGGGATGGTCGAGTTGGTCCGGGTGGTCAAGAACCGGGTCACCTATCGCCACCCCGGACGCGAGGAGGTCGTGGTCAGCATTGATGCGGTCGACGGCGCGGGAACGTTCGTGGAGACCGAAATCACCGCCGCCGACTCCAGATCTGCGGCGACTCGTCTGGCCGTACTCGAGAGGGAACTGGGGATCGGGGGTCTGGGGGTGGTCGAGGTGCCGTATCGGGACTTGGTGATGGCCGGGCGGTGAACGGTCGTGGCGGGGGGAAGGGGGTTTCGGGTGTCGGGTGCGGTGGGGGTGGGGATGGGTGAGAATGGCGTCGCGTGACTGGGCGCGGACGGCGGAGGGATCAGCGTGAGCGTGTGGGGCGAGGTTGTCGTCGGGCTCGTCATTCTCGTGGGGTTGGTGGGGGTGGTGGTGCCGATTCTGCCCGGGGTGATCCTGATCTTCGGAGCGGTTCTGGTGTGGGCGATCATGACCGGCGGCGGCGGGGCTTGGGCGGTGTTCGGGGTGGCGGCCGCGTTCCTGGTGATCTCGGGGGTGATCAAGTACACGTGGCCGGGGCGCAAGATGAAGGACGCCGGGGTGTCGAACCGGGCGTTGGTGATCGGCGCGCTGCTGGGGATCGTCGGGTTCTTCGTGATCCCGATCGTGGGGTTGTTCGTGGGGTTCGTGCTGGGGGTGTATCTGTCGGAGTTGCAGCGACTGGGGCAGAACCAGTTGGCGTGGCCCGCGACGAAGCACGCTCTCAAAGGCGTCGGACTGTCGATGTTGATCGAACTGTTCGGCGGACTGTTGGCCGCGGGCGTGTGGGTGGCGGGGGCGCTCGCGATCTGAGGCGCGCGAGACAGAAGCGAGATGCGTTCTACCGTTCGATGATCGGCAGCGGAATGGTGTCGTCGGGCGGCAGCGCGGGCAACTGGTCGCGTCGCAGGGGCAGCGTGGGCGAGTTGTCGCGATGCGGCAGGCGCGGCGGGGATTTCGGCAGTCGGTAGAAGGCGCGCGCGTTGTCCTCGAGGACGGCGAACATGTCGGTGCCGACGACGTCGCAGATCAGGTCGACGTCGGAGTCGCGGAAGGGGCGGCCCGCGCGGGTGCCGGGCAGGTCGGTGCCGAACATGAGCGCGGCCGGGTTGACGGCGTGGATGCGGCGCAGCGTGTTGGCGACGTTCATGTTGACGCGGCCGAAACCCGTTGCCTTGACCCGGGCGCCGCGGTCGACGAGGTCGAGCAGGTAGGGCAGGCCGTCGGCGGACATGCCGAGGTGGTCGATGGAGAACGACGGCAGTTTGGAGATGACCGGTTGCAGCGAGGTCAGCATCTTGCCGTCGATGTAGACCTCGACGTGCCAGCCGACCAGATCGTGGGCGCGCAGGGCTTGCAACGTCATGGCGGTGATGTCGGCGGCGGCGCGTTTGACGTTGAACCGCAGCGCGCGCACGCCCGCGCGGTCGAGTTCGATGATCTCGTCGTCGGTGGCTTCCAAGTCGAGCGCGGTCACGCCGACCCAGCCTTCGCCGAGTTCGGTCAGCGCGGCTTTCAGATAGCTCTGATCGGTGCCCTGGAACGAGCCGCTGACGATCGCACCGCCGCGGATGTCGAAGCGCGACATGCGCTTCCGATAGTCCGCGATGGTGAACGGGGCGGGCAGGTAGCCGTCGTTCTCGGCCAGCGGGAACCGCGGGTCGAAGATGTGGACATGGGCATCGAACACTTGTACAGAATGCCTCAGCGGAGGAGTTTCCGCTGCCGGGCGGGACGGATTCCGGTGCGCCCGGCAGCGGTGTGGATCAGACCTTGTGCGGCTCGCTGGCGCGCAGCATGTCCTCGCGCTCGACGACCTTGACCCGTTCGCGGCCCTCGGGCTCGCCGAGCGAGCGCTCGTGGGCGTCGAGTCGGTACCAGCCCTGCCAGGTGGTGAACGGGATGCCCTTGGACTCGAGGAACGCGGTGACGGCGTCGAGTTCGGGTTCGGGCGCGCGTTCGAAGTTCACCGAGTCGTCGAGCAGGCAGGCGACCGTCTCGTTGGCGTCGCCCTTGGTGTGACCGATCAGGCCGACGGGGCCGCGCTTGATCCACCCGGTGACGTAGGTGGCGGGCAGGTAGCGCCCCGCGCCGTCGGCGTTCTCGTCGGCGAGCACGCGGCCCGCCTCGTTGGGCACGGTGCCGGCCTGGTCGTCGAAGGGCAGGTTGGTGAGGTTCTGCGACAGGTAGCCCACGGCGCGGTAGACGGCCTGGATGTCCCAGTCCTTGATGACGCCGGTGCCTTTGACGTTGCCGGTGCCGTCGAGTTCGGTGCGTTCGGTGCGCAGTCCGACGACCTTGCCGTTCTCGTCGCCGACGATCTCCGAGGGGGACTCGAAGAAGTGCAGGAACAGCTTGTGCGGCCGGTTGCCCTGGTCGCGGATGGCCCACTGCTCGAGGGTGTTGGCGACCATGTCGACCTGCTTGGAGTGGCGGCGCGCGGCCTCGGAGCCCTCGTCGTAGTCGATGTCCTGGGGGTCGACGATGACCTCGATGGTGGGCGAGTGGTCGAGTTCGCGCAGTTCCAGCGGCGTGAACTTGGCCTGGGCGGGGCCGCGGCGACCGAAGACGTGCACCTCGACGGCCTTGTTGCCCTTGAGGCCCGCGTAGACGTTCGGCGGGATCTCGGTGGGCAGCAGTTCGTCGCCGGTCTTGGCCAGCACGCGCGCCACGTCGAGGGCGACGTTGCCGACGCCGAGGACCGCGACCTTCTCCGCGTCCAGCGGCCAGGTGCGCGGCACGTCGGGGTGGCCGTCGTACCAGGAGACGAAGTCGGCGGCGCCGTAGGAGCCGTCCAGGCCGATGCCGGGGATCTCGAGCGCGCGGTCGGCGTTGGCGCCGGTGGAGAAGATCACGGCGTCGTAGAAGCGGCGCAGGTCATCGAGGGTGATGTCGGTGCCGTAGTCGATGTTGCCCAGCAGGCGCACCTGCTCCTTGTCGAGCACCTTGTGCAGGGCGGTGATGATGCCCTTGATGCGCGGGTGGTCGGGGGCGACGCCGTAGCGGATCAACCCGAACGGCGCGGGCATGCGCTCGTAGAGGTCGATGCTCACCTCGGCGTCGGACTTCATCAACGCGTCGGCGGCGTAGATTCCGGCCGGACCCGCGCCCACGATCGCGATGCGGAGCGGGCGTGTCGCTGCACTCTGTTCGGTCATCTGTTACGCGCACCCTCATGGTCGAGATCAATGTCGTCATTCTTAGCTTAGGCTAAGTTCAGCCGTCGTTTGGTCGCACCGGTCCGATGCGGGGCCGTGCCTGCACGGCGCTACGACGGTGAGCTGTCATTTTCGGCTGTGACAGCAGGCCGCAGTCTCGCGATTCTATCGGGGACGCGGTGCGGGACCCGTGGGGGTGTCCCGTGACGGGGTCCGCGTGGCCCGACCGCGGTCGGCGGCGATCCATGGATCAAGCCTACCGACCGACCGCCCGGTCCCGATAGCCGTCGGAAACGGGACGACAGCCGGGGGTCGGCGGATCGAAGACCGCGCCGACCAGGGATCATCGGGGTATGACCGAGCAGCGCCCCGCCCCCGACAGCGACGCGGACGACGAGCCGATCGTGGTCGACCAGACCGACCGGCGCAGCATCGTGCCCTTCGTCGCGGCCGCGATCTTCGCGGTGATCGTGCTGGTCGGGATCGTGGCGGGCGGGATTCTGTCGCCCGCTGAGAAAAATGTCACACAGGGCGACCGGATCGCGGCCGCCGCGCAGAACTACGCGAGCGCGCGCAACGCCACCGATCGTGTCCCGCCGCCCGGCGTCGCCTGCGACGGATTCGACGAGGCGAAGAGTCCGCTCGGCGCGCAGTTGGCGGGCGGCGGATCCGGCGGAACCTCCGTGCAGATACCGCAAGTGGCCGACCAGACCGTCAACGGCGACCGCGCCAAGGCCGCCGTCACCGTCCGCGTCGGCGACCGCGAGAGCACCGAGACCTGGAACTTCACCAGGGCCGGCGACAAGTGGCTGGTCTGCGGCTGAGCCCCCGCGTGGCGGCGCGCGGAATTGTTGACACCGCGCCCGCTGTCCGGGCAATCTCGTCAACGGGTCATGAGAACCAGCGCCAAGCCCCGGCTGGCTGGTCGGCAACCCTCCTCCGCGGTGGGGTGCTCCGGGTGACGACCTGGCCTCGCGTCGAAACATGATGCGGCAAGTGCGGATTCACAGGAGGTTGAGATGAGTTATGCCGGCGACATCACCCCACAGCAGGCGTGGGACATCTTGCGCGAACATCAGGACGCGATCCTGATCGACGTGCGCACCGAAGCCGAATGGCGGTTCGTCGGCGTGCCCGACACCACGTCGATCGAGCGGCCCACGCTGCTGATCGAATGGGTCGACGGCACCGGCGCGCGCAACCCGAAGTTCTCCGAACAGTTGGGTGAGGCCCTGGCGGGCCGCGGGGCGGAGTCCCCGGTGGTGTTCCTGTGTCGTTCCGGCCAGCGTTCGGCCAACGCCGCGCGGGTCGCCACCGAACTGGGCATCGCGCCCTCCTACAACGTGCTCGAGGGCTTCGAGGGCGGCCTGGACGCCGCCGGGCACCGCGGTCACGAAGGATGGCGCGCCGCCGGTCTGCCCTGGCGGCAGTCGTGATCACCGGCGGGGCCTTCGACAAGCCGCTGCCCGAAGGCGTCGGCCCGGCCACGCTCGGCGTGCGCGGCGGACTGCGCCGCTCGGGTTTCGAGGAGACCTCCGAAGCCCTCTATCTGACCTCCGGTTTCGTCTACGAGAGCGCCGAAGCCGCCGAGGCCGCGTTCACCGGCGACGTGGAGCATTTCGTCTACTCCCGCTACGGCAACCCCACGGTGGCGATGTTCGAGGAGCGCATGCGCCTGCTCGACGGCGCCGAAGCGGCCTTCGCCACCGCCAGCGGCATGTCGGCGGTATTCACCGCGCTGGGCGCACTGCTCTCGGCCGGTGACAGGCTCGTCGCCGCGCGCAGCCTGTTCGGTTCCTGCTTCGTGGTGTGCAACGAGATCCTGCCGCGCTGGGGCGTGGAGACGGTCTTCGTCGACGGCGAGGATCTGGACCAGTGGGAACAGGCCCTGTCGGTGCCGACGGCGGCGGTGTTCTTCGAGACGCCCGCCAACCCGATGCAGACCTTGGTCGACGTGCGCCGGGTGAGTGAACTCGCGCACGCGGCGGGCGCGAAAGTGGTGCTGGACAACGTCTTCGCCACCCCGCTGCTGCAACGCGGCTTCGAGTTGGGCGCGGACGTGCTCGTCTACTCGGGCACCAAGCACATCGACGGACAGGGCCGCGTGCTCGGCGGTGCGATCCTCGGGGAGCGCGACTACATCGACGGCCCGGTGAAGACGCTGATGCGCCACACCGGTCCGGCGCTGAGCCCGTTCAACGCCTGGACGCTGCTCAAAGGTCTGGAGACGATGCCGCTGCGGGTCCGACAGTCCACGGAGTCGGCGCTGAAGATCGCCCGGTTCCTCGACGGCCACCGCGCGGTGAGCTGGGTGCGCTACCCGTACCTGGAGACGCATCCGCAGTACGACCTGGCCACCAGTCAGATGAGCGGCGGCGGCACCGTGGTCACCTTCGAACTCGACGCGCCCGGCGACGAGGGCAAGAAGCGCGCCTTCGAGGTGCTCAACCGTCTGCGCATCATCGACATCTCCAACAACCTGGGCGACTCGAAATCCCTCATCACCCACCCCGCCACCACCACCCACCGGGCGATGGGGCCGGAAGGCCGCGCCGGAATCGGCCTGTCCGACGGCGTCGTCCGCATCTCGGTCGGCCTCGAAGACGTCGAGGACCTCCTCGGCGACCTCGACCACGCCCTGGGCTGATTCACCCGCGAAGGCCCCGTCCCCCGGACGGGGCCTTTCGCATCGGTCGCGCGCCCCACGACCCGAGCTGTCCCGTGCGGTGGGCCGGGCCTCAGGCGGCGTCGGTGTGGCTGGTGAAGTTGACGCGGGTGTCGTCGGCATCCAAGGCGATGTTGAGGGTGGCGTCGAGTGCTTCCGCGAGCTTCGCCAGCAGCGGAAGTGTCGGCATCGTGTCCGAACCTTCGATGCGCGAGATCTTGGCCTGGGTCAGGCCCGCTCGGTCCGCGAGTTCGGCTTGGGTGAGTCCGAGCTCGATGCGCCGGTCGTAGACGGCTCGTGCCAAGGCCATGGCGAGCCGGATCTCGCGCCGCGCTTCGACGACCGCGTCGGGCTCGACAACGCCTTCCGCGAGTTTGCGTTCTCGGAGGGTCTTCCAGCGAGCGTGACTCATCGTTCCAGTTCTCCTGCCTCGAGTGCCCGGCTGAATTCCCGATGGGCGGGTTCGTGTTCGGCTCGGCAGATCTGCTGAGCGAGTTTCGCGCGTTTGACCTCGATGTCTTCGCGCATGCGCGTCTTGCGGAAGACGGTCAGCAGGATGACTCGCCGTCCGGGAGCGAGCCAGTAGGTGATGCGTATCGGTGCGCCTCCCAACATCGGGCGCAACTCACGGACCCCGTCGCCTAGGTATCGCGCGAAGGGTTCGCCGAGCGACTCCGGTCGCTCGGCCAAGAGCCCGACGTACTCGTCGACCTTCAGGAAGTGTCTGGCAGGCAACGACTCCAGCCAGTCCGCGACTTCGGGCTCGATCTCGATAGTGAAGAGTTCACCCACCACGTCCACGATATATGTCGTTGTCGACATATACCAGTGCGAGGGGGCGGGGGAGGTAGAGGGGCCAAACGCGAAGGCCCCGTCCGGGTGTGGACGGGGCCTCGGGGTCAGGCGAGTTTGCGGAGGCGGGGGGCCAGGTCGCGTTGGAAGAGGTCGAGGAAGCGGCGTTGGTCGTGGCCGGGGGCGTGGAAGACCAGGTGGTTGAGGCCGGCGTCGAGGTAGGGCTTGATCTGGTCGACGGCTTCGTCGGGATCGCTGGCGACGATCCAACGTTTGGCGATCTGTTCGATGGGCAGCGCGTCGGCGGCGGCTTCCATTTCGATGGGGTCGGTGATGCTGTGCTTCTGTTCGGGGGTCAGCGACAGCGGGGCCCAGAAGCGGGTGTTCTCCAACGCCAGTTCGGGGTCGGTGTCGTAGGAGATCTTGATCTCGATCATCTTGTCGATGTCCTCGACCGAACGTTCGGCCTTGGCCGCGCCTTCGGTGACGGCGGGCAGCAGTTTCTCGGTGTAGAGGTCCATGCCTTTGCCGGAGGTGCAGATGAAGCCGTCGCCGGCGCGGCCCGCGTACCGGGCGACCAGGGGACCGCCCGCGGCGATGTAGATCGGGATGCCCTTGTCGGGGACGTCGTAGATCGACGCGCCGACGGTGGTGTAGTACTGGCCTTCGAAGTCGGTGCGGTCCCCGCTCCACAGCGCCCGCATCAGGTCGACGGATTCGCGCAGTCTGGCGAAGCGTTCCTTGAATTCCGGCCATTCGCCCTGGTAGCCGGTGGCGATCTCGTTGAGCGCTTCCCCGGTGCCGACGCCGAGCATGATCCGTTCGGGGTAGAGGCAGCCCATGGTGGCGAACGCCTGCGCGATCACCGCGGGGTTGTAGCGGAAGGTGGGGGTGAGCACCGAGGTGCCGAGTTGGATGCGGCTGGTGCGCTCGCCGACCGCGGCCATCCAGGCCAGCGAGAAGGGGGCGTGGCCGCCCTTGTGCCGCCAGGGCTGGAAATGGTCGCTGACCGTCGCGCTGTCGAGTCCGTGCTCCTCGGCGAGTACCGCGATTTCCACCAGTTCGCGCGGCCCGAATTGTTCCGCCGACGCCTTGTAACCGAGTTTGAGACCACTCATCTGTGCGCCACTCCTGTCGCTTTCGCTGCCGACGGCACAGCCGTGCCGCGGCCTTCTTCGACCATAGTCAGCGCCCGGGACGGGTGTGCGCAGGGTCTCATCGGCCGAGAACCGGCGGCGGTTCGGGGATGTAGCCGATAATTGGCTGGTGACCGATGAGCCGATTCTGTCCTACCTGACCGACATGGACGGCGTCCTCGTGCACGAGGACCATCTCGTCCCCGGCGCGGACCAGTTCCTCGCCGAACTGCGGGACAAGGACATCCCGTTCCTCGTCCTGACCAACAATTCCATCCGCACTCCGCGCGACCTGCAAGCGCGGTTGCGGCACACCGGCCTGGACATCCCCGAGGCGGCGATCTGGACTTCCGCGCTGGCCACGGCCACCTTCCTCGACGATCAGCGCCCGCACGGCACCGCCTACGTCGTCGGCGAATCCGGGTTGACCACCGCGCTGCACGAGATCGGTTACGTGTTGACCGACAGCGACCCCGACTACGTCGTCCTCGGCGAGACCAGGACCTATTCGTTCGAGGCGATCACCACGGCGATCCGTCTGGTCGAGCGCGGCGCGCGGTTCATCGCCACCAATCCCGACGCCACCGGGCCCTCACGCGAGGGCGTCCTGCCCGCGACGGGGTCGGTGGCCGCGCTGATCACCCGCGCGACCGGCCGCGACCCCTACTACGTGGGCAAACCGAATCCGCTGATGATGCGGTCGGCGTTGCGGCGCATCGGTGCGCATTCCCAGTCGACGGTGATGATCGGCGACCGCATGGACACCGACGTGGTGTCCGGTCTGGAGGCCGGGATGCGCACGATCCTGGTGACCACCGGCATCTCCACCCGTGCCTCGGTCGAGCAGTACCCGTACCGGCCGACGGCGGTCATCGATTCGGTGGCCGATCTGGTGGGGCGCACGAGTCACCCGTTCGACTGACTCAGGCCCGGCGCAGCGCGAAGATCCGCAGTTCGCGGTCGGTGCGCTCCCGGTAGGCGGTGTAGGCGGCGGACAGTTCGAGGAAGCGGGTGAAGATCGCGCCCGCGTCCTCCGACGGCACCCGGGTGGCGATGACCGGGATGCGTTCACCCGCGATGGCGACGGTCGCCGAGGGGTTCGCGATCAGGTTCGCCGTCCACGCCGGATGGTGGTCCAGCCCGAAATTGCTGCCGATCACGTGGAGGGTGTCGCCGTCGTGCAGGTAGATCAGCGGTTGGGTGCGGGGGAGGCCCGAACTGCGTCCGGTCGTGGTGAGCAGGATGATCGGCGCGCCGATGGGGCCGAGGAGCGTGTAGCGGGCGTCGGTGCGCGCGAGCAGGGCCCGGTCCAAGGGCATCAGTCGTCGCAGCGTCCAACTCCCCAACCGGGTCGCGGCGAATCGGTGCGCCGCGTGGGCCAGTGCTGTTTCGCGGGAGCCCCACTGGTTGTTCGGGAAATCCGTCCCGGGGTTGTCGGCCATGTGCGGACTATAGGCGGCCGGGGCCGATCCGTCGCCGCGTGCGTGGTCCCGGTCGCCCTGTCGGAGGTGTCGCCGCCTCGATCGCGAAGGTGATGCGAGCAGTCCGCGAGCGTGATTCTCCGGATAGTTGCCGGCTTCCGGCGGCAGCGGGACGGTCCGGCTCATTAAGCTCGGCGGCATGGCCGACTCCGCTCCGTCCACCGTGTACATCGCCTCACCGGAAGGCGACACCGGCAAGTCGACCGTCGCGCTCGGCGTGCTCCAGATGCTGTGCGCCAGCACCGCGCGGGTGGGGGTGTTCCGGCCGATCACCCGGTCCACCGACGAACCGGACTACATCCTCGAACTGCTGCTCGAGCACAGTACGGCCGACATCGACTACCACCAGGCGATCGGGGTCACCTACGAGCAGGTGCACGCCGATCCGGACGCCGCGATCAGCGAGATCGTGCTGCGTTTCCACGACGTCGCGAAGGTGTGCGACGCGGTGGTGGTGATCGGCAGCGACTACACCGACGTCGCGAGTCCGAGCGAGTTGCGTTTCAACGCCAGGATCGCGGTGAACCTGGGCGCGCCGGTGCTGCTGGTGGTGCGCGGCGCGGGCCGTGATCCGGAGGAGGTGCACCAGTTGGCCGAACTGTGCGCCGCCGAACTGCATCAGGAACACGCGCAACTCACCGCCGTCGTCGCCAACCGCTGCGATCCGGTGCGGATGCCCGAGATCCGCGCGGCCTTGGCCGATGTCGAGGTGCCGTGCTGGACGCTGCCGGAGGTGCCGTTGCTGATCGCGCCGACGATGGCCGAGTTGTGCCAGGCGGTCGGCGGCGAGATGTACAGCGGCGACCCGGAACTGCTCCAGCGTGAGGCGCTGAAGATCATGGTGGGCGGTATGACCGCCGAGCACATCCTGGAACGGCTCACCGACGGCGTGGTGGTGATCGCCCCCGGCGATCGCTCCGACGTGCTGCTCAGCGTGGTCAGCGCGCACGAGGCGGCCGGATTCCCGTCGCTGTCGGGCCTCATCATGAACGGCGGCATGCTGCCGCATCCGGCGGTGGCCCGGCTCATGGAGGGCCTCAAACCGCGACTACCCATCCTGACCACCGATCTGGGCACCTACGACACCGCCAGCGCCGCCTACCGCACCAGGGGGCGCATGTCGGCGGGCAATCCGCGCAAGGTCAACACCGCGCTCGCGCTGATGGAACAGCATGTCGACGCGCCGGAGTTGCTGGGGCGCATCAACGTTCCGCGCACCAGCGTGGTCACCCCGCAGATGTTCGAGTACCAGTTGATCGAGTGGGCGCGCGCGGATCGCAAGCGGATCGTGCTGCCCGAGGGCGGCGACGACCGCGTGCTGCGGGCGGCGGGCCGGGTTCTGCAACGTCGGATCGCGGATCTGGTCATCCTCGGCGACGAGGACGCGATCCGGGCGCGGGCCGCCGAACTCGGCGTCGACATCGCCGACGCGCAGGTGCTGAGCCCCGAAACCTCGGGCTACCTCGACGATTTCGCCGCCGAATACGCCGAACTGCGCAAGCACAAAGGTATGACGGTGGAGCGGGCGCGCGAAACTGTCAGTGACATCTCCTATTTCGGCACGATGATGGTGCATCGCGGGATCGCCGACGGCATGGTGTCCGGCGCCGCGCACACCACCGCGCACACCATCCGGCCCTCCTTCGAGATCATCAAGACCGTGCCCGGCGTCTCGACGGTGTCGAGCGTGTTCCTGATGTGTCTGGCCGATCGGGTGCTCGCCTACGGCGACTGCGCGGTCGTGCCCGACCCGACCGCCGAGCAGTTGGCCGACATCGCGATCTCCTCCGCGGCGACCGCCGCCCGCTTCGGCATCGAACCCCGGGTCGCGATGCTGTCGTATTCGACCGGTGAATCCGGGTCCGGCGCGGACGTGGACAAGGTGCGCAAGGCCACCGAACTGGTGCGCGAACGCACCTCGGAACTGTTGGTGGAGGGCCCGATCCAGTACGACGCCGCCATCGAACCGACCGTCGCCACCGCGAAACTGCCCGGGTCCGAGGTGGCCGGTCGCGCGACGGTGTTCGTCTTCCCCGACCTCAACACCGGCAACAACACCTACAAGGCCGTGCAGCGCAGCGCCGGGGCCATCGCGATCGGTCCGGTGCTGCAAGGGTTGAACAAGCCGGTCAACGATCTGTCGCGCGGGGCGCTGGTCGCCGACATCGTCAACACCGTCGCCATCACCGCCATCCAGGCGCAGGGCCGGTGAGCGGCGTGCCGGATTCCGCGCTGGTCCTGGTCGTCAACTCGGGATCGTCCTCGATCAAATACCAACTGCTCGACCCGGATTCGGGTGAGGTCGCCGCCTCGGGGTTGGTGGAGCGCATCGGCGAGGAGAACGGGTCGATCGAGCACCGCGCCGACGGGCGCACCGTCGAACACGAAGGCCCGATCGCCGACCACAAAGCCGGATTGCGCCTGGTGTTCGACATGTTCGCCGAAACCGGCCGCGATCTGGCCGGGGCGGATGTGCGCGCCGTGGGGCACCGGGTGGTGCACGGCGGCGAGGTGTTCTACGAACCCACGTTGATCACCGACGAGGTCGAAGCCGCCATCTCGGACCTGTCCGAACTCGCGCCACTGCACAATCCGGCCAATGTCACCGGCATCCGCAGCACCCGGGAACTGCTGCCGGGCATACCGCAGATCGCGGTGTTCGACACCGCGTTCTTCCACGGACTGCCCGAGGCGGCCCGCACCTACGCCATCGACGCCGATCTGGCGGCGGCGCACGGCGTGCGCAAGTACGGATTCCACGGCACCTCACACGAATACGTGTCGGGTCGGGTCGCCGAAGTGCTCGGGCGCGACCCGGAATCGGTGAATCAGATCATCTTCCACCTCGGCAACGGGGCCTCCGCCTCGGCCGTGCGCGGCGGCGCGCCCGTCGACACCACCATGGGTCTGACCCCGCTGGAGGGACTGGTCATGGGCACCCGCGGCGGGGACCTGGACCCGGGCATCCTGCTGCACCTCCTGCGGACCGCCGACCTGGACGTCGACGGGGTGGACCGGTTGCTCAACCGCGACTCCGGCATCAAGGGCCTGTCCGGCGTCAACGACTTCCGCGCCCTGCGCCGCCTCATCGATGATGGCGACCAGCGCGCGCAATTGGCCTACGACGTCTACATCCACCGCCTGCGTCGCTACCTCGGCGCGTACCTGGTCGAGTTGGGCCGCGTCGACGCGATCACCTTCACCGCGGGCGTCGGCGAGAACAGCCCCGACGTCCGCGCCGACACCCTCGCCGGCCTGGAGAACTTCGGCATCGAGGTCGACACGGCCCGCAACACGGCGAAAGACCGCACGGCCCGCCGCATCTCACCCCCGGACGCCCCCGTGGCCGTCCTGGTCGTCCCCACCAACGAAGAACTGGCCATCGCCCGCGCCGCCCGAAAAGTGGTCCGCGACCTGGAATCCCGAGACACCTGACGCGCACATCGAAGCGGTCAGCGGTCGGGGGAAGAGGCTTGGGCCCAGAAGCGTTTGGGGATGCGGCCTGCTTCTCGGGCGAGGTAGCCGGCGCGGACGGCGTCGGCCATGGCGGCGGCCATCAGGGCGGGGTGGCGGGCGCGGGTGACGGCGGTGGCCAGCAGGACGGCCGAACAGCCGAGTTCCATCGCCAGCGCGGCGTCGCTGGCGGTGCCGATGCCCGCGTCCAGGATGACGGGCACCTTCGCCTCGGCGACGATCATCTCGATGTTGTGCGGGTTGCCGATGCCGAGTCCGGTGCCGATGGGCGCGCCGAGCGGCATGACGGCCACGCAACCCGTCTCCTCGAGTCTGCGGGCCAACACCGGGTCGTCGTTGGTGTAGGGCAGCACGGAGAAGCCGTCGTCGACGAGTTGTTCGGCGGCGGTGAGCAATTCGACGGGGTCGGGCAGCAGGGTGCGTTCGTCGGCGACCACTTCGAGTTTGACCCAGTGGGTGTCGAGGGCTTCGCGGGCCAGGCGTGCGGTGAGCACCGCTTCGGCGGCGGTGCGGCAGCCCGCGGTGTTCGGCAGCGGGGTGATGTCGAGGCGTTTGAGCAGGTCGAGGACCCCGGTGCCGCCCGCGGCGTCGACGCGGCGCATCGCGACGGTGGTCAGTTCGGTGCCGGAGGCGATCAGCGCCTCCTCGAGGACGCTCAGCGATTCCGCGCCGCCGGTGCCCATGATCAGGCGGGAACCGAATTCGCGGTCGGCGATCCGCAGCGGCGGTAGGTCGGCGCGCTCAGCCACCTTGGACCGCCGTGAGCACCTCGATGGTCCAGCCGCGCCCGACCTGTTCGTCCCAGCGCGATTTGGGGAACACCGCGCCGTCGACGGCCAGCGCGACGCCTTTGCACGGCAGCGCCAACCGTTCGAGCAGTTCGCGGACGGTGAGCGGTTCGGCGAATTCGTGGTCCTCCCCGTTCACGGTGACACCGATGGGGACGGATGTGGCGGTCATCGTATTCCTCCTGCGGACGGGACGGTCGGCCGCGCCGCCGTCGAGAAGCGTTGCGGGTCGGCGGATTCCGCTTCGGGAACCGGTCGGTCCGCGAGTAGTCCGAGTATCGCGTCCACGGTCAGCGGCAGGGTCAGCATGCCGTTGCGGCCGTGGCCGGTGGCGACGAGCACCCGCTCGGTGAGCGCGCCGACGAGCGGCAGGTTGTCGGGGGTTCCGGGGCGCGAACCCGCGCTCGCCTCGGCGAGTTCGTATTCGGAGATGCCGGGCAGCACCGTCTCGGCGTCGGCGATCAGGTCGCGGACGCCGCCGACGGTGACGGCGGTGTCGAATCCGGCTTCGTACTGGGTGGCTCCGACCACGAGTCCGTCGGCGCGCGGCACCAGGTAGACGGGGCGGCCGTGCACGCGGGCGCGGATCACCCTGGTCGGGGCGGGGACCGCACCCGGACGGCGCCGCAGTCGCAGGATCTCGCCCTTGACCGGTCGCACGGGAAGTTCGGGGGCCAGACGCGCGGAGGCGGCGCCCGCGGCCAGCACGATCCGATCGAACGGCAGATCCAGGTCCTCGACCCGCTCGGCGCGGACCCGCACGCCCGCGTGAGCGCAGGCGGTGCGCAGGGCGGCGAGCAACAGGCGGTTGTCCACGGCCGGTTCGGTGGGGGCGAGCAGACCCGCCCGCACGGTGCGCGCCAGCGCCGGTTCCAGTGCTCGCACGCCCGCGCGGTCCAGCAGCGTCATCTCGTGACCGCGTTCGCCGACCCAGTCGGCCACGGTGCGCAGATCGGCGGCGTCGGCCCCGTCCAGCGCGGCGGTCAGAGTCTGTTCGGCGACGAACACCGAGGTGCCGGTCACCGCGTCCAGGCGCGCGGCGAACTCCGGCCAGCGCCGCAGCGACGCCGCCCCGAAGGCCAGCACACCGTCCTCGCCGGGCCACCCCTCCGACAGCGGGGCCAGCATGCCGCCCGCCACCCAGGACGCGCCCGAGGCGACGGCGGGATCGAACAGCGTCACCGACCATCCGGCGTCGGCGGCCCGCCAGGCCAGCGCGAGACCGACGGCCCCGCCACCGACGACGGCCAGCGTTCGCATTCGTTCCACCTGCCTTCTGGCCTCCTTGTTCGCATCCCCACGGTAGCGCGGCTACGGTCGAGGGCGTGCAACCCTCCCAACCCAAGCGACCCCTGTCACCTCGGGACCGTCTCGGCAGTGCCCTGCTGTATCTGTGCACGGATGCGCGTCGGGAGCGCGGTGATCTGGCCAGGTTCGCCGAGGCCGCGTTCGCGGGCGGGGTCGACATCATCCAGTTGCGCGACAAGGGGTCGCCCGGTGAGGCGAAGTACGGGCCGCTCGAGGCCAAAGCCGAACTCGGCGCGCTGGCCGAACTGAAATCGGCGGCGCGCAGGCACGGCGCGCTGTTCGCGGTGAACGACCGCGCCGACATCGCCTACGCCGCGGGCGCGGACGTCCTGCACCTGGGCCAGAACGATCTGCCGCCCTGGTACGCGCGGCGTGTGCTGGGCCCCGACGTCGTCATCGGACGATCCACCCACAACCGGGCCCAAGCCGGTCTGGCCGCCATCGACGAGCACACCGACTACTTCTGCACCGGCCCCGTGTGGGCCACCCCGACCAAACCGGGCCGCGCGGCGGCGAGCGTCGAGTTGGTGCGCTCGACCGCCGACGCCCACCCCACCCGCCCGTGGTTCGCCATCGGCGGCATCGACGCCGAGCGTCTGCCCGAAGTGCTGGAAGCGGGCGCGCGGCGGATCGTGGTGGTGCGCGCGATCACCGAGGCCGACGACCCGGAGGCCGCGGCGCGCGCGCTCAAGTCCGCGCTGGTGGAGGCCGGCTGATCGACGTGAGGAGCGTGTGCGGGGGAGTGGACCGGCGTCGGGGCGGGTCAGCCGAGTATCTGCGAGCGGGTCAGCGCGAGCACGGCGGCCTCCGACGGGACGGCGTCCACCGGATTCTCCGCCGCGGTGTCCACGATCCGCGCGTCGGCGCCAGGGCCGTCGGGTTCGGAATGCAGCCAGAGGAACCCGTCCTCGGCCAGATCCACGATCCGGGGAAGCGCCGCCGCGAGTTCTTCGTCGTCCCCCGGGCTGACCCGCGCCGGCGCGGCCCGCAACCCGGGCCAGGCCGCGGCGAAACCCGGATGCAACTGCCGGTCGGCCACCTCGTCCTCGGGAACCCAAGCCAATTCGGTGCTCTCGCGGTTGCGGCTGGTGCGCAAGGGTTCGGTGGTGTCGGCCACGACGGTGGTGTAGATCCAACCGCTGGGTGCCGACGCCGTCACCCGCTCGCCGCGCACCCGCACGTCGTCGGGGCGGATACCGGCCTCCTCCCACGCTTCGCGGACCGCGGCCGTCGTCGGGGATTCGTGACTGTCCAGCGCGCCGCCGGGCAACGCCCAGGTGCCGCCCTGATGACTCCACGGCGCGCGGTGCTGGAGCAGGACGGCGACACCGCCGCCCGCGAGCGGGGCGCGCAGCAACAACCCGGCTGCGCCGAACTTCCCCCAGTGCCGCATGCCGTCCGGGCCGAGCGACCAACCGTCTCCGTCACCACGCATCGCTACCCATCCTCATCCAGCCGCGACCCCGGCACATCCACCGCAGGGGGGTCGCCCGAGCCGCGGCACCGGTACGACCACAATAAACTGCGACGCGAGCGCCCACGGGTGGCGCGGACCCACGGAGGTGCACATGGCTCGGACCGGGGAGACGGTGGCTACGCGCCCGACTCTGGCGACTCTGCCCGCCGCGGTCTCGCGCGTCCACCTGGACCCGGACGAACTGCGCACCTTCGCGAGCTCCTCGCCCGCCAAGCTGATCGCCTTGGGATTGCTGCTGATCGGACTGTGTCTCGGAGCGGGTTCGGTGACCTCGAACACGGTGAGTGAACGGCAGGCGGCGCTGGAGGTGCTGCTCGCCGACACCGAACCCGACTCGCATTCCGCGCACAAGCTGTACACGTCGCTGTCGATCGCCGACGCCGCCGCGAGCACCGCGTTCATCTCCGGCGGCGTGGAACCCGAGACGGTGCGCGACCGCTACGCCCAAGCCGTCGGCGAAGCCGCCGCGGAGGTCGTCATCCATTCCGGCACCGCCGGTCACGACCGCCCCGAGAACTCCGTCGACACCCGATTGCGCACCGGCATCGCCACCGGCCTGCCCGTCTACACCGGCCTGGTGGAGACAGCGCGCACCAACAACCGCTTCGGGAACCCCGTCGGCGCGGCCTATCTCAGCGAGGCGTCCAACCAGATGCAGACGACGCTGCTGCCGATGGCCGAGGAACTCCAGGACCTGCGCTCGGACGCGGTCGACGTCGCCCAGCGCAACCACGTGCGCCCGCCCTGGTTCGCGATCGGACTGATCATCGTCGCGCTCGCCGCACTGGTGTGGGCGCAGGTCGAGGTGGCCGCGCGCTGGCGGCGCACCCTCAACGCCGGACTGCTGGTCGCCTCGGCGGCGATGTCGATCCTGTTGGCGTGGACGGTGATCGCCGGGTCGGTGTCGGCCGCGGCGATGATCGAAGGCCGCGACCACGGCGCGGTCCCCGCGTCCCGCCTCACCGAGAGCCGCATCCTCACCCAGCAGGCCCGCTCGGCCGAGACATTGAAACTGGTGCGCCGCGACGCCACCGGCGACTACGACCGCATCTTCGACACCGGCGTCGCCCGACTCACCGAACTGCTCGACGGCTATCCCGGTGACGCACCCGCCGCCGCGGCCGTCACCGACGCCCGTGCCGCCCTTGATCGTTGGCGGGCCGCCCACCAGCGAATGAACGAGGCGCTGGCCCGCGGCGACTACCAAGGCGCGTCGGTGGTCGCCACGGGCGCGGGCGGCGCCGACGCCGCCGCGCAGGTCGAAGCGTTGGACCGGGCGCTGGACGAAGGACTCGACCGCACCCGCGAAACCCTGCGCGGCCGGATCGCCACCGCCACCGACTCGTTGACCCTGCTCGGCCCCGGCGCGACCGCGCTGGCCTTCCTCGCCGTCGCCGCCATCGGCGTCGGACTGTGGCCGCGACTGCGGGAGTACCGGTGAGGCGGGCGTGCGGCATACTGGCCGCCGTCCTCGTCGCCGCCGCGGCGCTGTCGGGGTGCGCGGGCGACACCGACCCCGCCGCCCCCACCACCGCGGGCGACTACACCGAACCGCCGCTGCCCGCCAAAGCCGTTCCGCTGCTCACGGATATGCCGCTGCCGTCCAAGAACGACGTCCCCTGCGGCGACCCCACCGCCAGCCTGCGGCCCACCGGCGCGGGCAGTTCCGCGATCGGGGCCACCCTCGACGCCATCCGCGCCCGCGGCAGGCTGATCGTCGGACTCGACACCGGCAGCAACCTGTTCAGCTTCCGCGACCCGCTCACCGGCGCCATCGTCGGCTTCGACGCCGACATCGCCCGCGAGATCGCCCGCGACCTGCTCGGCAGCCCCGACCTCGTCGAGTTCCGCAGCCTCGGCTCGGCCGAACGCGAGGACGCGCTGCAACACCACACCGTCGACCTGGTCGCCAAGACCATGACCATCACCTGCGAACGCCGCCAGCGCGTCGCCTTCTCCACCGTCTACCTGCGCGCCAACCAGCGCGTGCTGGCGATGAAGAACTCCGGCATCACCGGTGTCGCCGACCTGGCGGGCAAACGCGTGTGCGTGGTGCGCGGCACCACCTCGCTGGAACGGCTGCGCCGCGAACAGCCCGCCGCCACCCTGCTCACCGTCCCCACCTGGGCCGACTGCCTCGTGGTCCTGCAACAACGCCAAGTCGACGCCGTCAGCACCGACGACGCCATCCTCGCCGGCCTCGCCGCCCAGGACCCCTACACCGAACTGGTCGGCGCGAGCATCAGCCCCGAGCCCTACGGCATCGGAATCCCGCGCGACGCCGACGATCTGGTCCGCTTCGTCAACGGCACCCTCGAACGCCTGCGCACCGACGGCACCTGGCGACAGCTCTACGACCGCTACCTGTCCAGCCTCGGCGACGCGGCGGGCCCTCCGACGCCGGTCTACCAGGACTGAACGATGAGTGAGCATCGCGAACGGCCCTCCGCCGACGAGCCGAACCCGGAAATCGAATTCGCCGTCCCCACCATCCGGTGGTCCGAAGTCGTGTCCGGTCAACGCGAGGCCGACGCGCCGCGAGTTCCGGAACCGGTGCTCCCCGACCCGCCCGAGGAATCCACCCAACCGCTCTACCTGGGTTTCTGGTCCGAACCGGAAGCCGCGGAGTCACCGTCGCCCGAGCAGTTCGGCGGGCCGCCGACCCAATTGAATCCCCGGCACAGGCCGGGCACGGGTGGTGAGGGGTTCACCGAGGACGACCATGCCGCGACCGAATTCGAGCCGCGGGCCGCACCTGAATCGCGAGTTCTGCCCACGGGAGGCGAAGGGCCCGCGACGGAATTCACCCCGCGAGAGTCCGACGAGCCACCGCCGACCGCGTTGACCGCTCGCGAGGACGATGGAGGTCCGGCGACATCCGCTGTCCCGTTCGATCCGGACGCCGGGACCGCCGCATGGTTCCGCGAACCGGATTCCGGACCGGCGGGCCCGAGCGGCCCCCGGCACGCCGCCGCGGAGAACCCCGGCGATTCCGGCTCCACCCAGCAGTGGCAGTCCGGTTCGGACTCCCCGCGCGGATCGGGTTCGCAACGCGATTCCGGTGCGGCGCTGCGGACTTCGGGGCGCAGCGTGCGCACGGCCCGTTCCCGTCCGACGGTGCGCCGACTGGGTGCGGGTCTGGTCACCATCCCGGCGGTGGCTCCGGCGGACCCGCTGGCGGCGGTCCTGTCCGATCCCGTCGTCGCGGAGGGCAAGCGGTTCTGTTGGCGGTGCGGAAGTCCGGTGGGTCGCGCGTCGGTGACCGGGCCCGCCACGACCGTCGGGGTGTGCGCGAAATGCGCCGCTCCCTTCGACTTCCGGCCGTCGCTGGGCGCGGGGGACATGGTGTCCGGCCAGTACGAGGTGCAGGGCTGTATCGCGCACGGGGGGCTCGGCTGGATCTACCTGGCGATCGACCGCAACGTCAGCGACCGGTGGGTGGTGTTGAAGGGCCTGCTGCACGCCGGTGACGCGGAAGCGCAGGCGGTCGCGGTGGCCGAGCGGCAGTTCCTCGCGGAGGTCGCGCATCCGAGCATCGTGAAGATCCACAACTTCGTCGAGCACGCGGGACCGGACGGCGCGCCGGTCGGGTTCATCGTGATGGAGTACGTCGGCGGTCGTTCCCTGCGCACGATGCTCGACGGCTACGCCCGCCCGGCGCGGATGCCGGTCGCCGAGGCGATCGCCTACGTGTTGGAGATCCTGCCCGCCCTGGAATACCTGCATTCGATCGGGCTCACCTACAACGACCTCAAACCCGACAACGTGATGGTGACCGAGGATCAGGTGAAACTGATCGACCTCGGCGCGGTCGCCACCATCGAGGCGTACGGAAACCTATACGGCACCAGGGGTTTCCAGGCTCCCGAGATCGAGAAGACCGGCCCGACCGTTGCCTCCGACATCTACACCGTCGGCCGCACCCTCGCCGTGCTGAGTCTGAATCTGCCGATGGAGCGCGGTCGCTACGCCGACGGCATTCCCGACCCGGCCGACCAGCCGATCCTGGCCCGTCACGAGTTCTTCCACCGCCTGCTGCTGTGCGCCACCGACCCGGAACCGGAGCGGCGTTTCGCCTCGGCCCGCGCGATGTCGGCCCAGTTGGCGGGGGTTCTGCGCGAGGTACTGTCGCTGGACAGCGGTACCGAACATCCGCAACTGTCCACGGTTTTCGGCCCGCAGCGCGCCAGTTTCGGCACCGAGGAACTGATCTCCCAGACCGACGCCTACGCCGACGGCCTCGGCCGCAGCGCGTTGCTGAAACCCGAGGACATCGTCGCGGCGCTGCCCACGCCGCTGCTCGACCCCACCGATCCGGCCGCTCCGCTGCTGGCCGCCGGCGTCGTCCCCGACCCGCGACAAGCGTTGCACGCCTTGGCCGAGGCCACCGAGCGCGCCGCCGCCGACCCGGACAACGCCCCGCCCACCCTCGCCCTCGAAGCCGCGCTCGCCGAAGCCGCCGCCCGCCTGGAACTGGGCGAGACCACCGCGGTACTCGACACGTTGGACGACCTCGACACCCTCGACTGGCGCGCCGACTGGTTGGCGGGCAAGGCCGAACTGCTGGAACACCAATACGAACCGGCGTTCGCCGCCTTCGACGCCGTGCTACGCGTGCTCCCCGGCGAGATCGCACCCAAACTCGCCCTCGCCGCCACCGCGGAACTGATTCTGCAACAATGGGATTCCGCCGACCACGAGCAGTGGCGGGCCTACGCCGAACGCTTCTACGCCAGCGTGTGGCGCACCGACCGCGCCGTCGTGAGCGCCGCCTTCGGCCTGGCCCGCCAACTCGCCGCGGCGGGTCGCGTCGACGAAGCCGTCGAAGCCCTCGACGAAGTGCCCGCCTCCTCCCGCGGTTACGCCACCGCCCGCCTCACCGCGGTCTGGCTCCTGCTCACCGCGCGCCCGGTGGCCGACCTGGACGAATCCACTCTCCACATCGCCGCCGCCCGCGTCGCCGCCCTGCCGCCCTCGGAGAACCGCGTCCCCCAACTCCGCGTCCTCGTCCTCGGCGCGGCCTTGGCCTGGCTGCGCGCAGGCAACACCCCCACCGACCCCACCACCTCCCTGTTCGACGCCCCCCTCACCGAACGCGACCTCCGCACCGGCACCGAACAGGGCCTGCGCACCCTCGCCCGCCGCGCCCCCGACCGCGCCCACCGCTACGCCCTCGTAGACCTCGCCAACACCATCCGAGCCACCTCCTGGTTCTGAACCCCAGTTGGTCCCTCGTCGGAAAGCCGCACCCAGCTGCGCGTATACAAAATTGTGTATAGTCGAGCCGGTGAGAGCGCAAACCCCCAAACCGGTGAGGTTCATCGGCCGAGCCCTCGACGAACTGCGCGACTTTCCCGAGGAAGCCCGTGGTGACGCGGGGCATCACATCTATCTGGTACAGATCGGCGACACTCCACCAGGGGCGAAGTCGATGTCCGATATCGGTCGAGGAGTATGGGAGATACGTATCGCCGAGAACGACAGTTGGTACCGAGTGCTCTACGTCGCCGAACTCGCGGGCAAGGTCTGCATACTCCACTGTTCTCGGAAGAAGTCGAACCAGACCCCGAATATCGCGCTCGAGACGGGGAGGAAGCGGTATCGCCAAGCCGTCGACGAGTCTGCCATCCGAACATCATGATCACCCGCGAACTTCTCCACCCCGCAGTGCAATCCGCCCCGCGCTCGCCTTGCCTGAACCGGGAAACCGCCAGCGGCGAGCGCCCATCCCGGAGGCGAACGCCATGACCACGGACAACACGAACGAATTCGCGTCGGTCTTCGACGCCATCTCCGACACCGCGGCGCAGGCCGAGAATCTGAAGGTTCGGTCGATGCTGCTCGTCGCCATCGGTGACCGCATCGACGAGTTCGGGTGGTCGCAGCGTGTGGCCGCGCAGAATCTCGGTGTGACGCAGCCCCGCATCAGCGACCTGAAGAACGGCAAACTCAGCAGGTTCTCGATCGACGTGCTCGTCAACCTCGCGAGCCGAGTCGGGTTGACCGTCGAGGTGAACATCGTTCCCGTCGACTTCGATCCAGCGACCGCCGGCGTCCGAAGCTGACGACGTTCGCACGCGTCGAACGTCTTTCAGCCTCAGATCGCGCGTGTCCGAACAAATGCGTCTATTCGCGGATCACGTCGGTGATGGCGCAACTATGGCCGAGTTCGGTACCGGCTCGCAGGCCCGTGTGGCCGGGGACGTCTCACCGCCTTCGCCGGCGGCTGACACTGGCCCGTGCGAGGTCACCGGGTGGGGTAGCCCGCCTGTGGTGGCTACGCATGAAAGTAGTGGTTCGGGCTCGCGGCGTAGTAGATCGTGAACGGGAGACTGAATCCGCACGAGAGGAGCCCGATGAGTACGTGCTTGGTGACCGAGTGCCCGGTCTGCTGCCGCACGTACTGTGGTCCTGGCCGGTTGTGGGGTGCTTGCTGCGGGTAGGGCACAGGCAGTTGTTGGTACTGCTGCGGCGGGTACTGCTGTCCGTACGGCGGCGGATATTGCACTGGGTATTGCTGGCCGTAGGGCTGTAGCGGTTGCTGTGGGTATGGCTGCTGGCCCTGCGGGTAGGTCAATTCGGCTCCCCTGTGTAGTGGGCGCGATCTGGTTGTTGCCCCCGTCGGCGGTGATCGCGCCAGCACATATTGGCAGTGCCGACAGTTTGCCGCAACGTAATCCGTGAAACTATTACCGCAGGTAAAAGACCTACTTGTACGTAACAAGACTGGTTGTTTCGGTCGTGGCCTCCGCCTGGTGATCGCGGGCGGCCGGAGTGCTATGCGGTCGAGGGCGCGGTTCACCTCTGGTATTCGAATGAAGACCCGGAATGCCGGACCGGGTGGGTACCCCTAGGGGTGGGGACTGCTACCTGAGGATGAGGGAAGAGAACACTTTGTGGTGACGCCAGAAAAAGGGGGATGGGGCAGGCTGGGGGAATGATCGAGCTGAGGGGCCTGACCAAACATTACGGGCAGACCGTCGCGGTTCAGGATCTGAGTTTCACCGTTCCACCGGGGCAGGTGACGGGGTTTCTCGGACCGAACGGGGCGGGTAAGTCGACGACGATGCGAATGATCCTGGGGTTGGATCGGCCGACTTCGGGGACCGCGTTGATCCAGGGCAAGACCTACGGGCAGTTGGACAGTCCGCTGCGCACGGTGGGGGCTTTGCTGGACGCGAAGTGGGTGCATCCGAATCGGTCGGCGCGCGCGCATCTGCAGTGGATGGCGGCCTCGAACGGGATCGCGAAGTCGCGGGTGGAGGAGGTGCTGCGCCTGGTCGGCTTGTCGGAGGTGGCCGGGAAGAACGCGGGCGGTTTCTCGCTGGGCATGTCGCAGCGGTTGGGGCTGGCGGGCGCGCTGCTGGGCGATCCGCAGGTGCTGTTGTTCGACGAGCCGGTCAACGGCTTGGACCCGGAGGGCATCCTGTGGATCCGCCGGTTCATGCAGCGTCTGGCCGGTGAGGGCCGCACGGTGTTGGTGTCCTCGCATCTGCTGTCGGAGATGGCGCAGACGGCCGAGCATCTGATCGTGATCGGGCGCGGTCGGCTGATCGCGGACACCACGACCAAGGAGTTCATCGAGAAGTCCTCGGAGACCTCGGTGCGGGTGCGCAGCCCGCAGTTGGACCAGTTGCGCAGCCTGTTGACCTCGAACGGGATGACGGTGCGCGAGGACGGCGAGTCGGCCGGCGGCCCGGCGTTGCTGGTGACGAACACCACCAGCGACGAGGTGGGCAAGTTGGCGGGCGCGAACGAGATCACCTTGTTCGAGTTGGCTCCGCAGCGCGCCTCGCTGGAGGAGGCTTTCATGCGGATGACCGGCGGTGCGGTGGAGTATCACGGTGCTGGTGTGGACGCGGCGGGTGCGCCCGGTCCGAATGTCCCCGGTTCCTACTCGGCGATGGGAGGGGCGCTCTGATGGGCGTGTTGGCCGCGGAACGGATCAAACTCACGTCGACCAAGTCGCCGATCTGGTGCACGGCGTTGATGATCGTGTCGGTGTTGGGCATCGCGGCGCTGTTCAGCTTGGTGATCAAGCTGGGTGTGCAGCAGTTCAACGATGACATCGCCGCCGGTAAGCAGCCGGTGGCGGACAACCCGTATCCGGACAACGGCATCGCCGGGCTCGGCATCACGGGTATCGCCTCGGGGTTCCCGGGGTTGGGGTACATCCTGGTGATGATCCTGGCCGCGCTGGCGGTGACCAGCGAATACCGTTTCGGCACGATCCGCGCGACATTCCTGGCGTTGCCGAACCGCACGTCGGTGCTGGTGGCGAAGGCCGGGCTGATCGCGGTGTTCGCGGCGATCCTGTCGGCGGTGTTGACGCTGGTCAGTTTCCTGATCTTCAAGGCGATGACGGGCAGTGACGCGGGCCGGGCGTTGAGTTTGGCCGACGGCGACAACAAGGTGTTCTACGCGGTGCCGATCTTCATCGTGTTGATCGTGTTCCTGTCGGTGGGCGTGGGCGCGTTGGTGCGCCAGTCCGCGGGGGCGTTGTCGCTGCTGATCATGTGGCCGGTGCTGGTGGAGCCGATCGTCGGTTTCTTCGGGCAGACGGGCCAGAAGATCCAGGTGCTGCTGCCTTTCCAGAACGCCGGGCGTTTCCTCGGCACCGCCAATACCGAGTTGCCCTGGCATTGGGGCGCTTGGGGCGGGCTGGTGTATTTCGCGGTGTTCGTCGCGCTGGTGTTCGGGGCGGCGCTGGTGGTGGTCAACCGCCGCGACGCCTAGCGTTCCCGAGACCACCCGGGTCGCATCCCTCGCCGCCCGGGTGCCGGAGTCGACGGTCTTGTCGGGAGATCGTCGCGCTCCGCGGGCGTCGCCGCCACTGCCCGGTGGCGACGCTTTCCGGTGGGTCCGGTGTGACTTCGCGTCACCCGGGCCCGCCGTTTGTTGTGTGTCGCGGTTACGTGAATTTCCGGGAAACTGCGTGATGGCGGGCGACCCGCTCCTCTACCGGACGGTAGCATTTGGGCAGCAACACCAGCGTTGTCCATCGGCGACCCGACGACGTGCTCGCCCGAGTTCGATCCGGAGGTGTCCGGTGGTGACGATCGGTGGTCTGTCGACAGTGCGGCGGCTGAGCTACGCTCGGTCCGTGAGCGAAACACCTTCCGGCGGTGGCGCGTCCGGTCCGGAACCGGGGGCGGACGGCGTGGAGTCGCCCGAAGTCGCGATCCCGTTGTCCTCGTCGTCGAGATCGTCGCGAACGCGACGCTCCGGCCAGGCATTTCGCCGGGTCCAGTTCGCGGCGTTCATGAACGCCGCCAATCAGCGACACGATGTGATCGATGCCTTGCGCAAGGCCAGGACCCAGCTTCCTGGCGATCCCGCTTTCGGTGACCCGCTGTCGGTTTCGGGGCCGGGCGGTGCGCGGGCGGTCGCGCGGGCGGCGGACAAACTGGTCGGCGACACCCCCAGCGCGGCCCGGGAGATCGGGTTCGGCGCCTTGCAGGTGTGGCAGGCGGCGTTGGAGCGGGTGGGGCGCGGTAAGGGTAACCGTGAGATAACTGTGATGTTCACCGATCTGGTGTCGTTTTCGCGGTGGTCGCTCACAGCGGGCGACGAGGCGACGCTGGATCTGCTGCGCGGGGTCGCCAAGGCGATCGAACCGCCGATCGCCGATCGCGGCGGGCAGGTCGTCAAGCGCATGGGCGACGGGGTGATGGCGGTGTTCTCCTCGGCCGACAGCGCCGTGCGCGCCGCGGCGGCGGCCAAGCGCAATCTGGAGAAGGTCGAGGTCAACGGCTATCGGCCGCGGATGCGGGTGGGTCTGCACACGGGGTCACCGCGCGAGATCGGCGGGGATTGGCTCGGTGTCGACGTCACGATCGCCGCGCGGGTGATGGAAGCGGGCGGCAACGGCAACATGATGATCTCGGAGGTCACCCTCGCCGCGCTGGGGGAGGACACGCTCGGCGAGTTGGGGTTGGCCGTCAAGCCCTATCGCCGCAGTTTCTTCGCCGCGCCGCTCAACGGCGTTCCGGAGGATCTGCGGATCTTCCGACTGTCCGGGGCGTGATCTCCCAGGGCTAGAGCCACCAGGCGATCGCGCCGCCCGCGGCGAGCAGGCCGCACAGGCCGAGGATCACCGCGGGGATACGCGCGGTTTTCCACAGGGAGTACGCGCCGCCGAGGAGGAATCCGGACAGCGCGAGCAGTAGGAGCACGGTGACGTCGCTGGACACGCTGATCATTGTGCAGGTCGCGGGAGGGTCAGGGTCGGTGGGGTCCATCGCGTCGGCAATTAACAAGCACGCAAGCTTGATTTTTTCTTGACCGGGTGTGATGCTGGTCGCGCAACCCCGAACGGCTCCGGCGCGGTCGCGCGCACGGGGCGTTCATCGCAGAGGAGGCCCCGGCTGATGAGTATGCTGGCCGCCGATCCGGACGTGCTCCGAATCGGCAACTGTTCCGGCTTCTACGGCGACCGGATCGGCGCGATGCGGGAAATGCTCGAAGGCGGGCACCTCGACGTGCTCACCGGCGACTACCTGGCCGAACTGACCATGCTGATCCTCGGCCGCGACCGCATGAAGGACGCGAGCCTCGGCTACGCCAAGACCTTCGTCAAGCAGGTCGAGGACTGCCTCGGCCTGGCGCTGGAACGCAAGGTGCGCCTGGTCGCCAACGCGGGCGGGCTCAATCCGGCCGGTCTGGCCGAGAAACTGCGCTCCGTCGCCGCCGACCTCGGTCTGCAGGCCGCGGTCGCCCACGTCGAGGGCGACGACCTGCTGCCCCGCGCGGACGAACTCGGCCTCGGGAAACCGCTCACCGCCAACGCCTACCTCGGCGCGTGGGGCATCGTGGAATGCCTGCGGTCGGGCGCGGACATCGTGGTGACCGGCCGGGTCACCGACGCCTCGGTGATCGTCGGACCCGCCGCCGCCCACTTCGGCTGGGGCCGCACCGATCACGACGCCCTCGCCGGCGCGGTCGTCGCGGGGCACATCATCGAATGCGGCACCCAGGCCACCGGCGGCAACTTCGCCTTCTTCACCGAACTCGCCGATCTCGGCCGACCCGGCTTCCCCATCGCCGAGATCCGCGCCGACGGTTCGAGCGTCATCACCAAGCACGCGGGCACGGGCGGCGCGGTCACCGTGGACACGGTGCGGTCGCAGGTGATGTATGAGATCCAGGGCGCGCGCTACGCCGGCCCCGACGTCACGGCGCGACTGGACACCGTGCGCCTGACCCAGGACGGACCCGACCGCGTGCGCGTCGACGGGGTCCGCGGCGAAGCGCCGCCGCCGCGACTGAAGGTGTCGCTGAACACCATCGGCGGGTTCCGCAACGAGATGCAGTTCGTGCTCACCGGACTCGACATCGAGGCCAAGGCCGCCCTCGCGCGCGAGCAGTTGGAGTCCTGGCTGACCGTCCGGCCCGCCGAACTGGACTGGACCCTGGCCCGCCTGGACCGGCCCGACGCCGAGACCGAGGAGCAGGCCAGCGCGCTGCTGCGCTGCGTGGTGCGCGATCCCGACCCGAACAAGGTGGGCCGCGCGTTCTCGGGGGTGGCGGTGGAACTCGCGCTGGCCTCCTACCCCGGATGCAGCTTCACCGCGCCGCCCGGCAACGGGTCGCCCTACGGGGTGTTCCGCGCGGGCTACGTCGACGCCGCCGAAGTGCCGCACGTAGCGGTGCTGCCGGACGGAACGCGGGTCGACATCGCCCCCGCCGCGGCGACCGCCGAGCTCGAAGCAGTCCCGGAACCCGCGCTGCCGCAACCGCTCCCGGTCGAGGAGACCCGCCGCGGACCGCTCGGCGAGATCGCGCTGGCCCGCAGCGGCGACAAGGGCGGCGACGCCAACATCGGCGTGTGGGTGCGCACCGAGGAGCAGTGGCGCTGGCTGGCGCACACCCTCACCGTCGAGAAGGTGCGGCAGTTGCTGCCCGAGACCGCCGACCTCGAGATCACCAGACACGTGCTGCCGAACCTGCGCGCGCTGAACTTCGTCGTGTCCGGTCTGCTCGGCGAAGGCGTCGCCTACCAGGCCCGATTCGACCCGCAGGCCAAAGGGTTGGGCGAATGGCTGCGCTCGCGCTGGGTCGACCTGCCCGCCGAAGCGCACAGAACCACCGCATGAACCCGATCGACGTCCAGCGAGCACCGAGTACGGAGTGGCGATGAATTCACCGTGGAACACCCAGGAGCGGCGCGAATTGCGCGCCACCGTCCGGGGTTTCGCCGAACGCGAGGTGCTGCCCCACCTCGACGACTGGGAGCGCGACGGGGAGATCCCGCGTGAACTGCACAAGAAGGCGGGCGCGCTCGGACTGCTCGGCATCCAGTTCCCCGAATCCGCGGGCGGCGCGGGCGGCGACGGCATCGACGCGATGGTCGTGTGCGAGGAGATGCACGAGGCGGGCTGCTCCGGCGGACTGTTCGCCTCCCTGTTCACCTGCGGCATCGCCGTGCCGCACATCATCGCCTCGGGTGATCGGGACCTGATCGAGCGTTTCGCCCGGCCCACGCTGGCCGGTGAGCTCATCGGGTCGCTGGCCATCACCGAACCCGGCGGCGGGTCCGACGTCGGCCACCTGAGCACCACCGCGCGCCGCGACGGCGACCACTACATCGTCAACGGGGCCAAGACCTACATCACCTCCGGCGTCCGCGCCGATTTCGTCGTCACCGCGGTGCGCACGGGCGGACCAGGTTCCGGCGGCATCTCGCTGCTGGTGGTGGAGAAGGGCACGCCCGGCTTCACCGTCGGCCGGAAACTGGACAAGATGGGGTGGCGGGCCTCCGACACCGCCGAATTGTCCTACGTCGACGTGCGGGTGCCCGCCGCGAACCTGGTCGGACCGGAGAATTCCGGGTTCTTCCAGATCGCGGGCGCGTTCGTCAGCGAACGGGTCGGACTGGCCGTGCAGGCGTATTCGCAGGCCCAGCGCTGTCTGGACCTCACCCTGGACTGGGTGCGTGCGCGCGAGACCTTCGGCCGTCCGCTGATCAGCAGGCAGGCCGTGCAGAACACCGTCACCGAGATGGCGCGGCGCATCGACGTCGCCCGCGTCTACACCCGCGAGGTGGCCCGCCGCTCCGCCGAAGGCGAGACCGACCTGATCGCGGAGGTGTGCTTCGCGAAGAACACCGCCGTCGAGGCGGGCGAATGGGTGGCCAATCAGGCCGTGCAATTGTTCGGCGGCCTCGGCTACATGCGCGAATCCGAGGTGGAGCGCCAATATCGCGACATCCGCATCCTCGGCATCGGCGGCGGCACCACCGAAATCCTGACCGGCCTGGCGGCGAAACGATTGGGGTACCAGTCATGACGGCACTGCGCAGCACCCTCGACAGCGGCTCGCCGGAATACCGGGCGGCCGCCGAGGCGATGAACGCCAAACTCACCGAGATCGACGGCGAATTCGCGAAGGCGATCGCGGGCGGCGGCCCCGACAAACTCGCGCGGCACCGCAAGCGCGGGAAACTCACCGCGCGCGAACGCATCGAACTGCTCGTCGACGAGGATTCGCCGTTCCTGGAACTGTGCCCGCTGGCCGCGTGGGGCAGTGAATTCCACGTCGGGGCCAGCGTGATCGCGGGCATCGGCGTGGTCGAGGGCGTGGAATGCCTGATCGTCGCACCCGATCCGACCGTGCGCGGCGGCACCTCCAATCCGTGGACCCTGCGCAAGAATCTGCGCGTCAACGACATCGCCAGGGAGAACCGCCTGCCGGTGATCGGACTGGTCGAATCCGGCGGCGCGGACCTGCCCACCCAGAAAGAGGTGTTCGTCCCCGGCGGACGGATGTTCCGCGACCTGACCAGGCTCTCCGCGGCGGGTATCCCGACCATCGCGCTGGTGTTCGGCAATTCCACCGCGGGCGGCGCCTACATTCCCGGCATGTCCGACTACACGGTCATGATCAAGGAGCGCTCCAAGGTCTTCCTCGGCGGTCCGCCGCTGGTGAAGATGGCCACCGGCGAGGAATCCGACGACGAATCCCTCGGCGGCGCGGATATGCACGCGCGGGTCTCCGGTCTGGCCGACTATCTGGCCGCCGACGAACAGGACGCGATCCGCCTCGGTCGCTCGATCGTGAAGCGGCTGAACTGGACCAAACGCGGACCGCGCCCGCGCGCGGAGGTGATCGCGCCGCTGTTCGACCAAGAGGAACTGCTCGGCATCGTCCCCGCCGATCTGAAGATCCCGTTCGATCCGCGCGAGGTCATCGCGCGCGTGGTCGACGGCTCGGATTTCGACGAATTCAAACCGCTCTACGGCAGCAGTCTGGTGACGGGCTGGGCGGAACTGCACGGCTACCCGGTCGGCATCCTCGCCAACGCGCGCGGCGTGCTGTTCTCCGAGGAATCGCAGAAGGCCACCCAGTTCATCCAATTGGCGAACCAGAAGAACACGCCGCTGCTGTTCCTGCACAACACCACCGGCTACATGGTGGGTCGGGAATTCGAGCAGAAGGGCATCATCAAACACGGCGCGATGATGATCAACGCGGTCTCCAATTCCAAGGTGCCGCACATCTCCCTGCTGATGGGCGCCTCCTACGGCGCGGGCCACTACGGCATGTGCGGGCGCGCCTACGATCCGCGTTTCGTGTTCGCCTGGCCCAGCGCGAAATCCGCGGTCATGGGCGGTGCGCAGTTGGCGGGCGTGATCTCGATCGTGGGGCGCGCGGCCGCCGAGGCGAAGGGACTGCCGTTCGACGAAGCCGCCGACGCCGGGATGCGCGCGGCGGTGGAGGCCCAGATCGAGGCCGAATCGCTGCCGATGTTCATGTCCGGGCGGCTCTACGACGACGGTGTCATCGATCCCCGCGACACCCGCACGGTGCTGGGGATGGCCCTGTCGGCCATCCACAGTGCCCCGATCGAGGGCGCCGACGGTTTCGGCGTCTTCCGGATGTGAGGCAGGCGATGAGTATCACGACAGTCCTGGTCGCCAACCGCGGCGAGATCGCGCGCCGGGTGTTCGCCACCTGCCGTCGCACCGGTCTGGGCACGGTGGCGGTGTATTCCGACGCCGATGCCGACACCCCGCACGTCACCGAGGCCGACGCCGCGGTCCGACTGCCCGGCAACACCCCCGCCGAGACCTACCTGCGCGGTGACCTGATCATCGAGGCCGCGCTGTCCGCGGGCGCGGACGCGGTGCACCCCGGCTACGGATTCCTGTCCGAGAACGCCGAATTCGCGCGCGATGTGCTCGCGGCCGGTCTGACCTGGATCGGTCCGCCGGTGGCGGCGATCGAGCAGATGGGGTCCAAGGTCGCGGCCAAGAAGATGATGGACGCGGCGGGCGTGCCGGTGCTGGCCGAACTCGATCCGGCCGAGGTCACCGAGGCGCACCTGCCGGTGCTGATCAAGGCGTCGGCGGGCGGCGGCGGGCGCGGCATGCGCGTGGTCCGCGCCCTGGCCGAGCTCACCCCGCAGATCGAGGCCGCGCGCCGCGAAGCGCAGTCCGCCTTCGGCGATCCGACGGTGTTCTGCGAGCGCTACCTCGAGACCGGCAGACATATCGAGGTGCAGGTCATGGCCGACGCCCACGGCCGCACCTGGGCGGTGGGCGAACGCGAGTGCTCGATCCAGCGCCGCCATCAGAAAGTCGTCGAAGAAGCGCCCTCGCCGCTGGTGGAGCGCACACCGGGCATGCGCGAGCGCCTGTTCGAGGCCGCCCGACTGGCCGCCGAGGCCATCGGTTACACCGGCGCGGGCACCGTCGAATTCCTCGCCGACGAGGCCGGGGAGTTCTACTTCTTGGAGATGAACACCCGCCTCCAGGTCGAACATCCGGTCACCGAATGCACCACCGGACTCGATCTGGTCCGGCTGCAACTCGAGGTCGCCGCGGGCGGCGCGCTGCCCGGCGAACCGCCCGCCATGCGCGGCCACTCGATCGAGGTCCGCCTCTACGCCGAGGACCCCGCCCAGGTCTGGCAGCCCCAGAGCGGGCCCGTGCACCGGATCGAGATCCCGCTGGTCCGTACCGAATTCGACCTGCTCGAGCGGCCCGGCGTGCGACTGGACACCGGTGTCGTGGACGGGTCGACCGTCGGCGTGCACTACGACCCGATGCTCGCCAAGGTCATCTCCTGGGCCGAGACCCGCGACGAGGCGGCCCGGCTACTGGCCGCCGCCCTGCACCGCGCCCGCGTGCACGGCCTGGTCACCAACCGCGACCTGCTGGTGCGGGTGCTGCGGCACCCGGCCTTCCTGGCCGGCGACACCGACACCGCGTTCTTCGCCACCCACGGCCTGGACACCCTCGCCGCGCCGCTGGCCGACCCGGACGCGCAACGGTTGTCGCTGGTCGCCGCCGCCCTGGCCGAAGCCGCCGCCAACCGCGCGTCGGCGGGCGTCGGCGGCGGACTGCCCAGCGGGTGGCGCAACCTGCCCGCGCGGTTCCAGCGCAAGTCCTACCGCACCCGCGCCGACACCACCGTCGAGATCGACTACCGCTTCGACCGCGCGGGCGGCGTCACCGTCGACGGACACGACGGGCTCGCCCTGCTCGACCTCACCCCCGACCGGGTCGTCCTCGCCGTCCCCGGCGACCGCGGACCCGTGCGCAGGCAGTTCGAGATCGCCCGCTACGGCGACCTGGTGTGCGTCGACTCCCCGCTGGGACCGGTTGCCGCGCACCGGCTCCCGCGCTTCAGCGACCCCGCCGACCACGTCGCCACCGGATCGCTGCTGGCCCCCATGCCCGGCAGCGTCATCCGCCTCGGCGCGCAGACCGGCGACCGGGTCACCCGGGGACAGCCGATCCTGTGGCTGGAGGCGATGAAAATGGAACACACCATCGCCGCCCCCGCCGCGGGCGTCCTCAGCGCGCTCAACGTCACCGTCGGCCAACAGGTCGACATCGGAACCGTCCTCGCCGTCGTCGACCCCGACACCGAGGAGAACGACCAGGAGAACCCGGCATGAGCTTCATCGAGACCGACGAACGCAAGGCGCTGCGCGCGGCCGTGGCCGCCCTCGCCGAGAAATACACCTACCGCGACTACGTGCTGCCCAAGGCCCGCCGCAACGAACCACTCGACGAACTGTGGGCCGAGGCGGGCGCGCTCGGCTTCCTCGGCGTCAACCTGCCCGAGGAATTCGGCGGCGGCGGCGCGGGCATGTACGAACTCGCGCTGGTGATGGAGGAACTGTCCGCGCAGGGCGCGGGCCTGCTGCTCATGGTGGTCTCCCCGGCCATCTGCGGCACCATCATCACCAAGTACGGCACCGACGAACAGAAGCAGAACTGGCTGCCGCGCCTGGCCGACGGCAGCGCGAAAATGGTCTTCGGCATCACCGAACCCGACGCCGGCTCCAACTCGCACCAGATCACCACCACCGCCCGGCGCGACGGTGACGACTGGATCCTCAACGGCCGCAAGATCTTCATCTCCGGCGTCGACCAGGCCGAAGCCGTGCTGATCGTCTCGCGCACCGAGGACCACAAGACCGGCAAACTCAAGCCCGCCCTGTTCATCGTCCCCACCGACGCCCCCGGCTTCACCAAGGTGGCCCAGCAGATGGACATCATCGAACCCGACCACCAGTACAACCTGTTCCTCGACGACGTCCGGTTGCCGTCCACCGCGCTGGTCGGCAAAGAGGACGCCGCGCTCATGCAACTGTTCGCCGGCCTCAACCCGGAACGCATCATGGGCGCCGCGATGGCCGTCGGCATCGCCCGCTACGCCATCGACCGCGCCGTCGAATACGCCAAGCAGCGCACCGTCTGGAAGACCCCGATCGGTGCGCACCAAGGCATCTCGCATCCGCTCGCCCAGGTCAAGGTCGAACTCGAACTGGCGAAACTGATGATGCAGAAAGCCGCCGTCCTCTACGACGAAGGCGACGAGATGGGGGCCGCCGAAGCCGCCAACATGGCCAAATACGCCGCCGCCGAAGCCAGTATCCGCGCCCTCGACCAAGCCATCCAGACCCACGGCGGCGCCGGACTGACCAGCGACTACGGTTTGGCCGCCATGCTCGCCGCCGCCCGCATCGGCCGCATCGCGCCGGTCAGCAGGGAGATGGTGCTCAACTTCGTCGCCCAGCATTCCCTCGGCCTGCCCAAGTCCTACTGACGGAGACGCCCGTGACCGACCCGTACGTGCGCTACGAGGTGCGCGAGCGCATCGCGACCCTCACCCTCGACTCCCCGCACAACCGCAACGCGCTGTCCTCCCGCCTGGTCACCGAACTGCTCGACGGACTGGACAGGGCGGCCGGTGACCCCGACGTCCGCGCGATCGTGCTCGCCCACACCGGCAACACCTTCTGCGCGGGCGCCGACCTGAGCGAGGCGAGCGACGCCGACCCCGCCCTCGCCATGGACGAACGCTCCCGTGCCATGATCGCGGTCCTGCGCGCGCTCGTGGCGACGCCGAAACCGGTGCTCGCCCAGATCGACGGGAACGTGCGCGCGGGCGGCATGGGCATCGTCGCGGGCTGCGACATCGTCGTCGCGGGCCCCGGCAGTTCCTTCGCGCTCACCGAAGTGCGCATCGGACTCGCCCCCTTCATGATCTCGCTCACGCTGCTGCCGCGCCTGGACCCCAGGGCCGCGAGCCGCTACTACCTGACCGGTGAGAAATTCGACGCCGCCACCGCCGCGTCCATCGGACTGGTCACCCTGACCGCCGACGACCCCGCCGCCGAAGTGGCCCGCCTGTGCGCTGAACTGCGCAAAGGCGCGCCGCAAGCGCTCGCCGAAGCCAAACGGCTGGTCAACGCGCCGGTGCTCGCCGAGATCGCCACCTCCGCCGAAGACCTCGCGCGCCGCTCCGCGAGCTTCTTCGGCAGCCCCGAGGTGCGCGAAGGCATGACGGCCTTCCTCCAGCGCCGCCCACCGACCTGGGCAGAATGATCGACATGGCGACACCCCACGAACCCAAACAGGACCGCAGCCGAGCCACCCGGCAGCGCCTGTTGGAGGCGACCATCGACTGCCTGGCCCAAACCGGCTGGGCCGCCGCGACCGTCGCCGTCGTCGCCGAACGGGCCGGGGTGTCGCGCGGGGCAGCCCAACACCACTTCCCCACCCGGGAAGAACTCATCACCGCCGCCCTGGAATACATGTTCGACATCCGCAACGACCAAGCCAAACGCGAAGCCGCCGCGCTCACCGAGAAAGTCGACGGCCTCGCCCGCACCGAAGCCGTCGTCGCGGGCCTGGTCGAGTCCTACACCAGCAACCTGTTCAAAGCGGCCCTACAGGTCTGGACCCACGCCGCCGCCGACCCCGCCCTGCGCGAACGCATCGTCCCCCTCGAAGCCCGCTTCGGCCGCGCCTCCCACCGCCGCGCCGTCGAAGCCCTCGGCGTCGACGACACCGACCCCGTCGCCCACCACCTCGTCCAAGCCACCCTCGACCTCGCCCGCGGCCTCGGCCTCGCCGACGTCCTCACCGACGACTCCGCCCGCCGCCAACAAATCGTCACCCAATGGTCCGCCACCCTCCACACCTCCCTCCACCCCACGGCCGTCCGCTGAACCTGATCGTCACCCGCCTCGAAGCCGAGGGTTGATCCGCCCTTCCCCGGCCGGCGTCCGTCAGGTGCTGCCTCAGATTGCTGCTCAGGCGTTGATCAAGGCCCTATTTGGTACGGTTTCGACGAAGATGCCGGTCCAAGTGCAGTGAGGTGCCGATGCTCATCCGGTTCGAAGTAGAGAACTTCCGCTCGATACTGGAGCCCGCGGAACTGTCGATGGTCGCGGTCGACGACCGGCCCGAGGCGCGGACTCACGCCAAATTGGGGGCGTCGCTGGTGCCGGTCGCGGGGATCTACGGGCCCAACGCCTCGGGCAAGTCCAACGTCCTGGCGGCGCTGGCGTGGCTTCGGACCTCGGTACAGAACTCCCTGCGCGCTTGGGACGACGAGATCCCGGTCGAACCGTTCGCGTTCGGCCGGGCGAAGGCCGAGGATTCGTCGTTCATCCTCGAGTTGGAGGTCGACGGAGTCCGCTTCGAATACCTCCTCGATGTCGGACGCCATCGCGTCAGTTACGAGGCGCTGTTCCACTACCCCGAAGGACGCCGACGTCGCGTATTCGAGCGCGAGGCGAATGAACTCACCTTGCAGCGAGGACTCGGAGAACTATCCGGAACACGAACGCTCCTGACCGATAGGTCCTTGGCGCTGTCCATCATGCGCCGATTCGATGAGCCGATAACATCCGCGTTCTCGCGGGCACTGGTCCAGATGAGAATACTCGGCCAGTCGCTGAACGGGTCCGGGCGCTTCGTGGGTATCCGGCAATCGCTCCGCCTTTTCGATGTCCCGCAAGAAGAAGAGCTCGACCTCTTCGGGGACGGAATCACTTCGGACGAGCCGGGATGGCGCTCCGCTCGACAACAGGCGATGGCGCTGCTGCAACTCGCTGATCTCGGCGTGGTGGACGTGGAAATAGAAGAAGCCCAAGTGGAGGTGGGCCGAGGTGAACAGGTCACCCGCCGCACCCCGCAACTCGTGCACGCCGCCGACAGCGAGCGACTCGCGTTCGACTATCGTCACGAGTCGGCTGGCACACGGACCTGGTTCCAACTGATCGGGCCGGTACTCGACGCGCTGGGTTCGGGAACCCTGATCCTCTTCGATGAGCTAGATGCCAACCTGCACCCCACCCTCACGGCGCAACTGATCAAACTGTTCAAAGGCAGAAAGTCCAATCCGCGCGGAGCGCAGTTGCTCTTCACGTCGCACGACACCAACCTCTTGAATCACCTCAACCGTGACGAGGTCTGGCTGACTCAGAAGACGACGAGCGGATCGACGCGCTTCGCGGCGCTCTCCGACTTCGCCGGTGAGCGGGTCCGGAAGTCCGCCAACCTGGAAAGCGGCTATCTGAGTGGACGATTCGGTGCGCTACCCGATGTCTCGCATCCGGATATCCTCCACGAGCTGGGGCTGTTGGGGTGAGTGCGAAGAATCGAGGTAAGAATCCCAGATCGCTCAAGCGGAAGACGGAATCGACCGCTGTGCGGACAACTCTACGGGTGTACGTGGAGGGCGTGACCACCGAACCCGAGTACATCGATGCGCTGAAAAGACTCCCCGAGTTCATCGACTCGGTGTCGGTGGACGTCTCCATCGAGGAGGCGGGAGCGACGCCGATGCGCCTTGTCGAGGCAGCCTGCGCCGATAAACGCCGCGCCGATCTCGATATCGATTCCTACTGGTGCGTATTCGACGTCGAATCCCCCGATCGGCACCCCCACCTCGATCGGGCACGGCAGATGGCCCGGGACAACGGTGTCCACCTCGCGATCAGCAACCCCTGCTTCGAGGTGTGGTTGATCCTGCATCACGTGCGCCATTCGGGACATCTGTCGACCAACGCCGCGATCCAACTCAGGAATGAACTGGACGATTCCGGCGGCAAGCATCTCGATGGCCCGCTGTACATGAAAATGGTGGACGAGGCGATCCGTCGTGCGGGATCTCTGCGAGAGAAACATCGGCGAGACTGCACCGACTTTCCCCACGACAATCCTTCTTCATCGATGGATCGATTCGTGCTCGATATGCGCGCGGCTCTGAAGACCGGGGCACCTCGCACCGAGCCCACGGCAGATTGCGATTGACCGCACTACACATGGGGTGACCGTGGCTCTCGGATCTATCCGCGATGCGAGCTCGGACCCGAGGTGTTCACCTGGTCAGTGGGTTTCGGTGCCCAGCCAGCGGAGGTAGGCTTCGGAGCCAGCGACGATCGGTGTCACGAGGACTTCGGGCACGTCATAACTGTGCACGGATTCGATGTGCTCGATCAGCGGTGCGACCTTGTCGGCGACGGTCTTGATGTCGACCCGCCACTCGGTCTCGTCCTGAACCTCTCCCTCCCAACGGAAGACGCTGCGGAGGGGGTGGATCTGGGCGCACGCGCCGAGTCGATTCTCCACCACTCCGCGCGCGATCCCGAGCGCCGCTTCCTCGGTGTCCGTGGTGGTCGTGACCACGACGTGTTCAGCCATGCCCGCGAGCTTAGCCGGCGAAATCCGCCTCCTGTGGCGGGCGTTGGGACGGAGGGGCTCGACCACTTCGGCGGCCGTGGTGTCGCTGGTGCGGATCGCGTCGCGGACGAGGTGGGCCGAGCGAAGGCATCAATACTTACTCGTGACGTAATTATTGGTGTGTCGAGCGAGGGTCCGGCTGTGAATTGGGGCGCGGACCGGCTCGACGGGGAGTTCGGTGGTCGTGGTTTCGAATGGGGAACGCGCCCACCTGGCGGGGTGGGCGCGTTCGAGGGGAGGGGCTATTTGGTGGTGAGGTCGTAGAGGGTTACGCCGTCCACTTCGGTGGCGGTGAAGTTCTGTTGGACCCAGGTGGAGATCTCGGAGTTGCCGCCGCCGGGGCCGCCTCGGCCGCCGCCGATGAAGTAGTGGATGCGGCCCTGGGCGACGTACTCCTGGAATTGGGCGAGGGTGGGGGAGGGGTCGCTGCCGTTGAAGCCGCCGATCGGCATGACCGGGAGTTCGGTGGCGAGTTGGTAGCCGGCGGCGCTGTTGGAGCCGATGGCCGCCGCGACCCAGGTGTAGGCGTCGGAGTCGGCTTCGAGCAGGGCGGTCACCCGGGCGCTCGGGGTGGAGGAGCCGAGGAAACCGCCCGGGCCGAAGCCGCCGTCGGAGCGGGTGGTGCCGTTCGTGGTGGTTGTGCCGCCGGTGGTGGTGCCGTCCGAGGTGGGCGGCGTCGAACCGTTGGCGGCGGCACCGCCGGGTGCGGTGGATGCCCCACCGTTCGGCATCCCGTTGGCCGGTGCGCCGTTGGTGAAACCGTCTGCTGCGGCACCGTTTCCGTCCTGTCCGCGACGCCCGTCCTGCCCGAACCGGTTCTGTCCGTCCGGGCCGCCCATACCTCCGGGCCCGCCGTGCATCCCGCCCACGTTCGGCCCGGCGGAGGGTATCGACCCCTGGTGCGCGCCGGCGATGGTGTCGGCGGAGTAGGCGACGGGGCCCGCGATGCCGACGAGGACGGCGGCCGAGGCGACGACCAGCGCCACCTTGCCGGTGATCCGCACGAGCAGGGCGATCGTGGTGACGATGCCCAGAGCGAGGACGGTCCAGCGCAGCCAGGGCAGGAACTCGGCGCTGCGGGTGAGCAGCAGCCACGCGGTGGCGGTGGTGAGTCCGACCGTGGCGGCGAGGGCGAAGCGCACCCACGCGCGGTCGCGGGCGGCCCACATCTGGACCGCGCTGGCGCCGACGAGTGCGGCGATCGCGGGGGCCAGGGCGACGGTGTAGTACTGGTGGAAGATGCCGGCCATATAGCTGAACACCAGGCCGGTCACCAGCAGCCAGCCACCCCACAGGATCAGCGCGGCGCGACGGTCGTCGGTGCGGGCGCCCTTGCCGCGCAACAGGAGTCCGGCGAGCAGCCCGATCAGGGCGGCGGGGAGCAGCCAGGCGATCTGACCGCCCTGGGCGGGCTCGAACAGGCGGGTGATGCCGGTGCTGCCCCACATGCCGTTGCCGCCGGGCGGGAGTTCGCCGCCGGGGCCGACGCTGCCGGTCTCCTCGCCGTTGAGGCGGCCGAGTCCGTTGTAGCCGAGGGTGAGTTCGAGGATGGAGTTGTCGTGGGAGCCGCCGATCCAGGGGCGGGAGTCGGCGGGCCACAGTTCCACGGCCAGCAGCCACCATCCGGCCGCGACGATCATCGACGCGCCCGCGGCGAGCAGGTGCAGTACGCGTTTGCCGAGGGCGGGCGGGCCCGCGATCAGGTAGGTGAGCGCGAGGGCGGGCACGACCAGCAGGACCTGCAATTGCTTTGTCAGGAAACCGAATCCGATGAACGCGCCGGTGAGGAGGAGCCAGCGCAGTCGGCCGTCGCGCAGCGCGTTGGTCATCGCCCAGGCGGCGGCGACCATGAGGAACACCAGCAGCGCGTCAGGATTGTTGAACCGGAACATCAACGCGGCCACCGGGGTGACGGCCAGCGCGAGGCCGGCGAGCAGTCCGGCGGTGGGCCCGAACGGCTTGCGCACGGTCGCCCACAGCAGCGCGACGGTGCCGACGCCGAGTAGCACCTGCGGGACGAGGATGCTCCAACTGTTGAGCCCGAACAGGCGCGCCGACAGTTCCATCACCCACAGCGAGGCGGGCGGTTTGTCGACGGTGATCGAGTTGGCGGCGTCGGAGGAGCCGAAGAAGAACGCCTTCCAGGACACCGAACCTGCCTGCACGGCAGCGGAATAGAAGGAATTGGCCCAGCCGTTGGCGCCGAGGTTGCACAGATAGGCGACGGCGGTGCCGAGCAGCAGCACCGCGAGCGCGGGATATTCGCGGCCGATCCGACCGCGGGCGTGGGCGCGGGGCAGGTCCGCCGCGGTGGGCGGGGCAAGGGTCGCGGTCATCGGGCGGTCACCTCCGTGAGTTCGCCGGTGGGGCCGCTGTCGCGGAAGACCCACCGCAGTCCGAGGAAACGGGTGAGGGTGGCGACCAGGTTGGCCAGCACCAGCACGAGCAGTTCGACGTGCAGGGACGCGCCGGGCACGAAGCGGTGCAGCGCGAACAGCGACCCGCTGGTGACCAGCAGCCCGAAGGCGAAGATCAGCAGACCTTGGAACTGATGGGTGACAACGTCTTTCGAGCCGCGCACGCCGAAGGTGAACGCGCGGTTGGCGGCGGTGTTGCCGATCGCGGTGATCAGCAGCGCCGCGAAGTTGGCGACCTGCGGACCGCCGAACGGCTGGATCAGCACGTAGAGCAGGGCGTAGGCGACGGTGGAGCAGACGCCGACGATGGCGAAGCGGGCGACCTGCCCGACCATGCCCAACGGCACGCCCGGCACCAGCGGTTCCCGCCCGACGGCGGCGCGCAGTTCCTCCAGCGGCAGGGCGCCCGTGGTCAGGCCGCGCAGCAACCGCCACACGCCGAGCAGGTCCTTGCGGGCGGTGTCGACGATGTCGACGGTGCTGTCGGGATCATCGATCCAGTCGACGGGGACCTCGTGGATGCGCAGTCCCGCGCGTTCGGCCAGGACGAGCAGTTCGGTGTCGAAGAACCATTCGCCGTCCTCGACCAGCGGCAGCAGGCGGCGCGCGATCTCGGTGCGCATCGCCTTGAACCCGCATTGCGCGTCGGAGAATCCGGCGCGCAGAGAGGCGCGCAGGATGAGGTTGTAGCAGCGGGAGACGAATTCGCGTTTGCGCCCGCGCACCACCCGGGAGGAGGCGTCGAGGCGAGTGCCGATCGCGATGTCGGAATGTCCGGTGATCAGCGGGGCGACCAGCGGCAGCAGCGCGTTGAGATCGGTGGACAGGTCGACGTCCATGTAGGCGACGATCTCGGCGTCCGACCGTTCCCACACCGCGCGCAGCGCGCGGCCGCGCCCTTTGGCGTCGAGGTGGACCACCTCGACGTCGGCGAATTCGCGGGCCAGGTCGCCGGCGACGCGCAGGGTGTCGTCGGTGCTGGCGTTGTCGGCGATGGTGATCCGGGCGGGGAAGGGGAAGCCGTCGCGCAGGTGCGCGTGCAGTCGGCGCACGCACACCGCGAGATCGGCCTGTTCGTTGTAGACGGGGATCACGACGTCCAGGACGGGCGTGACCACCGCTGCGGTCGAATCCGCCCGGTGCTCGGCGGTGGCGGTGTCGGTCATGGGGACAACGATCGTCACCGCTGCTACAGCCAGGCCGGCTCTCCGCTGTGAGGTTCCTGTGACCGTCAGGCGCGGCGGCGCAGGCGCAGGATGTTGTCGGCGCGGATGCCGGTCTTCCCGTCGGGCCAGGTCACCTCGCGGTGCACTTCCTCGGAGGCTTCCACCGTCCAGCGGTCCTCGGGCAGGTCGAGGGCGCGCAGCACCTCCTCGACGGTGGGGAAGTGCACATCCGGGTGCGGCGGGTCCTCGACGAAGGACGGCCAGCCCGCGTGGCCGGCGACCAGCAGCACGCCGTCGACGGCGACCGCCTCGGCCGCGCGGCGCAGCACCGCGGAGCGCTCGGCCTCCTGGGCGACCGGGCTGTGGAAGAACTGCGCGGACACCAGATCGAACTCACCCTCGGGGAAGCTGACGTTCAGGTCGTGTTCGGCGAAGGTGATCCGGTCGCGGACCCCGGCCTGTTCGGCGTGCGCGGCGGCCCGGCTCAGTGCGGTCGCGGCGATGTCGACCGCGGTGACCCGCCAGCCGCGTGCGGCCAGCCAGACCGCGTCGCCGCCCTCGCCGCAGCCCAGGTCGAGCGCGGCGCCGGGCGGCAGATCGCTCGCCTCGCGGACCAGCAGCGGGTTCGGGTCGCCGGTCCAGATCTGGCCGCGCTCCCGGTAGAAGCCTTCCCAGAACTCCTTGGGATCGGCGGGCTGGTCGCCGTCACCGCGGTTGTGGTCGTGGTCGTGGGTGTGGGAGGTGTGGGTGGTGGTGTCGGTCATGTCGCCATGGTGGACCCGACCCGCGCGAGCTGACCAGTTTTCTTGCTGTTCCGGCAACTCGATATGCCATTTCGGCTCCCCGGATGGCCACTCGTGCCTCCCTGTCGCGCCGGCTGTGACGGAACGGCCCGTGGCGGACCTCACGGTTGGTACGGTCGGGTACGTGATGCAGCGCGGCCGAACTCTGGACCAGACGCCACCCGAACGCGTCGACGCCAGGACCGAGCGGTGGCGTGAGCATCGGCGCAAGGTCCGCGCGGATTTCGTCACGGCCGCGTTCCGGGCGCTGGACAAACACGGTCCCGAGGTCAGCATGGGCGATATCGCCCGGGAGGCGGGCGCGGCCAAGCCGAAGCTGTATCGGCATTTCGCGGACAAGACCGATCTCTACAACGCGATCGTGGATCGGGTGCGCGACCTGCTGTGGGAGCGGGTGATCGAGGGCATCGATCTGACCGGCGATTCCACCGGCGAGTTGATCCGCCGCGGCGCGGTCGAATACGTGCGGGTGGTGACGGAGCATCCACAGGTGTTCCGGTTCATGCTGCACAGCCATTTCACCCAGCGCGCCGACGAGTCCGAGCGCGCCCTGCACACCGCGCGGCAGTCGGCGCGCCGCGCGGCGGATCTGGTGGCGGGCCTGGACGAATCGCTGGACGTGGACAGCGTCGAGTTGGTGAACTACTCGATCTTCGGCGCGGTGGCCTCGGCCACGGACTGGTGGCTGGGCGCGAACCGGCGACGTGAGCAGACCATGTCGACGGACAGTTTCGTCGCCTATCTGACCGAGATCATCTGCGCGTTGGCGACGGCCAACGCGCGGCTCAGCGGCATCGTCTTCGATCTGGAGTTACCGCTGCACTCGGCCTTCCGTTCCGCCTGACCCGCCCGTCACGGGGTTTCGTGCAGCCGCCACAGCGGCGAGACCGGCCCGTGGCCCGCGCCGAGGTCGTAGGAGGCGCGCAGGCAGCGGCGGGTCCATTCCTTGGCGAATTCCACCGCGTCGGGCACCGGGTAGCCGTGGGCCAAGGCGCAGGCGATGGCCGCGGCGAGGGTGTCGCCGCCGCCGTGGTCGTTGCCGGTGTCGATGCGCGCGGCCGGGTATTCGTGGAAGGTCTCGCCGTCGAAGAGCAGGTCGGTGCTGGAACTCGAGGAGCGCAGGTGCCCGCCCTTGACGATGGCCCAGCGCGGTCCGAGCGCGTGCAGGGCTTCGGCGGCGCGGCGCGCGCTCGCCTCGTCGGTGACCTGGATGCCGGTGATGAGCCGTACTTCGTCCAGGTTGGGGGTGACGATGGTGGCCAGCGGAATCAGCGTGTGGCGCACCGCGTCCAGCGCTTCTTCGTGCAGCAGTGGGTCGCCGTGCATGGAGGCGGCGACCGGGTCGACGACCAGGGGCACGTCCGCGTCGCGGCCGATGCCGACTTCGCGGCAGACCTCGGCGACGGCTTCGATGATGGCGGTGGAGGCCAGCATGCCGGTCTTGACGGCGCCGATGCCGATATCGCCCGCGACCGAGCGCACCTGGTCGGCGACGACCTGCGGCGGGATCTCGTGGAATCCGCTGACGCCCACCGAGTTCTGCACGGTGACGGCGGCGACGGCGACGAGCGCGTGGACGCCGCACAGTGCCATGGTGCGGGTGTCGGCCTGGATTCCGGCTCCGCCGCCGGAGTCGGTGCCCGCGATGGTGAGCACGCGGACCGGCGTCTGCCCCTCGGCGGGGATCGGCAACAACTTCACGGCTAGACCCTACTTCGGTGTCCCGGTTGCCCGGTTCGCCACCTGATCGCGCGGTGTTAATGACAATCGTTATCATTAAGTCGTGACCATCGCCCCCACTCGCCCCCTGCCCGTGACCGTCCTGTCCGGCTTCCTCGGCGCGGGCAAGACCACCCTGCTCAACCACATCCTCGCCAACCGGGAGGGCCGTCGCGTCGCGGTCATCGTCAACGACATGAGCGAGATCAACATCGACGCCGCCCTGGTCGCCGGACAGGGCCACCTCGACCGCACCGAGGAGAAACTGGTCGAACTCACCAACGGCTGCATCTGCTGCACGCTGCGCGAAGACCTCATCGAGGCGGTCGGCGCGCTGGCGCGGCAGGAACGCTTCGACCACCTGGTCATCGAGTCGACCGGCATCTCCGAACCCATGCCGGTGGCGGCCAGTTTCGAGTGGGAGTTCGAGGACGGGTTCTCCCTGGGCGCGCTGGCCCGCATCGATGCCATGGTGACGGTCGTGGACGCCTCCACCTTCCTCATCGAGGTGGCGCGCGGTCAGGACCTCGCCGACCGCGACCTCCAAGCCGGCGAGGGCGACACCCGTACCATCGCCGATCTCTTGGTCGACCAGGTCGAATTCGCCGACGTGCTGATCCTGAACAAGACCGACCTGGTCAGCGAGGCCGCGGCCGGGACGGTCGAGGCGACGCTGCGGCGGCTGAACCCGCGCGCCCGCCTGCTGCGCACGGCCGAAGGCGTGGTCGAGTTGTCCGAGGTGCTCGACACCGGACGCTATGATCCGGTGTTGGCCGCCGGAACCGACGGCTGGACAGCGGAACTCGCGGGCGGGCACATCCCCGAGACCGAGGAATACGGCATCTCCTCGATCACCTACCGCGCCGACCGCCCGTTCCATCCCACCCGCCTGGCCGACACTCTGGCCGCACTGCGCGGGATGTTGCGCAGCAAGGGTTTCTGCTGGATCGCCGGGCGAGACGAGTACCTGGCGCTGTGGTCGCAGGCGGGCCCGAATCTGCGGTTCGAACCCGCCGCGCTGTGGTCGGCGCTGGACGAGCCGCCCGGTCAGGAGATCGTCTTCATCGGGGTCCGCCTCGACGGCGACCGGGTCCGCGCCCTGCTCGATGCCGCACTGCTCACCGACGCCGAATTCGGTGCCGGACCGCAGGTCTGGGCGCGCTACGCCGACCCGTTCCCCACCTGGGACGACCCGCACGAGCACGCCTGAACCGATCAGTTCGAGATCCCGGGCGTGCGGCGCACGTAGGTCCGGTCGGTGAGCTGTTCGAGCAGGAACTCCGCGATGTCGGCGCGGGCGATCTTCAGCGTGAGACCCTGCGCGTCGCCGTCGAGGTCGCGGCGGTAGGTCCCGGTCCGCGGCCCGTCGGTGAAAGCGCTCGGGCGCACGATCGTCCAATCCAGATCGCTCGCGATCACGTAGTCCTCCTGGTAGCCGTGGTCGGCGTAGGCGCGGCGCAGCAGCAACCCGAACATCAGGTACTTCCACACGAAGTTCAGGTTCGCGCGACTGTCGCCGACGCCGAGACTGCTCTGCACGATCAGTCGGTCGACCCCGACGCGGTGCATCGCGTCCACGATCGCCTTGGTGCCGCCGTAGCGGACCTTGCCCGCGCGGCCGTCGCCGAGGGCCACGATCACCGCGTCCTGCCCCACGATCGCCTTCTCCGCCGCGGCGCTGTCGAACACGTCGCCCTGCACCACCCGCAGGTTGTCGTGGCGACGGGTGACCGTGGCCGCGTCGCGGGTGAAGGCCGTCACCTCGTGGCCCTGTTCGAGCGCCTGCTCGACGACGTGCCGTCCGACCGTGCCGGTGGCGCCGAAAACCGTGATCCGCATGATTGCTCCCTGTGTGCCGATGTCGTTGACTCGCTGGCGAATCCAGTACATCAGCGGCGGGAGCCCGCGAACATGGCCGCGCGTCTCGCACCCATGCGCGAGCGTCGCGGGGGCCGGTCGGCTCAGCGCGGGCCGATCAACAGGGTCTGCGTCCCGCGTCCGAGCGGGCCGTGTTCGTCGAAGAGCGCCGATTCGGCCAAGCCGATGCCGTGCGGTTGCGGATAGGTCGCCGCGTCCAGGCAGACCCATTCGCCGACGGGCTGACGGTGCAGGGTGACGGTCAGGTCGGTGTTGATGAACAGGTAGCGGTTCCAGTCGAGCACCGCGCTGACGCCGTTGCCCGAGTCGGCGGCGGCCATCGTCCGTTCCAGCGGGCTCGGCTCGGTGCCCGCGACGACCGGATGCTTCAACCTGATCCAGCAGATCGCTGGACCGGGTTCGTCGAAAGACCCGGTCACGAAACGGTATTCGATGGCGGTGTGGAAGCCGACGGGCTGCGAGCTCGGGAAAGGCGCGGGCTCGGCGGCGTGTTCGGGGCCGGGGCGCGCACCGGTCGGCAGGAAGGCTTCGGGCAGTTCGACTTCCGGCTCCGCGAGTTTGAACCGCCACGCGTTGGCCGTCATCACCGGACCGCGGTCGGCGCTGAGCGTGGCTCGGATCAGTTCGACGCTGCGTCCGGGCCGCACCACCTCCGCTCGCACGGTCAGCGGCGCGAGCGGCACCGGACCCAGGATCTCCACCGCGACCCGTCCGACCTGGAAGCCCTCGCGCGGCGAGCAGCGCTCGATCGCGTGCGCCAACAGCGCCGAGGGCGGCCCCGCGTGCTGCGCGTCCGGCGACCACGGCCCCCGGGTCAGCTCGGTCGAGAGGTACCGATCCGGTCGGTCGGGGTCGGGCAGGTAGAAAGCGTCGCTCATCGTCGTCCGTCCCTCGGGCCGTCGGCGCGCGCCGCGCGGCAACTGGTTCGTTCGGACTACGATTCTGCCGTGCCGGTTCAGGCCCGCCCGAACGCGAGGCACACATTGTGTCCGCCGAAGCCGAACGAATTGTTCAACGCGTAGTCGGGTCGCTGCGTGCGCGCCGTCCCCGCGACGACGTCCAGGTCGATGGCGGGGTCGGGGGTGTCGTAGTTGAGCGTGGGCGGCACGACACCCTCGCGCAGGGTCAGCAGCGTGAGCACGGACTCCAGCGCGCCGACCGCGCCGATCGAATGACCGAGCGCGGATTTTGGCGCGTAGACCGAGGCGTCCGGCGTGACGGCGGCGATCGCGGCGGCCTCGGAGGCGTCGCCGATGGTGGTGGACGTGGCGTGCGCGTCGACGTGGCCGATGTCGCCGGGCCGCAGACCGGCGGTGGCGATGGCCGCGCGCATCGCCCTGGCCGCGCCCGCGCCGTCCGGATCGGAGGCGACGATGTGGTAGGCGTCGGAGGTGATGCCCGCGCCGAGGACCCGGCCGTGGACGCGCGCGCCCCTGGCCCGCGCGTGGCGTTCGGATTCCAGGACCAGCAGCGCGCCCGCCTCGCCGAAGACGAATCCGTCGCGGTCGCGGTCGAAGGGGCGCGAAGCGCGTTCGGGTTCGGCGTTGCGGGTGCTCATCGCCCGCATCATGGCGAAACTGGCGATGGGCACCGCGTGGATGTGGCCTTCGACCCCGCCCGCCACGACCACGTCGGCTTCACCCGTGCGGATCAGTCGCCAGGCGTGCGCGATGGCCTCCGATCCCGACGAGCAGGCCGACACGGGGGCGTAGACCCCGGCTTTCGCGCCGAGTTCGAGGCCGACGGTGGCGGCGGGGCCGTTGGGCATGACCATCGGCACCGACATCGGCGAGACCTTCCGGTATCCGCCCGCACGCAGGGCGTCGACGGCGTCGATGAGGGCGTCCGCGCCGCCGAGTCCGGTGCCGATGGCGACCGCGAGTCGCTCGCCCTCGACCTCGGGCGTGCCCGCGTGCCGCCAGACCTCGCGCCCCAGCACCAGTGCGAGTTGTTCGACGTAGGACATCCGGCGTCGTTCGACGCGGGTCAGTTGGTCGCCCGGGTGGGCGGTCAGGGTGCCGCCGATGCGGACCGGCAGGTCGTAGTCGGTGACGAAATCGGCTTGCAGCGCGCGGATTCCGCTGTGGCCCGCCAGCAGGCGCGACCAGGTCGTCTCGGCGTCCGGACCGAGGCTGGTGGTGGCGGCGTAGCCGGTGACGACCACCTGGTCCACAGTTTCTGAAGCGATCGTTACAGTCACGGGTTCCAGGAATACCTGTAGCGATCGCTACAGTCAACTCATGGCACGCCCCCTCGACCACGAGCGACGCACGCGACTGCTGGCAGGCGTGGTCGACTACATCGCCGCGCACGGCCTGTCCGAACTGTCCCTGCGACCGCTGGCCGCCGAACTCGGCACCAGTTCGCGCATGCTCATCTACTACTTCGGCACGAAAGAGGAGTTGCTGGTCCAGGCCCTGGCCACCCAGCGGCCCGATATCGCGGCGGTCTTCGCCGGGGTGGCGGACGCGGCGACCCTGCGACGTCGACTCACCGACCTCTACGAATCCAGCCTGACCGGCGACGGCGCGATCAGCATCCGCGTGATGCTCCAAGTGCTCGGCGCGGCCTGCGCGCCGGGCAGTCCGTATGACCGCTACGCCCGCGAGGCCATCGCCGTCTTCGTGGAGGCGCTGAGCGCGGCGCTGGCGCGGATCGGGGTCGAGGACCCGTCCGTCGTGGCGACCCTGTTGATCTCGGGCATGCGCGGGATCCTCCAGGACCGGCTCATCACCGGCGACGTCGAGCGGACCTCGCGGGCCGGGCGAAGACTGGTCGAGGCGCACGTCCGCTGAGGTAGCTTGATATTCGCCATCGAACTCGTGGCGCGGTTCCGGAAGGAGCGTCGTGGGCGAACGAGAGTCGGTTCGACGCCGGGGAGCGGCGCGGTGGGTGATGCTCGCCGTGCTGTGTGCCAGCCTGTTGCTGGTCGCCATGGACGCCACCATCCTCAACGTCGCCCTTCCTTCGCTCATCGAGGATCTGCACCTGGGCCCGCTGCAACAGTTGTGGGTAATCGACATCTACGGGTTGGTGCTGGGCGGTCTGCTCATCACTACCGGCGCGATCGGCGACCGGGTCGGCCGCAAGTTGCTCTTCCTCACCGGGTTCGTGCTGTTCGGCGTGGCCTCGGTGGTGGCCGCGACCTCGCACAGCGCCTGGCAACTCATCCTCGGCCGGGTGCTGCTCGCCGTCGGCGGCGCGATGGTGATGCCCTCCACGCTGTCGCTGATCCGCGCGATCTTCACCGACATCCGCGAACGCAACCTCGCCATCGGCATCTGGGCGGCCGTGGCGGGCCTGGGCGCGACCATCGGCCCGATCGTCGGCGGCTACCTGGTCGAACACCTCGGCTGGGCCTCGGCCTTCTGGCTCAACGTGCCGGTGGTCGTACTCACCGTCGCGGTCGGGCTGTTCGTGCTGCCCGAATACCGTGCGCCGCAGCACGGTGGACTGGACCTGCTCGCCGCGTGCTTGTCGATCACGGGCATCGTCGGACTGGCGTGGGGTCTCAAACACCTGGCCAAGGGCGGCGCGGCCCCGGCGGATCTGGCGGTACTGGCTCTGGGACTGCTCGCGCTTGCGTGGTTCGTCCGTCGGCAGCTCGCGGCCGACGACCCACTGCTGGACGTGCGACTGTTCCGCAACGGCGCGTTCACGGCCGCCGCCCTGGCGACCTTGCTGGCGATGCTCGCCATCGGCGCGGCGCTGTTCCTGATCTCGCTGTGGTTGCAGTACATCCACGGCTATTCGCCCTCGCAGGCGGGCGTCCGGATGCTGCCCTCGGCACTGACCCTGCTGATCGCCTCGCTGAGCACGCCGTGGCTGATGCAACACCTCGGGGTGCGGGCGGTGCTGGCGCTCGGGTTGGGGGCGTCCGCGCTGGGATTCCTCGGGCTCGCGCTGAGCCCGGAACCCACCACCTACCCGGTCATCGCGCTGGTCCTGGCGACCTTCGGGCTCGGTGACGGACTCGCGATCACCGCCGCCGCGGCCGTGCTGGTCTCGGCGGTGCCGCCCGATCGGGCCGGACAGGCGGGCGCGGTCTCGGAGACCAACTACGAACTCGGCATCGGCCTGGGCGTCGCGCTGCTGGGCAGTATCCACGGACGGGTGTTCACCGACCACATGGTGGACCTGCCGGTGGACGGCGCGGCGGCCGAGCAGGCGCGCGGATCGGTGGGCGGTGCGGCCGAGGTGGCCGACGACCTGCCCGAAGCCGCCGCCGCGGACCTGCACGCGCTCACCGAACACGCCTTCGACACCGCGCTGACCGTCACCGCCTACCTCTCGGCGGGCATCGTCGCGGTGGTCGCCGTGGCGGCGGTGCTGCTGGTGCCGCGCGGATTCCGCATCACCGGCGCCAGGCACTGACGCTCAGGATCCCTGGTCGAGCACCTCGCGCAACCGCGTCAGCGTCGCCTTCCAGCCGCGTTCCATCGCGTTGCGCGCCATCTTCTGGCGACGGTCGTCGATGTCGAAACCGGTCTGGGTCAACAACAATCGCGTGCCGCGGCCTTGCGCGCGCACCGTCCAGTCCACCACCCAGCGCTGCGGCTTGTCGGCCCGCATGTCCACCCAACTGTGGGTGAACCGCTCCCCGGGCAGCGCCTCGAGCACCTCGCAGGCGATCTCCCCGGACGGGTGGGTGGGCAGCGCGAACAGGAAATGCGTCCCCACCGCCGCGTCGAACCCCACCGTGGGCATCAGCCAGCGCTCCACCAGATCGGGTTCGGTCAACGCCCGCCACACCGCGTTCGGCCCGTGCGGGAAGAACCGACCGATCTCGACCGCGGCGGGATTCAACTCCGCGTCAGACATTCCCGCCCACCACCCCTCGCGTCGGTGATCATGTCCCCCAGCATTCCACGGCGAGCGGCGTTCGTCCGGTGTCGCGGACGTCGTGCCGCTCCCCGCCCCCTGCGCGGGGCGCGACACGACGCCCGCGCCGGGTCAGGACACCACGGGCAGGTAGACCTGCTTGCCGGTGTCGGCGAATTCGGCGGATTTCTCGGCCATGCCCGCGACCAGCGCTTGCGCGTCGGTCAACCCTTCGCGCTCGGCGTAGGCGCGTACATCGGCCGAGATGCGCATCGAGCAGAACTTCGGCCCGCACATCGAGCAGAAATGCGCGGTCTTGGCGGGTTCGGCGGGCAAGGTCTCGTCGTGGTACTCGCGCGCGGTGTCCGGGTCCAGCGACAGCGCGAACTGGTCGCGCCACCGGAACTCGAAGCGGGCCTTGGACAGGGCGTCGTCACGGGCCTGGGCGTGCGGGTGGGCCTTGGCGAGATCGGCGGCGTGCGCGGCGATCTTGTAGGTGATGACGCCGACTTTGACGTCGTCACGGTTGGGCAGTCCCAAGTGTTCCTTCGGGGTGACGTAGCACAGCATGGCGGTGCCCGCCTGCGCGATGATGGCCGCGCCGATCGCCGAGGTGATGTGGTCGTAGGCGGGCGCGATATCGGTGGCCAGCGGCCCGAGGGTGTAGAACGGGGCCTCCTCGCACCATTCCTCCTCGAGCCGCACGTTCTCCACGATCTTGTGCATCGGCACGTGGCCGGGGCCTTCGATCATCACCTGCACGCCACGGGATTTCGCGATTCCGGTGAGTTCGCCCAAGGTGCGCAGTTCGGCGAACTGGGCTTCGTCGTTGGCGTCGGCGATCGACCCGGGCCGCAATCCGTCACCGAGGGAGAAGGTGACGTCATAGGCGGCGAGGATGTCGCACAATTCCGCGAAATGCGTGTACAGGAACGATTCCCGGTGGTGGGCCAGACACCAGGCGGCCATGATCGACCCCCCGCGCGAGACGATCCCGGTGACCCGTTTCGCGGTCAGCGGGATGTAGCGCAGCAGCACCCCCGCGTGCACGGTCATGTAGTCCACGCCCTGCTCGCACTGCTCGATGACCGTGTCGCGGTAGAGCTCCCAGGTCAGCGCGGTCGGGTCGCCGCCGACCTTCTCCAGCGCCTGGTAGATCGGCACCGTGCCGACCGGCACCGGTGCGTTGCGCAGAATCCATTCGCGGGTCTCGTGGATGTTCTTGCCGGTGGACAGGTCCATGATGGTGTCCGCGCCCCACCGGGTCGCCCACACCATCTTCTCCACCTCTTCGGCGATCGAGGAACTGACCGCCGAATTGCCGATATTGGCGTTGATCTTGACCAGGAACTTCTTGCCGATGATCGTCGGCTCGAGTTCCGGGTGGCGATGGTTGGCGGGGATGACCGCGCGCCCCGCGGCCACCTCCGCCCGCACGAATTCCGGTTCGACGCCTTCGCGCGCGGCCACGAAACGCATCTCCGGCGTGAGCACCCCCTGCCGCGCCCAGTTCAACTGGGTGGCGGGCCCGTCCACCGACGGGCGCGACCACCCGTCGCGGAGTTTGGCCAACCCCGCGTCCAGATCGATGGTCGCGGCCGTGTCGGTGTACGGGCCGGAGGTGTCGTAGACGTCGAAGTGCTCGCCGTTGGTCAGGTTGATGCGACGCACCGGAATGCGCAGGTCATCGACCTGACGATAGTGTTTGACGCTGCCCTCGACGGGACCGGTGGTCACGGTGTCGACGGATGTGGTCGTCATGAATTCCTCCCTACGCCGGCATTACCCGGTCAGGTTCATACGGTCGACGGCCCTGTCCGCTCCGTGGAGCTAGCCGTCCTCTCAGCCCGCTGGTGCGAGCCCCCGTTGGCGATATGCGGTTGTCCCCGACCGACCATACCCGCCCGTCCGCGACCCCTGGTCAGCCCGCGTTGTAGGCCGCGCGCAGCCCTTCGAGGTCGATCTTCTTCATGCCCAGCATCGCCTTGGTGGCGCGGTCCACCGCGGCCGGATCACCGGTCATCAGTTCGTCGGCCTCGGCGGGCCAGATCTGCCAGGGCACGCCGAAACGGTCGTTGAGCCACCCGCATTCGATTTCCTTGCCGCCGTCGGCGAGCAGCGCCTCCCACAGTCGGTCGACTTCGTCCTGGCTGTCGCAGTTGATCAGCAGCGACATCGCGTGGGTGTAGTGGTAGTCGCCGCCGCCGTTGATGCCGGTGAACTTCTGACCGTCGAGTTCGAAGTCGACCAGCATGACCGCGCCGGTCTCGCCGTAGCCGGATTCGGTGTAGTGCTGTATCGCGGTGATCCGGGAGTTCGGGATCAGCGAGCAGTAGAACTCGGCGGCCTCCCGGGCCTGGTTGTCGTACCAGAGGTTGGTGACGATCTTCTGCATGGCTACTCCTTCGTCGGTGGTGACGCCGCGGGTCCGCTGTACAGGTGGTGACGATCCGGCGGCCGCGTTCTCATCGGTCCGCGAGGTCCGGGTGGGGCAAGGCGGGCAGGATTCGGCCCGCGACCTCGCCCACGCCGACGCGCGCACCGCCCGGCCCTGGTGCGGTCGCCGTGATGACCACTTCGTCGCCGTCGGCGAGGAAGGTGCGGCGGGCCCCGTCGGCCAGGGTGACCGGTTCGGCGCCGTTCCAGGTCAGTTCGAGCAGGGACCCGCGCTGGTCGCGCTCGGGACCGGAGACGGTGCCGGAGGCGAACAGGTCGCCGGTGGCGGTGGCCGCCCCGTTGACGGTCAGGTGGGCCAGCATCTGCGCGGGCGACCAGTACATGTGCCGGTACGGCGGCCGCGCCGCCACCGTGCCGTTCCAGGTGACGGTCAGGTCGATGTCGAAGCCCCAGTGCTCGGTCTCGCGCAGGTAGGGCAGCGGGGGTGGGATCTGCTCGGGCAGTGCGACGCGCGCGGCGTCCAGCGCGGCCAGCGGCGTGACCCACGCCGAGATCGAGGTGGCGAAGGATTTCCCCAGGAACGGGCCGAGTGGCCGGTACTCCCACGCCTGGATGTCGCGCGCGGACCAGTCGTCCACCAGGACGACCCCGAAGACGTGGTCGGCGAACGCGCCCGTGCTGATCCGTGTGCCGAACTCGGAGCCGACCCCGACGACGAATCCGAGTTCGGCCTCGATGTCCAGGCGGCGCGTCGGACCGAATTCCGGTGTTCCCGAATCGATTCCGAGCTGTCCACAGGGGCGTCGGATCGGCGTGCCCGACACCACCACGGTCGCCGAGCGGCCGTGGTAACCCAGCGGCAGATGCCGCCAATTCGGCGGCAGCGGTGCGGAATCCGGCCGCAGCAGCAGGCCGACGTTCGTCGCGTGGTCGCGACTCGCGTAGAAGTCGACGTAGTCGCCGATCCGGATCGGCAGCAGCGTGCGGACGTCGGCCAACCGGTGCACGGCGGTATCGGGGAGCGCGCCGTCCGCCAGGTCGCGCAGTCGCTCGCGGACCTCGCGCCAGCGCTGCGGTCCGCGCGCGAGGAACGGGTGCAGCGAGTCGGCGGCGAACTCCGGGTCGCCCAGCAATTCCGCCAGGTCCAGGACGTACTCGCCCAACCGCGCGCATACCCGCGGCGCGCCGCCCTCGGGGGCGCACACCCCGTACGGCAGCGTGTCCGGGCCGAAGGGGGAGTCGGGCGCGACCGTCACGCGGGTCATCGCCGCGGCCGCCGCCCCGACCAGGTCCACGCGTAGTCGGGGTCCTCGCAGGCCAGTGCGCCTTCGCCGAGTTCGAGCGGCCGGAAGGTGTCGACCATGACCGCCAGTTCGTCCACCTGTTCGGCACCGATGGACCCTTCGTAGGCGCCCGGGTGCGGGCCGTGCGCGTAGCCGCCGGGATGGACCGACACCGAACCCTGCCCGATCCCGGAACCCGCCCGTGCCGCGTAGTTCCCGCCGCAGTAGAACATCACCTCGTCGGAGTCGACGTTGGAGTGGTAGTAGGGCGCCGGGACGGCCAGCGGGTGGTAGTCGACCTTGCGCGGCACGAAATCGCAGACCACGAAATTGACGCCCGCGAACGCCTGGTGCACGGGCGGCGGTTGGTGCACGCGACCGGTGATCGGCTCGAAATCGGTGATGGCGAAGGTGTACGGATACAGGCAGCCGTCCCAGCCGACCACGTCGAACGGATGGGTGGCGTAGCGCATCCCGGTGCCGACCACCAGCCCGGCCGCGCGATGTCTGACCAGCACCTCGACATCGGTCCCCGTCTCCAGGAGCGGGGCGGTCGGCGCGTGCAGGTCGCGTTCGCAGTAGGGCGCGCTCTCCAGCAGTTGCCCCGAATCCGACAGGTAGCGCTTCGGCGGGGTGATGTGGCTGGAGGCTTCTATCACGTACGCGCGCAGCGGTTCCGGTCCGTCGATCACCCAGCGGTGCGTCGTCGCGCGGGGGATCAGCACGTGGTCGCCCCGGCGCGCGGGCAGCGCGCCGAACACCGATTCCAGCACCGCCGCACCGGATTCCACGTACACCAGTTCGTCGCCGACGGCGTCGCGGTACAGCGGGGAGGTCGCGGCGGCGACCACGTACTGGATGCGCACGTCGGCGTTGCCGAGCAGCAGGCGTCTGCCGGTGACCGCGTCGACGCCTGCCACCGCGTCCGCCGGGAACAAGTCGTGCGGACGCAGATGACGATGGCGCAGTGGATGATTGGGGACGGTCCGCTGATCGGGCAGCTCCCAGACCGTGGCGTCGACCAGGGCGGGCGGCAGTCCGCGGTGGTAGAGCAGCGCGGAATCCCCGGAGAAGCCCTCCTCGCCCATCAGCTCCTCGTGGAGCAGCGCGCCGTGCTCGTCGCGGTGCGCGGTGTGCCGTTTGGGCGGCACCGAACCCACCTGCCGATAGAACGCCATCGCCGCACCTCCCGCAGGTCACCGGGTGGATCAGTCACGCCCATGGTAGTGACCGGGAGGTCGGCGGCGGCGGAGATTCTGGCGATCGGACGGCATCGTGCCGGAGTGTCGCCGGGTGACGGCGCGTTCGGCCGGAGAAGTGTCGGCAGGGGACGCGCGCCCGCCGGTCGAGCGGTTACGCCTCGCGCAGCGCGCGGTAGACCGCCGCGCCGACGAAGGCTCCCAGCCCGCGGGTGTCCCAGTCGCCCGCACCGGCCAGCAGGGTGCGCACCGCGCCCTCGCCGGCCGACACCCACAGCTCGACCAGGACGGGCAGTTTGCGTTCGGCGTCCTCGGTGCCCCACGCGCGCAGGGTGGGACGCAGCAGTTCGGTGCAGCGCTGCACGGCCAGCGCGCGGCCGCGGCCGAACGAGTCCGCGACCGCCGGGTCGGGATTGCCGTAGATCAGCCGCCACGCGTCCGGGCGCACCGAGGCGATCTCGAGCAGGGTGCGGAACCCGTCGACGAAGACCGTCTCGCCCGCGTCGACCGCACGGCGCGGTGTGGCTTCGAGCAGGCCGCGGATCAGGTGGTCCTCCTCGCGCCGGATCAGTTCGCCGATCAGTTCGACCCGGTCGGCGAAACACGCGTACACGACCGGCCGGGTGACGTTCATGCGGTCGGCCACCGCGGCGATGGTGACGGCGGCGATCCCGCTCTCCACGGCGATCGCCAGCGCGGTGTCGAGTACCTGGGGGCGTCGGCGCTGGGGCCCGAGATGCTGCGCACGCACCCGAGCTCGCGCGGCCTGCTCGATACCCATGCCGACAAGATATCAGCGTTACCGGTCGGCCGAGCGGGGTTCTCGCAGGTCGGATGCTCCCCGCGAGCGCGGTCGGCGGCGCGCGCCGCGCCGGTGTGGCGCACAACGCGCGAGTCGCGATCCGGCGGTCGGGCACGGCGGGGATTAGGTTGTGAGGCATGCGATCCGAGTTGCCCGCGCCGGATGTCCTGTGGGGACGCACCTTGGTCGTCCAGGTCGTACAGGATCCGGACGGCTCCGGACAGCTGGGCGAGTTGACCGGTGGCCGTGTGACATTCGACATGGGCTACCAGGACAACTGGTTCACGCTGATCCGCTACGAGCGCGACCGGGCGGTGGTGTTCGGCCGCGGGCGCGACGACACCTGGATCGCACCGGAACAACCGCTGGACCTGCTCGCCGACGCGCCCGACTGGGTGCCGGTGGACGAACTGACCGCGCTGATCCTGCGCGAGGAGATCGACGTCGTGCGCTGGTGGGACGGAACCTGGCGGCACGCCGGACAACTGGACGATCTGCGGGTGCGCTACGAGACCGCGGTCGCGATGTACCCGCTGCTCGAATCCGAGCAACTGGTGGCGGTTTTCGCCGAATCGCTGCCCGGGGTGACCCACGAGGAGGTCGCGGCGCTGTTCACCGCGGCCGAGGCGGCCACGGTCAAGGCCGAACTGCTGAGCGGCCTCGACCCGGAACTGTCCGCGGCCGTCCTGGACTACCTGGGCCGCGGCGGCGTGCTGGCCGACGCGCACGCCGTCGCCGAACCCGCCCCGCCGCCGGTCTCCCGTCCCCGGATACGCCGCCGGATCACCTCCGTCGAACACAGCCGACTGCTGGTGGCGGCGATGATGGCGGCCACCGACCACCCCCGCCCCGCACCGCCGAACTCCCCGGAACTGGCCGACATCATCGACCGGGTGCGCAGGCTGCACCGCGACTTCGGCCACGCCGACTTCGCGTTCCGGGTGGGCCGGGGCATCGGCGTCGGCGTCCCGCGCCACGCCCGCAAGATCCCCACCGGCCTGCGTCGCCTGCGCGATGTGGAGGCCGGCGAGCACGGCCGCTGGCTGTTCATCCGATTCACCGTCGAGGGCGCGGACGTGCGCGTCGAACGCGCCTACGACCACTGGCCGTCCTGGTATCCGCGCAACCCGTACCACAACGATCCCGACCGCCGAGACCTGCTGGACGAGTTCGCGCACCGCCCGCCGAGCGCCCGACCCGACTGGGCCGACCTCGCCGCCGACGACTACGCCTACACGCGGGCTTGATCAGTCCGTGAATTCGGCGATCACCGGCGCGTGGTCGCTGGCGCCTTTGCCCTTGCGCTCCTCGCGGTCGACCAGCGCGTCGGTCGCCGTGGCCGCCAACGCGGGCGAGGCCAGGACGAAATCGATGCGCATCCCCTCTTTGCGCGGGAACCGCAACTGCGTGTAGTCCCAATAGGTGTAGACGCCGGGGCCGGGCGCGAACGGGCGCATCACGTCGGCGAAACCGGTGTCCACCATCGCGGCGAAGGCGTCGCGCTCGGGTGCGGAGGTGTGCGTCTTGCCCTCGAAGAACTCCGGTGACCACACGTCGTCGTCGGTCGGGGCGATGTTCCAGTCCCCGACCAGGGCCACCTTCGCCGCCGGATCGGCCGCCAGCCAGGCCGCGCCGCTCGCGCGCAGCGCCGCCAGCCACTCCAACTTGTAGGTGTAGTGCGGGTCGCCGAGCGCGCGTCCGTTGGGCACGTACAGGCTCCACACCCGCACCCCGCCGCAGGTCGCCCCCAGCGCCCGCGACTCCACCACCGGCGTGCTGATCAGCGACTCGCCCGCGTCCTTGTCGAAACCGGGCTGTCCGGGGAAGGCGAATTCGACGTCGGTCAGCCCCACCCGCGACAAGATCGCGACGCCGTTCCACTGGTTCACCCCGAGGTGGGCGACCTCGTAGCCGAGCGCCTCGAAACGCTCGAACGGGAACTGGTCGTCACGGCATTTGGTCTCCTGCACCGCGAGCACGTCGATGTCCTGGCGATCCAGGAACGCCGCCACCCGGTCGACGCGGGAGCGGATCGAATTGACGTTCCAGGTCGCCAAGCGCACGGGATGCCTTCCTCGAGTGGTGGTCCTTCATTTCTACGCCGCGGGTCGCGCACGCCTCAGGCGGTCGGTTCGGCGTAGCGGTAGTGGTGGTGTTGGACGAAACCGAGATCCTGGTACAGCGCCAGCGCCCCGGTGTTGGCCGCGTCCACCTGCACGTAGGCGTGCGTCGCGCCGCGATCGCGACCCCAGCGCAGCAGTTCGGCGCAGACCAGCGCCGCCAACCCGTGCCTGCGGTGTTCGGCCGCCACGGCGACGCAGGTGATCCCGACCCAGCGCCGCTCGTCGGGTGCGGTGGTCAGCGCGCCGCGCGCGATCGCGATCGGCTGCGGCACGCCCAGCGCCGCGAAACCCAACTCCCCCTCGTGCACCGCCGTCAGCACCTCGGGGACCGGCGGCAGATCGATGCGCGACCCCTCGGGTTCGCCCTGCCGGTGGTGCATGTCCAGCCACGCGGCGTCCGGCGCGGGGAAGATTCGGACCATCGGCGGGCCCTGGGGGAGCACGAAGGTCTCGATGTCGATGCCGAGGACGACCGTCTCCTTGCGCACCCGCCAGCCCTCGGGCACGGGGACCAAGCGATCCGGCAGCGCGAGTCGAACGGGCAGACTTCGCACCGAGTACCACTCGGCGAGCTTGCGCGCCGTCTCCTCGCGCAGCGGGCCGGCGGGCGCGCGGTACTCCGAATCACCCACCGGCACGGCCGAATTCGCGCGATCGGTGAAGCCGTAGCCCGCGCGCACGAACCAGCCGTCGATCCAGGTGTGCTCGATCCCCGGCCAGCCGAAGGCTGCCGCCGACTCCAGCGCACGGATCTCCGAGGTGCGGATCGGCCTCGGCCCCAACGCTTTCAACGCCACCACCCGATCCGGTTCGACCGTGACCTCGGCGCCGTCGGCGTCGCGCACGGTCGGCGGGTCCAGCGAGATCAGCGTGCCGATCACGTCGGTCGTGCCGAACTGCTCGTCCGCGGGCAGCGTGTAGCGCATCACCACCCGCTTGCCCAGCGGGATGTCCGTCGGTTCCCGCACGGGATCGGTCGATTCAGTCGTCATGGCCGAACGGGTCGGCGACCGTGCCGGGCACCCAGCTCAGGCCGGGCACGCCCCACCCGTTGCGCTTGATCGCCTTCTTCGCCGCGCGGGCGTTGCGTCCGATCAGCACGTCCACGTAGAGGAACCCGTCGAGATGGCCGACCTCGTGCTGCAACATCCGCGCGAAGAACCCGTGACCCTCGATCTCCACCGGTTTGCCGTGCTCGTCGGTGCCCGTCACCTTCGCCCAGTCGGCGCGACCGGTCGGGTACTGCTCGCCCGGCACCGACAGACAGCCCTCGTCGTCGTCCTCGGGATCGGGCATGGTCTCCGGTAGCGCCGAGGTCTCCAGCACCGGGTTGACCACCGCGCCGCGGCGGCGGGTCGCGACGCCGTCCGCGCCCACGTCGGGGCAGTCGTAGACGAACAGGCGCAGCGGCACCCCCACCTGGTTGGCCGCCAGACCGACGCCGTTGGCGGCGTCGAGGGTCTCGTACATGTCCGCGACGAGTTCGGCCAACTCCTCAGGGGACTGGGTGACCTGCTGCGTCGGGTTGTGCAGCACGGGGTCGCCGACGATCACGATGGGGAGGATTGCCATGGCAGTCAAGCCTAATGGGTGGCCCGCCCGCCCCCGCCGGGTGCCGCCGGAACAGATCGCCCGGTGACACGCGGTTACCGTCCGGTAGACAACACGCCGGGACGGAGCCGGAGGGGGCCCGCGCGCCCGTGGTTCAATGATTCGCGACGTACAGCATCATTTTCGTCAGGTTGTCACTCGGCGAGGGAGCAAGATGGACGGCGCAGCGGCACGCGATCTTTCCGCGACCCAGGACGGCCCTTCCGCGAACGAGGATGTGGACACCGACGCGCACCCCTCGGCCGACGCGGCCGAGCAGAGCGGCCTGAGCCGCCGCGAACTGGACATCCTCGCCTTCGAGCGCCAGTGGTGGAAGTACGCGGGCGCGAAGGAAGAGGCCATCCGGGAACTGTTCGGCATGTCGCCGACCCGCTACTACCAGGTCCTCAACGCGGTCGTGGACCGTCCGGAAGCGCTGGTCGCGGACCCCATGTTGGTCAAGCGCCTGCGCAGGCTACGGGCCAGCAGGCAGAAGGCGCGCGCCGCCCGCCGCCTCGGATTCCAGGTATGACGGCGGCGATGATCCGAAATCCCGCCGCGCTGCGGGCCTCCGGGCCCCGGGTGGGACTAGGGTCGACATCGTGAGCTACCCCAATCCCACCTCCGGCGGGCCGCCCCTGCGGGCGCTGGCGATGGTGTTGATCGCGCTGGCCATCGTGTTCGCGGGCCTCGGCGCGATGTCGTTGTCGAGTTCGGACGCCGACTCCGACACCTCCGCCGCCTCGTCGAGCGAAGCGCAGGCGACCACGACGGTCGCCCGCACCACCACGGTCGCGGCGAGCACCGGCCAGTCCGCGGCGGGTTCGGCGACCACCACCGTCTCGACCACCGCCGCGGAGACACCCACTCCGGCCGCGCCGCCGCCGAGCGCGGCCGCCCCGGGCGTCGACCGGGCGGTCCCGGTGCGCGTGCTGAACAACAGCATGGTCTCCGGCTTGGCCACCCGCACCGCTCAGCAGTTGCAGACCGAAGGCTGGACCAACGTGTCCTCGGGCAACTACGCGGGGGGCACCGTCGCGAAAACCACCGTCTACTACGGTAATTCGCCCGGTGAGCAGGAGGCGGCGCAGGAGATCGCGCGCGAACTCGGCGCCGAGGCGGCCCCCAAGAACGGTACGGCGGGCGATTCCGGCCCCGGCGTCGTCATCATCTTGACCGGGGGCTGAGCGCCGGATGCGCCCGCCCACCGCGCCGCGCGGCACAGTGCCGTGGGCCACACCGCCCTGTCATCGGGACGGTCGGCGGGCGTGGCATCATCTGTCCGGAACCAACGTGTCCACCCGGTAATGCCCGTAAACTCGGTACTCGTAAAGGAGTTCCCCGATGGCCTCGTCCACAACTCGTCGCCCGTCCTGGCGGACTGTGACCCCGGTGCTCGCGGTCGCGGTGTTCGGACTCGCCGCCTGCACGAACAGCCAGGAGTCCAGTGACGTCAAGGGCACGACGCCGCCGGTGTGGACCGGTGCCTCCGCGCCGCCCTCGGGAGAATTCGGCGAGCGGCACGGCACCGACTCGACCAACCCGGGCGCCAAGGTCGACCTGAAGGACCCCTCGGGCAAGTCCGTCGCCACCGCGACCATCACCTCGGTCGGCACCCACCTCCAGATCCAGGTCGACGCCAACGGCCTGCGCCCCGGCTTCCACGGGCTACACATCCATTCCGTCGGCAAGTGCGAGCCGAATTCGGTGGCGCCCACCGGCGGCGCGCCCGGCGACTTCCTGTCCGCCGGCGGACATCTGCAGGTCGGCAGCGCCAACACCCACCCCGCCAGCGGCGATCTCAGCTCGCTGGCCGTGCGCGAGGACGGGTCCGGTCTGCTGATCACCACCACCGACGCCGTCACCCTCGACCAGGTCAAGGGCAAGGCGCTGATCGTGCACGCGGACGCCGACAACTTCGGCAACATCCCCAATCGCTACAGCAGGGCCGACGGCGTGGCCGGCCCGGACGACACCACTCTCGCCACCGGTGACGCGGGCGGCCGCGTCGCCTGCGGCGTCATCGCTTAGACAAGGTGGGCCATGGCCGGGGGACAGCGCATCGACCACGTTCCGTTCAAGGGATCACCCCGACCGACCATCGGCATCGAATGGGAGATCGCGCTCGTCGACAAGGTGACGCGCGATCTGTCCAACACCGCGGCCGCGGTCTTCGACGAAGTCGGTGACCTGCGCGCCTGGGATGGCACACCCCAGGTCACCAAGGAACTGCTGCGCAACACCGTGGAATTCGTCACGGGTGTGCACGACACCGTCGGCGCGGCGGTCGACGATCTGCGCGGCACCATGGACGCGGTGCGGCGGGTCGCCGATCGCCAAGGCGTCGACCTGTTCTGCGCGGGCACCCATCCGTTCGCGCAGTGGTCGGCCCAGCAGTTGACCCGCTCCGAGCACTACGACGAGTTGATCGAACGCACCCAGTGGTGGGGTCGGCAGATGATGATCTGGGGCGTGCACGTGCACGTCGGGGTCTCGCACCGGGACAAGGTGCTGCCCATCATCAACTCGCTGCTGGTGCAGTACCCGCACCTGCTCGCGCTGTCGGCCTCCTCGCCGATGTGGGCCGGGTCCGACACCGGATACGCCAGCAACCGGACGCTGATGTTCCAGCAGTTGCCGACCGCGGGCCTGCCGTTCCAGTTCGAGAACTGGACGCAGTTCGAGCATTTCGTGCACGACCAGTTCAAGACCGGCGTGTTCGAGCAACTCGGCGGAATGCACTGGGACATCCGGCCCGCGCCCAAGTGGGGCACGATCGAGGTGCGCATCTGCGACGGCACCTCCACCCGGGCCGAACTGGCCGCGATCGCCGCGTTCATCCACTGCTTGATCGTGGATCTGGACCGCCGGGTCGAGAACGGCGAACAGTTGCCGACGCTGCCGCCGTGGCACGTGCAGGAGAACAAGTGGCGGGCCGCGCGATACGGGCTCGACGCGATCGTCATCGTCGACGCCGACAGCAACGAGCGTCTGGTCACCGACGATCTCACCGAGATCCTGAACCGGCTCGAGCCCACCGCCAAACAACTCGGCTGCGCCGACGAATTGGCCGCGGTCGCCGAGATTCCCGTGCGCGGGGCGTCGTATCAGCGTCAGCGCAAGGTGGCCGCGGCGGCCGACGGTGATCTGATCGCGGTGGTGAACGCGCTGGTGGAGGAGCTGAAGGAGTAACGTTCGGTCGCCCGGCGTTCATCGCCGGAGGGGGTGCGTTCATCCCCCGTTTACTATGGTCGACGTGCTGGTCGAAGATCCGGGTTCCGATGGAGGAAATGCGGTGCGGCAGCCGCCGTCACCGAGGACCCGGATCCGGGTCGTCGCTCTCGCGGTGGCCGCCGTGCCGGTGTTGTTGGTCGCGTTGCAGTTCGCGGCCGCGCGCCAAGGGTTCCAGGGCCCGTTGGAGAGCTTGTGGCACGACTACGTGGGCACGCCGAAGTCGATGTCGGTGCCGTGGGCCGGATTCGTGCTCGCGCTGGTGGGTCTGTCGCCGCGTCGCCGGGTGATCGCCTTGGCCGCCGCCGTCGCGATCGATCTCGTCTGCGCGCTGGCGCGGGTGCTCTCGGGGGAGGCGTTCGCGGTCGGCAACGGCGCGGTGATCGTGCTCACGGCTATCGCGGTGGTCGCGTGGCTGCGCTGGACGGGCGTGGCCCGGGTGAACGCCCTGCGCGCGGTCGCGTTGGGCGCGTTGCTGATCCTGGCCACCAAGGTCGGTGACGTGTGGCTGCACGTGACGGTGGTGGCCCGGCCGGAGGTGTTCGACGAGTACGTCATGCTGGCCGATCACGCGCTCGGTGATCCGTCCTGGCTGATGGGCCGGGTGGTCGAGGCGCTCGGGCCGGTGGTGTACGCGGTCCTGCACTGGGTCTACATCGAATTGCCGGTCGCGGCGATCGTGGTCGCGCTGTGGCAGTTGCGCCGGGTCGTGCCCGCCGGTCTGTGGCCGTCGCACTATCTGGTGCGCACCTTCCTCGTCCTGGGTCTGCTCGGCCCGGTGGTGTATCTGCTGTTCCCGGTGGTGGGGCCGATGTTCGCCTTCGGCGTCGACGGTCACGGCCTGCAACTGGGGAACTACTGGCCCACCGTGGTGCCGCCGATCGACCCCGATCCCACCCCGCTCCCCTTCGACAGCGCCACCCCGCGCAACTGCATGCCGTCGATGCACACCGCCTGGGCGCTGGCCGTATTCCTGCACACCCGCCGCGATCTCGACGGCTCGCCCGCACCCGCATGGCTGCGCTGGGGCGGGGCGTTCTGGCTCGTGGCCACCTTGGTCGCCACCCTCGGCTTCGGCTACCACTACGGCGTCGACCTGGTCGCGGGCGCGGTCCTGTGCCTGACCGTCGAGTCGGCGCTGCGCGAACCCGAACGCGGCTGGGGCTGGTTCCGGGTCCGTCTGGTCGCGGGCGGCGCGCTCACCTTGGCCGCCCTGCTGCTGTCCTACCGCTATCTCTCGGTCCCGATGGCCGAATACTCCGCGCTCTCGGGCACCTTGGTCCTGGCGTCGCTGGCCGGTCTGGCCGCCGCGTTCCACGCCACGTGGTTCGCGCGCGATCACACCCCGGCCCTCGAACCCGCCGCCGCTCGTTAGTCGATCCTGACCGTCGGTCGAGACAGCCCGCTGGTCCGTCGGCCCGACGGCGCTACTGCTCGACGGCTTTACGGAGTCCTCGACCTGGCCGGCCTAGTGTTCGTCGTCGCCGAGTTCGTTGACGCGAAGCAGACCGTCACGGTGGCGTTGTTCGCGGTAGGCCGTGCGACCGATCAGGTGGGCGATGACGGGCGCGGTGAGGGCGGTGAACAGCGCCACCAGCACCAGCATCCAGGCGTTGACGTCGAAACGCAGGTGGATGGCCGTGCCGACGAGAATCAGCACCAAGCCGACGATCTGGGGTTTGGTGGCCGCGTGCATCCGGGTCAGCGTGTCGGGAAAACGCAGGATGCCGACCGCGGCGGTGAAGGCCAGCAGCGCGCCGAGCAGGATGCAGGCACCCGAGAGGATATCCAGCACGATCATCGGTCGTCCCTGACGCGGAAGCGCGACACCGCGGCCGAACCGAGGAAGCCGACCAGCGACAGCGCCACGATCGCGGGCACCACGGTGGTGTTCTTGCTGTAGGCGGCCCACACCGCCAGACCGGAGGCGGCGATGGCGATCAGCGAATCGATCCCGACCACCCGGTCCAGGGTGTTGGGGCCCGCCAGGATGCGGAAACCGGTGATCATGGCCGCGGCGACGAGCAGTACGGCCGCGACGACGGCGACGACGGTCAACGCTCCACCTCCTCCTCCGGTCGGTGCTTCATCGGGCGTTCGAAGATGTCGATGAGCAGGCGTTCCAGGCGACGGGTCGTCCGGTAGAACTTGTCCACCGCGTGATCGCTGCTCACGTCCAGGACGTGCACGTAGACCACGCAGCGCTGCCGGTCGATCTCGAGCACCATGGTGCCCGGGATCAGGTTCAGCAGATCGGTGCACAGCACGAGCACCAGGTCCGACCGGGTCCGCAGACTCACCCGCAGCACGCCGGAGACCGGTGTCGCGGCGGGCCGGATCGCCAGCCAAGCCACCTGGAAGCTGGATTCGAGCGCGTAATAGGTGCTCGCCAGGACCAGTTCGGGCAGCGGCAGCGGGTTGAAGCGGCCGTTGACCGGGAGCATCGGCAGCGGCAGCGCGACCATCACGACCAGGCCGACCACGAGTCCGCCGAGCAGGTTGCCGACACTCAGATCGCCCCACAGGGCCATGTAGACCAGCGTCAACCAGATCAGCAGGCCGACGCGCACGACGTTGTCGCGACTCAGGCGCGGTCTCATCGCGGCGCCTCCGGATCTCCCAGGACCGAACTGATGTACACGCCGGGCTGGTCGAGTTCGGCGGCGGCGCGGTCGGCGATGCCCAGGATCGGTCCGGCCAGCACGGTCAGCGCGAGGCCGACCGCCGCGAGCGACCCGGTGGCCACGAGCATCAGCGCGGGGATGCGGCCGGGGTCGATGCGTTCGTCGTAGAGGACGTCCTCGGTGTCCTCGATCAGGGTCGGCGGATTCGCCGCGGCCAGATGCCCTTCCGGCGCTTCCGAGCGCGGCCGCCAGAACGCTTTCGCCCAGGTCCGCGCGGCGACGTAGAGGGTGAGCAGGCTGGTGACGACCGCGCCGCCGACCAGCACCCAGGCCAGCACGCTGCCGTCGGCCGCGCCCGCCTGCAACAGCGCGACCTTGCCGATGAAGCCCGAGAACGGTGGGATGCCGCCGAGATTGAGCGCCGGGATCAGGAACAGCACGGCCAGTACCGGACTCGCGGCGGCGAGTCCGCCCAAGCGGCGCAGCGAGGTCGACCCGGCTTGGCGTTCGATGAGGCCGACCACCAGGAACAGCGTGGTCTGCACGAGGATGTGGTGGGCGACGTAATAGAGCGCGCCCGCGAGTCCGGCGGCGCTGCCGAGTCCGACGCCGAACACCATGTAGCCGATGTGGCTGACCAGGGTGAACGACAGCAGTCGACGGATGTCGCTCTGCGCGATCGCGCCGAAGATGCCCACCAGCATGGTCAGCAGGCCGCAGATCAGCAGGACCGTGTCCAGGCCGCCGTCGGGGAACAGCAGCGAATGGGTGCGGATGATCGCGTACACGCCGACTTTGGTGAGCAGGCCCGCGAAGACCGCGGTGACCGGGGCGGGCGCGGTCGGATAGGAGTCGGGCAGCCAGTTCGACAGCGGGAACACCGCCGCCTTGATGCCGAAGGCCACCAGCAGCACCAGATAGACCGAGGTGCGCACCCCTTCGGGCGCGGCGTCCATGCGCACCGCGAGCTGGGCCAGGTTCAGCGTGCCGGTGGTCGCGTAGGCCAGCGCGATGCCGATCAGGAAGATCAGCGACGACAGCATCGACACCATCACATAGGACACGCCCGCGCGGATGCGCTCGGCGGTCGCGCCGACCGTGAGCAGCACGAAGGACGCGGCCAGCAGCATCTCGAAGCCGACGAACAGGTTGAACAGGTCACCGGCGAGGAAGGCGGCCGAAACCCCCGCGGTCAGGACGAGATAGGTGGGCCGGTAGATCGAGGTGGGCTGTTTCGCGCCGCCGTCGCGGATGTTCTGGCCGGAGCCGTAGACCGACACCGCGAGCAGCACGATCGTGGACACCAGCAGCATGCCCGCCGAGAGTCGGTCCACCACCAGCGTGATCCCGATCGGCGCGCCCCAGCCGCCGACCTGCACCGCGGTGGTGCCGTCGCGGTCGGCCAGATACAGCAGCAGTCCGCTGATCGCGACGACGGCGGTCAGCGCGACCCACACCACCGTGCCCTGGATGCGCGGCTGACGCCCGAAGACCAGGGTGAGCGCCGCCGCGAGCAGCGGGACGAGCACCGGAAGCGGCGCGAGGGCGGGGAGCAGACCGGAGGACAGGCTCAATCTTCGGGGTCCTCTCCCTCGCGGCGGCTGGCCACCTCGAGGTCGGCCGGATCGGTCTGCACGTCGTCGGTGGTGGTGAGCATGTAGGCGCGGTAGGCGAGCGCGAGGACGAACGCGGCCAGCCCCATGGTGATGACGATCGCGGTCAGCACCATGGCTTGCGCGAGCGGATCGGCCAGGTTCTCGTGGTCGGCTTCGGAGCCCGCGCGGATCGGCGGGTCGCCGTCGGGGCCGCCCGCGCTCAGGATCAACAGGTTGACCGCGTTGCCGAACAGGATCATCCCGAGCAGCATTTTCGACACGGTGCGTTCCAGGATCAGGTAGACCCCGCACGCGACGAGGACGCCGATCAGGATCAGCATGGTGAGGTTCGCGGTCATCGGAGGTCTCCGATCGACGCGGATTCGGTGGTCTCGCCCAGTTCGCTGTCCAGGCGCGCGCCGAGGCTGCGCAGCACGTCGAGCACCAGGCCGACCACGATCAGGTAGACGCCGAGGTCGAAGAACAGGGCGGTGACGAGTTTGACGTGCCCGATCAGCGGCAGCGTGAACTCTATGATCGCCGAGGACAGCGGGGGCGCGCCGAGCAGCAGCGACGTGGCCGCGGTGCCCGCGGCCAGCGCCAGTCCGGCCCCGAGGATGTGTCCCGCGTCGACGGGCAGCGCTTCGCCGAGTTCGTAGCGCCCGCCCGCGAGGTAGCGCAGGGTCAGCGCGAGTCCGGCGGTCAGACCGCCCGCGAAACCGCCGCCGGGGGCGTTGTGACCCGAGAAGAAGAAGTAGATCGACAGCACCATGATGGTGGGGAAGATCAGGCGCGTGGTGATCTGCAGGACCATCGAGCGGTCCTCGCGGGCCATCAACCGGGCGGCGGGCAGCCAGCTGACGATGTCGGGGTCGTAGCGCGGCGAGTCCGCGGCGCGCGGGGCCGAGCCGAAGCGCCGGGTGCGGAACACCAGCGAGGCGACGCCGGTGGCGGCCACGATCAGCACCGAGATCTCGCCGAGGGTGTCCCAGGCGCGGATGTCGACCAGCAGCACGTTGACGGCGTTCTTGCCGCCGCCGAAGGTGTAGGCGGCGTCGGGGATCAGATGCCAGATGGGTTCGGTGCCGCGCGCCGCGCTCGCGAACGCCGCCAAGACGGCGACGCTCGCGCCGACCGCCGCGGCCAGCAGCGCGCGGCGCTTCTTGAAGTTCGCGGTCCGGCTCTCGTCGATCTCGGCGGGGAAGGCGCGCAGGACCAGCACGAAGATGACCAGTGTCAGCGTCTCGACCAGGAACTGGGTCAACGCCAGGTCGGGCGCGCCGTGCAGGGCGAAGATCACGCCGCAGCCGTAGCCGGTGACGCCGACGACGAGCACGCTGGCCAACCGGTTGCGCAGCACCGTCGCGGCCAGTGCCATCGCGATCATGATCGCGCCGACGGCCAGTTGCAGCGGCGAATCCCACAGCCGCAGTTCGACCCCGGTGCGGGTGCCCACCGCCAGCGCCACCACCGGCACGACGATCAGGGTGCCGAGGATGGTGGCCTGACTCAGCGGCAGTGAACCGCGCTGGACCGTCGCGGTCATCCGCAGTGAGAGGCGGTCCATCGCGCGCAGCGTCGCGTCGTAGGCGCGGTCGGCGTTGCCGAGGATGTGGTGGTCGGATTCGATGATGCGGCCGCGTTGCAGGAACAGCGCCACACCGGCCGCGACGATCAGCACGGTCAGCCCCAGCGGCAGAGTCAGGCCGTGCCAGAGCGCCAAATGGGCGCCGGGCGCGCCGCCGAGCGTCACCGCGTAGGGGTCGATCAGATCCTCCAGCCACGGCGCGGCGAAACCGGCGATCAGCGAGGCCAAGGCCAGCAGCGTGGGCGCGCCGAGCAGCAGTGGGCCGGGGGCGTGCCAGCGGGCGAGACCGTCGAGGGTCTCGGCGCCCGGTTTGTCGGCGAACGCGCCCCAGACGAACCGCGCGCTGTAGCCGACCGTCAGCGCCGAACCCAGCGCGACACCGATCAGCAAGGTGATCCGGGCGGGGTCGGCCAGGAGGTCGGCGTCGAGCAGCGCGGCCAGCGCGCTCTCCTTGCCGACGAAGCCGAGCAGCGGCGGCAGACCGGCCATGCTCAGCGCCGCCAGGCTCGCCACGGTCAGCAGGACCGGCGCGCGGCGGCCCAGTCCGGACAGTTGCCGCAGGTCACGGGTGCCCGCGCCGTGGTCGATGATGCCGACCACCATGAACAGGCACGCCTTGAACAGCGCGTGCGCGACGACCATCGCCATCCCGGCCAGCGCCGCGTCCGGCGAGCCGACGCCGACCAGCAGGATCAGGAAGCCGAGTTGGCTGACGGTCCCGAAGGCGAGCACCAGTTTCAGGTCGGTGACCTGTAGCGCGCGCCACCCGGCCAGCAGCATCGAGGCCAGACCCAGGGTCAGCACCAGCGGGTGCCAGGGCGGACTGTGCGCGAAGACGGGAGCCAGACGGGCGACCAAGTACACGCCTGCCTTGACCATCGCCGCCGCGTGCAGGTAGGCGCTGACCGGGGTCGGCGCGGCCATCGCGCCGGGCAGCCAGAAGTGCAGCGGCACGATCGCGGATTTGCTCAGCGCACCGACCAGGATCAACACCACCGCGACCGAGACCGCGACACCGCCGGGCGGCTGTTCGCGGGCCAGCAGATCCGACAGCAGGTAGGTGCCGGTGCTCTGGCCGAGCACGACGATGCCGACCAGCATCGACAACCCGCCCGCGCCCGTCACCAACAGCGCCTGGATGGCCGCGCGGCGACTGGCCGCGCGTTCGGCGTTGTGGCCGACGAGCAGGAACGACAGCACCGTCGTCGTTTCCCAGAAGACGTAGAGCACCAGCATGTTGTCACTGGTGACCAGGCCGAACATCGCGCCGGCGAAACCGATGAGCTGGGCGGCGAACAGGCCGAGGCGGGGTTCGTCGTTCTCGAAGTAGCGCCCGCAGTAGGCCAGCACCAGTGCGCCGATGCCCAACACCAGCGCGGCCATGATCGCGGTCAGCGAATCGAAGCGCAGATCGATGTTCATCCCGATCGCGGGCGCCCAGGCGATCCGAACCTGCTGCGCGCTATCCCAATTCGCGATGACCCAGGCCAGACTCGCCAACGGGACCACGGCGAGAAGGTAGAAGGCGTTGCGTCCCAACACCCGCACATACAGCGGTGCCGTCAACGCGGCGAACGCGTGTGCGAGCAGGATTGCGAGCAAACTGCACTCCGTCGAGTAGTGGCGGCGGGGTACTGCCAGTAAACCCTATGGGGATATTCGCTGTTCGCCGGGTCCGTCGACTATGTCGTATGCCATGTTCCAGCGGCTCGGCTATATATCCGCAATCACTCCGGTCGGCGCGGGGGCCGCGGCGGGGCGCGCGGGTGGGCGCAGGCGGTGCAGCGCGGTCAGGCCCAGCGCGCACCCGACGGTGATCACCAAGGCGGTACGGCCGGACGCGCCCACGCCCGCCATCGCGTCACGGACCGGCAGTTCGCCCTCCTCGGGCAGCGAGGTGACGATCGAGGGCAGGAACAGCGCGCCCAACCCGAGCACGCCGCTGGGTGTGTAGCGGGGTTTGGCGGTTCCCCCGGCGTATCCGGCGACGAAGGCCAGCGCGATGTTGCCGATCGCGTGCACCGCGGTCTTGTCGTAGGGCGCGGTGATGATCGCGTAGAGCGCGAGCGCGCCGATCAGGATCAGCGCGAAACCGGGCAGCGGCACGCGCAGACCCGAGACGAGGCCGAGTGCGGTCACCGCGACCACCACGACCAGCGACCATCCGGGCCGCGGCCCCGGGCCGAGCGCGTCGGCCACCGGGACCAGGGCGGCCACCAACAGCACGCCCGCGCCGTCGCGGCCCGGCAGCAACATCGCCGCCACCGTCGCCGCGATCACCGTCGCGACCACCGCCAATCCGATGTCGATGGTGTGCCCGCCCGCCTTGTCGTACTGGTTGCTGAGCCATTCCGAGGCCACCAGCACCACCAGTGCGAACACCAGCGCCGCCACGATCGGCGCGATCGGCAGTTCCGTCGGTTCGTCGTCGGCCTCGCGCTGCCGCGAGGGCGCGCTGTTGCGCAGCGTGCTCAACGCCACCAGGGTCAGCGCGACCGCGATCAGCCAACCCGGCGGCGTCTCCAGCACGGCGTAGGGATCGTCGGCGCGGATCTGCAACAACTCGGCCAGATCGCCGAAGACGAAGGCCGCGACGCACCCCAGCGCGAAACCGTAGGCGGGCAGCGAACTGCGCAGCGCCCGCACACCCAACGCGCCGAGCAGCAGACCGGCGAACATCGTGTCCAGATAGTTCTGCGTGGTCAGCAGTTCCGGCGCGGAGACGTTTCGGCCCGCGAAATGGTTGACGAACAGCCCGAACGCGCCGGCGAGTGCGGTCAGCCAGGTGATCCAGGGGCGGCCGAAGGTCGTCACCACCACGGCCACCGTGACCGCCACCACGACACCCATCGCGGCGCCGCGCGGCACGCTCGCGTAGAGCGCCGCCAACCGGTACGGGGTGGATTCGCCCGCCCAGGAGAAAGTGATCGGCAGCAGCAGCGTCACCCCGGCGACCGCGGCCCCGGTGAAAGCCGTGATCGTGTCGAAGGTGTCGCCGATGCGTCGCACCTGTCCGAATCTACTCGCGCCGGGTGGTCGAACCTCGGATTGCCGGATCGGGTCCGATGCATGTCGCCATTGCCGAAACAGCAGACTGTTGCGGGTCATCGACCAATAGCGGTGTGCTAGCTGACGGTGGCCGCGGTTTCTGTCGAGCCGGGGCGTGAGTCCGGCGGGGCGCCCCGCTCCCGGCCGCGGAACCGTGCACGTCGGTTGCGCGGTTCGCGGGCGGATCAGCCGCGCTTGTCCGCGTACGCGCGCAGCGATTCGACCTGGGCCCGGTCCAGGGACGGGCGCACGGCGGCGCGCGCGGCCGCGACATCCGCCGCCGACACGTCGGCCGCGTCCACGTCGCGCCGCATCGCCGACAGTGCCGCCTCGCGCAGCAGCGCCGCGCAATCGGCGGCCGAATAGCCGTCCAGGTCGGCGGCCAGACCGTCCAGGTCCACCTCGGCGGCCAACGGGACCGCGCGCGCGGCGGTGCGCAGGATCGCGGCGCGCGCCTGCGCGTCCGGCGGCGGCACGAAGATCAGCCGTTCCAGTCGGCCCGGCCGCAGCAGCGCCGGATCGATCAACTCCGGGCGGTTGGTCGCGCCCAGCACCACCACATCGCGCAGCGGTTCCACACCGTCCAATTCGGTGAGCAGCGCCGCCACCACCCGATCGCCGACCCCGGAATCCCCGGACTGGCCGCGGCGCGGGGCGAGCGCGTCCACCTCGTCCAGGAAGATCAGCGAGGGTGCGGAATCCCTTGCGCGCTGGAACAATTCGCGGACCGCGCGCTCGGAGGAGCCCACCCATTTGTCCATCAGTTCCGCGCCCTTGACCGCGTGCACGCTCAACTGACCCGTACCGGCCAGCGCGCGCACCAGGAAGGTCTTGCCGCAACCGGGCGGACCGTACAGCAGCACCCCGCGCGGCGGATCGATCCCCAAGCGCGCGAACGAATCCGGATGCCGCAGCGGCCACAGCACCGATTCCGTCAGCGCCTGCTTGGTCTCCACCATGTCGCCCACGTCGTCGAGACCGAGGCTGCCGATCGCGAGTTCCTCCGCGCCCGACCGCGACAGCGGCCGGATCACCTCCAGCGCGCCCAGCAGATCCTCTTGCAGCAACCGCGGTTCGGTGTGCTCGCGACCCACCCGCGAAGCCGCGCGCAGCGCCGCCTCCCGGCACAGCGCCGCCAGATCCGACACCACGAAACCCGGTGTGCGCGCGCCGATCTCGTCCAAAGCCAACTCGCCGGTCGGCACCTTGCGCAACAACTGCTCCAACAGCGCCCGCCGCACCGCCGCCGTCGGCAGCGGCAGCGCCAACTCGCGATCGCACAACTCCGGGGCGCGCAATCGCGCGTCCGCCGCCGCCGGATTCGACGACGTCGCCAAGAAGGCCACGCACGGTTCGGCCACCGCGGCGCGCAACTGGTCCAGGATCAACGTCGCCACCGGTTCCGGCTCGGCGGGCAACAACGCGTCGATATCGGTGACCAGCAGGATTCCGCCCTGACCCGACCCCACCTCGGACACCGCCGCCGACACCGCCAGCAGTCGCGCCCCGCTCTCGGCCGCCCCCACCGTCGGGCCGTCCACCTCCACGATCCGGCGCGGCGCGGCCACCGACCGCGCCAACGTCGCCTTGCCGACACCCGCCGGACCGGTGATCAGCACGCCCAGGCGCGGCGGCGCGCCCAGCGTGCGCAACAATTCCGGCTCGTCCAACGCCAGCGTCAACCATTCGGCCAACTTCGCGGCCTGCGGTTGCACGCCGACCAGTTCCTCCTGCGTCAGCAACGGCGCGTCCAGCGCGGACGCGGTCGGCGCGGCACCGGTCGACGGGAGGGCAGTGCCCGCCGCCGCGGCCGAGTCACGGGCCGCGAGCACCCCCGCACCCCAACTCACCGACGTATTCGGTTGCACACTCACCGGACCCGGCCCGGGATCGGCGGCCGTCACCGTCAACAACTCGGTCGTCCAAGCGATCCCGAACGTGCGCGAGAGCGCCTGACTGGCCACCGAGGACGGAATGTCGGGCCCCAGATCACGCGGCAACAGCGACACCGTGTCCCCGACCGTCACCACCTTGCCCAACAGCGCCTGCCGCAGCGTCGCCGCCGGAATACTGCCCGCGGCATGGGTCGAACCGCTCACCGAGATCTGCCGCGCGCCCTGCACGGCCACCGGGGCCACCACCACCGTCGCGTCCTCACGGACCCCGGCGTTCGACAACGTCACGTCATCGAGCAAGGCCACCCCGGCGGGTGTGTTCGCGGGCGCGACACCCACCACCGCCGCCGTGCGACGCGCCCCCGTCACCGCGATCCCGTCCCATTCGCGCAGACCCAACGCCGTCAACGCCTCCGGATGCAGGCGGATCACCCCGCGCCGGGCATCGGCCGCGGACGGATTCAAGCGAGCGGTGAGCGCCAGTTCTGCCACCGTGCCCATTGTGCCCGGCAACCGCCCGGCGGTCAGCGCCGAACCCGCCGGATCAGCTCCCGGCGAGAATCCCCGCCGCCTCGGCCACCGTCTTGTTCGCGTTGCTCGACGCCAGACACACCAGCTTGGCCGTCCCCAACGCGACATTCGGGCTGCCCGCGAACTTGCTGTCCGGGTTCTCCGCCAGAATCCGCTCGATCAGCGCCTTCTCCGAATCGGTGTCCAGCACACGGAACTCGCCGCACGTGACGCTCGAGGCGTCACCCGCGGGCGCGCTCGCAGGCGTGGAGGCGGGCGTCGACTCGGACTCCGCGCTCGACGGAGCCGACACCGACGTGCTCGCCTGCTGCGTGGTCGTCGCCGCGACCGTGCTCGTATTGCCTTTGCGCAAGCCGTTGGCGTCGGTGGACTCCTCGGAACCGCCGCAGCCCGACAGCGCCACGGTCAACGCGGCGGCGGCCACGACGAGGACGGAAAATCGCTTCATCTCCTGCTTCCCCGGGGTAGCTCCGCGCACCGGGACCCCCGGCGCGTCCGGTGCAGCGTACCGGGTGCCCCCGCCGCCCGGGGCCGGGTCCCGCCCGATCCGCTCAGTGGATGTGCTCGCGCCAATCCGCGGGCACCCGGCCCCGCGGCCCGGGAACGCCCTGGTCGGCCGGACGGCTGTGCGGCGGCGCCAACTCCGGCCCCTCGTACATCTGCTCGGTCCGGAAGTCGTAGAACCAGTCCTCGCCCGGCTCGAAACTCTGGATCAACGGATGACCCGAATCCTTCGCGTGCTTCGAGGCGTGCTGCGACGGCGAGGTGTCACAACAGCCGATGTGGCCGCACTCCGCGCAGCGTCGCAGGTGGACCCACCAGCCATTGGTCGCCTCGCATTCGAGGCAGCCGGTGCCGGAGGGGGGAGTGGTGGGGTCGAGGCCGTCCATGGGGGCTCCTACGGGGGTCGGGAGTTGATGGATTACGGGTCTCAGGGCCGTGGCGGTGCCGGGGTTCACCCGACGTTCTCCAGTGGGCTCGCGTCCACCTGGTCGGGTTCGGGGGCCTGGCGGGTCAGCGGCAACCGCACGGTGAACCGGGTGTCTCCCGGTTCGCTCTCGACGCGGATGTCGCCGTCGTGTTTGTTGACCACGATCCGGAAGGAGATGTCCAGGCCGAGGCCGGTGCCTTCGCCGACCGGCTTGGTGGTGAAGAACGGTTCGAAGACGCGGCGGCGGACGTCGTCGGGGATGCCGGGGCCGGTGTCGCCGATCTCGACGACCGCGCAGTCGTTCTCGCGGTAGGTGCGGACGGTGAGGGTGCCCGCGCCGTTCATCGCGTAGCAGGCGTTGTCGATCAGGTTGGTCCACACCTGGTTGAGTTCGGCGGCGTAGCAGGGGACCGGCGGGAGGGTGCGGTCGTAGATCTTCTCGACGTGGATGCCGTCGCCGAGTTTGCGGCTCAACATCACCAAGGTGCTGTCGAGCAGTTCGTGGATGTCGACCACCTGGAAGGGGGCGCGGTCCATCTGCGAATACTGTTTGGCCGCGTTGACGAGGGTGGAGATGCGGGCGGTGGAGTCGCCGATCTCGTTCATCAGCAATTCGGTCTCGATGGTGTAGTTCAGCCAGCGGATCGCGCCTTCGAAAACTTGGCCGGGACAGTCCTCGAGGGTGCCGCGGACGCCTTCGAGCCAGTCGACGTCGAAGCCGGCCTGCACGAAGTTCGGCGCGAGATTCCAGCCGTCGGCGATCTCGTGGTCCTCGAGCCATTCGCCGAGCGCGTCCTCGCGGTCGGCGGCTTCCATCGGAGTCAGATCGGGGGCCTTGGCGACCTGCGCGGCGGCTTCCTCCTGCAACCGCACCAGGGTGACCAGCACTTCGGGCTGGAATTTGCCCTGCGCCATCATCGCCAACTTGTGCCGCATCCCGGCGACGCGTTCGCGCAGGCCGGAGGTGGCTCGCACGGCGGCGGCGGCCGGGTTGTTGAGTTCGTGGGTGAGTCCGGCCGACAGCGAACCCAGCGCTTGCAGCCGTTCGCGTTCGGCCAGGCGCTGGCTGGTGTTGCGGTTGCCGTTGAACGCGCCTTCGAGCAGGTGCACGGCCATCGGGAACCATTCGTGCATCATCCGCGAGAAGGTGCCCGCGTCCAGCACGAAGAAGCGCGATTCCCGGGTGACGTACATCGAGCTCGGATAGTTCTGGTCGACCTTGTCGCCCAGGTAAGCCGTCCACGCGCCCGCGTAGACGCCGCGCTGGTCGGTGCGGTTCAGCTCGATCTCCATACCGCCGGAGACTTTCGTCAACCGCAGTTCGCCGTCGATGAGCACGTAGAAGCAGGTGGCCGGGTCGCCTTCGCGGAAGACGAGCCCGGGTTCGAGCAGTTCGATGCGCCCGTCGGCGCACAGCCACCGCAGTTGGTCCTCGTCGAGTCGCTCGAACAGGAACAGCGAGCGCAGTTCCGCGGGATCGCACGCCATCTCGGTGTGGGTCTGATCGGTCATTCGCCGGCCACCTTTCGCCTAGGCCAGATATCTGTGCACGAGCATGACGGCCATCGCGCCTTCGCCGACCGCGGAGGCGACCCGCTTCGCGGATTCGGCGTGCACGTCACCGGCCACGAACACACCGGGCACACTCGTTTCCAAGTGGTGCGGCGGCCTCGGCAATTCCCAACCGGCCGGTCTGCCGCCGTCGACCAGCAGATCCGGGCCCGCCACGACGTAGCCCGCCTGGTCGCGGGTGACGACGCCGTCGAGCCAGTCGGTCTGCGGCGCGGCCCCGATGAACAGGAACAGCCGTTCGGTCTCCACCTTTTCCTCGGTGCCCGCGGCGGTGTCGCGTAGCACGATGCCGCGCAGGTGGTCGTCGCCGTCGACGGCGGTGACCTCGGTGCCGGTGCGTACCACGATGTTGGGGATCTGCTCGATCTGCTGGATCAGGTAGTGCGACATGGACCTGGTCAGCGACTCCCCGCGGACCACCAGGTGCACGGTGCGCGCGTTGCGGGACAGGAACACCGCGGCCTGACCGGCGGAGTTCGCGCCGCCGACGATGTAGACGTCGTGGTCGGCGCATTCGGCGGCCTCGGTCATCGCCGAGCCGTAGTAGACGCCGCGGCCGGTGAAGTCGTCCACGCCGGCGGCGGGGTGGCGGCGGTAGTCGACGCCGGTGGCGATGATGACGGTGTGCCCGCACAGTCGCCCGCCGTCGGCGAAGGTGACGGTGCGCGCCGACCCGTTGACCTCCAGCGCGGTGACCTCGCGGGTGGTGATGACCTCCGCGCCGAATTTCGCGGCCTGGCGGCGGGCGCGGTCGGCCAGTTGCGCGCCGGACACGCCGTCGGGGAAACCGAGGTAGTTCTCGATACGCGAACTCTGCCCGGCCTGACCGCCGGTGGCGGTGCGTTCGACCAGGACCGTGCGCAGCCCTTCGGACGCGCCGTAGACCGCGGCGCCGAGACCGGCAGGCCCCCCGCCGACGACGATCAGATCGTAGAAATCGCCGGTCGGGGTGACGCTGAGGCCGACGCTCTCGGCCAATTCGCTGTCGGTGGGCTGGATCAGCGCCGTTCCCCCGGAGGTGATGACCACCGGACAGCGGTCGGGGTCGGCCTCGGCGGCCTCGAGTAGTCGCGCGCCTTCGGGTTCGTCGGCCAGGTACCAGCGGTAGGGCAGTTGGTTGCGGGCCAGGAATTCGCGGACCTGCGAGGAGCGCGGCGACCAGCGGTTGCCGACCACTTTCGTCTCGGTGACGGGCCGGTGGTCGCTGGACCGCCACGCCTCGAGCAGGCCGTCGATCACCGGATACAGCTTCTCCTCCGGCGGATCCCACGGTTTGAGCAGGTAGTGGTCCAGGTCGACGACGTTGATGGCGTCGATGGCGGCGTTGGTGTCGGCGTAGGCCGTCAGCAGCACCCGGCGCGCGTAGGGGTGCAGGTCCATCGCGTGTTCGAGGAATTCGATGCCGTCCATCCCGGGCATCCGGTAGTCGGCGATCAGCACCGCGACGGGTTGGCCCCGCAGTTTCATCTCGCGCAGGGCGTCGAGGGCGTCGGCTCCGGATTCGGCGCGCAGAATCCGGTAGTCGGCTCCGTACCGGCGGCGCAGATCCCGGACGACGGCCCGGGAGACCCCGGGATCGTCGTCGACGCTCAGGATGGCCGGTTTCGTGGCGGGTGCAGTCACTACCGAATTATGTCGCGTCCGGCCGACTCGCGCCGCCGGGTATTTGCCGGGCCCCGGTCACAGGCGGTGCTGCCGGACGATCTCGAGTTCTCCCGGGGTGAGCAGACGCTCTAGTGTCTCCTCGCGGGCACCGGTCGTCGATCGCGGGGACGCGAAGCGTTTCGGGGCGAATCCACCGCCGCCACCGGCGTCGTCGGGATCGAGGGAGGGAAGCAGCGGCATCCGGGCCGCTTGTCGACGTTGGAGCAAGGAGCGCAGTTTCACGGCCGATCACCTCACGCTGGACGGGATTGCTGGAGGGCTGTGGCTCCGCGAAGGGCGAGACGCCCCGCCGGAGGGCTGTGTCGATTGCTTTCGTCCGGACCCATTGTGCGCGCGCTGTCTCGGCCCGCGCCGCGGCACGGCCGAACTGTGACCTGAGCGCCGCCATCGGGGTTACCGGCTAGTATTCCCCCGAATCGACGTCGATCAGCGCTCCGAGCGGGGGCGCGTCACCCGGGAGGCACCGTGCCCGAACCCCTCGAAGCCGCCATCGACATCAGCGCGCCGCCCGAACGGGTGTGGCAGGTCGTCTCGGATCTGCGCCGGATGCCCGAGTTCAGCCCGAGCACCCGCAAGATGGTGCCGCTGGGCACTCCGAAGGTCGGCACGTTCACGGTCAACTGGAACAAGATCGGGTGGAAGGTCTATCCGACGACTTCGCGCATCGTGCGCTTCGAGCCCGGCAAGAGTTTCGCGTTCCGGATGAACGAGAATTTCACGACCTGGAGTTTCACCCTGGAACCGACGGCGACCGGCACCCGCCTGGTGCAGCGCCGCGATGTCGAGGACGGCGTGTCCTGGCCGGTGCGCAAGGCGATCGACGCCCTGCTCGGCGGGGAGCGCACGTTCGAGGCGAACCTGGTCGCGGGCATGAACGAGACCCTGGGCCGCATCAAGAAGGTGGTCGAGGCGGGCGTGTGAGTGCGCGGGGTGGCCGACCCCACGCGGCCACCCCGACGGTCCGGGCCCTCAGGCCAGGCGCGGGAGCGTCACGACCTGCGCGGCATAGGACAGGCCCGCGCCGAAGGCGATCAGCAGGGCGGTGTCGCCCGGCTTCGAGCGGCCGGTGCGCAGCAGCGCCTCCATGGCCAGCGGGATCGAGGCGGCCGAGGTGTTGCCCGTTTCCGCGATGTCGTCGGCCAACGCGCAACTCTCGGGCAGTTTCAGCACCCGGGCCATGATCTCGATGATCCGGCCGTTGGCCTGGTGCGGAATCATCGCGTCGAGGTCGTCGGTGTCGAGTCCGGCGCGGTCGATGGCGTCGCGGCAGACCTTCTCCAGCGAGTGCGCGGCCCAGCGGAAGACCGCGGTGCCCTCCATCGTGAGGTAGGGCCGGACCGCCGCCAGACCCTTCTCGTCGATCTCGGCGAAGAATTCCAGCCAGTTCTTGTCCTGGCGGATGGCGTGGGACTGGGTGCCGTCCGACCCCCATACCGTGGGGCCGATGCCCTGCTGTTCGGCCGGTCCGACGACGACCGCGCCCGCGCCGTCGGCGAACAGGAAGGCCGTGGAGCGGTCGGCGGGATTGATCGTGTCGGTCAATTTCTCGACCCCGATGACCAGGACGTTCTTGGCGGTGCCCGCGCGCACCAGATCCGAGGCGATGGCCAGGGCGTGGCAGAAGCCCGCGCAGCCCGCGGAGATGTCGAAGGCGGCGGCGCCGTTCATGCCGAGGTCGGTGGCGATGGGCGGTGCGGCGGCCGGGGTGAGCAGCAGGTGGGTCGAGGTCGCGACGATGACGCAGTCGACCTGGTCGACCGCGACGCCCGCCGATTCGAGCGCGCCGCGGGCGGCGGCCACGCTCATGGTCTGGATCGTCTCGTCCGGGCCTGCGAAACGGCGCGTCCTGATCCCCGAGCGGGTTCTGATCCACTCGTCACTGGAATTGATGGGGCCCGCCACCTCGTCGTTGGTGACGACTCGTTCGGGGCGGTACACGCCCAGCCCGAGAATGGCGGTGTGCTCAGCCCCCGTGGTCTGGGCGAGTCGAGCAGACATGGTGCGTCTCCTATGTACCTGCGGCGCTGCCGCCGGGGCGTCAACGAAGCATCCGAAATGTCCTCATCGATGTCCTCCGTCCCGTCCCCGGACCCCCGTGGAAGCCGTAGCCGTAGACATGAGGACCCCTCATATTACCGACGATCGCGGTCGGCGAAGTGCGTATTCTCACATTGCCCGGGTATACCCTCGAATAGCACGTCATTTGCTGAGAGAGCTCCCTACCAGCCATGCGAGGTCACCATGCTCGGTCTCGGAATCATCGGGTGGATCATCATCGGCGGTCTCGCCGGATGGATCGCGAGCAAGATCATGAAAACCGACGAGCAACAGGGCATCGTGCTCAACATCGTCGTCGGTGTCATCGGCGGTTTGCTCGGCGGCTTCCTGCTCGCCCTGTTCGGCGTCGACGTCGAGAGCGCGGGCTGGTTCTTCAGCTTCTTCACCTGCCTCGCGGGCGCGGTGATCCTGCTCTACCTGGTCAAACTCTTCACCGGACGTAAGGTCGGATGACAAGCACGTGCTGATGGCTCGGTTCCCGTAGGGTGTGACAGTTGCGCTGGATCTGTCGTCGATCAGCGCGAGCAGACCGCACCGAGCACGAAAGAGGAGCCTGTGGCACGCCGCCCCACCCCGCCCGGCACGCCCGAGACCACCGGAGTCGGCCACGTCGTCGACCTCGTCCGGTCCTCGATTCCCCCGCTGCATCCGGCCGGGCTACCCTTCGTCGCCGCGCCGCTGGCGTTGGCCGTGGTGGGCGGCAAGAACAAGTGGGTCCGACGCACCGGCCTGTTCGCCGCGGCCGCGTGCGCGACCTTCTTCCGCCACCCGCACCGCGTCCCGCCGAACCGTCCCGGCGTGGTCGTCGCCCCCGCCGACGGTGAGATCGCCCTGGTCGACACCGCCGCCCCGCCCGCCGAACTCGGTCTCGGCGACACCCCGCTGCCGCGGGTGAGCATCTTCCTGTCCGTCCTGGACGTGCACGTGCAGCGCAGCCCCGTCTCGGGCACGGTGCGCACCGTGATCCACGAGGCGGGCCAGTTCCGCTCGGCCGACCTGCCCGAGGCCAGCGCCGTCAACGAGCGCAACAGCATGGTGCTCGAGACGGCCGACGGTCAGCGCGTGGTCGTCGTGCAGATCGCGGGCCTGCTGGCCCGGCGCATCGTCTGCGAGGCCCGCGTCGAGGACGTGCTCACCATCGGTGACACCTACGGACTCATCCGCTTCGGCTCCCGCGTCGACACCTATTTCCCGCTCGGCACCGACCTGCTGGTCCAGCCGGGGCAGCGCACCATCGGCGCCGAGACGGTCCTGGCCGTCCTGCCGTCGGCCGGTTCGGCGCCCGCTGGTTCATGATGGAGGCGGCCCAACCCGCGCCGACACCGCAGCGCAGGCGCAGGAGTATCCGGCTGCTGCCCAGCATCGTCACGATCCTGGCGCTGGCCGCCGGTCTGTCCGCGGTGAAGTTCGCGCTGGACGGTGAATTCGACATCGCCTTGGCGATGGTCGGCGCGGCCGCGGTTCTCGACACCCTCGACGGCAGGCTCGCCAGGATGCTGGACGCCACCACCAAGATGGGCGCCGAACTGGATTCGCTCTCGGACGCCATCTCCTTCGGCGTCGCGCCCGCGCTGGTGCTCTACGTCGGCCTGCTGGACGAGAACAGCGCGGGGTGGATCATCGCGCTGCTGTTCGCGGTCAGCATCGTGCTGCGGCTGGCCCGGTTCAACACCTTGCTCGACGACGACACCCGCCCGGAGTGGTCGCGCGAGTACTTCGTCGGCGTGCCCGCCCCGGCGGCGGCGCTGATCGGACTGGTGCCGATCGCGCTGTACGTGCAGTTCGGCGACGGCTGGTGGGTCGGGTTCTACGAGGTCGCGGCGTGGACGGTGTTCGCGGGCGCGCTCGCGGTCAGCACCATCCCGACGTTGGCGATGAAGTCGGTCCAGGTGGCCCCCCAGGCCGCGGCGGCGCTGCTGGTACTGGTCGCGGTGGCCGCGGCGCTGCTGGTCACCTATCCGATCGTGCTGTTGCTGATCCTGGTCGTGCTGTATCTGGGGCACATCCCGTTCGCCTGGCATTCCCAGCGCTGGACGGCCGCGCGCCCGGAGACCTGGGAGCACAAACCGGCCGAGCGGCGCGCGCAGCGCCGGGCCCAGCGGCGTCGTCCGGCGATCCGTCGTCCGGCGGTCCGCGGGGCCGGCAGGCTGCGGTTGCGCAGACCGGGCGCGAAGAAACCCACCGCCGACGACGTCGTGCGCTGAGCGGCGTCATCGGGTCAGAGCGCGGAGCGAGGTCGAGCGGTGGATTCGGAAGGTTTGCGCGAGTTCCAGGCGCATCGTCCCCGGTTGTTCGCGCTCGCCTACCGGATGCTCGGGTCGGCGAGTGAGGCCGAGGACGCGGTGCAGGAGGTCTGGCTGCGCTGGGACGGCACCGACCGCGCGTTCATCCGGTCCGCGGAGGCGTGGCTGACCACGGCGGTGGTGAATCTGTGCCGCACCTGGTTGGTGTCGGCGCGGGCACGCCGGGAGAGCTATGTCGGGCCGTGGCTGCCCGAACCGGTGCCGACCGCGCGCGGTGAGCTGGGGCCGTTGGAGACGGTCGAGGAGCGCGAGCAGGTGTCGCTGGCGCTGTTGACGGCGTTGGAGCGGTTGTCGGCGGTCGAGCGCGCGGTCTTCGTGCTGCGGGAGGCGTTCGGCTACGCGCATCGCGAGATCGCCGACATGCTCGACATCTCCGAATCGCTGTCGCAGCAGACCTATCGGCGCGCGGGGCAGCGGGTGCGCGCGGATCGGCCGCGCTTCGAGGTCGACACCGCGCGGGCGGGCGTGCTGATCGAACGGTTCCTGAACGCGGCGCGCACCGGCGAACTGGCGGCGTTGGAGCGGATGTTGACCGCCGACGTCACGGCGGTGGCCGACGGCGGCGGCCGGGTCAACGCGGCGCGCAAGCCGGTGGTCGGCGCGGTGAAGGTGTCCCGCTACCTGGCGGGCCTGTTCCGTTTCCTGGACGACACGATGACGGTGTCGACCGTGGAGGTCAACGGTGTGCCCGCCGTGGTGATCCGGCAGGCGGGCGCGGCGCTGGCGGTGATCGCGGTGGAGTTCGAGGACGGCGCGGTCGCGGCGGTGCGACTGCTGGTCAACCCGGACAAACTGACGCGCCTGGAGGCCACCGAGAGCGTGTGATGTGACTCACCTCCGGGACCTGTCAGGGATCGGGTCGCCATCCGGTCTGGAAGGTGTCGGCTTGATTCGGAAGGAGTCACATCATGACCGGAGAGCATCGGATCGTCGTCCTGGGCGCGGGCTACGCGGGCCTCGCCGCCGCGCGCACCCTGCTGCGCGGCGCGACGAAGGCGCGGATCACCGTCGTGGACGCGCGAGCGGAATTCGTCGAGCGGGTCCGGCTGCACCAGCGCGCCGCGGGACAGCACACCGAGACCTGGGATCTGGCGACCGTCCTGGGCGAGAAAGGCGTCGCTTTCGTGCACGACCGCGCGGTGGACCTCGATCTGCCCGGCCGCCGGGTGTTGTTCGCGGACGCGCCCGCACTGGAGTACGACACCCTGATCTACGCGCTGGGCAGCGCGGGCGACCGGTCGGGCGTGCCGGGCGCGGTCGAGTACGCGACCACGGTCGCGACGCCGACCGACATCGCGCCGCTGACCGGGCCGGTGGTGATCGTCGGCGCGGGCGCGACGGGGATCGAACTGGCCGCCGAACTCGCCGAGACCCGCCCGGACACCCCGGTCGCGTTGGTGAGCGCGGAGGAACCGGGCGGCTGGATGTCGGCCAAGGCGGCGGCACACGTGCGGCGCGTGCTGGATCGGCTCGGCGTGCGCATGTATTCGGGAGCGAAGGTGGTCGAGGTGTTGCCGAACGGCGTGCGCCTGGCCGACGGTGAGGTGATCGACGCGGCGACCACGGTGTGGACCACCGGTTTCACCGTGCCGGATCTGGCCGCGCGGTCGGGCCTGGCGGTGGACGCGACCGGGCGGGTGCGCACCGACGCGACCTTGCGGTCGGTGTCGCATCCGGAGGTGTACGCGGTGGGCGACAGCGCGGTGATGACCGGTGTCGAGGGCGGCGAACTGCGGATGGCGTGCGCGACCGCGCTGCCTGCGGGCCAGTACGTCGCCCGGGCGATCGCGGACCGGGTGCGCGGTCGGGAGCCGAAGGATTTCCGGTACCGCTACGTCGCGCAGTGCCTGAGCCTGGGGCGACGCGACGGTGTGCTGCAACTGCTGCGCGCCGACGACAGCCCGGCGCGCACGGTGCTGACCGGCCGGCTGGGGGCATTGGTGAAGGAGGGCATCGTGCGCGGCACGGCGTGGTCGACGATCAAGCTCTGATCGTCAACCAAGTGTTGACGGAGGCGAATCGTCAACTTATGGTTGACGCATGACCTCCTTTCGACTCGATGACCTCATCAACGGCATCAAGAAGGCCCGCCCCGACAACGTCCTGGACCAACTCTCCGACGCGGTCGTGGCGGGCAGCCACCTCGGCGAACTGGCCGACCACCTGATCGGCCACTTCGTCGACCAGGCCCGCCGCTCCGGCGCGTCCTGGACCGACATCGGCGAGAGCATGGGCGTCACCAAACAGGCCGCCCAGAAACGCTTCGTCCCCAAGACCCCCGGCGACGCCTCCGACATGGACCCCAACGCGGGCTTCGCCAAATTCACCTCCCGCGCCCGCGCGGTCGCCGTCGCCTCCCAGGAGGAGGCCAGGACGGCGGGCAACCCGCTGATCGGCACCGGACACCTCGTGCTCGGCCTGCTCAGCGAACCCGACGGGCTCGCCGTCAAACTCATCGAGGACAGCGGCGTCACCGTCGAGGCCGTGCGCACCGCGATCACCGCCGGTCTGCCCGCTCCCGAGGGTGAGGTGCCCGCGCTGGTGCCCTACAGCCCGGAGGCCCGCAAGGCGCTGGAACTGACCTTCCGCGAGGCCCTGCGACTCGGCCACAACTACATCGGCACCGAACACATCCTGCTCGCGCTGCTGGAACAGGAGAACGGCGCCGGGCCGCTGACCGACCTCGGCCTCGACAAGGCCCCGATCGAGGCGAAACTGGCGCAGGTGCTCGCGGCGATCGTCGCGCAGCGACAGGTCTGAGCGCAGCGACAGGTCTGAGCGCAGCGACAGGTCTGAGCGCAGCGACAGGTCTGAGCGCGGCAACAGGTCTGAGCGCGGCGTCGGGTCTGCGCGGTGCCGGGTCCGAGCACGGGGAGAGCCGGGCAGCTCAGTCGGGGACGTTGCGGGCGAGTTCGTCCAGCCAGGCGGCCGCCGAGGCGTCGCTGGGGGCGCGCCAGTCCCCGCGCGGCGAGAGCGAACCGCCGGACCCGACCTTGGGCGCGTTCGGCAGGGTGGAGCGTTTGAACTGGCTGGTCTGGATGAAGCGGCGCAGGAATTCGGCCAGCCACCGCTTGATCGTCGGCAGATCGTAAGCGTGGCGCTGCTCGGCGGGGATCAGATCCGGCCACGACCCCGTAGCCGGATCGGACCAGGCCCGGTGGGCCATGTAGGCGATGCGACTGGGGGCGTAGCCGAAACGCAGCAGGTGGTAGAGGTGGAAATCCTGGAGTTCGTACGGTCCCACCACGGCCTCCGAGCTCTGTCCCGGCGCGTCCGGATCGGCGCCGGGCACCAGTTCCGGTGAGATCTCGGTCAGCAGAACGGATTTCAGGACCCGCCCGGCCTCGGGGCCGAAGCGCCCGGTGTCGGCGGCCCAGGCGATGAGGTATTTGATCAAGGTCTTGGGCACCGAGGCGTTCACGCTGTAGTGCGCCATGTGGTCGCCCACGCCGAAGGTGCACCAGCCCAGGGCGAGTTCGCTGAGGTCGCCCGTGCCGACCACCAGCGCGCCGTGCTGGTTGGCCAGTCGGAACAGGTGCGAAGTGCGTTCCCCGGCCTGCACGTTCTCGTAGGTGACGTCGTAGTCGGCGGAACCGTCGGCGGCCGGATGACCCAGGTCGCGCAGCATCTGCGTCGCCGAGGGGCGGATGTCGATCTCGTGCGCGGTGACCCCGAGGGCCGCCATCATCTCGTGCGCGGCGGTCCGGGTCCTGGTGCTCGTCGCGAAACCCGGCATCGTGTAGGCCAGCACGTTCGCGCGCGGCAGTCCGAGGCGGTCGGTCGTCATCGCGGCGACGATCAACGCCAGGGTGGAGTCCAAGCCGCCGGACACCCCGATGACCAGGCGCTGGGTCCCGGTGGCCCGCATCCGCGTGGCCAGACCCTCGACCTGGATGTGCAGGACTTCCGCGCAGCGCTCGTCGCGGGCCGCCGGATCGGCGGGAACGTAGGGGAAGCGCGGCAATTCGCGTCGCATCGGCACCGCGCCGCCGGGGATCGGCAGTCGCACCGGGACGCGGCGCATCCGGGTCAGACGTTCGCGGTGGTCGTGCACGTTGTCGGCGAAACTGGTGGTGCGCAGGCGATCGGCGGCCAAGCGGCGCAGGTCCAGGTCCGCGGTGACCAGGCGCGGATGGTCGGCGAACCGTTCACCCTCGGCGAGCGGATCGCCGTTCTCGCAGATCAGCGCTTGGCCGTCCCAGGCCATATCGGTGGTCGACTCCCCGTGTCCCGCAGCGGAATACAGGTACGCGGCCAGATAGCGCGCGGAATGCGAGGCGCACAGCGCGCGCCGGTAGTCGGCTTTCCCGACGACGATGTTGCTGGCCGACAGATTCACCAGCACGGTCGCACCCGCCAACGCCGCGAAGCCGCTCGGCGGCAACGGAACCCAGCCGTCCTCGCAGATCTCCAGATGGAAGACGAAACCGTCGGTTCCGGTGGCCGTGAACAATAGGTCCGACCCGAACGGAACGCGCTGTCCGGCGATCACGACGTGGTCCTCGAGCGACTCCCGCGCCGCCGCGAATTGTCGTTTCTCGTAGAACTCGCGATATCCCGGCAGATAACTCTTGGGCGCGACCCCGAGCACTTCGCCGCGGCAGATCGCGACCGCGCAATTGAACAATCGGCCTTGGGCGCGCACCGGCGCGCCGACCACCAGCACGGTGTCGATCCCGCGGCTCGCGTCGATCAGGTCGGCCAGCGCGGCGGTGACGGCGTCGTCCAGGGCGTCCTGGTGGAACAGGTCGTCGGCGGTGTAGCCGGACAGCCCCAGTTCGGGGAACACCGTCAGCACCGCGCCGTCGGCGGCCGCCTCGCGGGCCAGGGTCAGGGTGGCCGCCGCGTTGTGCGCGGGGTCGGCGACCCGCACCGCGGGCACCGCCACCGCGACCCGGGCGAAGCCGTGCCGGTACAGCGAGTCGAACGGCAGGTCCACCGCGCCCCCTGGCGATAGTCGAGACGAACAGTCGGGTCACCGGGAAATCTACGCCGGCCCGCCGGGCACGGCGAGACACGGGAAGGTTCCGAAACACGCGTGCGCTGAGGGGACGGGAGTGTCCCGCTAAGCTATAGCGATGGCGGATGACACCGACGAATTGGATTCCGACCTAGTAGCCGGAGAACGCCGCGTCGATTTGCTGCGCGCGCTTTCCTATGTGTCGACGGAATCCGGGCCGGACGGCGAATATATCGTCAACGGCGATCTGCCGCCCGAGGTCGCGCCGCCGTTCATCCGCGCGATCATGCGGGTGGAGGCCGAGCTGTTGCTGCACGACGCCGAACTGGTCACCGTGGAGTGCGAGGAGCCGCGCACGCCCGACGAGCGGCGCACCGACGCCTTCGTGGCCTTGGTCCTGCGGATCGACGACCGCCCCTGACGGGTCCGCGCCCCGATTCCCGCGCCCGGTCGACCTTGCACTCGGCATTGGCGAGTGCTAGAAATGGCTTTGGCACTCTCCACGTGTGAGTGCCAGGTCGGGACGGTGAGACCGGGTTCCATCGACACCCTCGGTCGTCCGTCGCGGGCACCGAACCTGGCCAGCGTAAATGGGACGACCCAACCGGCGGTCGACCCGCGTGTCAGCCATACACATGGAGGATCTCGAGAACGCCATGGCCAAGACAATTGCGTACGACGAAGAGGCTCGCCGCGGCCTCGAGCGGGGTCTGAACGCCCTCGCCGACGCGGTCAAGGTGACGCTGGGCCCCAAGGGTCGCAACGTTGTCCTGGAGAAGAAGTGGGGCGCCCCCACGATCACCAACGATGGCGTGTCCATCGCCAAGGAGATCGACCTGGAGGACCCGTACGAGAAGATCGGCGCCGAGCTGGTCAAGGAAGTCGCCAAGAAGACCGACGACGTCGCGGGCGATGGCACCACCACCGCCACCGTGCTCGCCCAGGCGCTGGTGCGCGAGGGGCTGCGCAACGTCGCGGCCGGCGCGAACCCGCTGGGTCTCAAGCGCGGCATCGAGAAGGCCGTCGAGGCCGTCACCGCCAAGCTGCTCGAGTCCGCCAAGGAGGTCGAGACCAAGGAGCAGATCGCCGCCACCGCCGGTATCTCGGCCGGTGACTCGTCCATCGGTGAGCTCATCGCCGAGGCCCTGGACAAGGTCGGCAAAGAAGGCGTCATCACCGTCGAGGAGAGCAACACCTTCGGGCTCCAGCTGGAGCTGACCGAGGGCATGCGCTTCGACAAGGGCTACATCTCCGGTTACTTCGTGACCGACCCCGAGCGTCAGGAAGCCGTCCTCGAAGACGCCTACCTGCTGCTGGTCAGCTCGAAGGTCTCCACCGTCAAGGACCTGCTGCCGCTGCTGGAGAAGGTCATCCAGGCCGGTAAGCCGCTGCTGATCATCGCCGAGGACGTCGAGGGCGAGGCCCTGTCGACCCTGGTCGTCAACAAGATCCGCGGCACCTTCAAGTCCGTCGCGGTCAAGGCCCCCGGCTTCGGTGACCGTCGCAAGGCCCAGCTGGCCGATATCGCCATCCTCACCGGTGGCGAGGTCATCAGCGAAGAGGTCGGCCTGTCGCTGGAGACCGCCGGTCTCGAGCTGCTCGGCCAGGCGCGCAAGGTCGTCGTCACCAAGGACGAGACCACCATCGTCGAGGGTGCGGGCGACGCGGAGGCCATCAAGGGCCGCGTGGCGCAGATCCGCTCGGAGATCGAGAACTCCGACTCCGACTACGACCGTGAGAAGCTGCAGGAGCGGCTGGCCAAGCTGGCCGGCGGCGTCGCGGTGATCAAGGCGGGCGCGGCGACCGAGGTCGAGCTCAAGGAGCGCAAGCACCGCATCGAGGATGCCGTGCGCAACGCCAAGGCCGCGGTCGAGGAAGGCATCGTCGCCGGTGGTGGCGTGGCCCTGCTGCAGTCGGCTCCGGCGCTGGACGCGCTGAACCTGACCGGTGACGAGGCGACCGGCGCGAACATCGTGCGCGTCGCGCTGTCGGCTCCGCTCAAGCAGATCGCCTTCAACGCCGGCCTCGAGCCCGGCGTGGTCGCGGAGAAGGTCTCGAACCTGCCCGCGGGCAGCGGTCTGAACGCCGATTCGGGCGAGTACGAGGACCTGCTGGCGGCCGGTGTCGCCGACCCGGTGAAGGTGACCCGTTCCGCGCTGCAGAACGCCGCCTCCATCGCCGCGCTGTTCCTCACCACCGAGGCCGTCGTGGCCGACAAGCCGGAGAAGGCCGCCGCTCCCGCGGGCGACCCGACCGGTGGCATGGGCGGCATGGACTTCTGAGTCCCGCCTCCCGGCACCACGTTTCGACCGGAAGCCGGTCCACCCTCGGGTGGGCCGGCTTCCGGCTTTCCCGGGTGTGGGCGGCCCGGTCGAGTGCGGGGGGTCAGTCGAACGGGGTGACGCGCAGGCGTTCGGCGAGTTCGTTGAAGATGTAGAAGTTGGGGATGGCGGCGACCGCGCTCAGCGAGTGCCAGTGGCCGTCGACCTTGATGCGCACCAAGCCGCCGCGCGCGTCGATGAGCTGGATGGCTTCCCAGCGGAACTGCTGCTCGCCGTGCAGGAGCGCGTCCAGGTTCAGAGCGATGTCGCCGAAGTGGACGGTCTCGCCCGCGTCGATCGCGGCGACCGCGGGCGGCAATCGGGTGGCGGTGATCGCGGATTGGATCGCGGGTCCCCATTCCGGGCCCTCGGCGAAAAGAATGTCGTCGAACACCGCGTGCGCGTTGCCGGGACCGGTGATTTCCAGCGAGTATTCCGACGGAGTTCCGCTCTGGAAACTGATCACCTGTTGCCGCACCTCGGCGGTGTCCCAGCGGAATCCCTGGACGCGTTCATCCGATAGGAAAACCGTCATACCGAAATCGAATAAATCGAGTCGGGCGGCGCGATTGCGGCGATTGTGCCGTCCGCGCCACAGGGCCAGCGCGCCGGGCACGACGGCGACCAGACCTATCCAGATGCCGCCCGCCACCGCGCCGACGGTCGCGCAGATGACGCCCAGGGCGGCGAATCCTCCGGCGACGATGCCGAATCCGCGCAACAGCGGATCGCTCGCGGCGGGTGCGGACCGGAATGTCTGACGGTGTGCGCCGAGTTTCTGATACTCGGACATCAAATGGATCAGTTGGGTCAGCGGGACGGTCCGTCGTTCACGGGTCTCGCTCACGTCGTGCTCCGTCAAGTTCGGAGTGGCCAATCGTCCCTCCACAAGGCGGCTTTCATCCGCGCGAAAGCGTATGTCACGCGCTCGGACACCGCTACCGCAGTACCGTCTTTTGTCCGGATCGGGAATTCGTCACATTCGGTGCGCTCCCGAATTCCATTACCCGCGCGGACCGTTTGCGGACATGTCGTCGCTGGTCGGCGCGGTGCGGGGTGGGTAGCCTCACGACCATGACCCATCTGCCCGCCGTCGGCTTCGCGTTGGTGGCCGCGCTGTGCGTGGCGTTGAGCGCGGTGTCGCGGCAACGGGAGGCGGCGCGGGTGCCGGACGCCGATCTGGGGGCTTTCGGCGTGCTGGGTTCGCTGGTGCGGCGGCCGGGTTGGTGGGTGGGGACCGCGGTGGGGGCGGGCGGTTATGTCTTCCAGGCGTTGGCGTTGGGGCGCGGTTCGGTGCTGCTGGTGCAGTCGCTGTTGGTGACCTCGCTGCTGTTCGCGCTGCCGTTGGCGGCGGTCCTCGCCGGGCGCGCGGTGCGCAGGGCCGAATGGCTGTGGGCGGCGGTGCTGGTGGCGGCGATCGTGGTGGTGCTGGTGGTGGGCGATCCGCGGCAGGGCCGCGCGCATGTCGCGGGCTGGCACTGGGCGTTGACGGCGGCGATCGGGATCCCGCTGCTGCTGGGGTGTCTGCTGGGGGCGCGGCGGTGGCCGGGGCATCGCCGCGCGCTGTTGCTGGGGTTGGCGGCGGGCGCGATGTTCGCGGTGGCGGCGGTGCTGACGAAGTCGCTGGTGACGTTGTTCGGTGACGGTGCGGTGGCGGTGCTGACCTCGCCGGTGCCGTACGCGTTGGCGGCGGTGGGCTTGGCGGCGGTGACGTTGCAGCAGAACGCCTATCACGCCGGGGATCTGCGGGCGTCGTTGCCCGCGGCGACGGTGGCCGAACCGGTGATCGCGGCGACGCTGGGCGTGCTGTTGCTCGACGAGTACCTGGATGTGGATCGCGATCACGTGGCGGTGCTCGCGGCGGCCTTCGTGGCCTTGGTGACGGCGACCTCGGCGTTGGCGCGTTCGGCGGCCGATCCGGTGGACGCGGCGGCGGCGAGGTGACGGAAATCGGAAATATCCGTCACGTGATCCGAGAACCATCGGGAAAAACTCTATGATTCACCGGTTAATTCCGCCGGGATTGTGATCTCTCCCAGCTATCGCCGAATGGCTAACCGCCAGTGATCGCGTCGACGGAACCTGTTCCGTCCTGGCGTTTCCGGTTCCGATGCCAGATAGGCCGTGGGTATCGCTCGTGCTCTCCGCGCGTCTCCGATGACATGAACGCCAAGGGGCCAACTTTCAGCTAACGCGAGGTCGGCGGTGGCGAGAGATCAAGGGCCCGATCCATCACAAGTGCATCCGGCGCTTCGGTATTGTCTGGCCCAATGTCACAGGATGCGAATACGGGTCGAATGTATGCCGGGCAACCCGTAGAGGACCGGCAACGTCAGCGGCGTGCGCGTTTTCTGGAGTCGGGCCTCACGGTCTTCGCGCGCGACGGTTACGCCAACAGTTCGGTGGGCGCGATCTGTAAGGACGCCGGACTGTCCTCGCGGCAGTTCTACGAGGAGTTCACCGGCCGCGAATCGCTGCTGCTCGAGTTGTACGAACAGATCGACCGGGAATCGCGCGAGGCGGTCACCGCGGCCTTGGCGGGCAAGGCCGAATCCTCGGCCCTCGAACTCGTCGACGCGGGCGTGCGCGCCTACATCCAGACCATCGGCGCCGATCCGCGCAAGGCGCGCGTCGCGCTGGTCGAGGTGGTCGGCGCCGGGCCGAAGGTGGAGAAGTACCGGTTGGAGTTGCGCCGGATCTGGGGTGCGCTGCTGGCCGGGGCCGCCGAGGACGCCGCCATGCACGGCGAGATCCCGGCGGGCGACTACGAGATGCGCATGCTGGCGGTCATCGGCGCGGTGAACTACGTGGTCGACTCCTGGAGCGGCGCGGACCCGCGCCCGCCGCTGGACGAGGTCATCTCGGTGCTGAGCCGGGTGATCATGGGAGCCGTCCAAGCCTGAGCCGAGACGGTAGCGTGCGCTGCATGGAGACTGTGCCCATCCAGGTCCCCGACGGCAGCACCCTGCCGGTCCGGCTACTGCCCGCCGCGGGGGCGCATCGGCATCCTGTGACGCCCGACGCGCCCCGCCCGGTGGTCGTGATCATTCCCGGCCTCGGGGTCGCGGGCGCCTACTACTCGGTGTTCGCGCGGCAGTTGGCCTCCCGTGGTTTCGACGTGGCGATCGGCGAGGTCCGCGGCAACGGCGAGAGCCGTCCCAAGCCGAGCCCGCGCAGCACCTACGGCTACCACGAACTCGCGGCGGTGGATTTCCCCGCGATCTTCGAGGTGGTGCGCGAGCGGTTCCCCGCGAGCACCCCGTATCTGCTCGGGCACAGCATGGGCGGCCAACTCGGCGTCCTCTACGCCGCGCGGGTGCGCTCCCGACTCGGCGGGTTGATCCTGGTGGCCTCCGGCACCCCGTACCACCGCGGCTACGGAATCCTGGGGCCCGGCATGTTGGCAGGCACCACGGCCGCCGCGGTGACCTCGAAGATCGCCGGTTTCTGGCCGGGCGACCGCATCACCGTCGGCGGGTTCGGCCGCCAGTCCAAGGTGTTGATCGCCGATTGGGCGCGGCTGGCCCGCACCGGCCGGTTCGTGCCCGTCGACGCCGACATCGACTACGAGGAGCGCATCGCCAGGCTCAAACTGCCGGTGCTGTCGATCACCATGTCCGGCGACGAACTGACGCCGCCGGGCGCGGCCGCGCACCTGCTCGCCAAGATGCCGAAGGCGCAGGTCACCGAGTGGCGCGAGCCGCGCCCGCTCGGCCACAACGGTTGGATCGCCGACCCCGACACCACGGTGGAGCGCATCGAGAAGTGGTTGCGCGACCGCTGATCCGGGAGTTCAGTCCTCGCGCATCAACTTCTGGGTGAAGAACTCGTAGATCAGCGCGGCCTGGAACGCGGACTGCTTGTTGTCGGCCGCGCCGCCGTGGCCGCCCTCGATGTTCTCGTGGTACCAGACCGGATGACCCTGCTCCTCGAGCAGCGCCGCCATCTTGCGGGCGTGACCCGGGTGGACGCGGTCGTCGCGGGTGGAGGTGGTGAGGAGGATCGGCGGGTAGTCGGCGTCCGCGCGCGCGTTCTGGTAGGGGGAGTACTTGCTGATGTAGTCCCACTCCTCCGGCTTGTCCGGGTCGCCGTATTCGGCCATCCAGGACGCGCCCGCCAACAGCAGGTGGTAGCGCTTCATGTCCAGCAGCGGCACCTGGCACACGATCGCGCCGAACAGTTCCGGGTAGCGGGTCAGCATCACGCCCATCAGCAGGCCGCCGTTGCTGCCGCCGATCGCGCCGAGTCGGTCGGCGGTGGTGATCCCGCGGGCCACCAGGTCGCGCGCGATGGCCGAGAAGTCCTCGTACACCTTGTGCCGGTTGGCCTTCTGCACCGAGGTGTGCCACTGCGGCCCGTATTCGCCGCCGCCGCGGATGTTCGTGGTCACCCAGGTGCCGCCGCGCTCGAGCCAGCCCATGCCGGACGCGCCGCTGTAGGAAGGGGTGCGCGAGATCTCGAACCCGCCGTAGCCCGACATGACCGTCGGGCCGGGGGTGTCGCGCCGATCCCGGTGCCGGATGACGAAATAGGGCACCATCGTGCCGTCCTCGGAGCGGGCGAAGAACTGCTCGGTCTCGATGCCCGTGGCGTCGAAATAGCCGTTCTCCTGGGCCAACTGCTCGGTCGCGCCGCCGATCGCACCGGACAGCAGGGTCGCGGGCGTGGTGAAACCGCTGGTGACCAGCATGTATTCATCGCCGCTCTCCAGCGGGTCGAGATTGGTCACACTGCTGGTCGCCATCGGCGGCGTATCGGCCAGCGGGGTGCGCGCCCACCCGTCGACGCCCGGCGTGATCACGGACAGCTTGGTCTGCACGTCCTCCAGGGTGACCAGCAGCAGGTAGTTCTCGGTCCAGCCGTAGCCGTGCAGCGAGGTGTGCGCGTCGGGGGTGAACACGATCTCGAAATCGCGTTCCCCGGCGAGGAATTCGGGGAAGTTCGCGGCCAGCAGCGCACCGGCCGGATAGGTGGCGCCCGCGACTTCCCACGGCGACTTCAACCGGATCAGCAGCCAGTCCTTGTACCAGGACTCGCTCGCGTCGGTGGGCGTGTCCAGGCGGGTCCTGGTCCCGTCCTCGGCCAGCAGGTAGACCTCTTCGTTGTAGAAGTCGGTGGCCCGCCCCACGTAGTGCCGCTCGTAGCCGGGGGTGCGGTCGTAGCCCGCCGACACCGCGACATCGGTCGCCTCGCCCTCGAACACCGTCTCGGCGTCCGCGAGATCGGTGCCGCGCCGCCACTTCTTCACCACGCGCGGGTAGCCGGAATCGGTGAGCGAGCCCGGACCGAAGTCCGTCCCCACGTACAGGGTGTCCAGGTCGATCCAGCGCAAGTCGGATTTCGCCTCCGGCAGGGTGAAGCCGCCCGCGGCCGGATCGACGAACTCGCGACTGTCCAGGTCGAATTCGCGCACCACCTTGGCGTCTGCCCCGCCGCGCGAGAGACTGATCAGCGCCCGCGACTGCTCGGGACGCAGCACCGCCGCGCCGCCCCACACCCAGTTCTCGCCCTCGGCCTCGGCGAGCGCGTCCACGTCGATGAGCACATCCCAGGCGGGGGACTCCGAGCGGTACTCCGCGAAGGTGGTGCGCCGCCACAGCCCGCGCGGGTGCGCCGCGTCGCGCCAGAAGTTGTAGAGCCACCGGCCCCGCCGCCCCGGGTAGGCGATCTTGTCGTCGGTGTCGAGCATGGCCAGGATGCGGGCCTCGAGATCGCTGAAACGCGCCGAATCCGCGAACTCGGTCAGCACCACCTCGTTGTGCGAGCGCGCCCAGTCCAGGGCGCGCTCGTCGGTCACCTGTTCCAGCCACAGGTACGGATCGTTCGCGGTCGGCTCGCTCATGTCGATATTCTCGCCGAAGGGCCTAGGATCGGGAATTCCGAGTCGATCACGCGTCCGGACGACAGGAGCAGGCCCGTGTCTCCGTTTCTGTGGGAACAGCACTGCTGTCTTCCGATGTCGCCGTCGGCGCCGGTGCCCGAACTGGCCCGCTATCCCGTCGGTTCCTATCTGTCGGTGAATGTCGGGTACGCGCCGCAGTCCACGGCCGAGGCGGTCGCCCTCGCGGAATCCTTCCGCGCCGCCGCGCTGGCCGACGGCCGTTTCCGCCTCGTGCGCACCCTCGCCGACCTCGCGGACGCGGGTGAGGTGATCGCGCTCGCCTTCGACCTGGAGGACTCCGGCCCGCTGGGCGGCGACCTGGACAACGTCGCGAGGTTCCACGCCCTCGGCGTCCGCTCGCTGGCCGCCACCTACAACCACGCCAACGCGGCGGGCTGCGGGTGCCTCGACGTCGCGGACACCGGCCTGACCGGCTACGGACGCGACCTGGTCGCCGTCCTGAACGAGGTCGGCGTCTTCGTCGACGGCTCGCACTGTTCGCGGCGCAGCGGGCTGGACATGGCCGAGCTGACCGCCGTCCCGATGATCTACAGCCACTCCAACTTCGCCGCCCTCTGGCCGCATCCGCGCAACATCACCGACGAACAGGCGCTGGCCTGCGCGCGCACCGGCGGCGTCATCGGGATCAACGGCGTCGGCATCTTCCTGGGCCACAACGCCGAATCCGAGGCCGCGGCCCGGGTGGCGGCGATGGCCCGCCACATCGAGTACGGCGTGGAATTGGTGGGGATCGACCACATCGGCGTCGGCTCGGATTTCTCCTTCGACGGCGACGACTTCAACGCCGAGATCCGCGCCAACCCGCACAATTTCTCCGCCGACTACACCCGCTACGGCCCGCTGCGCTGGGTGCCGCCGGAGGATCTGCTCGGACTGTCCGATATTCCCGGATTGGCCGCCGTGCTGGCCGGCCGCGGGTTCTCCGCCGCCGACCGCGCGGCGATATTCGGGGGCAATTTCGCCCGCGCGGCGCGACAGGTGTGGCGCGACCCGCGATGAGGACCGGCCGCGGGCTCACCGAAGCGGGGGCACGCTCGGTGAAGATCCCGCGACGGAGCTAGGCTCGACACCGTGACTTCCCACTACGATGTCGTCGTTCTCGGCGCTGGTCCCGGCGGTTACGTCGCCGCGATCCGTGCCGCTCAACTCGGCCTGCGAACAGCGATTGTCGAGCAGAAATACTGGGGCGGTGTGTGCCTGAACGTGGGCTGCATCCCGTCGAAGGCGCTGCTGCGCAACGCCGAACTGGCCCACATCTTCACCAAGGAGGCCAAGACCTTCGGTATTTCCGGTGAGGCGAGCTTCGACTTCGGTGTCGCGTTCGACCGCAGCCGCAAGGTCGCGGACGGTCGGGTCAAGGGCGTCCACTTCCTGATGAAGAAGAACAAGATCGAGGAGTTCGACGGAAAGGGCACTTTCGTCGACGCGAACACGATCTCGGTCGAGCTCGGCAAGGGCGGCACGGAGACGATCACCTTCGACAACGTGATCATCGCCACCGGCACCACCACCAAACTGCTGCCCGGCACCTCGCTCAGCGCCAACGTGGTCACCTACGAGGAACAGATCCTCACCCGTGACCTGCCCGGGTCCATTCTCATCGTGGGCGCGGGCGCGATCGGCATGGAGTTCGGCTACGTCCTGAAGAACTACGGCGTGGACGTGCGCATCGTGGAATTCCTCGATCGCGCCCTGCCCAACGAGGACGTCGACGTCTCCAAGGAGATCACCAAGCAGTACAAGAAGCTGGGGATCACCATCACCACCGGCGCGGCGGTGCAGTCCATCGACGACGACGGCGCGAAGGTCACCGTCTCGATCAAGGACAACAAGTCCGGTTCGGTGGAGACGGTCACCGTCGACAAGGTGCTCCAGGCGGTCGGCTTCGCCCCGCGCGTGGAGGGCTATGGTCTGGAGAACACCGGCGTCGAGCTCACCGACCGCGGTGCCATCGCCATCGATGACAACATGCGCACCAACGTCGAGCACGTCTACGCCATCGGCGACGTCACCGCGAAGCTCCAGCTCGCCCACGTCGCCGAAGCGCAGGGCGTGGTCGCGGCCGAGACCATCGCGGGCGCGGAGACCCTCACCCTGGGCGACTACCGGATGATGCCGCGCGCGACGTTCTGCCAGCCGCAGGTCGCCAGCTTCGGGCTGACCGAGGCGCAGGCGCGCGAGGAGGGCTACGCGGTGAAGGTCGCGACCTTCCCGTTCACCGCCAACGGCAAGGCGCACGGTCTGGGCGATCCCACCGGTTTCGTCAAGCTGATCGCCGACGAGAAGTACGGCGAACTGCTGGGCGGCCACCTGATCGGCCCGGACGTCTCCGAGCTGCTGCCCGAGCTGACCCTGGCCCAGAAGTGGGATCTGACGGTCAACGAACTGACCCGCAACGTGCACACCCACCCGACGCTGAGCGAGGCGTTGCAGGAGGCGTTCCACGGTCTCGCGGGGCACATGATCAACTTCTGATCACCCGGTCGGCGGCGGCATCCGGAACTCTCCGGGTGCCGCCGTCGCCGTTCGAAGTGCTACACATCGTGGATGCGTCGCAGAGTGCTGATCGGTGTCGCGCTGAGCCTGGTCGTGGTGATCGCCCTGGCCGTCGGCGGATACCAGTTGATGAATTCGCGGACCCACCAGTTGGCGGGACGGTTGGTCGACCGCGTGGACACCGAGGAGAAAGTGGTGGCGTTGACCCTGGACGACGGCCCCACCGCGCACACCCCCGAGGTGCTGCGCGTCCTCGCCGAGGCGGGCGTCCCCGCCACCTTCTACCTCAACGGCCGCGATCTCGCCGCGCGTCCGGAGGCGGGGCGGGCCATCGCGGCGGCCGGTCACGAGATCGGCAACCACACCTACACCCACCGCCGGATGATCCTGGTCTCCGGCGACACCGTGCGCGCCGAGATCGAGGACACCGACGCCGAGATCGCGAAGACCGGCTACACCGGCCCCGTCACCTTCCGCCCGCCCTACGGCAAGAAACTCTGGGCTCTGCCGAAGTACCTGTCCGACCACGACCGCACCACGATCATGTGGGATGTCGAACCCGACTCCGGCGTGCCCGCGAGCAGCGAGGAGATCGTGGCGGCCACCGTCGACCGGGTGCGTCCCGGCTCGATCGTGCTGCTGCACGTGATGGCCGATTCGCGTGGGCCGTCGCGGGCCGCGCTGCCCCGCATCCTCGCCGAACTGCGCTCGGCGGGCTACCGGCTCGTCACCGTGTCGGATCTGCTCGCGCGCGCGAGGTGACGCTCAGCGCGGCAGTTCCAGCATGCCGTAGGCGCGCTCGGGGATCAGCGTGACCAGCACGCGGCGGTCGCGGACCATCGCCCGCCGGTAGTCGTCCCAGTCCTCGTGCTCGCCGAGCGCCTCGCGGTAGTAGTCGACCAGCGCGTCGACGGCGGGATCGTCGGGCGTGGTCGCGACCTCGGTCAACTCCACGCGACTCTCCAGCACCACGTAGGAGTAGAAGTCCGCCGCGGTCACGTGCAGCGCCGCCCACGGTTCCCGGCGCAGGTTGAAGTATTTGGCGCGGTCGGCGGTGATCGAGATGCGGATGCGGCCGTCCGGGCCGGTCACGTGCAGGACGTTGGACAACTGCGGGCGGCCGTCGCGGCGCAGGGTGGTCAGCACCGAGTGTTTGGTCGTGGCGGCGTATTCCAGGGCGGTGGCGAGTTCCATGACGGGTGCAACCGCCGCGACCGGGTCCGCCTTCCCGCCTCACATGCCGTGACGGAATCGGGCGTGCCGGACCGCGTCGAACCGGTCCGGCAGGGTGCGGTCCAGGTGCGCGGCGAAACGGCCGAGCAGCGGCCCGATGCGGCGCGGTCGGTCGATGACGGCGTCGCAGACGACCTGCGCGCCCTGGTCGGCGGTCAGCGCGGGCGCGTCGCGGTGCACCGGGTTGGGCGCGATCATCGGCGTGCGGACCAGCGGCATGTAGATGGAGGTGAAGCGGACGTTCTCGGTGTGGGTCTCGATCTGGAGGGTGGCGGTCAGCGAATCCAGCGCGGCCTTGGACGCGACGTAGGCGCCGTAGCCGGGGCCGCCGAACAGGTTGGCCACCGACAGCACCGACACGATCTGGCCCTCGCGCCGCTCCCGCATGCCGGGCAGTACGGCGAGCATGAGCCGGGTCGGGGCCAGGTAGTTCAATCGCAGGGTGCGTTCGTAGTCGTGGAAGCGGTCGTAGGACTCGTCGAGTCTGCGCCGGATCGAGCGGCCCGCGTTGTTGACCAGGATGTCGACGCCGCCGTGTTCGGCGAGCACCCCGGCGGCCATGGCGTCCAACTGGTCGAAATCGTTGAGGTCGCAGGGGTGGACCGCGGCCGATCCGCCCGCGGCCTCGATCTCCTTCGCGACCTCGCGCAGTTCGGGTTCGCGGCGCGCGACCAGCAGCACGTGCGCCCCGGCCGCGGCCAGTCGCAGGGCCGCGGCCCGCCCGATCCCCGAGGACGCGCCGGTGATGAGGATCCGTCGGCCGTCGGCCATCTCGCGCAGCGTGCGACGCCGCCGCAGCCGGGTCAGGCTGATCTGGGTGTCGAGGCTGTTCCTGACGAGATGGGTCCACTCCCCAATTCCATACATAGTGATACATCTTAAGTTATATAACTGGTGATGTATATTGCCGGGATGGATGCCGCCGGGCTACATCTCATCGCACGCCGCCTGCGTGCCATCGCCTTCGCCGCCACGGGGACCACCGGCGCCCGCCGCTTCGCCCCCAGCGACTACGCCGTCATCGAGGACGTCGCCCTCTACCCCCTGTCCTCGATCCGCGACATCACCGAGCGCACCGCCATCGCCCAGAGCCTGGTCTCCCGCATCGTCGCCCGCTACCGCGAAGACGGCCTGCTCATCACCACCGCCGACCCCCGCGACGGCCGCCGCGTCCTGGTCAGCGTCGAACCCACCGCCATGGTCGAAGTCTTCCGCACCCGCGGCCGCGCCCCCATCGACACCGCCCTGGCCACCGAACTCCCCCACCTCACCCCCACCCAACTCCGCCGCCTCGACATCCTCCTCGACGAAGTGGCCGACATCCTCGCCACCGACCCCGAACCCCCTCTCTCCTAGCGGCCAACTCGTCCGCCGGATATGGCCGTCATCGAGGTCCGCGCGCGTGCTCCGAACATGCGAATCCGGCCGCGGTGTATCCGAACCGGTCGGACGGGACTTCGGAGTTGTAGGGACACAACGCAATTGCGCGCACCGACGCGCCGTGCGAACTGGGAGCTCCGGGCAGCCGACCCTACGCTTGCGCGGTGACGAACGACCCGAGAGTCCGCATGGTGGAGGAGGCGTATCGACGCTGCCGAGGTCCGGTCGCCTATCTGGACGAGTCCTATCAGGTTTCGGATCCGGTGGTGGCGCCTGCGGAGACCTTCTACATCTTCACGGCGGTGATCGTCGCGTTCGAGCAGATGTCGGAACTGCGTGAAGGTCTGGGGGACATCGCGCACAGCGGTCGATGGCACACGACCGAAGCGCTGTTGAGCGACAGCGGGCGCGCGAAGACGCGGGACATGCTGAAGTTTCTCGGCCACGGTCCGGAAACGTGCATCATCGCCTTCCGCGTTCCGGTGGACGCCGACGACCACGACGGCGAGGTCGCGCGGCGGGCTTGTTACCGCGGCTTGGCCGTCGCGCTCACCGGCGGTGGGGCGGGTGCATGGTCACCCGTGGAACTGTTGGTGCTCGAGGAGCGCAACCAGAACAACTTTCGCAACAAGGACCGCAAGAACCACAAAGAGTTGATCGCCGAGAAGCGGATTCCGCAGCCGACGCGCTTGCTGCAGACGTCGCCGGGGGTGGAGCGGCTGCTGTGGTTGCCGGATCTGGTGTCGTCCGCGTTTCGCCGCAGCATCACCCACACGGACGACACCAGGACGTAGTTCGATGAGGTGCGGGACCGAGTGCACTTCGTGGAGTCGATCGAGTGAGCGGACCCGTGCACTCGCCCTGAAAAGAAGCAGCCCCCGGCTGCCGTAGCTACACCGAGGGCCTGGCCGACTATCGCGAGGAACGTCGGGAACGCCAGCTCATTGCTCACCTCATTCTAGCACGGTGATCGCGCGCGATTCAGAGGCCGTCGCGTTGGATGCGGAGGGTGGTGATGGTGGAGGCGAGGCCCTCGTATTGGTTGACCAGCAGGACGAATTCGATGAGGCTGCGGTCGTCGTAGTGCGCGGACAGGAGGGTCCAGGTCTCGTCGTCGAGGTCGCGGGTCCGGACTATCTGGTCGACGGCGGTGAGCAGGGCTCGGTGCTTGGCGGACCAGTCGGGGGCGGTGGGCCCCGCCTGGATGCGGGTGAGGATTTCGGGGGTGATGCCCGCGCGGCGGCCGAGGCGGATGTGGTGATCGGTCTCGTAGTCGCACTCGCGCAGGTGGGCGACGCGCAGGATCACCAATTCGGATTCGTGCCTGGGCAATCGGCCGCCGGGCATGAGTTTGCCGGAATAGTGCAGCCAGCCGCGGAACAGGCCGCGGGTGCGGCCGAGGGTGGAGAACAGGTGGGCGTCGCCGGTGCCCGCGGCGCGGGAAAGGACCTGCCACACAGCCCAGTTGATCGGTCCGAGTTCGCGTAGTCGGCCGGGGGCGATGCGTGGTCGCGTCGTCGAAACCATGGTCCTTGCCTCTCGTCGTGCGCGGATGGGGAGCGCGGAACCGGTGTGTCAGCGTACCCTTTCGGTGGTCGCGATGTGCCGGGCGAATCTCGCGCACGTCGGTTCCGGCGCGTCGGATCGTGGTGGGCAGGGGTTGTTGCGCGATGCTGGTGAAGGTCAGGTCGGGGGCTGCGCTCTCGGGCGCGGAACGCGAGTTCGTCGATGCCGTGCGCGCGATCCCGGTGACCTGTCTGGCGGCGCTGGACGTGCAGGTCGGCGGTAACGGCACCCGCCGGGTGGACGCGGTGCTGTTCACGCCGCGGGGGATCACGGTGCTCGCGGTGAAGGGTTTCCGCAGGCGACAGAGCGGCATCCTCGATCTGTCCGACGACGGCCCGTGGACGATCAGCGATTCGCCGCTGGACCTGGACGAACAGCCGGGCGCCGATCCGGTGGCGCAACTGGAGCAGTCGGTGTTCGTGGTCCGGTCGGCGCTGGAGCGGTCGTTGCAGGACGCGGGGCACGTGTGCGGCGCGGTGCTGCTGGTCCCGTATCGCGGTGTGGTGGTGCGGCCCGCGCGCACGAGTCTGCGGCCAGGGCTGGACGTCGTGGTGGCCAATGTCCCCGATTCCACCGAGTTGCGGATCTATGTGGAGAACTTCTCGGCGGCCTCGCGGGACTGGACCGCCGACCGGGTGGTCGCGGCGACGCGCGCCCTCGGTCTGGACCCGCCTTCGCGCGCGGAACTGATCGCCGACGGGTTCGCCGCCGCCACGCCGCCCCCGATCGCGGCGGTGCTGCCCGAGTACCGGCCGAAACCGAAACCGGTGCCGGGTCCGGCCAGTCGCGGTCAGTCGATCGGGGGTTGGGCGGTGCTGGCGGTGGCGTTGATCGGGGTGGTCGTGGTGCTGGGCGTGGTGGTCACGGCGTGGATCGCGGACACCGACGGACCCGGGGAGCGGGCCACCCAGACCACGACGGCCGAACCGACGACGCCCGCGTCCAGGCCGCAGAACTGTTTCCCGTTCCAGACCGACTGCTGATCAATCCCGCATCGCGCGACCGAATTTGGTGAGCCGGAGGGCTTGTTGGGCGCGGGTCAGGACGTGCGCGCGGGACGTGTCGATGTGGGCGATGAGGGTGCGCAGCGCGGTGCCCGGATCGCCGGCGAGCAGTTGTTCGGCGATGCGGATGTGGTCGGCGGACATGGTCGCGATGCGGTCGGGGGTGGGCAGGTCGAGGGTGCGCAGTGGGCGCACCCGGACGTAGACGCCGGTGAGCGCTTCGGCGAGCGCGGTGTTGCCCGCCGCGGCGAGCAGGGTGGTGTGGAATTGTTCGTCCGCGGCGACCAGCGCGGGTCCCGGGTCGGGCGGCGCGTCGCGCAGGGCCCGCCAGCGGTCCAGTTCGGTGCGCACCAGGGTGAGGTCGTGGGCGGTGTCCTCGGCGTGGTCGAGGACGCGTTGGATTCCCCTGGTCTCCAACACGATCCGCAGTTCGTAGAGGTGGTCGAGTTCTTCGAGGCGGGGACGGTAGGGGTAGAGGCCGTCGCCGTGGCGTTCCACGAGTCCGTCGGCTTGCAGGCGGGCCAGCGCCTCGCGCACGGGTGTGCGCGAGACGCCGTAGGCTTCGGCCAGGCGTTCCTCGCCCAGGCGTTCGGTCGGCACGATCGCTCCGGCGGCCAGGTCCCGGCGCAGCGAGTGGTAGACCCGCTCGCTCAACGGGACCCGCCTGTTGCGAGCCACGGTCCCGCTCAGATCGCCATCGCCGAGCGCACGTCGGTCTCCGCGCCCGCGCCGCCCGCGCCCTCGGACCCGACCCGACCGGATTGCAGCACGTAGTAGCGTTGCGCGGCCTGCAACGCGAAGCCGATGTGTTGTTCGACCAGCAGCACGCTCAGACCGCCGCGCTGGGTCAGGTCGATGATGGTGCGTTCGATCTCGGCGACGACCGAGGGCTGGATGCCTTCGGTGGGTTCGTCGAGGATGAGCAGTTTGGGTTCGGTGATCAGGGCCCGCGCGATCGCCAACTGCTGGCGCTGGCCGCCCGAGAGCAGTCCGGCCTTGCGGGTGAGCAGATCCTTCAGCGCCGGGAACAGGTCCAATGATTCGGCGATGAGCGCTTTGCCGCGTTTGCGTCCGTCGGCGACGACCTGGAGGTTCTCGGCGGTGGTGAGTTGCGGGAAGCTCTGCTGGCCCTGCGGCACGTAGGCGATGCCGCGTTTGACCCGCCGCGAGGGCGGCATCTTGGTGATGGTCTCCCCGTCGAAGCGGATCTGACCGGATTTGGCGCCGATCAGTCCGACGGCGGTGCGCAACAGGGTGGTCTTGCCCGCGCCGTTGTGGCCCATGACGGCCACGACGCTGTCGTCGGGCACGGTCAGCGTGACACCGTGGATGACCTCGGTGCGGCCGTATCCGGAGCGGACATCGATCAGTTCAAGCATCTGCGGCCTCCTTGGTCGGCGCGGTGGACTCGTCCTCGAGTTCGGTGCCGATCGCGGCGGCGGTGCCGAGGTAGACCTCCTGCACCTTCGGGTCGGCCTGCACCTGTTCGACGGTGCCCTCGCTGAGCACCTTGCCGCCCGCGAGCACGGTGACGGAGGTGGCGAAGGAGCGCATGAAGTCCATGTCGTGTTCGACGACGACCACGACCCGCTCGCCGCCGATGCGGCGCAACAGGTTTCCGGTCTCGTCGCGTTCCTCGGCGCTCATGCCCGCGACGGGTTCGTCCAGCAGCAGCACCGAGGCGTTCTGCACCAGCAGCATGCCGATCTCGAGCCATTGCTTCTGCCCGTGGGCGAGCACGCCCGCGGGTTTGTCGCGCAGGTCGGTCAACCCGGTGATCTCCAGCGCCTCCTCGATGCTCGGGAGCACGGATTTGCGGCGGCGCAGCAGGGTCAGCGCGGAGCGGCCCGCGCCCGCGGCGATGTCGAGGTTCTGCAACACCGACAGCTGTTCGAAGACGCTGGCGGTCTGGAAGGTGCGGCCGACGCCGAGGCGGGCGATCTGGTGCACCTTCTTGCCGAGCAGTTGCGCTCCCGATTTGGTCGCCGATCCGGTGGCCGGGACCAGGCCGGTGATGGCGTCGATGAGGGTGGTCTTGCCCGCGCCGTTGGGGCCGATGAGGAAGCGCAGATCGCCCTGGAAGACGGTCAGGTCCACATCGGTGACGGCCTTGAAACCATCGAAACTGACCGAGAGGCCGCGGATTTCGAGGTATTCGCTGTCCATGCCCGCGTTGCCGCCGAGCTTGGGTTCGTTGCTCATCGCGTGTGCACCTTCTCCTCGACGGGCGTCGGTTCGGCGGGTTGCTCGACCGGTTCCGGTTGCGGCGGTTCGGTTTTCGCGAATCGCGCGAGGTAGGCGCCCTTGAGCATCGGCCACACGCCCGCGAGTCCGGCGGGGATGAACCCGACGACCACGATGAACAGGATTCCTTGCAGGTAGGTCCAACCCGAGGGGAACTGTTCGGACAGCGCGGTCTGCGCCCAGGCCACGCCGATCGCGCCGAGGACCGGGCCGAGCAGGGTGGTGCGTCCGCCGATGGCGACGCCGATCAGGAACGCGATCGACGGGACGACGCCGATGTCGGCGGGGGAGATGATGCCGACGATCGGGGTGAACAGCGCGCCCGCGATCCCGGCGAAGAAGGCCGCGACCACGTAGGCGACGATCTTGACGTTGGCGGGGTCGTAACCCAGGAAGCGCACCCGCTCCTCCTGGTCGCGCACGGCGACGAGCAGTTCGCCGTAGCGGCTGTGCATGAGTTGGCGGACCAGCGCCACCACCGCGAGCAGGGTGCCCGCGGCGATGAAGAACAGCATCTGCCGGTTGGCCGGGTCGGAGAGTTTGAAGCCGAAGAAGGCGCGGAAATCCGACAGGCCGGTGAAACCGCCGATGGCCTGCTGGCCGGTGAGCAGGATCGCCAGCGCCGCGGCCAGCGCCTGACTCAGGATCGCGAAGTACGCGCCCTTGACCCGCCGCTTGAACACGCCGTAGCCGAGCACGGCCGCGACCAGGCCGGGCAGGATCAGGATCGCCAGGATGGCGACCGGACCCGAGGCGAACGGCTGCCAGAACGAGGGCAGTTCGCGGATGCCCGAGATCTCCATGAATTCGGGGACGTCGTTGCCGAGGCGGGTGGCGTCGGCCATCTGCAGGTGCATGGCCATGATGTAGGCGCCGAGTCCGAAGAACACGCCTTGGCCCAGGGTGAGCATTCCGCCTCGCCCCCAGGCCAATCCGATACCCGCCGCGACGATCGCGAAGCACAGGAATTTCGCGAGCAGGTTCAACCGGAAATCGCTGAGGACCGCGGGGGCCACCGCGAACAACAGGATCGCGGCGACGGCGAAGCCGCCGAGCGCGGTCAACGAGGAGTGCGCACGCATCCGCTGGGTGAGTGTGGTCATGCCAGACTCCTTGTCCGAACGGTGAACAGGCCCTGCGGCCGGACCTGCAAGAAGATGACGATCACGACGAACACGACGACCTTGGCGATCGAGGCCGTGGTCGAGTACTCGATGAAGGAGTTGAGCAGGCCGAGCGCGAACGCCGCGATCACGGTGCCCTTGATCTGGCCGAGTCCGCCGATGACGACCACCAGGAACGCGTCGATCAGATAGCTCTGGCCGATCGTGGGGCTGGTCGAGCCGATCAACGTCAGCGCGACACCGGCCACGCCCGCCAGGCCCGAGCCGATGAAGAAGGTGCTGATATCGGTGAATCTGCTGGACACGCCGCTGGTTTCGGCGAGTCCGCGGTTCTGCACCACCGCGCGGATGCGGCGGCCCAGCGGTGTCGTCTTGAGCGCGATCGCCAGCACGATCACCGCGACGACGGCCAACACCAGGATGAAGATGCGGGTCTTGGGCACCACCGCGCCCAGGATCGTCACACCGCCGCCGAGGAATTCGGGGACCAGGACGTTCTTGGCGGGCGCGCCGAAGATGTCGCGCGCGGCCTGTTGCAGGACCAGGCCGACGCCGAAGGTCACCAGCAGGGTGTCCAACGGCCGGTCGTACATCCAGCGGATGAGTCCCATCTCCAGCGCCGCCCCCAACGCACCGCCGACCAGGAACCCGATGACCAGCGAGACCAGCAGTGACACGCCCGCCGAGCTGAACACCTTCTGCACGACGTAGGTGGTGTAACAGCCGGCCATGATGAACTCGCCGTGCGCCATGTTGATCACGCCCATCTGACCGAAGGTCAGCGACAGGCCCAGCGCCGCGAGCAGAAGAATCGATCCGAGGCTCAACCCGGTGAAGAGCTGACCGACGACGACATCCATAGAGTGCTCCTAACATCGGCCGGTGCGGGACGGTCGCGACCGTCCCGCACCGACGCGCACGATCACTTCAGGTTCTTGGCCCACTCGTAGGACTTCAGGTACGGGTCCGGCTGGATCGGGGAACCGGAATCCCACACCGTGTAGATGAGGCCGTCGGGGCGGATCTCACCGATGCGGGCGGTCTTGGTGATGTGGTGGTTGGAGCCGTCGATGGTGACCTTGCCCTCGGGGGCGTCGAAGCTCACGCCGTCGGCCGCGGCCTGGATGTCGGCGACCGCGAAGGAGTTGGCCTTCTCGACGGTGTTCTTCCACAGGAAGACCGAGGCGTAGGCGGCTTCCATCGGGTCCGAGGTGGGCTTGCCCGCGCCGAAGGCGGCCTTGTAGGCGTCGACGAACGCCTTGTTCTGCGGGGTGTCGACGGTCTGGTAGTAGTTCCACGCGGTCAACTGGCCCGCGATGTTCTGCGCGCCGATGCCCGCGACCTCCTCCTCGGCGATCGACACCGAGACCACCGGCATGTCGGCGGCCTTGAGGCCCGCGTTGGTGTACTCGCGGAAGAAGGCGACGTTGGAGTCGCCGTTGAGGGTGTTGAACACCGCGTCGGCGTCGGCGGTGCGCACCTTGTTGACGATGGTGGAGAAGTCGGTCGAGCCCAGCGGGGTGTAGTCCTCGCCCTTGATCTCGATGCCGTTGGCCGCCGCGTACGCCTTGATCTCGCGGTTGGCGGTCTGCGGGAACACGTAGTCCGAGCCGACCAGGTAGAGGGACTTGACGCCCTTCTGCTTGAGGTAGTCCAGCGCGGGCACGATCTGCTGGTTGGTGGTCGCGCCGGTGTAGAAGATGTTCTTGCTGTCCTCGAGGCCCTCGTACTGGACGGGGTAGTAGAGCAGCGAGTTCAGGCTCTCGAACTTGGGCTTCATGGCCTTGCGGCTCGAGGAGGTCCAGCCGCCGAACACCGCGGCGACACAGTCGGAGCTGATGAGCTTCTCGGCCTTCTCGGCGAAGGTCTTCGGGTCCGAGGCGCCGTCCTCCAGCACGATCTCGACCTTCTTGCCCAGCACACCGCCCGCGGCGTTGATCTGGTCGATCGCCAGCTTGGTGGAGTTGGCGACGGTGACCTCGGAGATGGCCATGGTGCCCGAGAGCGAGTGCAGCGAGCCGACCTTGATGGTGGGCTTGGACGTGTCGACGCAGGAGGCCGCGTTCGACCCTTCGGTGGTGGCGTCGTCCTTGGCGCCGCAGGCGGTCAGCAACAGGCCCGCCATCGCGAGCGCGGTCGGTGCGACCAGCACTTTCGTCAGGCGCGAGCGCGTCGACCCTGAGGTGGAACGAGGCCGGCGGGCGGCACGGGAATCAGGCATGGGGCGGGACCCTTCTCACTTCATCAGGTAGCGGCGGCGTTGGCTGCGCCGCGCCGAATACGCCCGCTTTCGCACCGGTCAGATGCGTAGACCGGTGTGTATACAACGGCTGTATTCGTGGTGCGAACGGTAGACGTCCGTTGTTGCGCCGGAATATCTCTCGGTGACGACTCGATTGCCGATGTTTCCGCGATGTGAACGTTTCCGGTTACCTTTCGGCCACCGGATGTGAGCGCGGAGTTCACCTACGACGATCGGCCGTGGTCCCTACGGTTGCGTAGCCCGAGTCGGGTGCGGCAGGCTGCGTTCGTACAACGTCAGAACACCCGATCGGGGGACGTGCGCCCCCGTGGTTCGTAGGTCGAGGAGGCCGGCGTGGGGCACTACAGGGCTAATGTGCGCGATCTCGAGTTCAACCTGTTCGAGGTGCTGGAACTGGGCAAACTCCTCGACACCGGGGCATACGGCGACCTGGACACCGACACGGTGCGGGAGATCCTGGCCGAGGTGCGACGGCTGGCCGAAGGGCCGGTGGCCGAATCCTTCGCCGCCGCCGACCGCGACCCGGTCACCTACGATCCGGCTACGTTCTCGGTGGTCGTTCCCGAACCGTTGCGACGCACCGTCGCCACCGTCCACGAGGCCGATTGGAGCCGACTCGGGCTACCCGAGGGCATGGGCGGCACCCCCGCTCCCGCGGCGGTGGTGTGGGCCGTCAACGAGATGCTGACCTGTGCCAATCCCTCGGCGAGCTTCTTCAACATGGGCCCGGTGATGGCCGCGGTGCTGTTCGGCATCGGCACCGACGAACAGCGCGAGTGGGCGCGCCAGGGCTACGAACGCGGCTGGCAGGGCACCATGGTGCTCACCGAACCCGACGCGGGCTCCGACGTCGGCGCGGGCCGCGCCAAAGCCGTCCCCCAGGAGGACGGGTCCTGGCACATCGAGGGTGTCAAGCGGTTCATCTCCGGCGCGGACGTCGGCGACACCGCGGAGAACGTCTTCCACCTGGTGCTGGCCCGCCCGGAAGGGGCGCGCGCGGGCACCAAGGGCCTGTCGCTGTTCTACGTCCCGAAATTCCTCTTCGACCCCGAGACGCTGGAACTCGGCGAACGCAACGGCGTCCACGTCACCGGGCTCGAACACAAGATGGGCCTGAAGTCCTCACCCACCTGCGAACTCACCTTCGGCGGCGACGTGCCCGCGAAGGGCTGGCTGGTCGGCGGCGAGCACAACGGGATCGCGCAGATGTTCAAGGTCATCGAGAACGCCCGCATGGTCGTCGGCATCAAATCCACCGGCACGCTGTCCACCGGATACCTCAACGCCCTCGACTACGCCAAACAGCGCGTGCAGGGCGCTGATCTGACGCAGATGGCCGACAAAGCCGCCCCGCGCGTCACCATCACCCACCACCCCGACGTGCGGCGCTCGCTGGCGATGCAGAAGGCGTACGCGGAGGGGCTGCGCGCGGTCTACCTCTACACCGCCGCGCACCAGAACGCCGACGTCGCGCAACTGGTCTCGGGCGCGGACCCGGATCTCGCGCACCGCGTCGACGATCTGCTGCTGCCGATCGTCAAAGGTGTAGGTTCCGAACGCGCCTACCAACTGTTGACCGAATCGTTGCAGACCCTCGGCGGCTCCGGATATCTCCAGGACTATCCGATCGAGCAGTACATCCGCGACGCGAAGATCGACTCCCTCTACGAGGGCACCACCGCCATCCAGGCCCAGGATTTCTTCTTCCGCAAGATCCTGCGCGACGGCGGCACGGCGCTCGGCCACCTGTCCGCGCGCATCCAGGAGTTCCTGGACACCGGTTCGGGCCGCTTGGCGACCGAACGCGCCCTGCTGGCCACCGCCGCCGCCGACGTGCAGGCCATGACGGCCGCGCTGACCGGTTACGCGCTGGCCGCCCAGCAGGAACCCACCGAGCTGTACAAGGTGGGGCTCGGCTCGGTGCGCTTCCTGATGGCGGTCGGCGACCTGCTCATCGGCTGGCGTCTGCTGGTCCAAGCCGAGGTGGCCGCCGCCGCGCTCGCCACCGGCCCCGCCGAGCGCGACCACGCCTTCTACACCGGCAAAGTCGCCGTCGCGCAGTTCTTCGCCCGCAACGTCCTCCCCCAACTCACCGCCACCCGCGCGATCATCGCCGCCCTCGACACCGACATCATGACCCTCGACGAAGCCGCCTTCTGAGCAGTAGCCTCAACACCCGCCCGAATCGGTTGCGGCGCTTGGCGAAGCCAGGGCAATGGGGGCGCGACCAGCGACCGTCATCGCAGATACGGTCGTGTTGACCGTCAACTGACGATGATGGTGACTTCTCGTATGTCGTTCGGGCGGTGTCGATCTCGTCGTTCTATGATGCTCCGTGAGTCGAGGAAGAGTTTGACGAATCGTTCCTCTGGGTACTCGCGGTCGGCGTAGCGTCTTCGGGCGAGCTGCGGTGGGGCCGAGGTGCCCCGTCGGAACACGAAGCGCTGGGGGAAAGATTGTCTGAAAAAGAGCACGAGAAGCTGAAGAAAATGTGGGAATCGAAGCAGTTCGAGCCTGCGATTCGCTACATCAGGTTCCCGATGTTCAGAAATCTATCGACAAACATGAGAATCGACTTCAAGTATCCGATAACCGCGCTTGTCGGACCGAATGGTTCCAACAAGTCGGCCATACTTCGTGCCTTGCAAGGCAGTCCTCGGGGAAATGATCTCGGTAGATACTGGTTTGGCACAGCCGTAGATGAGATATCGCCGCTTGAGCGCCATCGATTTATATATGGACGTCTGTCACCCAGCACCGGCGGTATGGTCGAGGTTGTCAAGACCAGGATCGGGAGAAGGCGAGAATCCAGAGCTGGGAAAATCGCCGATCCGGACCTGTTTGAACCGAGTCGACCTCTGACAACTTGGCCTGATGAGATGGAAAAGTTCTCCCCACCGGCTCGGGTTGTCGAGGGTGATGCTTCCTCCACGCGATGGTCCGCAATCGCAAAGGATGTAGTCTACCTGGACTTCCGGTCGCAACTGTCGGCCTTCGACTGGGCATTCCATCAGTCCGAGGTGGCTACCGAAGGAGAAGGGACTCCGACGGAAATCCAACTATTGAACGCTCGAAAACACAGAATCCGTAACCGTGCTGCCCGCCTCTCGAGGGCGGTGACGGATGCGCTGGGAACGGACCAATGGTTCAGAGTCGAGCGCGTGGTTGAATCAGTCAAGGATCTGGCAGATTCAGAGCGTCAATGGGTTTCGCGAATTCTCGGAAAAGACTACTCGCGTGTACGACTTATTCACCATCGGTATTTCAATCGGAACAGTGGAGGATGGACGGTTCTGCTCGAGTCCAAGGAGTTGCGGTATTCGGAAGCTTTTGCGGGCAGTGGGGAATTCGCGGTAGTGATGTTGGTTTATCGACTCAGTACTGCACGGCCGAAATCCTTGGTTTTGATCGACGAACCCGAGGTGTCGTTGCACCCGACGGCTCAGCGGATGCTGTCGGAGTATCTGGTGTACTCGGCGAAGACTCATAGACATCAAATTGTATTTGCGACACACTCCTCCGACATGATCCGCCGCCTGCCTGCTGAAGCCGTCAAAGTTCTGACGGTCCGTGCTGATGACGGCAAGGTGGACATCCCGATTCAGGACTCGCTGCCTCAGTATGCTTTCAATGCGCTTGGTGTAGAGTTCGAGCACGCCGCAGTGATAGTCGAGGATCAACTCGCAACAAAACTCGTGCAGTATGCCCTCGTGGGTTCGCCCGACGCGAACGCGGTAGACGTCAAGTTCATCCCCGGCGGAGCGGATACGCTGTGGACTTATTACATTCCGATGTGGGCGCACGAGGGGCGCGGAGATATCCTGCTGCTGCTGGATGGTGATCAGGAAGTTGCACCGCCGCGACCGGCGGCGAATATTCCGCCAGCAGAACTCGAAACTGAATTGACTGTGTCGTTCAAGGGGAACGCGCCGAAATTGCCCTACAGCTCCAAAGAAGAAGGAAATTCGGCGCTTCATCGTCAAGATTCAGTTGTCAAAACGTTGGAGTGGCGACGTCGGTTCGTCCGGTTCTTGCCCTGTCTGACGCCAGAGATCTTCCTATGGCCCCATCGCATCGCAGACGATCCGGGCCCGACGGCGACGCCGGACAACTGCAAACAGCTCTGGCGAGACTACGCCGAGGCCCAGACGGGCGAGCTGCCGGACGCGGATAGTATCCTTACGTTTCAACTTCAAGCGCTAAACCGCGTTCCAACTGACGATGTGGTGTTGGAGCGGATCCGCGAGGCCGTGAACGAGTTTATCAGGAGTCAGCCATGAACCCGACGGACATATCGGTTATCGATTTTTTTCGGGGTGCGGTGGCACGAGTCAAGGCTTCACGGAAGCGGGCATGCGTATTACTGGCGGTATTGATTTCGACCACGATTCCGCAGAGACATTTCGTGCAAATTTCCCACGGGCTCATTTTATAGAGGATGATATCCGCTCGATTCCGGTAGATCGGATTCGAGCGATCATGCCTAGTGGCCCAACGCTCTTTGCTGGATGTGCACCTTGTCAGCCGTTTTCTCGCCAGAACAAATCTGCCAACGAGGATGATCCGCGGAGGAATCTGCTATACGAATTCACCCGCTTCGTGGCCGAGCTGACGCCAGAGTTCGTGGTAGTGGAGAATGTGCCCGGCTTGCAGAATCCGAAGAAAAGTGGTCCACTTGATGACTTTCTTGCTGCGTTGAAAGGCGCGGGTTACCAATCCGAGGTTTCTGTGCTTCGAGCATTGGAGTACGGCGTCCCGCAGGAGCGGAAGCGGTTGGTGGTAGTTGCGTCGAGAGTCGGCATGCCGGCCCTGCCAGAACCGACGCACGTCGTAAATGGTGTGCCGGCACGCACCGTTCGTCAGACTATCTACGACCTTCCTCGAATAGGCGACGGTGAGGTCCATCCAGAGGATCCCGATCATGCTGCTATGCGTCTATCCGAGATCAACAAGATGCGCATCCGAGCCACACCTGAGGGCGGAGGGCGTCGCCACTGGAAAGATGAGCTGATTTTGCCCTGCCACGCCCGCCATGGTGGCCACACAGATACCTACGGACGCATGTGGTGGGATCGACCCGCATCCGGACTCACGACCCGTTGCATCTCCTATAGCAACGGACGCTTCGGGCACCCGGAGCAACACCGAGCCATCAGTGTGCGCGAAGCGGCCTGCTTGCAGACTTTTCCCGCGGCATTTCGCTTCTCGGGCACGATGACCTCGAAAGCGCGGCAGGTCGGAAATGCCGTGCCGCCGCTGTTGGCCCGACGCGTGGGCCAAGCGTTGGTAGCCGCGGCTTGAGCTTATTTCAGGACGTAGGGGGAGACGGAGCTGCGGTGTTCGCTGATGTCGAGGACCTTGCCCAGGGGTGGGAAGGCGCGTTGGGGGCAGTTGGCGCGTTCGCAGACGCGGCACCCGGCGCCGATGGGGGTGGCGTTTACTTCGCCGAGGTCTAGGCCGTCGGCGTAGACGACGCGGCCCGCGTGCCGTAGTTCGCAGCCGAGACCGATGGCGAAGGTCTTGCCCGCCTGGCCGTAGCGGGTGGCGCGGCGTTCCACGGTGCGCGCCACCCACAGGTATTTGCGGCCGTCGGGCATCTCGGCGATCTGGGTCATGATCTTGCCGGGGTAGGCGAAGGTCTCGTAGACGTTCCACAGCGGGCAGGTGCCGCCGCTGGAGGAGAAGTGGAATCCGGTGGCGGACTGACGTTTGGACATGTTCCCCGCCCGGTCCACGCGTACGAAAGAGAAAGGGACGCCGCGCAGTTTCGGCCGTTGCAGCGTGGACAGCCGGTGGCAGATCGTCTCGTAGCTCTGGGTGAAGAACGCCGAGAGCCGTTCGATGTCGTAGCGGAAATCCTCGGCGACCTCGTGGAAATGCGTGTACGGCAGCACGGTGGCCGCCGCGAAATAGTTGGCGAGTCCGAGCATGGCCAGTTTGCGGGTGTCCTCGGTGACGAAATTGCCTTCCTCCACCGATTTCTCCAAAAGGTCGCCGCATTCGAAGTAGGCCAGTTCGGCGGCGAGTTTGAAGGTGCGCTGCCCACCGGACAGGTGCGGGGCGATCTCCAGGCGGCGCAGTTCGGGGTCGTAGCGGTGCAGTACGCCTTCGCCGAGGTCGATGCGTTCGACGATGGTGACGTCGTGGGCGCGTAGTCGCCGGGCGATCTCGCTGTTGACGTCGCCGCCGTGGAAGCGGATGCGCGCGGTGAGTTCTTCGGCGGCGGTGTCGAGGTCGTGGATGTAGTTCTGCCGCTGGTAGAAGAAGTCGCGGACCTCTTCGTGCGGTTTGCTGATGGCCCCGCTGCCCGCGCCGTCGGCGAAACGGTCCTCGGTGGCGGCGGCCAACTGCGCGGTGGTGTTGCGGTAGCGGTTGTGCATGGTGACCAGCGCGCGCGCCATGCTGGGGTGCGCGGAGACGATGTCGGCGATCTCCTGGGTGTCGGCCTCGATGCCGAGTTCGCGGTCCATGACGACTTCCTGGAGTTCGGCGATGAGCCGGGTGTCGTCCTGGGAGGAGAAGAAGGTGGCGTCGACGCCGAAGACTTCGCTGATCCGCAGCAACACCGGTACGGTGAGCGGGCGGACGTCGTGCTCGATCTGGTTGAGGTAGCTGGCCGAGATCTCCAGTTTCGCGGCGAGTGAGACCTGGCTCAGCCCCCGCTCGGTGCGTAGCTGTCGAAGCCGGGCCCCGACGTAGGTCTTGGCCATATGTCCAGATTATGGGCGTCTTCGCAGACTTGCCAAGTAAAGAATTAGCAGTTGTCCTGAGCGATTTGTCACAGCGACGGGTTACGGTCGTCAGGTGCTGTTCTCGGATGTCGTGCAGACTTCGGAGACCGTTCGCGCGACCCGGTCCCGGAAGACGAAGATCGCCGCCATAGCCGCGCTGTTGGACGCCGCCGACCCCGCCGAGCTGGAACCGGTGGTCGCGTGGGTGTCGGGCGAACTCACCCAGGGCCGCCTGGGCACGGGGTGGCGCACCCTGTCGGGCCTGGCGATCGACCCCGCGCCCGAACCCGCGCTCACCGTCGAGGCGGTGCAGTCGGCGTTCACCGCGCTGGCCGGGACGGCGGGCGCCGGTTCCGCGGCCCGGCGCAAGCAACTGTTGGGCGACCTGTGGGGCGCGGCGAGCGCGCCGGAGCAGGCGTTCCTGCTGCGGTTGCTGTCCGGCGAACTGCGCCAGGGCGCGTTGACCGCGCTGGTCAGCGAGGCCGTCGCCCGCTCGGCCGATGTGCCGGTGGACGCGGTGCGCCGCGCCTACATGCTCTGCGGGCAACTGCCGCGCACCGCCGTGGCCGCCCGCGCGGGCGGCGAGCGGGCGCTGGCCGAGTTCCGGCTCGAGGTGGGCAGGCCGATCCGGCCCATGCTGGCCTCGCCGGGCGCGAGTCTGGACGAGGCGATGGCCGAATTCGACGGCGAGTTCAGCCTCGAGATCAAGATGGACGGCGCGCGCATCCAGGTCCACCGCGACGGGGAGGAGGTGCGGGTGTTCACCCGGACCCTGCGCGAGATCACCTCCGGTGTTCCCGAACTGGTCGAGTTGGTCCGCGGCCTGGACTGCACCAGTGTCGTGCTGGACGGGGAGACGCTCGCGCTGACCGACGACGGCCGACCCCGCCCGTTCCAGGAGACGATGAGCCGGTTCTCGGTGTTCGACCCCGCCCTGCTCGCGCCGGGGGTCAACCCCACCAGGGAACTGCTGCTGCACCCGTACTTCTTCGACTGCCTGCACCTGGACGGCCGCGATCTGCTCGACGAACCGCTGCGCGAGCGTCGCGCCGCGCTGGCGAAAGTGGCGGGCCCGCACAGCATCCCCGCGTTGACCAGGCCGGATGCCGAGGCCGCCGCCGAGTACGTGGACGGCGCGCTGGCGGCGGGGCACGAAGGCGTGATGGTCAAATCGCTGGAAGCGCCGTACGCGGCGGGTCGTCGCGGTCGCGCCTGGCAGAAGATCAAACCCATCCACACCCTGGATCTGGTGGTGCTCGGCGCGGAGTGGGGTTACGGGCGACGCACCGGCTACCTGTCGAATCTGCACCTCGGGGCGCGCGATCCGGAGACGGGCGAACCGGTGATGGTCGGCAAGACGTTCAAGGGCCTGACCGACGCGCTGTTGCAGTGGCAGACCGCCGAGTTCCCGCGGCACGAACGCTCCCGCGACGAGTACACCGTGTTCCTGTGGCCGGAATTGGTGGTGGAGATCGCCTTGGACGGCGTGCAGGTCAGTCCGCGCTATCCGGGCGGGGTGGCGCTGCGGTTCGCGCGGGTGGTGCGCTACCGGCCGGACAAGACGCCGGCCGAGGCCGACACCATCGATTCCGTGCGCGCGCTGTTGCCCTGAGGGCGGGCAGAACACCGTACTCGGTTGCGAAATGGTTCCATCCGCCGGTAGCGGTGTAGTAACCCGACTGACCGGTCTTGCACACTGGAGGGGTGACCGCCGAACTGCTGATTCTGCTGATCGTGATCGTCACGGCACTCGCGTTCGATTTCACCAACGGTTTCCACGACACCGCCAACGCCATGGCGACCTCCATCGCCACCGGAGCGCTGCGTCCCCGCGTCGCCGTCGCCCTCTCGGCGGTGCTGAACCTGGTCGGCGCGTTCCTGTCGGTCGCGGTCGCCGCCACCGTCGCCAAAGGGATCGTGCGACTCAACGAGGTCAGCGGACAGAACCTGCTGCTCATCGTGTTCGCCGGACTGGTCGGCGGCATCCTGTGGAATCTGTTCACCTGGCTGCTGGGCCTGCCGTCGAGTTCCTCGCACGCGCTGTTCGGCGGCCTGATCGGGGCGACCGTCGCCGCGCTCGGGTGGAACGGGGTGATCTGGGCCTCCGGCCAGGACGGCGTCCTGACCAAGATCGTGGTGCCCGCCGTGCTCGCGCCGATCATCGCCGCACTCGTCGCCGCCATCGGCACCTGGGGCGTCTACCGGAGCACCCGCCACTCCGACCAGGACAAGGTCGTCGAGGGCTTCCGCTGGGGGCAGATCGGGTCGGCCTCGCTGGTGTCGCTGGCCCACGGCACCAACGACGCCCAGAAGACGATGGGCGTGATCTTCCTGGCGCTGGTCGCCCACGGCACGCTCACCGCGAGCGACCCGATGCCGCTGTGGGTGATGGCCTCCTGCGCCGTCGCCATCGCCGCGGGTACCTATCTGGGCGGCTGGCGGATCATCCGCACCCTGGGCAAAGGGCTGGTCGAGATCGACTCCCCGCAGGGTCTGGCCGCCGAATCCTCCTCCGCCGCGATCATCCTGACCTCCGCCCACTTCGGCCTGCCGCTGTCGACCACGCAGACCGCCACGGGTTCGATTCTCGGCACCGGACTCGGCAAGGGAGCCGAGGTCCGCTGGTCCGTGCTGGGCCGGATGGCGGTGGCCTGGACGCTGACCCTGCCGATGGCGGGCCTCGTCGGCGCGCTCTGCTGGGCGCTGGCGCACCTGATCGGCGGACTGCCCGGTGTGCTGGTGGTCTTCGCGATCCTGCTCGTGCTGGCCGCGCTGATGTACGCGCGGTCGCGGCGCGACCCGGTCGACCGGACCAACGTCAACGACTGGCCGCCCGCCGACACGCCCGGGGGTGACGACACGGTGCGGGCCGATCCCGGACCCGGCGCGGTGGCCGCGCCCGCTCCCGTCGCCGACCCGCCGCGACCGGTGTCCGTGTCGAGTGTCGCGGTGGACGCGCCGGTCGAGCGGGAGCAGACTCCGGGTGAGTCGGTTCCGGCCGGTGGTCCCGCGAACGGCGAGTTGATCCACGATCCGCTCGCGTTGCCCGCCGACCGGGCGACCGACGGCGACCGGGACCCCACCCGACGGATGAACGGCGTGTCCGGAACCGAGCACTGAGGAGGCAGCGCACATGCACACGTTCGTGACGAATCTCCACTCGCTGTGGCAGGTCACCCTGGCGGCGCTGATCTTCGGCGCGGGCCTGCCGATCGTGTTCGCGGTCGGCGTGCGCTGGTGGTCGGCGACCCACACCGTCGACCCGGACGGCACCGCGCGCCGCGACAATGTCGCCTTCGCGGGCGCGCTGGCCTGTTTCGCGATCGTGCTCGCCGCGATCATCACCGGCATCCTCTACACGGCCAAGGCGTTCCTGTCCGCGCGCCTGGGCATCCACCTGTTCGGCGAATCCTGAAGGGCGCGCCCGTGACCGAACCTTTCGCGACCGACCGCACCTCCTCCGGCATGGACGACCACGTCGTGACGGCCGCCGCGTCGGACCACTCCGGCGGGTCGACCGGGCTGTTCGAGACCGCCGACCAGACGCCGACCGGCGATTCGATCGGCGCGCGCGGCAGCCTGCTCGAGCGGATCGTGGCCTGGTTGCGCGCCGGATATCCGCAAGGCGTGCCCAGCACCGACTACGTCGCGCTGTTCGCCGTCCTGCACCGGCACCTGACCGATTTCGAGGTCGCGGCGATCGCCGAGGAACTCGTGGAGGACAACCCGGACTCCGCGATCGGGCAGGAGGAGATCGAGGCCGCGATCGCCCGGGTGGCCCTGGAACAACCCGCGGCGGGGGATGTCGCCCGGGTCGCCTCGCATCTGGCGGCGGGAGGTTGGCCGTTGGCCGATCCACCCGTCGACCCGGACTGAGCGGGGACGCGATGCCGTCGTTCCTGACCGCGATCATCGAATGGCTGCGCGCCGGCTACCCCGACGGAGTGCCGGAGGCCGACTACGTTCCGCTGCTGGCGCTGTTGCGACGCAGACTCTCCGACGAGGAGGTGCGCGACCTCGCCGCCGAACTCGCGCGGTTGGGCGTCCTGCCGCACGAACGGGTCGACATCCAGGTGATGATCACCAAGGTCACCAACGAGATGCCCTCGGAGGCCGACGTGGCGCGGGTACGCGACCGACTGGCCGCGCACGCCTGGCCGGACCGGCCCGCCGCGGGCGAGGACTGAGCCTCAGTCCTCCCCCGAACTCGGTTGCGGCAGCGCCAATTTCTCCACCACGACATTGGGCGCGACCCGCGTGCGCAGGCAGCGGTCGATCTCGCCCGCCACCGGGATCACCACGGCCGCGGCGGCGGTGGCGACGGCGTCGGACAGGATGGCGGGCCAGTCCGGCGCGGACTTCTCCGACAGCGCCGCGATCACCGCCGCCGCCGCGGAATCATCGGCCCCCGTGGGATTTCCGGCGACCGATTCGTTCAGCAGCGCCGACCACGCGCCCGACGCGGTGACCGCGACCATGCCCTCCACGCACCGGTTGGCGATCACCGCCCTCGTCCCGTTCTCGATCAGCGGCCACACCGCGGCTACGACCTCCTGCGCGTCACAGGGTTGCTGCCCGGTCAACCTGCGCAATTCCTCGCGGTTGAGCATGAGCACCACGCCCGGCACCTGCGCCGTCAACCGCAGCGCCTCGCCGTCGATGTCGCACAGCGTGGACACCCCGTGCTCCACCGCGAGGCGGGCGATCTCGGCGGGCAGCGCCGGATCGACGCCGCCGGGCAGCGAGCCGGCGATCACCAGGCCGTTGATATCGGGCAGCAGACCGCTGACCCGGGTCCGCAACTGTTGGGCGGCATGGGGATTGGAGACCCGCGCGCCCGGTTCCAGCAACGCGGTCGCGGTGCCGTCCTCGGATTCGCTGATCACCACCGTGCGCCGAACCCACGGCAACGCGTGCACGAAATCCACCGGGAGTTCGAGTTCGGCGGCCGCGGCGAAGGCGTGATCGGAGAAACCGGTCGCGCGCGCGTACTTACCCAGCTGGTTCAGCACGCGGGTGACATTGATGCCTTTGCCGCCGATGCGCTGTTCCACCGAGCGGACCCGGTGGGCCTGCCCGCGCTCGAACCGCTCGACCCGATAGGTCATGTCGTAGGCCGGGTTCATGGTCACGGTGAGGATCACGTCAACCACTGTCCATGTCTGAGTACCCCGTGTAGCTCTAGATCGTCATCGAGTATTACCAGATCGGCGAGCCGGTCGGCCCGCAGATCGCCGACCTCGCGCAGGCCCGCGGCACGCGCGGGAACCGAGGTCGCCGCGAGCACGGCCGCGCGCAACGGCAGCCCCGCTCCGCGCACCGCCCATCGCAGACATTCCAGCAGCGTAGCGGTACTGCCCGCCAGACAGCCGTCGGGCAGTCCCGCGACGCCCGCGCGGACCGCGATCTCCCGTTCGCCGAGCCGGTAGCGACCGTCCGGCATCCCGGCCGCCTGGATCGCGTCGGTGACCAGCGCGACCCGCTCCGGCGCCGCCGCGAACGCCAGCGCGGCGAAACCGGGATCGATGTGCACGCCGTCCCCGATCACCTCGACCACCGCCGAGGTCGTGGCGGCCGCGTGCAAGGCGGCGGCCACCGGGCCGGGGGCGCGGTGATGCAGCGGGGGCATCGCGTTGGCCAGGTGGGTGACCAGCGTGGCGTCACCGTCCGGGGGCAGCGCGGCACGGAAGACCGCGTAGTCGGCGTCACTGTGACCGAGCGCCACGACGACGCCCGCCTCCCGCAGTCGCCGCGCGGCCTCGCGATAACCGGGCAGTTCGGGGGCCAGCGTCACCACCCGCAGGTGTCCCTCCGCCGCCGCGATCATCCGGTCGACCAGGTCGAGATCGGGTTCGCGCAGGTGACGAGGGTCCTGCGCGCCGTGCCGGGCCGGTGACAGGAACGGTCCCTCGGCGTGGATTCCGGCCACGAACCCCGCCGCCGCGACCTTCCGCAGCGCGGTCACCTGCGCGAGCATGGTCGCCGCCGAGCCCGTGACCAGGCTCGCGAGCACCGTGGTCGTCCCGCGCGCGTGATGGAACCTGGCGGCCGCCTCGGCCTCGGCGGGCGATTCGGTGTCGAACCGGTACCCACCCCCGCCGTGCACGTGGATGTCGACCAGGCCCGGCAGCAGGAGGCCCCGGTACTGCGGCTCGGCCACCCGCGGATGCCTGGCCCGCCACACGTCGAAAGGCAGCACTTCCTCGATCCGCTCGCCCCTGACCGTGACGATGCCGTCATCGAGGAGGTGCGCGGCGCTGATGACGCGTCCGCGCAGCACCGTGGAGTCGGTCACGGTCCTCCTCTCGGAACGCCGCCGCTGCCGCGCTCGTCGCTGTCCCGACCCATCCTTGCCGACCGGCGCGGCCCATACCTCTCGATCCGCGCAGATCGACGCCGGACCGGCACACGGGCGCGCATACCGGCCGTTCGCCGGTGAGATATGTTGTCGCCCTTGCGGTGCGGACCGGGGGAAATGCGGGGCACGGCCTCGATTCGGGAACAAGACGGTAAACTCGGGGTGTGGTGCGGCGCGTGGACGACCCCGGCGAGGGGCGCAGTTACGGCGGTCTGACCCGGGAGCAACGGGTGGCCCAGCGGCGGATTCGGCTGATCGACGCCGCCTTGGAGCTGTACGGGACCCAGGGGTACGCGGCCACGTCGATCGAGCGGTTGTGCGCGCTGGCGAACGTGTCGACCCGCAGTTTCTACGAGGATGTGGGCAGTCGCGAAGCCTTGTTGATCGCGGTGGTCGACCGGACGACCAGTCGGGCGATGGACGCGGCGGTGGCGGCGTTGCGCGCGGTGGACAACGAACCGCTGCCGGTGCGGGTCAAGGGCGCTTTCCGCGCGTACCTATCGGTCACCTGCCGTGATGTGCGCACCGCGCGGGTGCACTACGTCGAGGTGGTCGGGGTCAGCGAATCCGTCGAGCAGTGGCGTTGTCGTCAGCGCCGGTTGGTCGCCTCGCTGCTGGTCGGTGAGGCCGAGCGCGCGGTGGCGCGCGGCGAGACCGCGCCCCGCCGTTTCGACCTGTTCGCGCTGGCGGTGATCGGTGCGGTGAATTCGCTGGCCCAGGAACTGGGCGGGTCCGCGGGCAAACGTCCGTCGCTGACGTTGGACGAAATCACCGCCGAGGTCTCGAATTTCGTGATCTCCGGCTTCGACCGTCACTGAGCGCCGCGCAGCCGTAACGGCGACGCAACCTGGGGCCGCGCGCGGGCAATACCGGTGCAATCGAGCGCTTCTATGGTGGCCGACATGAGTACCGAGACCGAGGTCGGCGGGGAAGAGCGCGGCGGGCCCGATCCGGCCGCGGGCGGTACCGGCCTGCACATCCGCGGGTTGACCAAATCGTTCCGGGCGGGCCGGCGCACCGTGCACGCCTTGGATTCGGTGGATCTGCACACCGCCAAGGGCACGTTCCTCTCGCTGCTCGGCCCCTCGGGCTGCGGCAAGTCGACGGTACTGCGCATCCTGGCCGGTCTCGAGGAGCCCAGCGCGGGCACCATCCTGGTCAACGGCGAGACGCCCGCCGAACTGCGCCGCCATCACGAACTCGGCATCGCCTTCCAGGACGCCGCGCTGCTGCCGTGGCGGTCGGTGCGCGCCAATATCGCGCTGCCATTGCAGGTGGCCCGGATGGCACCGGAACCGGGCCGTATCGACGAGTTGATCCGCCTGGTCGGGTTGGAGGGGTTCGAGAAGGCCAAACCGGCGCAGTTGTCCGGCGGTATGCGTCAGCGTGTCTCGATCGCCCGCGCCCTGGTGGTGCGTCCGACGGTGCTGCTGCTGGACGAACCGTTCGGCGCGCTGGACGATATGACCAGGCAGCGGCTGAATCTGGAGTTGCTGCGGATCTGGACGGAGAAGCCCGCGACCACGTTGATGGTCACCCACGGCATCGCCGAAGCCGTCTTCCTGTCCGACACGGTGGCGGTGATGAGTCCGCGGCCGGGCCGGGTGCTGGAACTGGTCGACATCGATCTGCCGCGTCCGCGCCTGCCGGAGATGACGCGCACCCCGGAGTTCCACGCGCTGCACGACTACCTGTCGGAACTGCTGTTCGGTCGGACCGGGACCGGTGGGGTCGCGGCGGACGGTGCGGCATGAAGTACGTCGGGGGCGCGGCGGGCGTGCTGGGGATGATCGCGGTGTGGTGGCTGTGCGCGGCGCTCGGCGTCGCGGGCGGCACCATTCCGAGTCCGTGGACGGTGGTGCACACCATGTACCAGGACGGATGGCAGCTCTACGGCCCGAACGTCGGCATCACCGCCCAAGGGGCGCTGCGCGGTTTCGTCTGGGGCAACGTCGCCGCCGTGGCGCTGGCGGTTCTGGTGGTGCTGATCCCGCCGATCGAACCGCTGGCGACGCAGTTGGCGATCCTCAGCTACTGCACGCCGCTGCTGGCGCTGGGCCCGATCATCCTGGTGGTCTTCGGCGGCCGCACCCCGACGGTCTTCCTGGCCGCCATGTACTGCTTCTTCACCACGATGGTCGGTACGGTCGCCGGCCTGCGTTCGGCCGACCGCGCCGCTTTGGACCTGGTGCGCGCCTACGGCGGCGGACGGTTCCAGCAACTGTTGCGCGTCCGGATAATCGCCGCGTTGCCGAACCTGTTCGCGGCGTTGAAGATCGCCGCGCCGTCGGCGGTGCTGGGCGCGATCATCGGTGAATACCTCGGCGGGGTGGACAGCGGGATCGGGGTGGCGCTGACCGCCGCCCAGACCGCCTACAACGTGCCGCGAACTTGGGGGATGGCCTTGGCCGCGGCGGCGTTGGCCGGTCTCGGCTACGCGATCGTCGCGCTGGGCGCTCGACTGGCCGCGCCCTTGACGGCGGGACAGGCGCGATGACCGCGGCCCGCCGGATCGCGGTGTTCCTGTTCCCGCTGCTGACCTCGCTGCTGCTGATCCTGGTGCTGTGGGAACTGTTCCTGCGGGTCTTCCCGCAGGTCGGTCCCCGGGTCGGCAAATCACCCGGCGACATCTGGCGCTACCTGGTGACCGCGCCCGGCGCGCCCGCCGCCCGCTCGGCCATCCTCGACGACCTGATGATCACGCTGCGCGACGCGGCCATCGGCTTCGGTCTCGGCATGGGCGCGGCGCTGGTCATCGCCGCCTTGTTCGTCTCGGTGACGGCCCTCGAGCAGACTTTCATGCCGGTGGCGATGCTGTTGCGTTCGGTGCCGCTGGTCGCGCTCGCGCCGATCATCGTGCTGGTGTTCGGCCGCGGATCGGGCGGCGTCGCGGTGATGGCCGCGATCGTCGTGCTGTTCCCGGCGCTGGTGATGATCGTGACGGGGTTGCGCGGCGCGCCGCGCCAGGCGTTGGACGTGGTCGCGGCCTACGGCGGGTCGCGCTGGACGGGGCTGCGCATGGTCGCGCTGCCCGCCGCGCTGCCCTCCGTGTTCGCCGCCGCCCGGATCTCGGTGCCGGGCGCGCTGATCGGCGCGCTGATCGGCGAATGGCTGGGCAGTGGAACCGGTTTGGGAGCGAGTCTGATCCGGGCCATCCCCACCTTCCAGTACAACAAGCTGTGGGCGAGCATCGTGATCGTCACACTGGTGTCGGTGGCGCTCTACGCGATCGTGGGCGTGGTGGAGAACCTGGTCCTGGCCCGATTCGGCGCGCCGCGCGAGCCGGACTGACCCGCCGGGCCGCGGCGAACGGTCGGAACGCGGAGGTAAACAAACCGAAACCGGCCGACCCTAGATTCGGTCCATGACACCAGTGTTCGATCGTCGCCGTTTTCTCCGCTATTCCGCGCTCACCGGTGCCGTCCTAGGGGGCGCCGCGACGCTGGCCGCCTGCGGTGACGACGCGGCGGAATCCTCCGGCGGGTCGCGCGCGGACGGCTCTAAATTCGGCGCCGTCGCGATCCAGTTGTCCTGGTTGAAGAACATCGAATTCGCCGGTGAGTATTTCGCCGATTCCCGCGGCTATTTCCGCGACGCCGGATTCGGCGCGGTGGATCTCATCGCGGGCGGCGCCGCCAGCACGTCGGTCGAGGCCGGACTCGACACCGGAAAGGTGTGGTTGGGGCTGTCCGCGCCGCAGACGACTGCCCCCGCGATCCTGGAAGGTCTGCCCGCGAAGATCGTCGCGACCACGTTCCAGAAGAATCCGTTCTGCATCGTCAGTTCGGCCGGGAAACCGATCGGCTCGCCGCAGGAGATGAAGGGCCGCAAGATCGGCGTGCAGGACACCAATCAGTTGATCTTCAACGCGTTGCTCGCCGCGAACGACATGAAACCCTCCGACGTGACGATCGTTCCCGCGCAATACGATCCGACACCGCTGGCCAACGGTGAGGTCGACGGCTGGGTCAGTTACGTCACCAACGAACCGATCACGCTGGCCGCCAAGGGCTTTCCGAACGCGAATTTCCTGTTCGCCGACTACAACCTGCCGCTGGTCGCGGAAACACTCACCGTGCTGCAATCCACCATCGACGACGAACGCGACAAACTGAAGGCGTTCCTGGCCGCCGAGATCAAAGGGTGGAAGGACGCGGTCGCCGACCCGGCCGAATCCGCGCGCCTGGCCGTCGAGGTCTACGGCAAGGACCAGAATCTCGACCTGGCCGAACAGACCCAGGAGGCCACGGCGCAGAACGGCCTGGTGGTCTCGGCCGACACGGCCGCCAACGGCCTGCTGACCATGACCGATCGCCTGGTCGAACAGAACATCGCCGCCTTGCGCACGGCGAAGATCGACATCACCGCCGACCAGTTGTTCGACCTGTCGGTGCTGCGCGAGGTCTACGCGGAGAATCCGGGTCTGAAGCAGTAATCGCTGACGGGACCACGTCGTCGGGGCCCGGTCGTCACAGGGCGACCGATGCCCTCGCGCCGAAGACGTCCTCGGCGTGAACCACATCGGCCCTACCAGGGTGGACGGGGACGCTCCGTCCACTGCGCGCCGCGAGCAGTTCCGCGGCGATGGCGATGGCGTGCTCGGTCGCGGTGCGCGCCCCCACGGCCAGACCGGCGGGGGAGTGCAGTCGCGCCATCGTCGCGTCGCCGAAGCCGCCCGCCCGCAGGTCCTCGACCCGGCGGTGGTGCGCGGCCATCGTGCCCGTCGCCCCGAGGTAGGCCAGTTCCGGCAGGCGCAGCGCCACCGTCAGCAGCGGGATCTCGAAGGTCGGATCGCCCGAGACCACCACGATCGCGGTGTCGGCGTCGATCTCGCCCGCCGCGGAGAGCGTGTTCAGGTAGCGGTGCGGCCAGTCCACCACGACCTCCGCGCCGGGGAAGGCGTCGGCGGAGATCAGGTCGTCGCGGGAATCGCAGATCGTCACCCGGTAGCCGAGCAGGCGGGCCTGCACCGTCAGAGCGGCGGAGATCGCGGTCGCGCCGAAGATGATCATCCGGGGCGGCGGTGCGAACGAGCACACGAACACGTCGGATTCGGGCAGGGCCACCAATTCGGTGGCGTGGCGCTTGTCGGTCACCAGGTGCTGACCGATCAGGTCGCCGTCCGGATTCCACACCACGGTGAAGATGGTGGTCCGGCGGTGCGCGGCGATCTCGGCCGCCACGGTCGGGAATTCGGGGAAGTCGCGGCGGGAGAAGGGTTCGGCGAAGACGTCGATCATGCCGCCCGCTTCGTTGCCCGCCTCCGTGGCGGGCACACCGAAGCGGTGCATGGCCCGGCGTCCGGTGCGGGCCGCGGCCAGCGCCGCCTCGCGCACCGCGGATTCCACCGCCCCGCCGAGAACCGAGCCGTAGGCAGCGCCGTTGGCGTCGACGAGAATCGCCGAGCCGACGTCCAACGGCCCCGAACCCACGGTTCGCACGACGGTGGCAAGTCCTCCGGTCCGGCCGGAGTGCCACACCCGCAATAGGTCATCGACGATGTCGCGCATCTGTTTCTAGCTCCGATCACCGGGCGTCGTGGCCGGGAAGTCGCGATCGAGTCCCGTCGCCAAATCGTCGCACGTGACGCACACCATATCCTCTCGACCGACCAAATAGGTGCGGGCTCCCGAATCTGCTACCGCGCTCGACCAGACCGAGGTCCAGTGCTTGTGGCCGATCACAACCGGGTGCCCGGGTGTGCCGCGGAACACAGCTCTGGCCAGCCCGCTCGGCGCGGTGCGGGCGGCCGCGACGACCCGCGTCACCACCTCGGGGCCGACATCGGGAGTGTCCACCGGCATGATCGCGACGTAGTCCGCCGCGGTGTCCGCCACCCGCGCCAGGCCGGCCCGCAGCGAGGCGCTCAGCCCTCTCGCCCAGTCGGCGGCCCACACGTGCTCCGCGCCCGCGGGCAGCGGCATCGGCTCCGGACCCGTCGCGCCGAGGACCACCACGACCGGCGCGCAGCCGCCGTCACGCAGGGCGGCCACCGCCGCGCGCAGCCACGCGCCGTCCTCGGCCAGCGCTTTGGGCATCCCGTAGCGGGTCCCGGCGCCGGCCGCGAGCACGATCCCCGCGCATGCGGCGGGGGCACTCGGGGCGGGGGCGGTGGAGCTCACGCCCGCCACCGTAGCGGCGAACCATTGCCCGTGGGTTACCTCCGCCCGCACGGTGGGGGAATTCTGACGTTTTCATGACGAAGTTCTCGCTTCGACAGACCCGACGGCGGGTGGCGGGCGAATTCCCGGCGGGTCGCGGCCCGTTCGGGTGGCGGCCCGGCAGGCGGTGGCCGATGCTGGAGCGATGACGCAGCCCGCTCTCGATCTCGCGCGGTTCAACGCGATGTCCGCGGACGCGGCCGAGGCGGTCCTGCGGACCTGCTGCGATTCCCCCGACTTCGCGCGCGCGGTGGCCGCCGCGCGCCCGTTCGCCGACCTCCCCGCGGTGCTGCACGCCGCCGCGAACGCACTGGCCCTGCTGTCCGAGGACGAACTCGACCGCGCGGTCGCGGCGCACCCGCGCATCGGCGGGCCCACCACGTCCGCGAGCTCGGCCCGGGAACAGGCCGGCGTCGACCCGGACGATCGCGACGCGCTCGCGGCGGGCAACACGGCTTACGAACTGCGCTTCGGTCACCGGTATCTGGTGCACGCCGCCGGCCGCGGCGGCGCCGAACTGCTGGACCTGCTGACCACCCGGCTGGGCAACGACCCCGCGACCGAGCGGCGGATCATGCGCGTGGAACTGGGCCGGATCAACCGGACGCGGTTGCTGCGTCTGTTCGGAGCCGAGGCGTGAGCTCGCTGAGCACCCACGTCCTCGACGCCGTGCGCGGCGCACCCGCCGCGGGCGTCGCCGTCGACCTGTACCGGGGCGATCGGCTCCTCGGCACGGGATCGACCGATGCCGACGGACGCGTCGCGCGCTTGGCCGATGACCTCACGCCCGCGGTCTACCGGTTGGTGTTCGACACCGGTGGGTACTTCGCGCAGCAGCGGATCGACACGTTCTACCCGGAGGTGTCGATCAGCTTCGCCGTCGGCGAGGAGCGGCACTACCACGTCCCGTTGTTGTTGTCGCCCTTCGCCTTCTCCACCTACCGAGGGAGCTGAGATGCAACTGAGCGGGCCGATCGTGTTGTCGGACAACCGGTACGGCAAAGCCGAGAACCGGATCGTTCGCGTCTACCGCGATGCCGCGCGCCACGAGATCCGCGACCTCAACGTCTCCACCGTGCTGCGCGGCGATTTCGCCGACGCCTACGTCGCGGGCGACCAGCGCAAGGTGCTGCCCACCGATTCGCAGAAGCAGACCGCCTACGCCTTCGCCAAGCGGCCCGGCGCGCAACCGGTCGAGGACTACGGTTTGGCGCTGGCCGCGCATTTCGTCGACGAGATCGAACCGGTGCGCAGCGCGCGGGTGGAGATCGACGAATACGCCTGGGAGCGGGTCGCGGTGGGCACACTCGAGCACGACCACACCTGGGTGCGGCGGGGGCCGGAGATCCGTACCGTGACGGTCACCGTCGCGGGCGTCGGCCCCGAGCAGCGGGCCTGGGTGATCGGCGGGGTGAAGGACCTGGTCATCCTCAAATCCACCGGGTCGGAATTCGCCGATTTCCTCGTCGACGATTTCACCGTGCTCGAGCCCACCTCGGACCGGATGCTGGCCACGTCGCTGAACGCGCAGTGGCGCTTCACCGCGACCACCGGGGTCGACTGGGACGAGACCTACCTCGGCATCCGCGCCGCCATGCTCGAGGTCTTCGCCACCCTGCACTCGAAGGCGTTGCAGCAGACACTGTTCGAGATGGGCAAAGCCGCGCTCGAGGCGTATCCCGTCCTGGCCGAGGTCCGGTTGGCCGCGCCCAACCGTCACCACTTCGACTACGACCTGGGGCGTTTCGGCATCCCGAACCACGGGGAGGTCTACCACGCCGACGACCGTCCCTACGGACTCATCCACGCCACCGTCGCCCGTCAGGACGCGCCGGAGCCCGGCCCGGCCTGGGACCTGTGACCGTGCCGCCCGCGGCGACGTGGGTCATCGAGGGCTGCGCGATCGCCACGGTCGACGCGGCGGGAACCGAATACCGCGACGGTCACGTGGTGGTGCACGGCAACCGGATCGCCGCCGTCGGCGCGGGCCACGCCCCGCAGACGGCCGGTCCGCGCATCGACGGGCGCGGATGTCTGCTGACGCCGGGGTTGGTCAACACCCACCACCACCTCTACCAGTGGATCACCCGCGGACTCGCCGCCGACAGCACCCTGTTCGAGTGGCTGACCACGCTGTATCCGGTGTGGTCCGGCATCACCGAGGATTCCGTGGCGATCGCCGCGACCGGCGCGCTGACGGCACTGGCCCGCACGGGATGCACCACCAGCAGCGATCACCACTACCTGTTCCCGCGCGCGGGCGGTGACCTGCTGGCCGCCGAGATCAGGGCGGCCGCGCGGGTGGGTCTGCGATTCCACCCGTGTCGGGGGTCGATGGATCTCGGCGAGAGCGCGGGCGGACTGCCGCCGGACGACGTGGTCGAATCCCTGGACACGATCCTCGCCGCGAGCGCCGACGCGATCGACCGCTGGCACGACCCGGCCTTCGATTCCATGCTGCGGATCGGCTTGGCCCCGTGCTCGCCGTTCTCGGTGACCGCCGACCTGCTGCGGGAATCGGCCGCGCTGGCACGCGCGCGCGGCGTGCGACTGCACACCCACCTCGCCGAGACGACCGACGAATCCGACTACTGCGCGACACAATTCGAGTGCACACCCGCCGAATACATGCACCGCGTCGGTTGGCTCGGCGAAGACGTGTGGTTCGCCCACGGCGTGCACTTCGACGACCCGGCGATCACGGCGCTGGCCGCCTCCGGCACCGGGATCGCGCACTGCCCGACCTCCAACGGCCGCCTCGGCGCGGGTATCGCGCGCACCGCCGACCTGCTGGCCGCGGGTGTACCGGTCGGCCTCGGCGTCGACGGCGCGGCCAGCAACGAAGCGAGTTCCATGATCGAGGAACCGCGCAACGCCCTGCTCTACGCGCGCGCCGTCGGCGGACCGCGCGCGATGAGCGTGCGCACCGCCCTCGAACTGGCCACCATGGGCGGCGCGCGCGTCCTCGGCCGCGCCGCCGAGATCGGCTCCGTGGAACCCGGCAAGCTCGCCGACCTCGCCCTCTGGCGCCTCGACACCCCCGCTCACGCGGGCATCGAGGACCCGATCACCGCCCTCGTCCTCGGCTCCCCACCACCCCTCGCCGCCCTGCTCGTCAACGGCCGGGAAGTGGTCCGCGACGGCGCCGTCACCACTGTGGACGAATCCGAAGTCGCCACCCAGGTCGCCCGAGCCCAGAAGACCCTCGTCACCGGCCATTGATCAGCTCATCCAGCCGAATCGGTGCTGTGAGCATTCGCACTTCGGGGTGGGGAACGGCGCAGGTCGGGTGGGGCGGGTAATGCGGGGGAAATCTGGACCCGGTGTCGTGCAACATCCCGGCAACCCGCGGTCTCTAGGGTGGTAACAGGTGCTGTGGAGTGAGGTGAGAAGTGGACCTGGACACGATCCGGGAGGTGGTCACGGCCCGGGAGCGGGCGGATCTGGCCTGCCTCGACGCGGACACCGCGATCCTGGCGGGCGGCACCTTCCTGTACTCCGAACCGCAGGAGCATCTGCGCCGCCTGGTCGACCTCACCGGCTTCGAGTGGCCCGCGCTGGTCGAGACCTCCGCGGGCCTGGAAATCGCCGCGACCTGCACGCTCGCCGAATTCGCCGGCACCGTCCCCGGTCGGGAACTCGGGGGTCCGCGCCCGGACCTGCCCGGAACCGCGCTGTTCGCGGCGGGCTGCCGGGCGCTGCTGGCCTCGCACAAGATCTGGCGCACCGCGACGGTCGGCGGCAACATCTGCCTCGCGCTGCCCGCGGGCGGCGTACTGGCGGCGCTCACCGCGCTCGACGCCGACGCGCTGATCTGGTCGCCGGACGGCGTCGACCGGCGAATCGCGCTGCGCGAGTTCGTCCTCGGACCGCAGCGCACCGCCCTCGCGCCCGGCGAAGTACTCCGCTCGGTCACGGTGCCGAGACGAAGTCTGCTCTCGCACACGGCGTTCCGGAAGATCGCGATCGCGCCGACCGGACGCTCCGGGTCGGTCGTGATGGGCCGTCGCGAACCCGACGGGCGCGTCGCGCTGACCATCACCGGCGCGACCATGCGACCTGTCGTCCTCGACTTTCCCGCGCCCCCTGACCTCGACGATCTCGACACCGCGCTGGCCGCGCTCGACCCGCGCCTGTGGTTCGACGACCCGCACGGCGCGCCCGACTGGCGTCGCCACGTCACCGGAATCCTCGCCCGTGAGGTAGCCGAGGAGTTGCGGTCCGGCGGTCGGTCATGAGGTTCGAGGTGGACGGCGAGACCGTCGAAGCCGACCCGCGCCCGGGGCAGTGTCTGCGCACCCTGCTGCGCGAGCACGGTCATTTCGCGGTCAAGAAGGGATGTGACACCGGCGACTGCGGCGCGTGCACGGTGAACCTGAACGGCCGCACCGTGCACTCCTGCCTGATCCCCGCCCACCGCGCCGCCGACAGCACCGTGGTCACCGCCGCCGGTCTCGGCACCCCGCAGCGGCCCCATCCGGTCCAACGGCGTTTCCTCGACGCCGCCGCCTTCCAATGCGGCTTCTGCACCGCGGGCATGGTCGTCACCGCCGCCGGACTGGGTTGCGGCACCGAGGATTCAGCCCTCGAACCGGACCTGGTCCCGGAACTCATGAAGGGCAATCTGTGCCGCTGCACCGGCTACCGCGCCCTGCGCGAGGCCCTGACCGGTGAGCCCGTCGCGACCGGAGTCGGCGCACCGGCAGGCCCCCGCGTGGTGACCGGCGTCGAACCCTTCACCTTCGACGTCCTGCCCCGCGACGCGGGACCCGAGTCGGCGGGGAGAACGTCCGGCGGTCCACCGCACCTGTCGCCGCCCGAGCCTGTCGACGTCCCGCCGCCTGGATTCGGAATGCCGACACCGACGCGCGTGCGCCCCGAAGACGCGCCACCCACGAGCCCGCTGCACCTGGCCGTCCTTCGCAGCCCGCACGCCCACGCGCGCATCCGCGCGATCGATACCTCCGCCGCCGACGCGCTTCCGGGTGTGCGCGCGGTCCTCACCCACGCCGACGCGCCCGCGGTCGCCTTCTCCACGGCCCGCCACGAACTGCGCGAGGACGATCCCGACGACACGTTCGTGCTGGACAGCACGGTGCGTTTCGTGGGGCAACGGGTCGCGGCGGTGGTGGCCGACACCCTCGACATCGCGCGGGCGGCGTGCCGACTGGTGCGGGTGGACTACGAACCGCTGCCCGCGGTCTTCGATCCGGCGGAGGCGTTGCTGCCCGGTGCGCCGCTGCTGCACGCCGACAAGCCTGCTTCCGCGCGGATCGCCGACGCCGGACGAAACCTGGTGGCCGAAGTGCACGGCGGCGTGGGCGATCTCGCCGACGGGCTGGCACGGGCCGCGAAAGTGGTGCGCGGGGAATGGTATTCGCCGCGCGGTCAGCACGTGCACCTGGAGACGCACGGCGGTATCGGGTGGCTGGACGAGGCGGGCCGGTTGGTCATCCGGTGCAGCACGCAGGTGCCGTTCCTGGTGCGCGACGAATTGTGCGAGGTGTTCGGGCTGGAACGCGACCGGGTGCGGGTGTTCGCCGCCCGCGTCGGCGGCGGGTTCGGCGCGAAGCAGGAGATGCTGGTCGAAGACCTGATCGCGTTGGCCGTCCTGCGCACCGGGCGGCCCGTGCACTACGAGTACACGCGCGCCGAGGAGTTCACCGCCGCGACCACCCGGCACCCGATGCGCGTGCGGGTCACCGCGGGCGCGGACGCCGACGGCGTGCTCACCGCCTTGGCGATCGACGTGCTGGCCGACGCGGGCGCGTACGGAAACCATTCGGCCGGTGTGATGTTCCACGGGGTCAGCGAATCCGTGGAGGTGTACCGCTGTCCGAACAAGCGGGTCGACGCGCGGACGGTGTACACGAATTCGGTGCCTTCGGGTGCGTTCCGTGGCTACGGACTCGGCCAGATCATCTTCGGTGTGGAGTCGGCGCTGGATCGGTTGGCCGCCGACCTCGGCATCGATCCGTTCGAGATGCGCCGCCGCAACGTGGTGGTTCCGGGCGACGCGTTCGTGGGTTCGAGCGCGCACGAGGGCGACCTGATCTTCGGCAGTTACGGCCTCGGCCAATGTCTCGACCTGGCCGAGGCGGCGCTGCGCCGAGGGAACGGGGTCCGAGCGCCCGGTCCTGACTGGCGGGTGGGCACGGGGATGGCGCTGTCCATGATCGCGACCATTCCGCCGCGCGGTCACCGGTCGGACGCGGTCGCGGCACTGCGCCCGGACGGCTCCTACGAACTCCGGGTCGGCACGGTCGAATTCGGTAATGGCACCACCACTGTGCACGCCCAACTCGCCGCCGCCGCGCTGGCGACCGACGTGACCCGCGTCCGTGTGCGCCAATCCGACACCGACCTGGTCGAACACGACACCGGCGCGTTCGGCTCCACCGGAATCGTGGTGGCGGTCAAGGCCTCCCATCTGGCGGCGCTGGCCCTGCGCGAAAGGATGCTGCACCGCGCGGCCCGAGTGACGGGCACCGATCCGGCCGACGCCGAACTGGTGGCCGACGGGGTGCGCTGCGGCGACCGACTGGTGCGGGCCGCCGAACTGCTGGCGGAGGGGGAACTCTCGGCGCACGGCTCGCACGCGGGCAGCCCCCGCTCGGTGAGCTTCAACGTGCACGCTTTCCGGGTCGCGGTGCATCCGGAGACGGGCCTCGTGCGCATCCTGCAGTCGATCCAGGCCGCCGACGCCGGCACGGTGCTCAATCCGACGCAGTGCCGCGGGCAGGTGGAGGGTGGGGTGGCCCAGGCCATCGGCACCGCGCTCTACGAGGACCTTCGCCCCGTCGACGGCGTCCTCACCGTGCACGCCCTGCGGCACTACCACATCCCGCAGTTCGCCGACATTCCCGTGACGGAGGTGTATTTCGCCGAAACGAGTGACGAGCTCGGCCCTCTCGGCGCGAAATCCATGAGTGAATCGCCCTACAACCCGGTCGCGCCCGCCCTGGCCAACGCCATCGCCGACGCGGTCGGGGTGCGGCCGGATCGGCTGCCCATGACGCCGGAACGGATCTGGCGCGCCCTGCGGAAAGGACCTCGCGGATGAATCGACTGCCCGAGCACATCCGGGCCCGTGTGCACTCGATCCTCGACGCGGTCGACGCCGACCTGCGGGCGCGCTACCCGGACCCGGACCAGCGCGTCCAGCCCGTGCACACCGTGTACGTGCCCGCCGACAAGGTTGCCGCCGACACCCCGCGCGGATGGGGCGCGGCCGCGCTGGCCCTGTTCGACGGCCACCGCGACCTGCTCGCCGAACTGGACACCGCCGACTCGCTGGACGCGGTCCGCGACCGCCTGGCCCGCGATCCGGTCCAGGACCTGCGCATCGATTTCGAGGACGGCTACGGCTTCCGCCCCGACGAGCAGGAAGACGGGACCGCCGAGGTCGCGGGCCGGATTCTCGCGGGCTGGGCTGCCGACCCGGACGCGCCGCGCGGATTCGGGATCAGGATGAAAGGGTTGGCCGGGCCGGAGCGGGGACGCGCGCTGCGCACCCTCGAAATCGTGCTGGAAGCCGCGGGCGGCATCCCGGACGGGTTCGTTCTCACCGTGCCGAAGATCCGTGCCGTGCAGCAGGTCTCGGCGCTGACCGCGCTGTGTCACGGTCTGGAACGCGGTTTCGGCGCTCCCGAGGGCGCGCTGCGTTTCGAGTTGCAGATCGAATCGCCGCAGGCGATCCTCGCACCCGACGGCACGGCCGCGGTCTCCGGCCTGCTCGGTGCGGCCGAAGGACGGTGCAGCGCGCTGCATTTCGGCACCTACGACTACACCGCCGCGTGCGGCATCGCGGCCACCGATCAAGCGCTGGACCATCCCGCCGCCGATCACGCGAAGGCGGTCATGCAGGTGGCCGCCGCGCAGACGGGGGTGTGGATCTGCGACGGCTCCACCCAGATCGTCCCGGACGCCGACCCGGCGGCGGCGCTGCGCAACCACCACCGCCTGGTGACGCGCGCGCTGCGGCGCGGCTACTACCAGGGCTGGGACATGCATCCCGGCCACCTGGTCACCCGGTGGCTGGCGACCTACGCCTACTTCCGGCAGGCGGTCGAGGTCGCGGTGCCGCGGTTGCGCGACTACCTGGGTCGGCGCGGCGGCGACGTCGTCGACGAACCCGCCACCGCGCAGGCGCTGGCCGCCACCGTCACCCGGGCACTGGCCTGCGGCGCGCGCACCGAATCGGACCTGCGCGCACAAGCCCCGGAACTGACCCCGGACGTGCTGCGCGCGCTCGTGACCCGCGCTCCGGTGCCGACACCCACGCAACCGATGCCGCCGCGCCCGGCGCAGGATTCACCGCCGTATCCCGCAGAGGAGAACTGAATGCACGACGACGATTTCACGCTACTGCCCGATCTGGCGGTGCGCGCCCTCGGCGGCTCGGTGATCTGGGCGAACGACGAGTTCTTCGCCGAGAAGGAGAATCTGATCACGGCCGCGCCCGCCGAGTACCGGCCGTCGACCTTCGGGCACAAGGGGCAGATCTACGACGGGTGGGAGACGCGCAGGCATCGCGGCGAACCGGGCGAGGACGCCGCGGTGGTGCGACTCGGCGTGCCCGGCGTGATCCGCGGTGTCGTCGTCGACACGGCGTGGTTCACCGGCAACTATCCGCCCGCGTTCTCGCTGTCGGCGCTGGAGGTGCAGGGGTATCCGCCCGCCGGGGAGATCGCGGCGCGCACGGACTGGACGCCGCTGATCGAACACGGGAAGCTCACCGGCGACAGTCGCAACCCGTTCCCGGTCGAGGACGAGAACCGGTGGACCCACGTCAAACTCACCATGCATCCGGACGGCGGCATCGCCCGTCTGCGCGTGCACGGCGAGGGCAGGCCCGATCCGGCGCTGCTGGGTCTGGGCCCGTTGGACCTGGCCGCGTTGGAGAACGGCGCGCTGGTGCTGGACTGCTCCAACCGCTTCTACAGTTCGCCCAACCAACTGCTCTATCCGGGCAACGCGCGCAGCATGGGGGAGGGCTGGGAGACCGCGCGTCGCCGCGACGACGGCAACGACTGGGTGCGGATCCGGCTGGCGGGTCCGGGTCTGATCCGGCTCGCCGAGATCGACACGTCCTGGTTCCTCGGGAACAGTCCCGGCGCGGCCCGGCTCACCGGCACCACCGCCGACGGGACCGAGGTGGAACTGCTGCCCCACACGGCGTTGCTGCCCGATACCCGGCACCGCTTTCCGATCGCCCCCGTCGCGGCTTCGGTCGAAGAGGTCCGCCTGGACATCCATCCCGACGGCGGGCTGGCGCGCCTGCGCCTGTTCGGCGAGTTCGGCGGATGAGCGCCCCGCGCGATTTCGTCGGCTACGGTCCGACGCCGCCGGACCCGCGCTGGCCCGGTGGGGCCCGGATCGCCGTGCAGTTCGTCCTGAACTACGAGGAGGGCGGGGAGAACTGCGTCCTGGACGGCGATCCGCATTCGGAGACCTTCCTGTCCGAGATGACCCCCGCCGAGGCGTTCCCCAACCGCCACATGAGCATGGAATCGCTGTACGAGTACGGCGCGCGGGCGGGGGTATGGCGGGTGCTGCGCGCCTTCGAGCGGCGCGGCCTGCCCCTGACGATCTTCGCGGTGGCGCGCGCGATGCAGCGCAATCCGGAGGTGGTGGCGGCCTTCGGCGAACTCGGTCACGAGATCGCGAGTCACGGTCTGCGCTGGAAGTCGTATCAGCTGACCGATCGGGAGACCGAACGCGCGGACATGGCTGAGGCGGTCCGCGTGCTCACCGAACTGACCGGAGCGCCACCGCGCGGGTGGTACACCGGCCGCGACTCACCGCACACCAGGGAACTGGTGGTCGAACACGGCGGTTTCGCCTACGACTCCGACTCCTACGCCGACGATCTGCCCTACTGGGTGCGGGTGGGGGAGGCCGACCATCTCGTCGTCCCCTACACCCTCGACACCAACGACATGCGGTTCGCCTCGCCCGCGGGCTTCCCCACGGGCGAACAGTTCTTCGCCCACCTGCGCGACGCCTTCGACGTGCTCTATCGCGAAGGGAGCGAGGGCAGCCCGAAGATGCTGTCGGTCGGGTTGCACTGCCGTCTGGTCGGGCGTCCGGCCCGGCTGGCCGCGCTCGAACGCTTCCTCGACCACGTCCAGTCCCACGACCGCGTCTGGGTCGCGCGCCGCATCGACATCGCCGAACACTGGCGCGCGACCCACCCGGTGGGTTGACCGGTCAGGCGAACAGGCGCTGGACGAAGGGCAGCGAGTCGACCAGGGAGGCGTTGACCGTGCCGCTGTGGTCGGTGGGATAGGTGTGCAGGGTGACCGGTTGGCCGTTGGCGCGCAGGCGTTCGGCGTAGAGCAGGGTCGCCGGGGTGATGACGTCGGTGTCGCGCAGGCCCTGCCCGAGGAACAGCGGGCGGTCGAAGCCGGATTCGGGCAGACCCATCGTGCGGGTCAGGACGCCGAGCAGGTCCGGGATCTGCGCCAACGGGCGGCTGAACTGGTCGCCGACGATCACGCCCGCGGCGCTCAATTCGTCGCCGAACTGCTCGAGGCAGGCGGTGCGACCGCGTTCGAGCCAGTAGCGGCCCGACGGGGTGAGGTAGGACTCGATGTCCAGGTCGGGGTAGCTCGCGCGCAGGCCGTTGAGGATGTAGAAGACGTAGGCCGTGGTGTGCGGGCCCAGGGCGATCGGCGGCACGCCCGGACCCAGCGGTAGCAGGATGTCCTCGATGTAGGCCGGGACGCCGGTGCCGACCGCGCCGCGGTAGTCGAGTTCGGGTCCGCCGAATTCGGTGGCGTAGCGCGCGGTGAACACGGCCGCGCCGCCGCCCTGGGACTGGCCGACCACGGCCCACTTGTTCGACAACTGGGGGTACTGCCGCTCGGCCGCCTTCACCGCGTCGACCACGTTGTGCGCCTCGACCCGGCCGTTGAGGTACGGGTGCTCGCCGGGCGAGCCGAGCCCGGCGTAGTCGGCGGCCACGATCGCGTAGCCCTGGTCCAGCCAGGTGCCCAGGTAGGACCAGTCCCGCTCGACCTCGCCCGGTCCGGCGACGCTGTAGGCGCAGTCGTCGCCGAGTCCGACGGTGCCGTGCGCCCACGCGATGACCGGCCAGCCGCCTTCGGGGGCCTCGCCCGGCGGGAACCAGACGGCCGCGCTCGCGGTGGTCGACGCCTCGCCGACGGTGGTCGTCTCGTAGCGCAGTCGCGCGGAGTTCACCGATCCCGGGAGGATGGCGGCGGGCGAGAGCGGTTCGATCGCGACGACCGTGCCCGGGTCGGCGCTCGCGGCGGGGACGAAGGCGCTCGGCAGGCCGATCGTGGCGGCGGCGATCGTGGCGGTGGCGATCACGGCGGGGCGCAGAGGTCGCATGGGGCTCCTGTTCGGTGTGTCCGGTTCGGTCCATCGTGGCGCACCGGGGGCCGCGGATGTGGCCCGGCGCACACAGCAGGCGGCTGCCCCTACTTGTGAACGTCCTCACAAGCGGTCGGCGTCGAGGGTGGGTTGGCCACCGTCGGGGCCGCTCTCAAACAGTACGACCGTAACGTAAAAATCCCACGTCAGGGCTACCGACGAGTAGGAAACATGCTTGCAATTCAATGGCAAATTTCGCAAAGTTGGCAAACCGGCTGTGAAACCTAGCTTCGATTCACAGTAGCAACAGGTAGACGGCCATTTCTGGGTGTGCAATCGTGTGGAAGTACACCCCAAGGGCATAGCAAGCCTGCGAATTGCCGACACAGCAGTCCGAGCGGAAATCTCGGGACAGCGGCAACCAGACCGACCGAAGGAAGTGGAGTCAGAGATGTCGACCACCGGCACCCCGAAGACCACCGCGGAAATCCAGCAGGATTGGGACACCAACCCGCGCTGGAAGGGCGTTACCCGCAACTACACCGCCGACCAGGTGTCGAAGCTCCAGGGCACCGTCGTCGAAGAAGCCACCCTCGCCCGGCGCGGCTCGGAGATCCTGTGGGACCTCGTCAACAACGAGGACTACATCAACTCCCTCGGCGCCCTCACCGGCAACCAGGCCGTGCAGCAGGTCCGCGCCGGCCTCAAGGCCATCTACCTGTCGGGCTGGCAGGTCGCCGGTGACGCCAACCTATCCGGCCACACCTACCCCGACCAGTCGCTGTACCCGGCCAACTCGGTGCCCTCGGTCGTGCGTCGCATCAACAACGCGCTGCTGCGCGCCGACGAGATCGCCAAGGTCGAAGGCGACACCTCGGTGTCGAACTGGCTGGCCCCGATCGTCGCCGACGCCGAAGCCGGCTTCGGTGGCGCGCTCAACGCCTACGAACTCCAGAAGGCCATGATCGCCGCAGGCGCCGCCGGTGTGCACTGGGAAGACCAGCTCGCCTCGGAGAAGAAGTGCGGCCACCTCGGTGGCAAGGTGCTCATCCCCACCCAGCAGCACATCCGCACCCTGACCTCCGCGCGCCTGGCCGCCGACGTCGCCGACGTCCCCTCGGTCATCATCGCCCGCACCGACGCCGAAGCCGCCACCCTCATCACCTCCGATGTGGACGAGCGCGACCGCGAATTCCTCGACGGCACCCGCACCGCCGAAGGCTTCTTCGGTGTGAAGAACGGCATCGAGCCCTGCATCGCCCGCGCCAAGGCCTACGCGCCCTACGCCGACCTCATCTGGATGGAGACCGGCGTGCCGGACCTCGAGGTCGCCCGCAAGTTCGCCGAGGCCGTCCGCGGCGAATTCCCGGACCAGCTGCTGGCCTACAACTGCTCGCCCTCCTTCAACTGGAAGGCGCACCTGGACGACGCCACCATCGCCAAGTTCCAGCGTGAACTCGGCGCCATGGGCTTCAAGTTCCAGTTCATCACCCTGGCCGGCTTCCACTCGCTCAACTACGGCATGTTCGACCTGGCCTACGGCTACGCCCGCGAGGGCATGACCGCCTTCGTCGACCTGCAGGAGCGCGAGTTCAAGGCCGCCGCCGAGCGTGGCTTCACGGCGATCAAGCACCAGCGCGAGGTCGGTGCCGGCTACTTCGACACCATCGCCACCACCGTCGACCCCAACACCTCGACCGCGGCCCTGAAGGGCTCGACCGAAGAAGGTCAGTTCCACTGAGTTGAATGGCGTCGCCTTCGGCGACGCGGGGTTTGCGGCCCCTGGTGTCTCGCGTTCCAGCGGGCGAGACTCGCGCCTTCGGCGCATGCGCTTCGCCCACTGGAACGCGAGACGGCCGCAAACCCCTCGGGCGATACCGGTGTCGGTGTCGTTTCGAGGTCCGCACCTCGGTGCGGTGACAGTTCTACAGCGCCCCGGCGCTGGGTGGTTTCGACCGCACGATCTCCTACGCCAGTAGGGGTGTACCGCCCTCCTCGCCGCAGCCCCGGCGAGGAGGGCATCCCTATCCCTTGGGCCGGCAGGCCAACCCGACCAGTCACAACGAACAGCAGGAGCGGGACGTGAGCAGCGAGAAGATTCAGCGCGTCGGAATCATCGGAGCCGGACAGATGGGTGCCGGCATCGCGGAGGTGTGCGCCCGCGCGCACGTCGACGTACTCGTCTACGAACAGACCAGGGAACTGGCCGCCGCGGGGCGCGCCCGGATCCTGCGGTCGCTGGACCGCGGCGTGTCCAGCGGCAAGATCACCGAGCGTGAACGCGAACAGGCCGCCTGGCGACTGCGCTTCACCTCCGACCTCGGCGATTTCGCCGACCGCCAACTGGTCGTCGAAGCCGTGCTCGAGAACGAAGAGGTGAAGACCTCGATCTTCGCCGAACTCGACAAGGTCGTCACCGACCCGGACGCGGTGCTGGCCTCCAACACCTCCTCCATCCCGATCATGAAGATCGCCGTCGCCACCGCCAACCCCGAGCGCGTGGTCGGCATGCACTTCTTCAACCCGGTGCCGGTGCTCCCGCTGGTCGAACTGGTCACCACCCTCAAGACCGCCGAATCGGTGTCCGAGCGGGCCATCGCCTTCGCGGGCGAAGTGCTCGGCAAGCAAGTCGTCCGTTCGGCCGACCGCTCCGGCTTCGTCGTCAACGCCCTGCTCGTCCCCTACCTGCTCTCCGCGATCCGCATGGTCGAATCCGGTTTCGCCACGAAGGAAGACGTCGACAAGGCGATGGTGCTCGGCTGTGCGCACCCCATGGGTCCGCTGGCGCTGACCGACCTCGTCGGCCTCGACACCGTGAAATCGATCGCCGACTCGATGTACACCGAATTCAAGGAACCGCTGTACTCGGCCCCGCCGCTGCTCATGCGCATGGTCGAAGCCGGCCTGCTCGGCAAGAAGACCGGCGCGGGCTTCTACCAGTACCGGGCTTGATGCCGGTGCGTGCGACGCGCGCCCGGACGTGATCCGATTGCTAGCGGTGCGCTGGTAAGACTCGAACCGGCGGGGAGCCGGGATCGAAAGGGAGAGACATGGTCAACGCGACCGACGGATACGGCAGCAGCATCCTCGGCTACCCGAGGATCGGTCCGCACCGCGAACTGAAGCGGGCGCTCGAGGCGTACTGGCGCGGGGCGCTCGGCAGGGAGGACCTGCTCGCGGTCGGCCGTGACATCCAGGATCGCCAGTTCAGCGAGCTGGCCGCGACCGGACTGACCCAGGTCCCCGGCAACACTTTCTCCTTCTACGACCACGTCCTGGACAACGCGCTGCTCTTCGGCGCGGTGCCGTCCCGTTTCGCGGCCCACCGCGGCGAGTTGGACCCGCTGGACTTCTACTTCCTGATGGCGCGCGGCAGGCCGGACCTGCCGCCGCTGGAATTGGTGCGTTACTGCGGCACCAACTACCACTACCGGCAGCCCGAACTCGACGCCGACACCGAGTTCTCCCTGCACCCGCAGGCCCTGCTCGACGAATTCGACCGCGCGATGGCGCGGGGGATCGAACTGCGGCCGGTGGTGTTGGGTCCGGCCTCGCTGCTGCTGCTGTCCAAGGCGGGGCAGGTGCCCGGTGAGACCGAATTCGACACCCTCGGGCTGTTGGATCGGTTGCTGCCGGTCTACGAGGAACTGTTCGAGGTGCTCGCCAAGCGCGGCGCGACCTGCGTGCAGTTGGACGAGCCCGCCTACACCAGTGAGCGCACGCCGGCCGAGTTGGCCGCCTTCGAGCGCGCCTACCAGCGACTATCCAAGGCGCCGCTGCGTCCGCGCATTCTGGTCACCGGACAGTACGGCGATTTCGGCGAAGCCTTGACCATCCTGGCGGGCACCAACGTCGAGGCGGTCGGCCTGGACCTGGCCACCCACCGGATGCGTGCGGAAGATCTGGCGAAGATCCCCGGCATCCGCCGCAAGCGGCTCTACGCGGGCGTCATCAACGGGCGCAACGTGTGGCGCGCGGATCGTTACGTGACGCTGAACTACTTGAACGAATTGGCCGCGGTGTGCCCGGATCTGGTGGTCTCCACCGGCACCACACTGCTGCACGTGCCCTACGACGTGCTCGCCGAATACGACATCGAAGGCAATGTCGCCGACCGGTTGGCGTTCGCGAAACAGAAAGTGGGCGAGGTGGTCTCGCTCGCGAAGGCGTTGACCGAGGGCCCGTCGGACAAGTGGCGCAAGCGGCCGACCGAAGTGCACTTCAAGCAGAAACACGCTGTGCGCCAACGGGTCTACGCGATCACCCCCGGTATGCGTGAACGCGAGCCCTACGAGGTGCGCCGCGCCGCCCAGCAGGAGCGGCTGGACCTGCCCGTGGTGCCCGCGACCACGCTGGGGTCCTTCCCGCAGACCGGCCGCGCCCGGCAGGCCCGGCACGACCTCGGCGCGGGCCGACTGTCCTACGAGGAGTACCGCAAGCGGATCGAGGCCGAGATCGAGGCCACCATCCGGTTGCAGGAGGACATCGGCCTGGACGTGCTCGTGCACGGCGAACACGAACGCAACGACATGATCCAGTACTTCGCCGAACTGCTCGACGGTTTCGCGACCACCCGTTTCGGGTGGGTGCAGGTGTACGGGTCGCGGTGTGTGCGCCCGCCGATCATCTACGGTGACGTGTCACGGCCGGCGCCGATGTCGGTGGAGTGGATCAGCTACGCGCAGTCGCTGACCGACAAGCCGGTCAAGGGCATGGTGACCGGCCCGGTGACGATGATCGCCCGGTCCTTCGTGCGTCAGGACCAACCGCTCTACGAGACCGCCGACCAGGTCGCCTTGGCGATCCGGGACGAAGTGGTGGATCTGGAACGCGCGGGCATCGCCATCATCCAGGTGGACGAACCCGCGATCCGTGAACTGCTGCCCGCCCGCCCCGACGGCCGCCCCGAATACCTGCGCTGGGCGGTGGCCGCGTTCCGCCTGGCGACCTCCGGTGTCGGTCCGGCGACCCAGATCCACACCCACATCGGCTATTCCGGCCGCGCGGACGTGGTGCAGGCGATCGAGGAACTCGACGCCGACGTCACCGCGATCGTCGCGACCCGCTCGATCGAATGGGTGCTCGAAGCCCTGACCGAGGACTACGCCTCCGGCCGCGGCCTCACCCACGGCGTCGGCCCCGGCGTCTATGAGAGCCGTTCGGCCCGCATCCCCGACATCGACGAACTAGACGAGTTGCTCACGGCGGCAGCCGAAGCCGTCACCCCGCAATACCTGTGGGCCAACCCCGACGGCGGCCTCAAGACCCGCCACTACTGGCAACTCGAACCCTCCCTGCGCAACCTGGTCGCCGCCGCCCGCCGCGTCCGCCGCCGCGCCACCAAGGATTAGTTTGCGCCACGCCTTCCCGCCTCGTCCGATTCAGGGCGAGGCGGGAAAGCGAGAGTCGGAAAACGCTCAGGCGGCTGGGCCGGTCGGCATTCTCAGCAGATGTCCTCCGATGTCCACCAGCAACTCCAGTTTTCCACCCAATGCGGAAACGTATGCGGCGAGAGCTTCGACTGTCGCCACTTCGCCGTGCTCGATCTGCGACACCCGACCCGGGCTGACACCCATGATGTCGGCCAGACCGGCCTGGGTGAAGCCCAAGCGTTTCCGCTCTTCGGCGAGTTGATGGCCCCACTGTTCCGCCATGATCGCGCGACGTCGCCGGGCGGCTTCCTCCTCGCCCACACGATGTCGATAGCCGTCGCGGTCCCACTTGGTGAACTCGCTCATCGCTGTTCCTCCTCCGTCCGCTCTTTGAGATACGCCGCGAAGAGTTCTTCGGCATACGGAATCGCGTGCTCGTACCAGCTCGTCCACAAGCCGGATTTGTCGCCGCCGGTGAGCAGGATGACCGACCGCCACGGATCGAAGGCGAACAACACGCGAATCATCGTCTGTCGGGGACGCAACTCTTTCAAGTTCGCCAGGCGAGAACCTGTCAGGGTATCGACCAGCGGGCGACCGAGGGTGGGTCCGTGTTCGGCGAGCACGTCGACCGCCGCCTCGACCCGTTCGGCCGAGATCGGATCGGTCCACCGCAGTTCGGCCATCCAGGCGGCGATATCGTCGGTTTGGTAGATCTCCCACTGACCCACGAGTGAACTATAGCAAATCCTATACTTTCGAATCCGGTGGTATCGGTCTCGATTCGCGTGGGCCGGCGAATTTGGCGAGGCGGGAGAGGAGGGTGCGGCGGGGTGGGGGTGGGGTGGCGGTGGTGTCTTTGACTTCGTAGCGGCGGATGTAGGCGCCGGCGAAGGCTTGGACGGTGGCGGTGACGGGGATGGCCAGTAAGGCGCCGGTCGCGCCGAGTAGGGCGACGCCTGCCAGGACCGCGCCGAAGGCGACGGCGGGGTGCATGTCCAGGGTGGTGGCGGTGATGCGGGGTTGCAGGACGTAGTTCTCGAACTGCTGGTAGAGCACGATGAAGCCGAGGATCCACAGGGCGGTGGCGGGGCTCTGTACGAGGGCGACGATGACCGGGAGCGCGCCCGCGAGATAGGTGCCGACGGTGGGGATGAACTGGGACACCACCCCCACCCACAGGGCAAGCGCGAACGCGGAGGGCACGTCGAGTACGCGCAGCGCGACGTAGTGCGCGATGGTCGAGCACAGCGCGAGCAGGCCGCGCGAGTAGATGTAACCGCCGGTCTTGTCGACCGCGATGTCCCAGGCGCGCAACACGTGACGTTGCCGGCTCGGCGGCAGCAGTGAGCTGACGGCGTGCCGGAAGCGGGGGCCGTCGGCGGCGAAGTAGTAGGTGAACAGCAACACGCCCAGCGCCTGGAACAGCGCGCCGATCGCGGCCGTGCCGATGCCCCAGGCGTTCTCGGCCAGACCGACCAGGTAGCCCTCGAGTTTGTCGCTCCACTCGGTGGCGTACTTCTGGATGTCGGTGCCCGAGATGTCCTGGTCGAAGGTGTGATTGAACCAGTCGACGACCTGGTCGGCGTATTCGGGCGCGTTCTGCACCAGCGTGGTCACCTGGTCGACCAGCAGCGCGCCGAGCGTCCAGACGAAGCCGATCGCGATCAGCAGCAGGCCGAGGAAGACGATGCCGGTGGCGAGTCCGCGCTTGACCCCGCGCGCGGCCAGCCAGTTGACCGCCGGTTCGATCGCGAAGGCCAGGAACAGCGACACCAGCAGCACCGTGAGCAGGCCCTGGAGTCGTTGCAGGACCCAGAATCCCGCGATGAGCCCGGCCACGGTGGCCGCCGCGAGCAGGAACGCGCGCAGCAGCCACGGCGGCGGGGCGGCGGTGGGATCGGCGGCGTAGCGGGGGTTCTCGGCCGCGTCCGACCCGGTCGACCGGGCCGGGTCGACGGGCGGTGTGGCGGCGGCATCCTCGGGCACGAGGTCAACGTACCCATCGCGGACCCCGATGCACGTGGGCCGCGCGCGTCGTCGGGCGATGTCGGTGTCATCACCCCACCGCGGGGGCGTGCCGGTTGGGCAGCGCCCCTACGGCGGGCTCAGATCGTGGCGGCGTCGATGACGAACCGGTAGCGCACGTCGCTGGCCACGACGCGTTCGTAGGCGCTGTCGATCTCGTCGGCGGAGATCAGTTCGATCTCGGCCCCGATCCCGTGCTGGGCGCAGAAGTTCAACATCTCCTGTGTCTCGGCGATGCCGCCGATCATCGACCCGGCCAGCGAGCGGCGGAAGCCCGCGACGGTGAACGACCGCACGCTCAGCGGGTTCTCCGGCAGACCGAGGATGACCAGCGTGCCGTCCAGGCCGAGCAGGCGCATGTAGCTGTCGATGGGCAGGTCGGCGGAGACGGTGTTGAGGATCAGGTCGAAGCGGCCGCGCAGTTCGCGGAAGGTCTGCTTGTCGGAGGTGGCGTAGTAGTGCTGGGCGCCGAAGCGTCTGCCGTCCTCCTGCTTGCTCAGCGAATGGCTGAGCACGGTGACCTCGGCCCCCATCGCGGCGGCGATCTTCACCCCGACGTGTCCGAGGCCGCCCATGCCGATGATCGCGACCTTCTTGCCCGGCCCCGCACCCCAGTGGCGCAGCGGCGAGAACAGGGTGATGCCCGCGCACAGCAGCGGGGCCGCGACGTCGAGGCCGATGCCTTCGGGGATGGCGAGCACGAAATCCTCGGTGACCACCACCTGCGTGGAGTAGCCGCCCATCGTGTGGCCCTCGGCCTGCACTTCGGGATCGACGGCGGTGTTGTAGGTCATGGTGGCCCCGCGCAGGCAGTACTGCTCTTGATCGGCCAGGCAGGAGGCGCAGACCCCGCACGAGTTCACCATGCAGCCGACGCCGACCCGGTCGCCGACGGCGTGCTTGGTGACGGCCGTGCCGATCGCGGCGACGGTGCCCGCGATCTCGTGCCCGGGCACGCACGGGTATTTCGCGCCGCCCCACTCGTTGCGGGCGGTGTGGATGTCGGAATGGCAGATGCCCGCGTAGGCGACATCGATCAGGATGTCGTGCGGGCCGAGCTCACGGCGCTCGATGGTGACCTTCTCGAAGGCCCCGTCGGGAGCGGATACGGCATACGCGGCGGCACTACTCATGCGTACATGCCTACCGTCGCATCGGCCGGTTTGCCAAGCGGAGTTCGCGGAGTCGTCCGCACGCGCCGGATTCGTGGTCACAATGGAATCCGGTCATCAATCGACGGCGGGAGAGCGATGGACGAGCAACGATACTCCGCTACCGATCCACTCCGGCCCGACACGCCGGGGGGTGCGGGTCGGGTGCTGGCGTTGATCGTCGCCGCCGTCCTGGCCGCGACCGCATTCCTCGGCTATCGCGGGGAGATCCCCGGCTTCGCCTCCTTCGGCGGGGCGGGCAGCGTCGTCGCCCCCGTCACCCAGGAACCGCTGCCGCCGCTGGACTCGGCGGCCGTGGCCGCGCTCGTGCAGCCCGCCCTGGTCAACATCAGCACCTCCTCGCGTCCGCTGGGGTCGGGGTCCGCGGGGACGGGCATCGTGCTCAGCGCTGACGGACAGGTGCTGACCAGCCATCACGTGGTCAAAGGCGCGGACACGGTGACGGTCACCGACGTCGGCAACGGTGTGGTCTACCGGGCCACCGTCCTCGGCTACGACTCGACCGCCGACATCGCGTTGATCGCGCTGGCGGGCGCGCAGGGCCTCGCGGTGGCGCGGATGGGCAGTTCGGCGGCGGTGCGGATCCGTGACGAGGTGCTGGCCATCGGCAACGCGGGCGGCACCGGCGGGCCGCCGACCGCGATCGGGGGCACCATCACCGACGTCGACAGCACCATCGTCGCGTTGAACGCCGCCGATCTGACCCGCAAGGCGCTGACCAACATGCTCGAGGTGGCCGCACCGGTCAGTTCCGGGCAGTCCGGCGGCGCGCTGGCCGATCGCTGGGGCGCGGTGGTCGGCGTGGTGACGGCGGCCTCGGGCGAACCGCAGCGCGCGGCGGGCGAGGAGCCCAACGGGTACGCGGTGCCGATCGACACCGCCATGCGGGTGGTCGAGCAGATCCGCTCGGGACTGCCCACCGACACCGTCCACATCGGCCCGACGGCCACGTTGGGTGTGCTGATCTCCGATGCCGTGCCCACCGGGGCCCGCGTGGACGTCTCGTTGCGCGGTTCCCCGGCCTACGCGGCCGGACTGGGCGACGGGGAGGTGATCGTGGGCATCGACGAGGAGGCGATCACCAGCGCGCGGGCGCTGCGGGTGGCCATCAACCTGCGCCGACCCGATCAGGTGGTGCGGCTGACGGTGCTCGGGACCGACGGTGTGCGCCGCGACGTGGACGTCACCCTGGGGTTGGGCGCGCCCAACTGAGTCACACCAGCGACAGCCAGTAGTCCTGGAACCGCAGGAACACCAGGACCAGCACGATCGCGACGAACAGCGCGACCAGGGTCCAGCGCCATTCGGCCAGGATGCCGAGCGGTCCGCGGTGGCCGTTCCACAGCACGCCGGTGACCACCGCCAGCAGCGGGGCCGTCACCGCCCACACGACCATGCAGTACGGGCACAGCGCGTTGATGCGGTAGAGGCTCTGGAAGATCAGCCAGCAGATGAACACGACGCCGAGCAGCAGCCCGAACCACAGCCCGCCCCAGATCCAGCGCGGGAAGCGGACGGCGGCCACGCTGAGCACGCCCAGGGTGACCACCACCGAGAACCCGACCACGCCCATGAGCGGGTTGGGGAATCCGAAGACCGCGGCCTGGTCGGTGACCATCACCGATCCGCAGGACAGGATCGGGTTGATGCTGCACGAGGGTCGGTAGCCGGGGTCGGTGAGCAGTTTGAAGCGTTCCACGGTCAGCGCGACCGAGGCCAGCCAGCCCGCGAGGCCGCCGAGCAGCAGCAGCCACGCCGAGCGGGGCGGTGCGTCGATCACTGTCCGCTCGCGGCGGTGATCGCCTGGGCCAGGTTGGCCGGGTTGATCTTCTCGTTGTTCACGTAGACCGTCGGCGTGGAGTCCACGCCGCTGTCGAAGGCCTGCTGCGTGGTGGAGGTGACGAACTTCGCGTAGGTCTTGTCGGTGATGCAGCTCGCGACCTCGTCGGTGTAGCCGACCGATTTCGCGATCTCGATCAGTTGGTCGTCGGTCAGACCGGCGCCGCCCTCGGCGGGCTGGCGCTCGAACATGGTGGCGATCCAGGTCTGGTACTTGCTCGGGTCGGCCTGGGCGACGCAGTAGGAGGCGTTCGCGGCGCGGCTCGAGTACTGGTTGGTGCTGGCTTTGTCGAGGAAGGAGATGATGTTGTACTCGACGGCCGCGGTGCCGCTGTTCACGGCCTGCGACAGCGTCTGTTCGTTGGCCGCCTCGAACGCCTTGCAGGCCGGGCATTGCAGGTCGGCGACCACGCGCACGGTGACCTTGGCCTCCGGCTTGCCGATGCGGACCGCGCCGCTGTCGGTGACCGTGCCGGTGACCCCGGCCGCGTTCGACGGGGCGGCGATGCTGGGAACGGGGCCCGTGCCGTCGTCGTCGGAGTTCTTCAGCGCGATGCTGATGCCGATCGCGGCGACGAGGCCGACCAGGACCGCGGCCACGCCGACCTGGATCGCGATGCGGCGATTGCGGTCGGCCTTGTTCGCTTTCGTGAGGACACTCGGGGTCTTCCGTCCAGCCGGATTCCTGCTCACCGCGCGTTCACCACACCTTTCGCTCGCCTGCCCGGTCGCGCCTGCCGTCCCGATGGTAGTTCGGGTTCTCGGCGTCCGGCGGAGGGAACGCCCGGGAAGCCACGGCGTCGGCGCACGGGGCCCATCATCGTGGGTGAACCTGAGAGATCGCGAAGGATCGTGAGCGCGGGGCCGCGCGGCGGAGAGACGCGCGTCTCGATTCGCGATCCTGCGAACCCAATCGTGCGACACATCACAGCGGCGGGGCCGGGCCAAGGAGGTAACGATGGACGTTACCTACCGGTAGAGTGCCGTCCAGTATGGCGGAGGGTGGACCTGGCCGAGGGGTGGCCCGGATGACGGAAGTCGCCCACCGAGCCCCCGACGGCGGGAGCGGCGCACGGTGCGATGGGTTTTCACCCCGGATGAATTCACCCATGTCTGGGAGAGCGAGACGAGTCTGGATCGGCGTCCCTATCCGATCAACATGATGCCCGCGGCCACCGTACGAACCGAAACCGAATACGCCGCATTGCGTTTGCCACAGCGCTTCGCCAATCGGGCGGATCCGGAACTGGCCGCGGCGCTGGCGCTGTGCGCGCGCGAGGACGCCACCACGGTCACGATCTCGGGCGAGCGCGTCGCGGGCCCGTTGCGCGGCGGCGAACCGGTAGAACAGCGCATCCTGGCCTTCGCCGCGGTGGTCGACAAACACGCGGGCATCCTGGTCGCGGACCCCGACAAGGTGAGCGTGCAGTTGTGTCACGCGAGCGAACTCGGCGAACGCCTGGTGCGCGTCATCGGGACGGCGCGGCCCGGCGGCCTGGGCCCGATGCGCGAGCCGCAGACCGAGGTTCTAAGTCCCGGATCCGGTGCGCCGGAAGGCCATCGGGGCGCGCGGCGCTTTCGCGAGACCTTGCGCAAACCCGTCGACTGCCGCGGCTTCATCACGGTGACGGTCGCGCCCGAGGACCCGATGTCCCCGCCCACCCGCCACTGCACCTGGCTCGACTTCACCGGCGACGGCCGCTACCTGCTGACCACCGCGCACGATCTGGAGCTCATCCCGGTCGGCGACGCCGATTTCGCGGGCCGCCTTCTCCACCTCGCGCGCATCCACTGATCACCGTGGTAGTGATGGGGGATGGCGAAGCACTGGTCGATCCCCGCCGTGGAGGCGCTGCGCGCCGACGGCGTCCGTATCGAGGATCTGGACACCTCGGCCACCCCCGGCTTCCGCGGCGACAAGAGTTCGGGTCTGCCGCTGCTGGCCCAACGCACGACCGTGCTGTCGGACCTGCAGGAGAAGCTCTACGCCAACGGCCGCTCGGGCGACAAACGCAGCGTGCTGCTGGTCCTGCAAGGGATGGACACCGCGGGTAAGGGCGGCATCGTGCGTCACGTTATCGGGTCGGTCGATCCGCAGGGCGTCGACCACGCGGCCTTCGGCGTGCCGACGCCGGAAGAGCAACGGCACCACTATCTCTGGCGTATCCGTAAGGCGCTGCCGCGCGGTGGGCAACTGGGCGTGTTCGACCGCTCGCACTACGAGGACGTGCTCGTGGTGCGCGTGCACGACCTGGTGCCGCGCGCGGAATGGGAGCCGCGCTACGACGAGATCAACGCCTTCGAGCGGGAATTGACCGACGAGGGCACGACCGTGGTGAAGGTGGCGATGTTCGTCTCCTTGGACGAGCAGAAGAGCAGGCTGCGCGAACGCCTGGAACGCCCCGACAAGTACTGGAAGTTCAATCCCTCCGACATCGACGAGCGCGCGTTCTGGCCCGCCTACCAGGAGGCGTATCAGGCGATGCTGGAGCGTACGAACACACCGTACGCGCCCTGGTACGTCATCCCGGCGGACCGGAAGTGGTTCTCCCGCTTGGCGATCACCGAACTGCTGATCGAGGCGCTGGAGACCTTGGACCTGGACTGGCCGAAGGCGACCTTCGACATCGAGGCCGAGAAGCGCCGCCTGGAGAAGGCGTGAGTCTCAGCGCGGACGGGTCGCGCTGAGGTACTGGAACGTGCGGTGCACCCGCTGCTCGATCTCGACCAGGCCCAGTTCCGCGAACAGGTCGGGGAAGGTGTGCTCGTCGAAGACCCGCAGGCCCAGCAGTCCGCCGCCGAAGCGACTGGCGTGGCCGACGAGGTTGTCGGCGTGGTGGCTGGTGGTGATCGCGATCCGGCCGCCGGGGGCCAGTACCCGCACCATCTCCGCGGTCGCGGCGAGCGGGTCGGGGATCAGGTAGAGCGCGCCGAAACAGGCGACCGCGTCGAAGCTCGCGTCGGCGAAGGGGAGTTCGCGGGCGTCGCCGCGCAGGTAGCCCACCCGGGGGCCGGTGTTGTCCACGACCGCGCGGGCCAGCATGGGTTCGGAGTAGTCGACGCCGACGGCGTAGCCGCCGCCGGAGAGGCGCTCACCGAGGAAGCGGGTGAAATTGCCCGGGCCGCAAGCCAGATCGAGGACGCGTTGTTCGCCGCCCAGACGCAGCGCGGCGGCGGCGTAGCGGCGGTCGGCGGCGGTGGTGCGCCCGGTGGCCAGATAGAAGATCGCCGGCCGCCACGCTTTCTCGTAGATCGCCGCGACGACGGGCGCGTTCATGCTGAGTCTGGCGAGATTCATCCGACGGTCCTTCGGCTGTGCGGTGGTGCCGCGACACCGCCGCCGTCGGTCGACGGCGGCGATGCCGGTCACGGCTCAGCCTAGCCGCGGGGTTCCGCCCGCCGGAAGCTCAGTACAGGCCGGTGCAGTTGTTCGGGATCGCCGAACCGGAGATCACGCCGCAGATGCCGGTGGTGACGATGTTGAGCGGCAGGGTGACCAGGACGCCGAGGATCCCGATGATGTTGCCCTGGCCCGCCAGCACTCCCAGCGATTCGACCGCCGCGGAGCCGGTGTCGACCGCGGACGAACCGGAGGGTGCGGCGACGGCGGTGGCCGGGTCCGTGGTGGTCGGGGCCGCCGTCGCGCCGGCGGCCGTGACGACGAGACTCGCCGCCGCGACCGAGGCGGCCGCGAAGCGGAGGTGGGTACGCATCATCGCGCTCCTAAGTTGGTGAATCGTTATTAACATACTAACCGAGGAGGGCGAATCTGTACCGGTGAATGTCGGACCGATGATCAACTCCGCCGCGGCGGGCGTGACCTGGAAAAATTCCCGTCGTGTGGCCGTGAAATGGGAGGATTGCCGCTCATCGGGCGCGGGACGACGAACGAAGGCTCGGCGGGCGACCGTCGCAGCCAGCCCCGCCGAGCCTTCGATGTTGTGGAATCAACCGGAACTTAGCGCTCCGGTTCGCTACTCGTGGACGCGGTCGACGTCGATGGTCATCCCGGCCGCGCGCAGCCGAGCGGTCAACACCTCGCCCATCGCGGCCGCGGGCGTGAGGATGCCCGCGATCTCGGGCTTGTCGTCGAAGGCCAACGCGAGGCCGCTCTCGCCGAGCAGGACCGCCGTCGCCTGATAGCCCGGATCGCCCTTGCCCGCGAACGTCGCCACATAGCGGGCCCCCGAGGTGGTGCGCGCGTAGGTGCGCATCCGGAACCACCCGCTCACCCGGGTCTGCTCGCTGGGGCCGGTTCCGGGCTTGGGCAGCACCCGATCGAGCAACCTGCGGCCCACCGCGGTCCGCGACAGCAGCGACCCCACCGTCAGCGCCGCGACGATGCCGCCGGTCATCCCCGCCGCCACCAGCGGCGCCACGCGCGAGTCGCCCGCGCCCATGACCTCCTGGTAGCGGAAGTTCTTGCCGTAGGGCCACCCCAGCAGACCGTTGCTGCGGCGCACGATCCTGGTGTTGTGCGAGGCCATCACGAAAGTGCCGACCCAGCCGTCCAGCGACGGATCGATGGTGTTCGCGCGGCGCACGGCCATATCGGTCTGCCTGCCGACATCGGGATCCATCGACTTGTCGGGGCTCAGCGAGTACGGGTGCGCGAGCACCTTGGCCTTGGACGAATCGGCGGCCACCGCCTCCATCAGCGCGCGGCCCGAATCGACGGTGCCGCCGCTGACCCCGCCCTTGAGCGTGGCGATCAGGGTGGTGTCGGTGAGTTCACCGGTGTTGTCCTCGACGGTGCGACGGTAGAGGCGGTAGACGCTCAGATCCGAGGGCACCGAGTCGTAACCGCAGGAATTGACGATCTTGGCCCCGGTCCGCACCGCGAGATCGTGGTAGGTGTCGATGGCCTCGCGGACGAACAGCGGTTCGCCGGTGAGGTCGGCGTAGTGGGTGCCCGCCTCGGCGCAGGCCGCCACCAGCGGCATGCCGTAGCGCAGGTACGGGCCGACCGTGGTGACGACCACCGTGGTGCGCGCGGCCATCTCGTTCAGCGCGGCCTGATCGGTCGAATCGGCCACCACCAAGCCCCAGTCGGCGGCCTTGGGCCCCAGATCGGCGCGCACCGCCTCGAGTTTGTCCTTGGATCGCCCGGCCACTGCTATCCGCGCGTCGGCGGGGGCCGCGCGCAGCAGGTATTCGGCGGTGAGTTTGCCGACGAACCCCGTCGCGCCGTACAGGACCAGGTCGAATTCTCGCGTTTCGGTCATGAATGCTGCTTTCCGTTCGTGGTCGGGGCTCGACGGTCAGGATCGGGGGCGGCGGGTGCGGCTCTTCGCGGCGGGCAGCCGTTGCGGCGGTCTGGTCTCGGCGAGCCACCGGTGGTGCGCCACACCGAGTTCGGTGACGGGCGCTTCGTCGTAGAGCCATTCGCGGGCGACCTTGTGCCAGTTCGCGGTGGCCTCGAGTTGGCCGAGCATGCCGAAGGTGAGGAAATCCGCGCGCCGGGAGAACAGGTGCTCCGGCGGCAGGTTCTGCTGTTTCATGCCCGCGAACTCACTGGCTCTCGGGTCGACCGCGAGCAGGAACGCGCCGCTGGCCAGTTCCGGGGTGATGGTCAGTTCCTCGTCGGTCAGACACCACTCCGAGGCGGAGAGCACGTACTCCAGACACTCCTCCGCGCCGATCTCCTGCGGCGAATCGATGACGCCGCGCTGGATCATCAACTCCCGGAGATCCTCCGCGCGTTCCTCGGCCGCCGCGCGCAGGCAGATCTTCTCGAATTCGACGTGGTCGACGTCCATCCGGTTGAACAGGCCGAAATCCAGGAAGCCGACGCGACCGTCCTCGGCGAGCAGCACATTGCCCGGGTGCGGGTCGCCGCAGAACTCGTTGAAGGTGAACAGCGAGCCGACGTAGAAGCGGTAGATGATCTCGCCGACGCGGTCGCGGTCGGCGCGCGGCAGCGTGCGGATCTCGTCGAAGCCGCTGCCCGCGAGGTATTCGCTGACCAGCACGCGGGTGGTGCTGAGTTCGGGCAGCGAGCGCGGCACGGCGATGAACGGGTGCCCGGCGTAGAGTTCGGCGATCTGCGACTGGGTGGCGGCCTCGGCCTGGTAGTCGAGTTCGCTCTCCATGTTCAGGCGCAGTTCGTCGAGGACGGCGGGGGTGACCCACGGCATCGCCGACTGGAGCACCTTGCGGAACATGGTGAGGTTCTTCAGGTCCGCGCGCACCGCGATGTCGATGCCCGGGTACTGGACCTTGACCGCGACCACCCGGCCGTCGTGCAGGGTCGCCCGATACACCTGGCCGATCGAGGCAGCGGCGATCGGTTCGGGCTCGAATTCGGCGAAGATGCGGTCCAGCGGTTGGTCGAAATCCTCTTCGATCACCTGGCGCATCGACTCGAACGACACCGTGGGCGCCGCGTTGCGCAGGACCGCGAGGCGCTTCTGGAAGCGTTCGCGATGTTCCTCGGGAACCAGGTCCAGATCCAGGACCGACATCATCTGTCCCAGTTTCATCGCCACGCCCTTCATGGTGCCCAGCACCATGACCACCTGTTCGGTGGTGCGCAGCATGGATTCCTCGGCCATCTTGGCCCGGACGGCCTCCGAGCGGCCCCGCATGGACAATCTGGTCCGCTGAGTGCGCAGGACCGTACCGGCCGCGACCGCCCCCAGTTTGGTGCCACGAGCAAGCCGGGACGTCGGCACTTGCTTCGCCATCGAGGTACCTCCATCGGTGCCGCGGTCGGTGCGACGGGCACGCGGGCGAAAGGGCGACTCCACCGCGCGGAACACGTTGCGTGCGGTGACCTACCCCACTGTGGCGACACCGCTCGGGTTCAGACTAGCCAACGGTCCGACAAAGTCGAGACCGCCCGGGGGGTCTGGGTCCGAACTGTCTCAGTCGGTAGTCGCGGAGTCCGGGGGAGTCACCGGATGATCCGGCAACTCGTGCGTCCGCGCGTTGAAGATCTCGCGCGATCCGCCCGCGCGCATCATGCCCTCGATGGCGCTCCAGGCCATCATCGTCAGATAGTCGATGACTTCCTCGCGCGACATCGTCTTGTCCGTGGTCCACCAGTGCGTGGCCAACTGGATGCCGCCGACCAGCACATACGACCACAGCATCGCGCCGTCGGTCTGCGCGCCGTGCTCGCGGCCGCGCGCGACGATGACGGTGGAGACCACCTCGGCGAACAGCTTCTCGAATTCGGCCAGCGAGGACGCGTCCGAGCCGTTGCCCATGATGAACCGGTAGACCTCGGGGTCCTCGTCGACCGTGCCGACGTAGGCGGCCATCGCCGAGCGGACCAACTGGAACTCCGCGGCGTCCAGACTGATGGCCTCGTAGACCCGCGGCATCAGCGTGGTCTCGATGAACCGCTGCATGGTCGCGTGGACCAGGTCGTTCTTGTCGGAGAAGTACCGGTACAGCACCGTCTTGGAGACGCCGATCTCGGCGGCGATCTCGTCCATGCCCGCATTCGAGCCGCGCTTGCGGACCGCGGCCAGGGTGCCGTCGACGAGTTCCTCGCGACGGTCGATCTTGTGCTGGCGCCAGCGCCGTTTGCGGCCGTCCACTCCGCCGCTACGGACCGCAGTCGGTCGCTCGGTGCGCTCACCGACATCGACAAGGTCTTCGGTGGACAGCGTGGGCTCCCTCGTTCGTGTGGTGTGTGCCGTGCGTGATACCGCCATCGTGGCACCCCCAGCTTAGGTGCAGGCCATCGCGCAGACTGGCGTTTGGTACGCCGATGCGGCGCGAACCACACAATCGGCGACCGATCGGGGGCCGCGCGGCCGGTACCCATCGGTTCCGACACAGCAGAATGGGAGGCATGCAGAAAGCTCCCGGCAACACAGCGGTGCTCGACGCGCCGAACCCGGCGGGGCCGACCGGCTTCTTCGTCGACGAGGCGAGCAAGCGGCGCGACCTGTTCCGGATGAAGGCGCTCGCGACGGGTCTGCTCGCCGTCGCCAGCTTGATCTACCTGTTCTGCCGCTGGCTCGAATCGCGCGGTCAGGGCGGGGACTGGGTGGGTTATGTGCGCGCGGCCTCGGAGGCGGGCATGGTCGGCGCGCTGGCCGACTGGTTCGCGGTGACGGCGCTGTTCCGTCATCCGCTGGGCCTGCCGATCCCGCACACCGCGATCATCCGCAAGAAGAAGGACCAGTTGGGGGCGAGCCTCGGCAGTTTCGTCGGCACCAACTTCCTGTCTCCCGAGGTGGTCTCCGCCAAGGTGGCCTCGGCGCAGATCTCCCTGCGGGTGGGCCGCTGGATGGCCGATCCCGGGCACGCGGCGCGGGTGGCCGAGGAGAGTTCGACGCTGTTGCGCGCGGTGGTCGGTGTGCTGCGCGACGAGGACGTCGAGCAGATCATCGACAACACCATCGTCAAACGGATCGCCGAACCGCTGTGGGGTCCGCCGATCGGTCGGGTGCTGACCGAACTGCTGGCCGACAACCGGCAGTCGGCCCTGCTCGACCTGCTGGCCGAGCGCGCCCACCAGTGGGCGCTGAGCAGTCAGGAGACCATCGACCGCATCGTGTTGCGGGACGCGCCGCAGTGGGCGCCGAAGTTCGTCAACATCATGCTGGCGGAGAAGATCTACCGCGAACTGGTGGAGTTCACCTGGAAGGTGCGCTCGAATCCGGAGCACGAGTTGCGCTTGGCGGCCAACCGGTTCCTGGAGGAGTTCGCCCACGATCTCCAGTACGACGACGCGATGATCAAGAAGGCCGAGCGGATCAAGGCGCAGGTGATGGGCCGCGAGGAGATCACCGGGATGGCCTCGGCCACCTGGCGCGCGGCCAAGCGGCTGATCCTGGAGTCGGCCGACGATCCGAACAGCACGTTGCGCCGCAAGGTGGCCGAGAACGTCCAACTGCTCGGTGAGCGGTTGCGCGACGACGAGCAGATGCGCGGCCGGGTGGACGGCTGGATCGATCGCGGCGCGCGTTACGTGGTGGGCAACTACGCGGGCGAGATCACCACCCTGGTCACCGATACCGTGGCCAAGTGGGATGCCGAGGAGGCCAGTAAGAAGATCGAGTTGCAGGTCGGGCGCGATCTGCAGTTCATTCGCATCAACGGAACGGTCGTGGGTTCGCTCGCCGGACTGGTGATCTATTCCGTCTCGCAGTTGCTCTTCCACGGCTGATCTTCGGCGTGTCGTCCGACACGGTCCGCGGGTGGGCGTGAAACCGCCGGTCGACGGATGGTTCTTCGATGTGAAACCCGCGCGCTGCGTATTTGCTCGAAAGGTGCTAGCAGACTGCTTGCAAGAGCTAGCACCCTGACCTAGACTGAGAACCGTACAACCGCCAGAAGGTGAGTGATGGCAGAGAAGCCCGAGGTTTCCGCCGAGTACACCGGTCATCCGTCCGATCCGTCGGACGGCGCCGGGGAACGAGGGGGGCGTGTCGCCACCGCGGCGCACGACATCGGTGGTTTCATCAGGTCGCAGCGGGAAGCCGCGCAGGTCTCGCTACGACAGCTCGCCGCGCTGGCGGGGGTCAGCAATCCGTACCTCAGCCAGATCGAGCGCGGATTGCGCAATCCCTCCGCCGAGGTCCTCGCGCAGATCGCCAAGGCACTGCGGGTGTCCTCGGAGGTGCTGTATGTGCGGGCGGGCTATCTGGAGCAGCGGCCGCACAGTCCGATCCGGGACGCACTGCTCGCCGACACCGAGATCAGCGAGCGACAGAAACAAGTGCTCCTGGAGATCTACGAGTCGTTTCGCCGCGAAAACGGAGGAAGCGAGCCCGTACACGGGGGGCTGAGGGCCACCGCGCCCGGGGCCGAAGAGCCCCAGTGGGACAGCGACGTTCCGCGTACGACAACCGACACTCCGCTACGCCAGGAGAACGAAGAATGACCGAGAAGAACGCCACCGTCACCAAGCCCCTGTTCGCCGCGGTCGGCGCCGGTGACGCCGTCTACGCCGCCGCCGTCGACGTCGTCACCCAGGTCCGCGAGCGCGCGGCCACCACCGACGTCAGCGCGCGGGTCGAGGAGGCGCGCGGTCGGATCGCCACGGTGCCCGCCGACGTGCAGGCCCAGTTCGAGTCGCTGCGCGGTCGGCTGGCCGGGCTGCCCTCGGAACTGCCGGAGGACCTCGCCGAACTGCGCGAGAAGTTCACCGCCGAGGAACTGCGCGTGCTGGCCGAGAAGTACTACCGCCAGGTGCTCGACGCCTACGCCGATCTGGCCGTGCGCGGCGAGGAGACCTACGGTCGCCTGCGCGCCAACCACCTCGTCGAGGATCGGATCGTCCGCGTCGAGGGTCTGTACAAGGACGCCGCGGGTCGCGCCGAAGAGGCCATCGGCCGGGTGAACGGCCTGCTGGGCCGCACCAAGGAGACCGTCGAGTCGGCCGTGCCCGCCGAGGTGGTCGTCGAGGCCGAGGTGGTCGGCGTGTCCACCGAGGCCGAGCCCGCGCCCGCTCCCGAGGCCGAGCCCGTGGTGAAGAAGGCACCCGCCGCCCGCAAGGCGCCCGCTCCGAAGAAGGCGCCCGTGAAGAAGGCCGCTCCCAAGGAGATCTGAGTTTCCGGGTATCGAAGCGTGGCCCCGCACACCGGCGTGTGCGGGGCCACGCTCGTATGATGGATCGGGTGAACACCGTGAACGGGTTGACCGGAACGATAATGCTCGTGCTGTGGCTCGCGGCTCTCGGCGCGACGATCTTCGCGCTGATTCACGCCATCCGCCAGCGGCCCGACGCGTTCACCGCGGTCGACAAGCAGACCAAACCCATCTGGCTCGCCATTCTCGGCGTGGCCCTGCTGTTGCTGTTGCTCTCGCCGGCCGGGTTGGGTCTGCTCGCGTTCATCGCGATCATCGCCACCGGTGTCTACCTGGCCGACGTGCGGCCCAAGGTGGACGAGATCCAGCGTGGTCCGCGCTGGTAGAGGCTGTTCTCCGCGCGCCCGTCGCCGCGGTGTCCCGCTCCGGGGCGCTTCGGGGCGGGCGTTTTTCGTGTGCTAGCTCTGGCTAGCAGCCTCCCGAGGGGTTACTGTATCTATCAGTAACACAAAGGAGTGTCGGAGAATGCGCGTACTGACGCACTGGTCGGCGAACCTCTCGGGACGAGCCCGTGGGCGACTCGACCTGCACCGGACTTCCCTGCGGTCGCGCACCTACGCGACCGCCGCGTTCAACGCGCCCACCGTCGAACACGAGGTCGTCACGGTCACCACCGACGACGGCGCACGACTCCGGGTGCACGCCTACGGTCCCGCCGACGCGCCGGTCATCGTGCTCGTGCACGGCTGGACCTGCGCCATCGAATACTGGAACGCCCAGATCAACGCCTTCGCCGGGCCCTATCGGGTCGTCGCCTACGACCAGCGCGGCCACGGCGAGAGCGACTACGGAACCGTCCCGCTGAGCATGGACCTGCTCGCCGACGACCTGAACACCGTCCTGGACGCGACCGTGCCCACGGGGGAGAAGGCCGTGCTGGTCGGCCACAGCCTCGGCGGCATGACCCTGCAAGCCTGGGCGGGCCGCTTCCCCGAGCAGGTCCCCGCCCGCGCGCACGCGGTCCTGCTCACCAACACCGCCTCCGGCGCGCTGGTCGCCGAGACCACCGTCCTGCCGCTGTTCAACCGATTGCTGCCGCGCGGTCTGCGTATCGCGCTGCCCGCGTGGCTGGGTCGCCGTGGCCTCGGCACGCCGGTGCTGCTCCCGCCGCTGCTGCCGATCCGCTGGATCTTCACCCGGCAGATCATGCACACCAACGCCACCAGGGAACTGGTCGACTACAGCATGGCCGTGGTGCGGTCCTGCCCCGCCCGGGTGCGCGCCGCCTTCGGCCTGCTGCTCGCGGAGATGGACCTCGGCGACGCGGCCCGCCACCTGGTGGTGCCCACCACCGTGATCGCCGGTTCGGCCGATTTCATGACCCCGCCGATCCACGCCGAGCGGATCGCCGCGACGCTGACCGAAATCGATTCGCTGGTGCGCCACGAGGTGCTCGAAACCGGTCACCTGGGCAATGTCGAAGCCCACGAGCGGTTCAACGAGGAACTGGCCACCCTGCTCGACGTGGTCGCGGACGCGCGGCGGCAGGTGGACGCCGCCGTCGGCTAGCGCGGCCGGTTCGGGACCGGGTTCAGTAGCGGCCGGGCTCAGGAGAAGGCCGGGCTCAGGAGAACACCACGGTGCGTCGCCCGTGGACCAGCACGCGTCCCTCCAGATGCCAGCGCAGTCCGCGGGCGAGCACCACGCGTTCGATGTCGCGGCCCTGCCGGACCATGTCGCGGACGTCGTCGGCGTGGTCGATGCGGCTGACGTCCTGTTCGATGATCGGGCCCGCGTCCAGTTCCGCGGTGACGTAGTGGCAGGTCGCGCCGATGAGTTTGACCCCGCGCGCGAACGCCTGGTGGTAGGGCCGCGCGCCGACGAACGAGGGCAGGAAGCTGTGGTGGATGTTGATCGCCCGGCCCGTCCAGTGCTCGCACAGTTCGGGGGGCAGGACCTGCATGAAGCGGGCCAGCACCACCGCGTCCGGTTCGTGCGCGTCGACCAGGGCGCGCACCTGCTCGAAGGCCGGGCCACGCTCGGCCGGATCCTTCGGGAACTCGATGTGGTGGAACTTCACGCCGTGCGCCTCGGTCATGGCGGCCAGGTCGGCGTGGTTGCCGATCACCGCCTCGATCGTGGCGGGCAGTTCGCCGCTCGCCGCCCGGCCCAACAGGTCGTGCAGGCAGTGGCCGTCGCGGCTGACCAGCAGGACGGCGCGGCGGCGCTCCCCGGAATCGTGCACCTGCCACCCGGTCTCCGAACCGAGGTCGGCGGCGATGCCCGCGAAGCGCTCGCGCAGGTCCTCGGGGCCGAAGGGCACGGTGTCGGCGGCGATGGCCTGGCGGGTGAAGAACCACCCGGTCTCCGGGTCGGAGTGGTAGCCGGCCTCCACGATCGACCCGCCGAACTCGGCGATGAACGAGCTGATCCGGGCGATGACGCCCGGTCGGTCCGGACATCCCAAGGTCAACACGTAGCGGCGGTCGTGGGCAACACTCATCCGACCATTGTCCCAGGCGGGTTGCGCCGGGTATGCCGGGGTCGGCGGCCGGCCGCCCCGGCACGGCTCAGAGGTCGTAGAACGGCTCGGCGTAGTGGAATTCGCCGGTGATCTGCGGTTCGAAGGCCGTCAGCGCCCGCGCTTGGAAGTGCGGAACCCAGTCGGGGTCGTCGGGGGCGATGCCGAGTCGGGCGGCCGGGACGAAGCCGAAGCGCGGGTAGTACTCGGGACTGCCGAGCAGACACACCAGCGGTTCGTCCAGCGCGTCGGCCGCGCCGAGGGCCGCGTGCACCAGCGCCGAGCCGATCCCGTCGCGTTGGCGGTCGGCGAGCACGCCGATCGGACCCAGGCCCAGCACCGGGAACGGCCCCACGCTCGCGCGGGTCAGGCAGACGTGACCGACGACCGCCTCGAACTCCACGGCGACCAGCGACAGCGTGGGTATCCAGCCGGGGTCGCCGCGCAACGCCTCGACCAAGGCGACCTCGGGTGGGTCGGCGTCGGCGGGGGCATCGGGCCGTTCAGCCCGGAACCCCGGGTCGAACGCGCTGCGATGCACCGCGGCGATGGCGGTCGCGTCCTCGGCGCGTTCGCGACGGATCAGCACGGGTGCGGGCTCCTCCCCGACGAATGTGGCCACCCGCGTGCGCCTCGGACCTGCGGCCGGACATCAACGGGTGTCCGGTCGTGCACCGGCCCTACGAGTCTGCTGGACGAGGTCGAGGCACGCAACGCAATTCGCCGTCGGTATGCCAGACTCTCACCTCATGGCAGACTCCGCGCCACCGACTCGTTCCGCAGTGGCCGCCCGCATCGATCACACCCTGCTCGCCCCCACCGCCACACCGGCCGAGGTCGACGCGTTGATCGCGGAAGCGCGGGAACTCGGGGTCCACGCGATCTGCGTCTCGCCGTCGATGCTGCCGGTGCGCGCCGAGGGGTTGGTGGTCGCCACGGTCGCCGGATTCCCCTCCGGCAAACACCATTCGCTGGTCAAGGGCGCGGAAGCGCGGCTCGCGGTGGATCAGGGCGCGGCCGAGGTCGACATGGTCATCGACGTCGGCGCGGCGGTGGCGGGCGACTACACCGCGGTGCTCGCCGACATCGTGACCGTCCGCGAGGCCGTCGCCGACCGGGCCGTACTCAAGGTCATCATCGAATCGGCCGCGCTGAGCGACGAGGCGATCGTCGAGGTGTGCCGGGTCGCGGCCCAGGCGGGCGCGGATTTCGTGAAGACCTCCACCGGATTCCATCCCGCGGGCGGGGCCACCGCGCACGCGGTGCGACTCATGGCCGAGACGGTCGGGGGCCGCCTCGGGGTGAAGGCCAGCGGGGGCATCCGCACCGCCGAGGCCGCCGCGGAAATGCTCGCCGCGGGCGCGACCCGACTGGGCCTGTCGGGTTCCCGCGCGGTACTGGACGGGTTCTGTGTTTAATCTGCCGCGCCTTCGGCGCGGCGGGTTCGCGGCCCCTTGTGTCTCGTCGCTCAGCGGTCGAGACTCGCGACTGCGTCGCATGCGCTTCGACCGCTGAGCGACGAGACGGCCGCGAACCGGTCGCTCGTAAGACTCGCTCCGGGTGGGGTTGCGTCAGGTGGGTCGTGTCGGGTGGGGTGGGTCGTGTCGGGTTTCACCTGTCCGGTGGGGCGGTGATCCAGTCGGCCATGACGTCGGCCAGGGCCGATGCTCCCGTGCGGCAGTCGTCGGGGGCGGCGAATTCCGCCGGGTCATCCGCGGATCACGATTTCGATGGAGTCGATGCTCACGCCGTAGGTCGCTGCGAGTCCGGCTTTCGCTTGCGCGATCGTAAGTCCGGTCGCTGCGGTGGCGGTCGCTCCGGTGGCGGAGCGTTCCATCTTCTGGAACTTCACCCCTTTCGGATCTATGCCCAGCGCGCCGAGACTGGTGTAGCGAACCGGGTTGCGGTCACCGCCCCACACGTTGGACCGGTCGAGGCGGGCGTATTCGCTGACCTCGATCATCCAGCGGTCTTCGCCTCCAGGATCGGTGGCCGGGGTGATGCGCGCGATCCGGCCGATCAAGAAGGCGCTGCCATGGGGGGCGGCGCCATCGGCATAGTCCTCGTAGTTGCGGGCGTTCTGGGTGCAGACGAGCCATTCGCACCGCTTGGCCCGCGACCGGTCGAGTTTCCATGCCTGGGAGCCGCCCTCGCGCACGATCTTCTCGAAGCTCTTCCCGGTGAAGACGACGACGGTGTTCTCACGCTCGCTCATAAGGGCATTGTAGCAACTATGTACGAACTATGTTTGAAGTATTGTTCCGTTCACGTAATCACTCTTCTCCGTACGGTACGGAATGTGGGTATTATCCGAACATGCCTGGTATGGAGCTCGAACCACCGCGAAACGAGAGAGAAGCGATCGTTGTCGCCGCTAACGCCATCCGAGAACGCCTACCGCCGACCTGGACCCTCCGAGTCGGCGAACCGCTCACCCACCGTGCCGGCGACCGCGGCTATGACGCGGAGTTCGCCCTGTCCGCGCCGAACGGGCTCGTCCTCGTTCTCCTCGTCGAGGCAAAGAACGTCGTCCGGCCGCAGGACGTCGACCGGATACGCAAGGGCCTCGTCAACGCCTCCTCGCAGCACCCGGGAAGCGCCGGTCTCGTGTTCGCTCGGCACCTGTCCACTTCGACACGGCAACGCCTCGAAGAAGCGGGGCTCTCCTACGTGGATGCGACCGGCAACATGATGGTGCGCGCTGACGAGGCGGCCGTGTTCCTTTCTGCGGTCGGTGCCGAGACCGACCCATGGCGCAGTCCGGGGCGCCCACCCGGTGACCTCAAAGGGGAACCGGCCGCGAAGGTCGTCCGCGCGCTGCTCGACTTCCAGGGCCCGTGGAAGCCTCGCGATCTCGCCGAGCTCGCGGAAGTCTCCACCGGTTCGGTCTATCGAGTACTGCACTTCCTCGAACGCGAAGCGCTGATCACCCGTCAGAGCAAAGGGGTGCACTCCCCGAACTGGAACGCGTTACTACGTCGTTGGAGTGAGGACTACCAGTTCCTGCACACGAACAAGGTCACGCCATGGATAGCGCCCCGTGGGCTGCCCGCCTTCCTGGAACAACTCGGCCGTTCCCAGATCACCGACTACGCGGTGACCGGTTCGATCGCGGCCGCGACATGGCAGCCCTACGCGCCGCCTCGATCAGCGATGGTGTTCGTCGATGATCCCGGAACGGCCGCCAAGGCCTGGAGATTACGTCCCACCGACACGGGGGCCAATGTGTTGCTTGCCGTGCCCGCCTATCCTGTCCTCCTCGCCCGAAGTGGAAAAGGGTTCCAGGACATCAGAATCGCGGCACCGACCCAGGTGGCCGTCGACCTGATGACGGGTCCAGGGCGAGCACCTTCGGAAGCAGAGGAACTACTCAATTGGATGGGGACGAATGAACAAAACTGGCGTCGCGGTTGACAGCGCTTTCTACTTGCTCGCCCGTACGCGCACCGTACTACTCGATGCGCTCGAAGCGCTGGTCGAGCACCGGGATGTCGTGGTCGTCGTCGGCGCCCAAGCGGTCTACCTACGCACCGGCGGGATCCAGGTCGCCATCGCCGAGGCCACCAAGGACAGCGACGTCGCCATCGATACCCGTGACCTCGGAGAAGACCCGACAATCAACGCCGCCATGGAGAAGGCAGCCTTTATCCGTTCTCCGAGCGGGCAGCCTGGTGCCTGGGTCACTTCGGACGGTATCCCTGTGGACATCATGGTGCCTGACGCCATCGCCGGAGGGAAAGGCAGTCGCAGCGTGCACCGACCACCTCACGACAGTAAGGCGATGCGGCGCACGCGCGGCCTGGAAGCAGCGATAGTCGACAACAGCGAGATGCTCATCGAGCCTCTCGCCGAAGCCGACAACAGGACAATCACCGCCAAGGTCGCCGGACCCGCGGCCCTGATCGTCGCCAAGTGCCACAAGATTTTCGAGCGCGTCGACAGCCCTGACCGCCTTCAAGACAAAGACGCCCACGATATCTACCGGATCTTGACCGCATTCGAGCCTGAGGAATTGGCCCCGACCTTCATTCGCCTGCTCGCTGAGGATGTCAGTGCCGAGGTGACCAACGAAGCGGTCGATATCCTCCAGAGGCTGTTCGCCGTCGGGCACGACGCGATCGGATCCATAATGGCCGGCCGGACCGAGGAAGGCGTAGGTGATCCCGAACAGGTCTCACACTCGATCCAGTTCCTGGCCGAAGACCTGCTCAACGCCATTCAGGACATCGCGCAAACCGGTTGACTCTCGACCCCGGTCGCGTAGTCGTCCACGCGACTGGAGGACGGCTGATCGCAGTGACCGACGCGGGCGTGTTGATCAGGGTGATCAACACGCCTCACCCGCTGTGCCGAAGCGCTACCCGGTACGGGGTACCTTGCGGCGGCATGTTGGGATGCGTGGGGTGGTCGACCTCGCTTCGGTGGGACCGTCAAGTGTTCTCGGGCGTGGTGATCCAGTCGGCCATGACGTCGGCCAGGGCCGATGCTCCCGTGCGGCAGTCGTCGGGGGCGGCGAATTCCGCCGGGGAGTGGGAGATGCCGGTGGGGTTGCGCACGAACAGCATCGCGGTCGGCAGTACGGCTGAGAGGATGCCCGCGTCGTGACCCGCGGCGGTGGGCAGGACCGGCACGTCGCCGAGGCCGCCGAGCGCGCGGGCGATGCGGTCGCGGGGGCCCGCCGGGAATTCCACGATGGGCGTGACGGATTCGGCTTCGATCCGCAGGCCGACGCCGTCGCAGGCGGCGTGGTCACGGGCTTCGGCGCCGATCCGTTCGACCAGTCGACCCAAGGTGTTCTCGTCGGCGGCGCGGGCGTCGAGCCAGGCCAGCACTTCGGACGGGATCGCGTTGGCCCCGTTGGGCAGCACCCGGATCTTGCCGAAAGTGGCGACGGCTTCGTGCAGTTCGGCGGCGTGTCGGGCCGAGTGCACCGAGGAGGCGAAGGCCAGCATCGGGTCGCGGCGGTCGACCAGTCGTGTCGCGCCCGCGTGATTGGCCTCGCCGGTGAAGGTGAACAGCCAGCGGCCGTGCGGCCAGATCGAGGAGGCCAGCGCCAGCGGCCGATCCACCAGATCCAGCGCGCGCCCCTGTTCGACGTGCAGTTCCACGTAGACGCCGACCCGGTCGGTCAGGTGCGGATCGGGGCCGAGGTGGCGCGGATCGCGCCCCGCCTTCGTCATCGCCTCGGCCAGCGACACCCCGTCGGCGTCGCGCAGGCCCAGCGCGCGTTCCGGCGCGAGAGCTCCCGTGCTGAGTTGGGAACCCACGCAGGCGACGCCGAAGCGCGCGCCTTCTTCGTCGGAGAACGCCGTCACCGCGACCGGCCTGCGCGGGACGACGCCCCGCGCCCGGACCTCATCGACCGCCGCGAACGCCGACACCACGCCCAGCGGTCCGTCGTAGGCGCCGCCGTCGGGGACCGAGTCCAGGTGCGACCCGGTGACGAAAGCGTCGGCGGGATCGCCGGACCATCCGGGCGGCAGCCACCAGGCCCACAAGTTGCCGTTGCGGTCCTCCTCGACGGTCATGCCGCGTTCGGCGGCGCAACTGTCGAACCATTCGCGCAGCGTCAGATCGGCGTCGTTCCAGGCGAATCGGCGGTAGCCGCCGGTCGCGGGGGCGCGCCCGACGGTCAGGATCGAATCCCACAGGGCGTCGAAGGTCATGGGACGGCAGTCCTTTCGTGAGGGGCGACTCAGAGACGGCCGGGAATCCAATTGGTGCCCGCCAGCGGGACCCGCGCCATCGCCGACGCCTCGACGGTCAGCGCGACCAGGTCCTCCGGTTCCAGGTTGCGCAGGTGGGATTTGCCGCAGGCCCTGGCCAGGGTCTGCGCCTCCATGGTCAGCACCCGCAGGTAGTTGGCCAGCCTGCGCCCCGCGGCCACCGGGTCCAGGTTGCGGGCCAGTTCCGGGTCCTGGGTGGTGATGCCCGCCGGGTCGCGGCCTTCCTGGAAGTCGTCGTAGAAGCCGGCGGCCGACCCGAGCGCCGCGTACTGCTCGGCGTAGCGGGGGCTGTTGTCGCCCAACGCGATCAGCGCGGCGGTGCCGATCGCGACGGCGTCCGCGCCCAGGGCCATCGCCTTGGCGACGTCCGCGCCGCTGCGGATCCCGCCGGACACGATGAGCTGCACCTTCCGGTGTACCTCGAGTTCCTGGAGGGCCTGCACGGCCTGCGGGATGGCGGCCAGGGTGGGAATGCCGACGTGTTCGATGAAGACGTCCTGGGTGGCGGCGGTTCCGCCCTGCATGCCGTCCACGACGACCACGTCCGCGCCCGCCTTCACCGCGAGGGCGACGTCGTAGTAGGTCCGGGTGGCTCCGACCTTGACGTAGATCGGCTTCTCCCAGTCGGTGATCTCGCGCAGTTCGATGATCTTGATCGCCAGGTCGTCCGGGCCGGTCCAGTCCGGGTGACGGCAGGCCGAGCGCTGGTCGACGCCCTGGGGCAGGGTGCGCATCCGGGCGACCCGTTCGGTGATCTTCTGCCCGAGCAGCATGCCGCCGCCGCCGGGTTTGGCGCCCTGTCCGAGCACGATCTCGATGGCGTCGGCCTTGCGCAGGTCGTCGGGGTTCATGCCGTAGCGCGACGGAAGATATTGGTAGACCAGATGTTTGGACTGGCCGCGTTCCTCGGGGGTCATACCGCCGTCGCCGGTGGTGGTGGAGGTGCCGACCTCGCTCGCCCCGCGCCCGAGCGCCTCCTTCGCCGCGCCCGACAGGGCGCCGAAGCTCATGCCCGCGATGGTGACGGGGATGTCCAGGTGCAAGGGGAATCGCGCGTGCCGGTCGCCGAGCACCACGTCGGTGTCGCAGCGTTCCCGGTAGCCCTCGAGCGGGTAGCGCGACATCGACGCGCCCAGGAACAGCAGGTCGTCGAAGTGCGGGAGCGGGCGTTTGGCGCCCCACCCGCGGATGTCGTAGATGCCGGTCTCGGCGGCGCGCTGGATCTCGGCGATGACGGCTCGCGGAAAGGTCGCCGACTCGCGCAGGGTGGGATCGGTGGTGTGCATCGGTGGCCTCCTGGTCCGGGTCGACTAGTACGCGGCGACGTTGTCGACGTGGAAGTTGTAGAGTTCGCGGGCCGAGCCGTAGCGGGTGAACTCGGCCGGGTCGGCGTCGAATCCGGCCGCCGTCAACAGGTCTCGCAGTTCGGCCAGATGTTCCGGGCGCATCTGTTTGGCCACGCAGTCCGCGCCGAGCGAGGCGACCGTGCCGCGCACGTAGATCCGCGCCTCGTAGAGCGAGTCACCCAGCGCCGCACCGGCGTTCCCGCAGACCACCAGTCGTCCGGCCTGCCCCATGAACGCGCTCATGTGGCCGATATCGCCCCCGACGACGATGTCGACGCCTTTCATCGAGATCCCGCAGCGCGCGGCCGCGTTGCCCTCGATCACCAGCAGTCCGCCGTGCGCGGTGGCCCCCGCCGACTGGGAGGCGTCCCCGGTGACCCGCACCGTGCCCGACATCATGTTCTCGGCGACCCCGACCCCGGCGTTGCCGTGCACGGTGACCGAGGCGCGCTGATTCATGCCCGCGCAGTAGTAGCCGACGTGCCCGCGCACCTCGACCTCGATCTCGTCGTCGAGGCCGCAGGCCAGCGCGTGCGCGCCGCGCGGGGAGGTGAGCACCACCCGCCTCGGCGCGCCGGGCGCGTGCAGCAGGTCGTTGACCTCGCGGACCGCGTGTTCGCGCAGGTCCAGGGTGACCGTATCCACCTCGGCGGCCGCGGTGGCCGTGTTCACTGTCGGTGCCATACGTAGACCTCTTCCGGTTCCGGTTCGAAGATGCGGGCCTGCTCCACGCCCGGCAGATTCGCCAAGGCGCGGTATTCGGAGGCCATCGCCACCCAGCGCGGCGTCTCGGCGACGACGGCGGGTTTGCAGGCGATGGGATCGCGCAGCACGGCGAAGGATTCGCGGTTGGCCACGAGCAGGGTGTAGAAGCCGTCGAAGCGTTCTTCGAGCAGCAGCAGCGCTTTCTCCAGGTCGACGCCCTGGGCGAGTTGGCCCGCGATGAACCGCGCGCCCACCTCCGTGTCGTTCTCGCTGTCGAAGACAACGCCCGCGCGCTCGAGTTCGTGCTTGACGCCGCGGTGGTTGGAGAACGACCCGTTGTGCACCAGGCACTGGTCCGGTCCGACCGCGAACGGATGCGAACCGGCCGCGGTGACCGCGGATTCGGTGGCCATCCTGGTGTGCGCGACGCCCTGCCAGCCCGAGGCCGCGGGCAAGCCGAACCGGTGGGCGAGTTCGGTGGGGTTGCCGACGCCTTTGACCACGGTCAGCTCCTCGCCGAACCCGATGACCCGGGCGACCGGGTCGACGCGCCGGGCGGCGTCGGCGAGCACGTCGGCGGCGACGGGCGCGTGCAGCACGGTCGTGGGCGACAGGTCGATCGCGGTGACGGTGGCGCCGACCTCGGTCCGCAACCGGGCCGCGAGTTCGTCGGCGGGCAGCGCGGCGTCCAGCAGCGAGACCGTGGATTCGCCCGGCGGCGACCACACCGGGTCGCCGTAGACGGCCATACCCGCCGAATCCGGTCCGCGGTCGCAGAGGTGGTCGAGCATGTCGGTGAGCAGGGCGCCGAGGCGCGGGTACAGTGCCGGGTCGCGCAGGTGCAACCCCACGATTCCGCACATGGGTACCTCCTGGTGTGGTGGGTGATCCGACCCGGCGGGTCAGAAGGCGGTCAGGTACTGGTCGATCTCCCAGGCGGAGACCGTGTTGTGCCAGGCGAAGAACTCCTCGCGCTTGAGCGCGGTGAAGTACTCCCCGACGCCCGGTCCCGCGATGTCGAGCGCGCCGGTCAGCACCGGGTCGGCGGCCAAGGCGTCCATGGCGTGCAGCAGTGTCATGGGCAGGGTGTCGCCGTCGTCGCGGGTCGCGCCGGGGTCGCCCGGGTCCAGGGCGCGGTCGACGCCGTCGAGTCCGGCGGCGACGGCGGCCGCGATCGCCAGGTACGGGTTGGCCGATCCGTCACCGCCGCGCAGTTCGACGCGGTGGTGGTCGGGAACGCGCAGGTAGTGGGTGCGGTCGTTGCCGCCGTAGGTGGCCCGGCGGGGTGACCAGGTCGCGCCGCTGCTGGTCGAGGTGGCCCCGATCCGCTTGTAGGAGTTGACCGTCGGGGCCAGCACCCCTTGCAGGGCGCACGCGTGCTCGAGGATACCCGCGATGAACGAGTACGCGGTGGGGGACAGGCCCAGGCCGCGCGCGTCACTCGGGTCGGGGAAGGCCGAACCGCCCGCGTTCCACAGCGACAGGTGCAGGTGCATGCCCGACCCGGTCCGGTCGGCGAACGGTTTGGGCATGAACGTGGCCCGCATCCCGCGCTTCTCGGCGATCACCGAGAGCAGGTAGCGCGCGGTGATGACCCGGTCGGCGGTGGTCATCGCCTCGGCGTAGGCGAAGTTCTGCTCGAACTGACCGTTGGCGTCCTCGTGGTCGCTGGCGTAGTTGCCCCAGCCCAGGGTGTTCATGGCCGCCGCGATCTCGGTGAGGTGGTCGTACATGCGGGTGACGTCGCGGGCGTCGTAACAGGGTTGGCGACTGGTGTCGGCGGCGTCGGCGGTGCGCAGCGCCCCGTCGGGGTCGCGGTGCACCAGGAAGTACTCGATCTCCGCGCCCACGTTGACGGTCAGGCCGCGCGCGTGCGCCCCCGCCAGCACGCCCGCCAGGATGTTGCGCGGCGCGAACGGCCACGGCTTGCCTTCCACGTGCGGGTCGCAGTGCACCAGCGCCAGTCCGGGGCGCACGAACGGGATCGGGGTGAACGACCTCGGGTCCGGCACCGCGATCAGGTCCGGGTCCTTCGGCTGCTGACCCATGGTGCCCGCCGCGTAACCCGCGAAACCCGCTCCGTCGGAGACGAGTTGGTCGACGGCCTCGACCGGGACCAGCTTGGCGCACGGCTTGCCCGCCAAGGTGACGAACAGCGCGAGGATGTAGCGGGTGTCGGTCGCCTCGGCCAACGCGGCCAGATTCGGCGGGGCGGAGGCGGACCCGTTGACGGGGAGGTGGGTGGCGGTGGCGGTGTCGATGGCCATGGCGGGCTCCAGGGGATTCGGACGGAACGGATGGTGGCTCAGCGCATTTCGCCCGCGCCGCGATACGGGTGCGGACTCAGCAGCGGCTCGCCCTCGGCGAAGCGGGACCAGCGGAAATCCTCGGGGTCCACGTTCGGCAGGTCGGTCTTCCCGTCGACGATCAGGTCGGCGGCGAGTTTGCCCACTGCGGGCGAGATCTTGAATCCGTGGCCGGAGAAACCCGCGGCGAGGAACAGTCCGTCCACGGGCGCGGGACCGATGACGGGGTTGTAGTCGGGCGTGACGTCGTAGGCCCCGACGTAGGAACCGGTGACGCGCGGGTCGGGCATGTCCGGCAGGCGGTGGCCGAGTTTGGCGATCGCGGTGTCGATGGTGGATTCGTCGGCCCGGTTCACGTAGTCGTCCGGGTCCAGGTACTGCGGCGCGCTGTGGTCGGAGTTGCCGAACAGGATCTCTCCGTTGGGTTCCCGGCACAGGTAGGACAGGCCCGCCAGATCCGAGAGCACCGGCACGACCGGAGTCGGCGCGCCCTGATCGACCAGCACCAATTGGGCGCGCTGGGCGCGGATGTCGAGGTCGACCCCGACGCCCGCGGCCAGTGCGGGCGTCCACGGGCCGGTCGCCAGGACCACCGTGTCGGCGTGGATCTGCGAGCCGTCCCCCAGTTCCACGCCGTACACGCGGCCGTCGGGACGTTGCAGCAGCGCCCGCACCGGGGTCGACTGGCGGATGCGGACGCCGAGCGCGCGCGCCGTGGCGGCGAAGGCCATCCCGGTCAGGTACGCCTCGCCGCGCCCGCCCTTGGGTTCGTAGGCGAAGGCCGCGAAATCGTCCAGATGCAGACCCGGCCAGAGGTCCGCGACGGTGTCGTGGCCGACCAGGTCCACCTCGATGCCGAGTCCGCGCATCATCGCGACGTTGGCGTGCAGCGGATCGAGATTGTCCGCGCCGACGCCGACGAGGTAGCCGCACTGCTGGAACCCCATGTCGTCGCCGAAGATCTCGGCGGCCCGGCTGAAGATCTCCACGCCGTACCAGGACATCGCGGCCAGCGAGGGCGCGCCGTAGTGGCAGCGCACCACGCCGCTGGACTTGCCGGTCATCCCGGAGCACAGGGTGTCGCGTTCCAGGACGACGACGTCGGTCTCGCCGCGTTCGGCCAGCGACCAGGCGATGGCCAGGCCCTCCAGGCCGCCGCCGACGATCACATGACTGTGGGTCTCGCTCACGGGCCGTCCTCGTCGTTGTTTCATGTGGTGATTCGCTGTCAGTTCTGATGAAACACTCGGAATGTGACGACGGCATTACGCGCGGATCAGCTGTGGATGAACCGATCGCCGGTCTGTCAGTGGTGTAGACGTGCGGCGTGGAAGTGGACAGCTGTGGATTAATCGGCTCGTAACCCCGGAATTCGTTTCATGTGGTTACTCTCTGTTTCATATCGAGTGGAGTAGGAGTCATCCATGACCGCATCCGAACCGACCGTCACCGCCCCGTTCCTGGTCACCTCGGGCTTCTGGGAATCGTTGCCGCGCATGTCGGTCCAGGACTATCCCGGCACCGAGGGCTACATCGACGACGTCTATGCCAACCCGGGCGGTTCGGAGATGTCCTCGGGCTACTTCGCGCTCACCCACACCGACGCCCCGCTGGACTACCGCTACGACTACGACGAGATGAAAGTGGTCCTCGACGGCGAATTCCGGCTGGAGAACCTCGAAACCGGACAGGTCGAGACCGCGGGCCCGCGCGACGCCATCTTCTTCCCCAAAGGCTCGTTCATCCGGTTCACCACCCCGACCCGAGCGCTGGCCTTCTTCGTCGGCCACCGCTCCTTCGCCCCCTGAACCGATGAGCGCGCCGCAGTGCGCGGGAGTTTCCCCCGCCCACACCAGCGTGCCCCGCTGCACGGCGCGCACCGCCGCCGCCCTGCCGGTCGACCCGCTCGCCGCGGGCTACGTCGTGGTCGCGACCGCGCCCGAAGCCCGCTCCGCCGCAAGACAATTCGCCGCTCGCCTACCGATGCCCGCGATCATGGTCGATGCCTTCCCCGGAACTGCTCCTGGTGCGCGCCCCGGGGAGGATTCGGAGGGCGACCCCGTCGCCGACGCGAGCCGTGGTCGGCGACCCGGTGTCGATGCTGGTCGAGGCCCCGGCGTGGATGCCGGTCGGGGACTCGACCGCGATGCCGGTCGGGGACTCGACCGCGATGCCGGTCGGGGACTCGGCCGGCTGACGGATGTCCTCGCCACCGTGCGGGTCGGTTGGCGCTTCGCCGTCATCGGTCCCGAACCGATGCGCTCGCGCAGCCGTGCCGCCATCCTCGCGGCCGGTGCCATCGACGCCGAGATCGTGACGGCGGCACTGGGATTCGGATCGCGCGCGGCGCCTGGTGGACCGGCCGAGGATGTCGACGGTGCTGTACTGGGAGTTCCCGCCCGATGCGGGCCCACGCACGAGACCGGCGACGACCTGCGCGAAGTGTTCTGCGCGCATTGCCGGACCGTCACCGTGGCCGATGTGCCCGTGGGCGGTGAGACAGGCTGTGCGGGATGCGGTCACCGGCTCGCGGTGTACCACCACTTCTCCCGCCGGTTGCACGCCTATCTCGGTTACCGGCCCGACGCGGAGGAGTTGCGGTGACCGCGCGGGACCTGCGGCTGACGGTGGCCGAGACCAGGATGCTGTGTCCTGATGTCCGCGAGATCGTGTTCCGCGATCCGCGCGGCGCGACGCTGCCGTCCTTTCCGCCGGGCAGTCATCTGGCCGTGCGGTGGGCTCCGGGGCGGCGCAACGCCTATTCGTTGACCGGGCAGTCGCTGGAACCGGACCGGTACGCGATCTCGGTGCGGTTGGACCCGAACGGGCGCGGCGGGTCCCGGTGGATGCATCGGTTGCGGGTGGGCGAGACGGTCGAGGCGTCCGCGCCGCGTAGTGCTTTCGCCCCGGTCGCCGCCGCGCGGCACCACCTGCTGCTCGCCGGCGGGATCGGGGTGACGCCGATCCTGTCGCACGTGCGCGCGGCGGTGCGTTGGGGTCGGTCCTTCGAGGTGCTGTACGCGCACCGGTCCGGTGTCGCGCCGCATCGCGCGGAACTGGTCGACCTGTGCGGTCCCCGGCTGACTCTCGCGACTTCGCGCGCGGTGTTCCGCGAGCGGTTGCTGTCGCGGCTGTCGAGCAGTCCGCTGGGCGCCCATCTCTATGTGTGCGGTCCGACCGGGATGGTCGAGGACGTCACGGCGGCGGCACGCGCGGCGGGTTGGCCCGCCGGGCGTGTGCACGTCGAGGCGTTCGGGGAACCGGCGGTCGCCGGAGGGGCGGCGTTCACCGCGCGACTGGTCCGCAGCGGCCGCGAGGTCGCGGTGGCGGCCGACGTCAGCCTGCTCGACGCGCTGTGCGCGAGCGGGACCGCGATCCCGAACCTGTGCCGTCGCGGGGTGTGCGGCGAATGCCGGGTCGGCGTGCGCGCGGGCGGGGTCGACCATCGCGACAGCTACCTGACCGAGGAGGAACGGTCGGTGGCCCTGATGCCGTGCGTGTCCAGGGCCGCCGCCGCGTCGCTGGAGTTGGACCTGTGAAGGGAGTCGAGATGGGCGCGCCCGCGTTCACCCCCGAGGACGTCGCCCGCTACCCGTTCCCGCTGCCGGGGCCGAGGTACCGCTACAGCACCAACGTCGAACCGTCCGGCGGCCGGGTCGTGACCGCGGCGGGCGGGTGGGGCGCGCACCGCGTCGACGTCGATCGCCACTACCGGCGCGAACTGGACCTGCGTGCGGGAATCCTGGCCGCCGACCCGAGCAGGCACGCGGTGCTGCCGCACATGCGGGTCGCGGCCTGGGACGCGCTGCTGTTCGGTCTGCGCGAACTGGCCGACGCCCATCCGGACCGGATGCGGTTGACGCGGTCCGGGCCGGAATACCACTGGCGCAACACCGAACTCGGCATCGATCAGCGTTTCGTCTTCGGCGAGGACGCGACGCTGCCGTGCGATCCGCTGGCCTACCTGTGCGGGCAGATCCAAGAGGACGTCGTGCTGCTCGACCAGCGCGACGGCGCGCTGTGGGCGGATGCGGGGGTCGTCACCTTCGCGGCGGACTGGTCCTTCGGCTTCGACGTGGGCATGAGTTTCCTGGAGATCCACGGCCCGGTGCCGCGTATCCACACCGAACGCGTCATCGCCCGCGCGCACGAATTCCTGATGCGGCTCGAACCGGGGGAGAGCTATCGGCGCACCAACTGGACCCTGACCGTGGACGGTCGTCTGGACACCGGCACCGAGACCTACCCGGAGTGGGGGCGGGACCGGCGCACGGTCGCCGAAGGCCCCCTCGAGGACGTCGGCGACCGGTTGTGGTTGCGCACCGAGGTGCAGCACCTGATCCGGCTGCCGTACTCGGGGGCGGTCATGTTCTTGATCCGCACCTATCTGCTCCCGTTCCGCGCCGTCGCGACGGTGCCGGAATGGGCCGAGCGGTTGGCGTCGGTACTCGCCGATCTGCCCGCTGACATGGCCGAATACAAGGGGCTGGCGCGCACCCGCGCGCCGGGCCTGCGCTGGCTGGCCGCCCACGGCGGCATTAACAGAAACGTCACCGACGTGCCGTCGTCGGCAATGTGACGCGTCGTCTACTGATATCCGGAGCCGTCCACTCCCGAGAGACGACGACTATCGACGGCAGACCATCACGATGAGGGAAGAGCAATGACAGAAGCGATCGCCGCGGCGAATACCGCGTGGATACTGGCGGCATTCGCCGCCGTGAGCCTGATGGTGCCCGGTCTGGCCATGTTCTACGGCGGCATGGTCAGCATCAAGAACACCCTGAACATGGCCATGATGACCTTCGGCGCGTTCGCGGTGGTCGGCGTGCTGTGGATCATCTTCGGCTACTCTGCCGTGCTGGGCGACTCCCTCGGCGGGGTCGGACTGCTCGGGGACCCGCTGGAATTCTTCGGCTCCAGCCAACTGCTCACCGCCCCGGCCGAACCCGCGCTGCCGCCCGCCCTGGTGTCCGGCTTCCAGATGCTGTTCGCCTGTATCACCGTCGCGCTGATCTCCGGCGCGGTCGCGGACCGGATGAAATTCGGCGGGTGGATGCTGTTCGCGGGCCTGTGGGCGACGCTGGTGTACTTCCCGGTGGCGCACTGGGTCTTCGCCTTCGACTCCGCCGACGGTTCGGTCATCGGCGGCTGGATCGCCAACAACCTCAAGGCGATCGACTTCGCGGGCGGCACGGCGGTGCACATCAACGCGGGCGTCGCGGCGCTGGCCCTGGTGATCGTGCTCGGCAAGCGCTCGATCTTCCCCAACGTGCCGCGCCCGCACAACCTTCCGCTGACCGTGCTCGGCGCGGGCATCCTGTTCTTCGGCTGGTTCGGCTTCAACGGCGGTTCCGCGCTGGCGGCGGGCAACAGCGCCTCGGTGGTCATCCTCAACACCGTCGCCGCCTCGGCCGCGGGCATCTGCGCCTGGCTGGTCGTGGAGAAGTTCCGCGAGGGGCGTTCCACCTCCCTCGGCGCGGCCTCCGGCCTGATCGCCGCCCTGGTCGGCATCACCCCCGCCTGCGGTGCGGTCGCCCCGATCGGCGCACTGGTCATCGGCGCGGCGTGCGGCGCGGTGTGCTGCTTCGCGGTGTCGCTGAAATACCGCTTCGGTGTGGACGATTCGCTCGACGTCGTCGGCATCCACCTGGTCGGCGGCGTGCTCGGCACCGTGCTGATCGGCCTGCTCGCCGACCCCGACGCCCCCAACGCGGTCGCGGGCCTGTTCTACGGCGGTGGCGTGGACGTGCTGTGGCGTCAGGTCGTCGCGGTGCTGGCGGTCCTGGCCTACACCTTCGTGGTGACGATGATCATCGCGACCGTGCTGGACAAGACGATGGGTCTGCGGGTCACCGAGGAGCACGAACTCGAGGGCCTGGACACCGCCACCCACGGCGAATCGGCCTACATCATGGACGTCGTGACCGTCACCACCAAGGCGGCCGAACCCGAGGACGCGGTGGAGGCCGCCGAGACCATCGCCGTGAGCGCGGCGGCCCGTGCCGGAGTCGCCGATTAGCGGAGCGGAACCGGTGGAACAGGGCCGGTCGTTCGGGACGCCACCCCCGAACGACCGGCCCTGCCCGTGTCAGTGCTCTTCGTGGTTGTCGGGGTAGGCCGTCACCGCGAGGAATCGGATCGGCAGGCGCACGAGTTCGTTCGGACCGTGGATGCCCTCGCCGTCCAGCAGCAGCGAATCACCGGGCCGCAGCGTGTATTCGGCGTCGCCGTGGCCGTAGACCATGACCCCCTCCAGCATGTAGAGCAGTTCCGTGCCCGCGTGCTGGAAGCGCGGGAACACCTCGCTGGCGTCGGTCAGCGTGACCAGCACCGGCTCCAGCCTTTTGTGCTGCCCCCGAAGCGAACCCAGCAATTCGTAGTGGTGTCCGACGCGGGTGCCGCGCCCCACGATGACCGCCCCGTTGCCCGCGGGCACGTAGACCGCCTCGCGGGCGGTGTCCGCGCCGCGGAACAGCGAGGTCACCGGAACATCCAGTCCCGCGGCCAATCTGGCCAGGGTGGACAGGCTGCACGAGGTCTGCGCGTTCTCGATCTTCGACAGCATCGCCTTGGAGATGCCCACCCGGCTCGCCATCTCGCCGACCGAGAGTCCGCTCGCGCGGCGCAGCGCCCGCACCTGCCGCGCGATCGCGGCCTCCAGATCGCCCGCGGTGGCGGGCTCCCCGACGACCTCCCGCTGCACGGGGGCCGGATCGCCGGTGTCGCGATGGATCTGCTGGGTGCTCTCGATCGAATCCGGCATTGCCCCATTCTAACCGGAGTCCACTGACAGTGGACGACACGCCGGGTGTCGTCCACTGGATGGGCGGGGGAGCCCTCAGCAGGTCACTTCGGTGTTCTGCTCGCTCGCGGGCAACTCGGTCCGGCCGCCTGCCAGGGCGACGTCGATCCCGGAGTCGGTCACCTTGATCTGCGTGGGCTTCAAGCCCATCGGGTAGCTCTGCAAACTCTGACCGAACAGATCGACGATGCCCTGCACCAGATCCGTCGGCAAGCCCATGCCCAGCAGCGCCGCCGACTTGGTCTGCACCGTCACCGCGCCGTCACGCACCTGCGGTTGCACCTCGAGCTGGGCCAGTCCGCCGAGCACGTCCAGCGTCAGCATGCCGGTCGAGGCCGAGGACTTCACGCCCGTCACCAGGCCGCCCATCGTCTCCTGGATGCCTTCGTTGCTCCAGGTGACATCGGCCGAGGAACTGCCGACCGTGCCGCCGCCGCGCCCGCCGTCCTTCATCTCCAGATCGTTGAATTTCGCGTGCACCACCATGCCGACCGCGGGACCGAACTTGTCGCCCTCGCTGTCCACCGTCACCGAGGACAGTTTGCCGTCGATCATGGTGACCAGCAGTGGTTTGGCGCCGAACCCGACATCGATGCTCGACCCCATCTCCTGCTGGAACTGGTCGCTGATGCAGCCCGCCATCCGGTGTCTGGCATACGCCTCACCGCCGATCAGGGCACCTGCCAGCAGTGTCGCGACCACGACCAGCGCGATCACCAGAGTGCGTCGGCTCACCTTCGAGGTGGCGGGGGTCTTCGTCGTCATGGATGTGATTCTTCCCGACATTCCTGTGTCCGCTCTGTGGCCTCGGTGAGGGGGTCATTTGTGATATGCGGCACTTGTCCGGCAGGTAACCTCTAACCATGGCTGGCGACGCGGCGGGCCGCCCCGAGGACTCCGTTGACCACGGCTGGCGTGTGCTGCGCCGCCTCGCCGGACGCCACGCCGGATTCTTCACCACCCGCCAAGTGCTGCGCACCGGATGCGAAACCCGCGTCCGCGCCGGACTCGGCGAAGGCACCGTCACCCGCGCGGGCGTCGGACTGCTCCGCCTCGCCGAATGGCCCCCGGGCCCCCTCGACGAATACGCCATGTGGGCCGCCTGGTTCGACGGCGCCGCCGCCGTCTCCCACCACAGCGCCGCCGAACTGCACGGCATCGGCAGACTGCGCCCCCAATACCTGCACATGTCCGTCGGACGCGGTCGACCGCCGGTCACGCCCCGCCTGATCGTGCTGCGCAGGCCACTGGCCACCCTCGACGTCGAATCGGCGGGCCCGTTCCTGGTCACCACACCCGTGCGCACCGTCCTCGACCTCGCCGAATCCGACATCGGCCAAACCGCCCTCGACGAAGTGGTCGGCGACGCCCTCGCCATCAGCCGCTGCGCGGGCGAGGAGATCCGCTGCGCCGGAACACTGTCCACTCCGCGCGCCGCCTCCCGACTACACCGGGCGCTGACCGGTCTGTGAACCGAGCGGCGCCACACACGACCACGGCACCGACAACACGCAGTCACGCATCCGCCTGCGATACACCCGCACCGGAAAACCCTCCGCGCGCAACACCTCCGAAGCCGCCCGCCACCGCGCTCGCGGACCGAACGGCGCCGCGTGCGCGGCCACCGCCCACGCGCGATCCGCCGCCGCCAGCAGCGCGTGCACCGGCTCACCCGGAACATTGCGGTGGATCAGCGCTTTCGGCAGCCGCTCGGCCACCTCGGACGGCCGCGGCACCGAGAACGGGTCCCACGCCAACGTCAACGACAGCGGCCCGGACCGGTCCAACAGCACCCACGCGCACCGACGGCCCACCTCGTCACACGTGCCGTCCACCAGCAGGCCACCCGGCGCCAGCCCCGACAGGATCCGCTCCCACGCCGCGGGCACCGCCTCTTCCGGATACTGGCGCAACACGTTGAACGCGCGCACCAACACCGGACGCAGACCCGCCAACTCGAAACCCCCGCGCGCGAACACGACCCCGTCGCGCGCGGGCGCCACCCGGGCCGGATCGATCTCCAGACCCACCACCCGCACATCCGGGCGCACCGCACGCCACCGGGCCGCCAACTCCAACGTCGTCCACGGACTCGCGCCGTACCCCAGATCCACCACCAGCGGATCGGCGGCATCCAGAATCCGCGAACGCACGAACTCGTCGTGCGTCAGCCACCGGTCGCTGCGCCGCAACCGATTCACCCCGGTCGTGCCGCGCGTGACGACACCGACCGGACGACTCAGGCGGTCGGCTTCCGCTCTTCCAGCCACCGCGTCGTCTCCTCCGCCTCCGCGCGGAACAGATCCACCAGATTCACCAGCATCATCTGCTCGAGCCGCGGCCCCACCATCGGGATGAACACCTTCGCCTCCGAGGAGAACCGCATCGTGCACCCGGTCTCGGTGGGGAACAAGCGGATCGAACCGCCCAGACTGCCCGGACCCGCCGGAATCGACGCCGAGAACTTCCCGACCGTCTCCTCCTCGCCGAACAGCCTCCAGCTCTCCTTACGGGTGATGACCATGTCCTTGCGCATCACTGTCTGCGCGATCTCCGGCAGCATCTCCCGCGGCAACGTGTGGTGCAACACCACCTCCACCCCCGCGTCGGTCACCTCGAAGCCGACCACCTCGTTGTCCGGGGTGTACTTGCGCATCTCCGCGACCCGCGCCTCCCAGTACTCCCGAGACGACAGCGCCTCGTACAGCTCTTTCGTGCTGTGCAGGGGGTAGCGGGCGGAGTAATCCAGTCGGCGTGCCATGAAGGAGAGGGTACCGAGCGGGGTTCGGGGGGAGAGGGGGCGCGCGTCAGGGGCGGGGTTTGCGCCTGGGGCGGAGGCGCTTGGGGCGGTCTACGGAGAGGCGGCCGGTGGGGGTGGCGCGCAGGACTCGTTCGGTGGGGGCGGGGGTGTGGACGGTGAGGGAACGGTCTGCGTGCGAGGGGTGGTTCATGTGCTTCTTCGCGGTCGTGTGCGGGTGTGGGCGTACTCGGCCCCGCACGAAAGCGGGGCCGAGAGGTGGTGCGTCAGTTGGCTTTCGCGAGCCAGGTGTTGGTGAATTCCTCTTCCGAGCGCAGCAGGTCGGTGAGGCGTTCCTCGATGGCGGCTTCGATCTTGCCGCCGAAGAGCGGGACCTTGACCTCGATGCGGCCTTCGACGGTGGCGGTGGACCCGCCGGCGTCGCCCGCGAGCACGATGCTGCCGGTGACTTCGGCGGGCGCGCCTGCGACACCGGCCGAGAAGGTGGCGGTGGTGCCCGTCCAGGTCTCGGTGCGGGGAATGATCAGGTCACCGGGGCGCACGGCGGTGATGGCGGGGGGCAGCAGTTCGGCGGCGATGGCCTGGACCATCTCGACGTGCACGCGGTCGCCTTCGATGACGACCGAGTCCAGGCGCGCGTTCGGTCCACCGACCTCGGCGACGCGGTCCTTCCAGTACTGCTCGTCGGCGATCGCGGCGCGTACCGACTCGACCGGATGGGTGTAGCGGGCCGTGTACGCCAAGGGTGTAGCCATGGTCGGACACGCTACCGTCTGGGGGTGCGAACTTCTCGGGTGGTGTCGGCGGACTCCGTGCGTGACGTGCTGGTCGACACCGGTGCGCGGGTGCGCGCCGAGGTGCGCCTGGCCGAGTTGACGACGCTGCGGGTCGGCGGCCCGGCGACGGTGGCCGACTGCGAGTCCACGGACTCGCTGGTGGCGACGGTGCGCGCCCTGGACGCCGCGAAGATCCCGACGCTGATCCTGGCGGGCGGTTCCAATCTGCTGATCGGTGACGACGGCTTCGACGGCGTGGTGGTCCGGGTCGCGACCGGTGCGGTGCGGTTGGGCGCGGAGTCGGTCTACGCGGAGGCGGGCGCGCCGTGGGACGGGGTCGTCGCGGCCACGGTCGAGGCGGGGGCGGGCGGTCTGGAGTGCCTGTCCGGCATCCCCGGGTCGGCGGGTGCGACGCCGGTGCAGAACGTGGGGGCCTACGGGGTCGAGGTCGCGCAGTCGCTGCGGCGGGTGGAACTGCTCGACCGCACCGACGGCGTGCGCCGCTGGGTCGAGCCGGCCGAACTGGGTTTCGGCTACCGCACCAGCGTGCTCAAACACCGGGACGACGCGCTGGTCCTCGCGGTCGAGTTCGCCCTCGACCCGGCCGGTCGCAGCGCGCCGCTGCGCTACGGGGAACTGGCCAAAAGTCTCGGCGCCGCCGACGGCGAGACCCGCCCGGCCGCCGACGTGCGCGCCGCGGTGCTGGCGCTGCGGGCGGGCAAGGGCATGGTGCTCGACCCGGCCGATCACGACACCTGGAGCGCGGGCTCGTTCTTCACCAACCCCGTGGTGCCCGCCGACCGCGAAGCCCAGGTCCGGGCCGCGATCACCGCCCATGTGGGTGATGTCACGATCCCCACCTATCCCGATCCGGGCGGGGTCAAGTTCTCGGCGGGCTGGCTGATCGAGCGCGCGGGGTTCGCCAAAGGGTTCCCGGGGGGCGGCGCACGCGCCACGCTGTCCACGAAACACACGCTGGCACTGACCAATCGGGGTTCGGCCAGCGCGGACGACCTGGTGTCGCTGGCCCGTACGGTCCGCGACGGGGTGGCCGAGCGGTTCGGCGTCGTGCTCGAGCCCGAACCGGTGACGGTGGGCGTGCGCCTGTAGTTCGGTGGATCGCACGACACGGTCGGAGCGGGGCGGGCGGTTCGTCCCGCGCGCGTAGATTCGAACACCGTGAGCACACGTCGAGGTATCCCCGGTCCGACTGCCCTGTGGTGGGTCGCCGTGCTCGCCGTCCTGGCCCTGGTAGCGGGGTGCTCCGGCGACGGCGGCGGCGAGCAGGCCCGCGAGAACGGCCCGGTCGCGCAGGTCGAATTCGACCCCGGCGACGGCAGCGACGGGGTCAGCCCGATCGCGCCGGTCTCGGTGCGGGTCGAGGACGGCGTCATCGATCAGATAGCGCTGACCAACGCGGCGGGCAAGGCGGTCACCGGCGAACTGTCCCCGGACAAGCGCGGTTACCGCGTCACCGAACCGCTGGGCTACGACGCCGCCTACACCTGGTCCGGTTCGGTCACGGGGACCGACGGCAAACAGGTCCCGATCGAGGGGAAGTTCAGCACGCTGGCTCCGCGCCGCACCACCGCGGCCACGATCAACATCGGCGACGGGCAGGAGGTCGGCATCGCCGCGCCGATCATCCTCCAGTTCAACGCGCCCATCGAGGACAAGGCGGCGGCGGAGAAGGCGTTCACCGTCACCACCGATCCGCCGACGGCGGGGTCCTGGGCGTGGCTGCCCGACGACAACGGCGGCGCACGCGCGCACTGGCGTCCCGAGAAGTACTGGGTTCCCGGCACCTCCGTGCACGTCGGGGCGAAGCTGTACGGGGTGGATCTGGGCGAGGGCGAATACGGCGATTCCGATCTGACCTCCGATTTCCGGATCGGCCGCGGTCAGATCGTGAAAGCCGACGCACCGACTCACCGCATGCAGGTCGTCCGCGACGGGCAGACGATCTTCGATTTCGCGGTCAGCTACGGCGAGGGCAACGAGGCGCGCAACGTCACCCGGTCGGGCGTGCACGTGGTCACCGAGAAGTACGAGGACTTCCTGATGTCGAATCCGCCGTTCTACGAGAACGTCCGGGAGCGCTGGGCGGTCCGCATCTCCAACAACGGCGAATTCATCCACGCGAACCCGGAATCGCTGTCGGCGCAGGGGTCGGCGAACGTCACCAACGGCTGTATCAACCTCTCGCCCGGCGACGCCCAGGCGTATTTCCCGACCGCGCTGTACGGCGATCCGGTGGAGGTCACCGGCACCTCGATCGCGTTGTCCGCGGCCGACGGCGACCTCTACGACTGGACCATCGATCAGGGCACCTGGGCGTCGATGTCGGCGTTAAATTCGGGGTCGGCCCCGGTCGTTTCGGCGACGCCGGTCGCGCCACGCGCTCCCGGCGCGCGCTGAGATCCGCCGCGCCGAGATCCGCCGCCGAGTACCGGAATCGACCGGCGCTCGGGCACCCGGACTCTCCGGCGCAGGCGCGGAAACGGCTCAGCCGCGCGCCCGCACGGGCACTTCCTCGCGTCGATCCGTGCCGTCACGTCGATCCGCGCTGTCGGTCGAGGACGCGCTGCGCTGAGCCGTCTGATCGGTGCCCGCTTCCTCGGTGCCCTCGGACAGCGAGGTCTCGGCGGTGGCGGTCGTCTCGCCGGACTGCTTCGCGAGCAGGTCGCGGATCTGGATGAGCAGTTCGGTCTCGGTCGGCTCGGCCGCCTTCACCGTGCCGAAGCGGTTCTTCAGCGTGTTCATCGGCATGATCAGGACGAAATAGAGCGTCGCCGCGACGATCGCGAAGTTCAGGATCGCGGAGACGATCGGGCCGACCTCGATGAAGGTGGCCGGTTTGGAGGGCACCAGGTGGAAGCCCAGGCCGAGTTCGCCGCTCTGGCCGAACACGGCCAGCAGCGGATTGATGACGCCTTTGGTCACCGAGGTCACCACGGCCGTGAAGGCGGTACCCATGACCACCGCGACGGCCAGGTCGATGACATTGCCCCGCATCAAGAAGTCTTTGAACCCCTTGAAGCCCTTGAACCTTCGAAACACCGGAGAATCTCCCATCCTGGCTCTGAAATCCCTCGTGTCGTCCCGCCCCCGAGTACCCCGTCCGTCCGCGTCGATACCCATGTGTCGGCGTGTCAGCTGCGCCGGGCGAAGCGCGTCGGCTCGGCCTGGTCGCGGGGTTTGACGATGATCTGGTCCAGGTTGACGTGCGGCGGTCGCGAGGCGACGAAGCCGACGATCTCGGCGATATCGGCCGCGACCAGCGGATCGATGCCTTCGTAGACCTTCGCGGCGCGGTCGGCGTCGCCGTCGAAACGCACCAGGGAGAACTCGGTCTCGACCGCGCCGGGCGCGATCTCGGTGAGCCGCACGGGTTTTCCGAGCAGTTCGCCGCGCAGCGTGCGGTGCAGGACGGCCTGGGCGTGTTTGGCCGAGGTGTAGCCGGAGCCGTTGTCGTAGGCGTGGAAGGCGGCCACCGAGGTGATGGTGACGATGAGTCCGTCGCCGGAGGCGATGAGCGCGGGCAGCAGCGCCTTGGTGACGCGCAGCGTGCCGAGCACGTTGGTCTCCCACATCCAGCGCCAGTCGTCGAGGTCGGCTTCGGCGACGCTCGCCAGGCCCTTGGCCCCGCCCGCGTTGTTGACCAGCACGTCCGCGCGCTCGACGGCGGCGGCGAAGGCGCGCACCGACTCGTCGTCGGTGACGTCGAGCGCGTGGGCGGTGCCGCCGATCTCCTCGGCGAGCGCGCGCAGTCGGTCGATCCGGCGCGCGCCCACGTGGACGTGGTACCCCTGGGCGGCCAGTTGCCGTGCGGTGGCTTCACCGATGCCGGAACTGGCCCCGGTGACGATCGCGGTGCGTGTGCTCATGCGGCGATCCTAGGGGCGGGTAGCGGGCGGTCGCAGTTGCCCGTATCACCGTTAACCTCGATCGCATGGCTCTACGGGATGCGCTCAGCGCCGACGGCACCTCCATCGCATACCGGGTCGACGCCCCCGAGGAGGGCAGGCCGCTGGTGCTGGTGCACGGCTGGTCGGCGGACCTGCGGTGCTGGGGTGCGGCGGCGCGGTCGCTGGCCGAGCGGTTCCGGGTGATCGCGGTGGATCTGCGCGGGCACGGCTATTCGGGGGCGCCGGAGTCCGGGTACGACGATCCGGCGAACTGGGCGGCCGATCTGGCGGCGGTGCTGGCCGCGGAGGGGGTGGATTCGGGGGCGGTGCTGCTCGGGTGGTCCTACGGCGGCATCGTGGTCTCGGACTATCTGACGGCGCACGGCACGGGCGCGGTGGCGGGTGTGGTGTTCACCGGGTCGATGGCCAATATCGGCCGCGAGGCGCCGGGCGCGGGGACCGGCCGGGCGCTGGTGGAGGCGATGCCGGGGGTGTTCGAGGAGTCGCCGGGGCGCGCGGTGCGGGCTTTCGCGGGTTTCGGCGACGCCAACGGCGGCACGGGCGTGGACGCGCAGCGCCTGTTCGGCGCGAGTCTGTCGACCCCGCCGCGGGTGCGCAAGGCGCTGTTCTACCGCTCGGTGGACAACACCGCGACGCTGGCGGCGTTGACGGTGCCGGTGCTGGTGCTGCACGGGCTCGAGGATCCGGTGGTCCCGCCGGAGAACGGCCGCTACGTGCTCGACACCGTTCCCGACGGGCGCGGTTCGTTCTGGGAGGGCGGCAGGCACGGGCTGTTCCTGGAGGACCCGGAGCGTTTCGTCGCCGAGGTCGGCGGTTTCGTCGACAGCCTGTAGTCCCTGGTCGAACGCCTATTCGAGGATCAGCGCGGCGAGCGTGAGCGTCGTCACGAAGGGCTTGTGATGGCTGTCACCTTGCCGGACATGGTTGCGGTCGCGTCGTATACGCCGTGCACTATGGATGTGTGAGTCAACGCCCGGATCTACGGCCGGATCGGATCGCCGTGCTGTCGGTGCACACCTCACCACTGGCCCAACCGGGCACTGGCGACGCGGGCGGCATGAACGTGTACGTGCTGCAAACAGCCGTACAGCTGGCCCAGCGCGGCATCGAAGTCGAGATCTTCACCCGCGCGACCTCCTCGAACCTGCCGCCGGTCCAGGAGGCCGCGCCGGGCGTGCTGGTCCGCAACGTCGTCGCGGGCCCGTTCGAGGGCCTGGACAAGCAGGATCTGCCCACCCAGCTGTGCTCGTTCGCCGCGGAGGTGCTGCGCCAGGAGGCCAAGCACCAGCCCGGCCACTACGACTTGGTGCATTCGCACTACTGGCTCTCCGGCCAGGTCGGCTGGCTGGCGCGCGACCGCTGGCGGGTGCCGCTGGTGCACACCGCGCACACTTTGGCCGCGGTGAAGAACGCCGCGCTGGCCGAGGGCGACGCCCCCGAACCGCTGACCCGCGAGATCGGCGAGAAACAGGTCATCACCGAGGCCGACCGCATGGTCGCCAACACCGTCGAGGAAGCGCGCCAGCTGGTCGAGCTGTACGGGGCGCGCCCCGACCGCATCGACGTGGTGCCGCCCGGCGCCGACCTGTCGCGCTACCGGCCCGGCGACAAGGCCGCGGCCCGCGCGCTGTTCGGCATCGACCCGAACGAGCGGGTCGTCGCCTTCGTCGGCCGCATCCAGCCGCTCAAGGCCCCCGACATCCTGGTGCGCGCCGCCGCCGAGGTGCTGCGCGGCCCCGACGCCGATCGCGGCGGCAGGCTGCGGGTGCTCATCGTGGGCGGGCCGTCCGGAACCGGGCTGGAACGTCCCGACGCGCTCATCGAACTGGCCGCCGAACTCGGCATCGCCGACCGCGTCACCTTCCTGCCGCCGCAGCCGCCGCAGCGGTTGGTGCAGGTCTATCGGGCCGCCGATCTGGTCGCGGTGCCCAGCTACAACGAATCGTTCGGTTTGGTCGCCATCGAGGCGCAGGCCAGCGGCACGCCCGTGCTGGCCGCGCACGTGGGCGGGCTCGGCACCGCGGTCCGCGACGACGAGACCGGCGTCCTGGTCGCGGGCCACCGCATCGGCGACTGGGCCGCGGCGCTCGGCGCCCTGCTCGGCGACCCGGAACGCCTGCGGCACATGGGGATTCGCGCGGTCGAGCACGCCGCCCACTTCTCCTGGGAGCACACCGCCGCGGGCCTGCTGGACAGCTACCTCGCCGCGGCCGCCGATTTCACCGACGCCCCGCACCCGGGCACGACGCCGTCGGTGCTGGACGAGCCGTACGGTGTGCTGCGTGAGGACCCGCGCGACCGGGTATCCGCCGAACGCGCGGGTCTGGGCGGCCCGGCCAGACCGAGGGCGCTGTGGCGGCGACGGATGGGAGTACCCCGATGACGGAGCAGACGACCGAGAGCACGGCGCGCCTGGTCGAGCAGACTTTGCGCGAGCGCGAGATCGAGTACACCCGCCCCGGCGAGGACGTCTTCGTCGTGGTGCTGCCGGGTGAGCGCAAACTCAAGACCACCGTCATGGTCACGGTCGGCACCCACGGTCTGCGGATCGAATCGTTCGTGTGCCGCAAACCGGACGAGAACTTCGAGGGCGTCTACAAATTCCTGTTGCGTCGCAACCGCAGGCTCTACGCGGTGGCCTACACCTTGGACCGGGTCGGCGACATCTACCTGGTCGGCCGGGTCTCGCTGCACGCGGTGACCGCCGACGAACTGGACCGGATCTTCGGGCAGGTGCTCGAGGCGGTCGACGCCGATTTCAACACCCTGCTCGAACTCGGTTTCGCCGAATCCATTCGCAAGGAATGGAAGTGGCGGGTCTCGCGGGGCGAATCGCTGAAGAATCTGCGCGCCTTCGAGCATCTGGTGGACTCCGCCGACAAACCCTGAGCCGCCGCCCGCCCCTGATCCGCGCGGGGTCGTCGGTGTCGCCGGTCCGCACTCCCGTAGCGTCTCCCCCCGTACGGAAGGCAGCCGATTCCGGGAGCCGTAAACGCTGCGATCCCGGATCTTTCGATGTGGGGGTGAGATGACGGCATTGGCGCTGGACATCGGTGCGACCAAGATGGCGGTCGGACTGGTGGGCCCGGACGGGGTGACCCACGAGGTGGGGCGCATCCAGGTCCCGGAGGCGGGGGTGTGGGAGGCGTGCCGCGGACTGCTGCTGGCGGCCGCGAACGGGTCCGAGGTGCGCATGGTCGGCATCGGCGCGTGCGGTCCCGTCGACGCGCCGGCCGGGCAGATGCAGCCGTTGAACATCCCGGAGTGGGCCGACGGATTCCCGATCGTGCCCGCCGTGCAGGACCTGTTCCCGGGCGCCTCGGTGCGTTTCGCGATCGACGGGGTGTGTCTGGCCTTGGCCGAACGGCATTTCGGCGCGGCGCGCGAGACGCCGGACGCGTTGGCGATGACGGTGTCCTCGGGCATCGGCGGCGGGGTCATCGTGGGCGGCATGGTCGCGGTGGGGCACACCGGCAACGCCGGACACATCGGCCACGTGGTGGTGCCGGGGTCGACCGATCCGTGCGCGTGCGGCGGGGTGGGCTGCGTGGAGGCCATCGCCAGCGGGCCGTCCTCGGTGCGGTGGGCGCGTGAGCGCGGGTGGGTGGGCGAGACCGGCAAGGAACTGGCCGAATCCGCCGAGGCGGGTGACCGGATCGCCAAGGCGGCGCTGCGGCGCGCGGGTATCGCGCTGGGGCAGGCGATCTCGTCGGCGGCCGCCCTGCTCGACATCGACCTGGTCGTGGTCGGCGGCGGTTTCGCGCAGGCGGGCGAACCGCTGTGGCGGCCGATGCAGGAGGCGTTGGGCGCGCACGCGCGACTGGGCTTCCTGCGCGATCTGCGGGTGGTGCCCTCGGAACTGGGCGAGCACGCGACGCTGGTGGGCGCGGGGTTGCTGACGGCGTTGACCGTGCAGGCCTGACGGGCGCGGGTGAACGGTACGGGGCGGGCGTGCCAGAATGGCCGCCATGACGTACACCCTCGTGCTGCTGCGCCACGGCGAGAGCGAATGGAACGCCCTCAACCTGTTCACCGGCTGGGTCGATGTGCACCTGACCGACAAGGGCGTCGCCGAGGGCAAGCGCGCGGGCGAGTTGCTGGCCGAGCACGGCATCGCGCCCGACATCGTCTACACCTCGCTGCTGCGCCGCGCGATCAGCACCGCGAACATCGCGCTGGACGCCGCCGACCGGCACTGGATTCCGGTGGTGCGCGACTGGCGGCTCAACGAGCGGCACTACGGCGCGTTGCAGGGCAAGAACAAGGCCCAGATCCGCGACGAGTACGGCGAGGACCAGTTCATGCTGTGGCGGCGCAGCTACGACACCCCGCCGCCGCTGATCGATCCGGCCGACGAGTACAGCCAGGACGCCGATCCGCGCTACGCCGAGATCGAGGTGCCGCGCACCGAATGCCTGCTCGACGTGGTGAACCGGATGATCCCGTACTGGGAGTCGACGATCTCGCGGGATCTGGTGGCGGGCAGGACCGTTCTGGTGGCGGCGCACGGCAATTCGCTGCGGGCGCTGGTGAAGCATCTGGACGGCATCTCCGACGAGGACATCGCGGGTCTGAACATCCCGACCGGCATCCCGCTGCGCTACGAACTGGACGAGAACCTGCGTCCGGTCCGGCCGCGCGAGTACCTCGATCCGGAGGCCGCCGCCGCGGGCGCCGCCGCCGTGGCGAATCAGGGCGGCAAGTAACTCGTTTCGCACGTCTCCGACGCGCCGTGGTGGTTCGCGACCGCGGCGCGTCGTTGTTTTCGGTGGTTGTCAACCCGGGCTGGTGAGCGTGAATTCTGGACGAAGGTCCAGTGATTCGGTGGGCGCACGCTCTGTCTTTGTCCGATTTTTCCGTATATGTTGACGGTCATTCTGAACATGACAGGGAGGCCGGTCTTCCTTACCGGGCAGTAGGTTAGGTAGGCTCCAGCGGTTCTTCCCGTCCGAGAGGTGGATAACGTCCGATGAAGTACGCGTTGCGTACGGCGGTGGCCGCGATGGCCACCGTCGTGCTCGTCCCCTTCCTCAGTTCCGGCGCCGCCGCGTCGCCCGCGCCCACCGGCCCCGACGGCGGTGCGGCGGGCGCGTCCTGGGTGGCGACCCAGGACGCCGCGCAGCAGTACCCGAACATCTTCATCGAGTGGGACGTCCCGATCACGATGAGTGACGGCACGGTGCTCAAGGGCAACGTCTACCGGCCCGCCGACGCCTCGGGACGCCCGGTAGAGACCCGCACGCCCACGGTGGTCAACCTGACCCCGTACACCAAGCTGGTCTCCAACCTCGCCGACCACGCCAGCGCCGTGCCGGGTCTGTCCGACGCCCTGATCGACGCGCTGCGCCGCTTCGACCTCTCCGGCACCCCGCTGTCCGGCGTCACCGACCTCACCAAGGCGTTCGGCGGCGGTGAACTGCGCAACTTCTCCGTGGACCGCCAGCTGATCAAGAGCGGCTACACCCAGGTCGTCGTCGACGTCCGCGGCACCGGCTTCTCCCAGGGCGAATGGAATCTGCTGCGCGCCCGCGAACAGCAGGACACCGTCGAGGTCATCGACTGGGCCGCGGCCCAGCCCTGGTCCGACGGCAACATCGGCATGAGCGGCATCTCCTACTCGGCGATCAACCAGGTGCAGGCGGCCGCCAAACAGCCCGAGCACCTCAAGGCGATCTTCCCGATCGTCCCCGGCAGCGACCTGATCAACGATGTGCTCGCGCCCGGCGGCGGCTTCGGCTTCAACTTCATCCCGCTGTGGCTGACCGCGGTCAACGCCCTCAAGTGGCTGCCGGACGCGCAGGCCATCGCCAACGGCCGCTTCGACCAGCAGTGGCTCGCCGACCGCGCCGCCTCGCCGCTGACATTCATGGACGTCTTCCTCAACGCCTACACCTCGACCCGCATCGAGGACGCCGACCCGCGCCTGAAGGAACTGCTCAGCGCGAGCAGTCCGGCGCGTCAGGAGTACCTGGCCGATCCGAGCGCCATCCGGGTGCCGACCTTCGTGGTCGGCGGCTGGCACGATCTGTTCACCTACTCCGAATCCAAGATCTACAACCAGATCCCGCTGCCCGCGGGCCAGAAGCAGTTGCTCATGGGCAACACCTACCACCTGAACTCGGGCAACGAGTACGGCAAGCCGGGGCTGCCCCCGCGCCTGGACGTGCTCCAGCGCGCCTGGTTCGACAAGTGGCTCAAGGGCATCGACAACGGCATCGACGGTTACGGGCCGGTCACCCTGCGTCAGCAGGGCGGCGGCTGGGTCACCGCCAACGGCTTCGGTGACAGCGCCACGGGCGGCGACGAGGCCACCCACCGTCGGATGTACCTGTCCTCGGCGGTCAGCGGCACCGCCGCGAGCGTGTACGACGGCTCGCTGCGGCCCGACCCGGTCGCCGACGGCGACCGGCTGACCCTCGGCCCCGGCCTGAGCACGGTGTGCTCCAACGACGCGGCCCAGGGCACGGCGGGCGTGCTCTCGGTCATCGACGGCTGCGCCAAGGACTCCCGGATCGCCGAGACCAACGCGCTGACCTTCACCAGCGCGCCGGTGGCCGAGGAGACGGCGATCTCGGGTCCGATCGCGGTGCGGCTCAACACCGTCCAGGACACCGAGGACGGCTACTGGACCGTGACGGTCAACGATGTCGCCCCGGACGGGCAGTCCTCGGTGCTGTCCTCGGGTCAGCTCATGGCCTCGCTGCGGCAGGTGGACGACGCCAACAGCACCCGTTCGGCCAACGGCGACTACACCGATCCCCGTCCGTTCACCTCGCTCGAGCACCGGCAGCCCACGGTCCCCGGTGAGGCGACCACGCTCGACATCACCCTGACCGCCACCGAGGCGGTGCTGAAGCCGGGCCACCGACTGCGGGTGGACGTGTTCGCGGGCAACTTCCCGAAGGGTCTGCCGGTGCTGGCGATGTTGGTCGACACCGGCTTGCGCCCCCAGCACGTGCAGCTCGACCCGAACCGGCCGAGTTTCGTGAACGTGCCGCTGCGGGGCAACCCCGGCTGGTGATCCCGCTTCCCCGAGCAGTCTGGGAGACGGCCTGAGCGAGGCCCGGTGCGCGCACCGGGCCTCGCTTCTTTTCGAACCGCGCGGCGCGACCGATTTCCGCCACGTTCACCTGCCCGGTTCATCCCGAATCGGTATACCGAACAACGCGTAAACACATGGCTAACGATCTCCGAAGTGGTCGTGACCTGCGCGAAACTTCTTGTACCCCCCGTTTGGCCCCCCGTAGACGACCGTACGATTCAGGGGTGAGTGTTCCGCAGGCCGTGATGTTGGCAGTCCTCGCGGCTGTCGTCGGCCTGGCAGTCGGCGGGCTACTGATCCCCTACGTCAACGCGCGCCAGGCCGCGCGGCGACAGGCCGACTCCGGACTCACCATGTCCCAGGTGCTCGACCTCATCGTCCTGGCCTCCGAGAGCGGGATCGCCGTCGTCGACGAATACCGCGACGTGCTGTTGGTCAACCCGCGCGCCGAGGAACTCGGCCTGGTCCGCAACCGACTCCTGGACGAGCGCGCCTGGGCCGCGGTGGAGAAAGTGCTCGCCAGCGGCGAATCCGCCGAATTCGACCTCACCGCCAAGAATCCGCTGCCCGGCCGCAGTCGGATCGCCGTGCGCGGCGTCGCGCGGGCCCTGTCACCCGAGGAGACCACCTTCACGGTCCTCTTCGCCGACGACGACTCCGAGCAGGCCAGGATGGAAGCGACCCGCCGCGATTTCGTCGCCAACGTCAGCCACGAACTCAAGACCCCGGTCGGCGCGATGAGCCTGCTGGCCGAGGCGCTGCTGGAGTCGGCCGACGACCCCGACGCCGTGCGACATTTCGGCAACCGCGTCCTGGACGAATCGCGCAGGCTCGGCAAGATGGTCACCGAACTCATCGCGCTCTCGCGCCTGCAGGGTGCGGAGAAATTGCCGGAACTCGAAGTCGTGGACGTCGACACCGTCGTCATGCAGGCGGTCGACCGCTCCCGCACCGCCGCCGAGGCCGCGGGCATCACCGTCAGCACCGACCGGCCCAGCGGACTCGAGGTGCTCGGCGACGAGACCCTGCTGGTGACCGCCCTGTCCAACCTGGTGGAGAACGCCATCGCCTACTCGCCCGCGGGTTCGCACGTGTCGGTCAGCCGCTCGCTGCGCGGTGACCACGTCGCGATGGCCGTCACCGACCGCGGCATCGGCATCGCCAAGGAGGATCAGGAGCGCGTCTTCGAACGATTCTTCCGTTCGGACAAGGCGCGCTCGCGCTCCACCGGGGGTACCGGGCTCGGGCTGGCTATCGTCAAACATGTCGCGGCCAACCACAACGGTGAGATCACCCTGTGGAGCAAGCTCGGCACCGGATCCACGTTCACCCTGCGAATACCCGCCCACCGTGAATCCGACGGCGAAGAAGACGTCGACGGCATCGTGGTGAGCACGAGAGATATGAGCCCGCGCCCCACGGGGGCGGGTCGACCCAATGGTGTGGAGGCACGCAGATGACGAGTGTTCTGATCGTCGAGGATGAGGAGTCGCTGGCCGATCCGCTCGCGTTCCTGCTGCGCAAGGAGGGTTTCGAGGTGACCGTCGTCGGCGACGGCCCTTCCGCGCTGGCCGAATTCGACCGCTCGGGCGCCGATATCGTGCTGCTCGACCTGATGCTGCCCGGGATGAGCGGCACCGACGTGTGCAAGCAGTTGCGCACTCGCAGCGGCGTGCCGGTCATCATGGTCACCGCTCGCGACAGCGAGATCGACAAGGTCGTCGGGCTCGAACTCGGCGCGGACGACTACGTCACCAAGCCGTACTCGGCGCGCGAGTTGATCGCGCGTATCCGGGCGGTGCTGCGCCGCGGCGCGGGTGACGAGATCGACGGCTCCAACGAGAGCGGCGTCCTCGAGGCGGGCCCCGTCCGGATGGACGTCGACCGGCACACGGTGCTGGTCAACGGCAAGCCGGTGACGTTGCCGCTCAAGGAGTTCGACCTGCTCGAATACCTGCTGCGCAACTCCGGCCGGGTCCTGACCCGCGGTCAGCTCATCGACCGGGTGTGGGGCGCGGACTACGTGGGCGACACCAAGACCCTCGACGTGCACGTCAAGCGGTTGCGCTCGAAGATCGAGGCCGATCCGGCCAAGCCCGAACATCTGGTGACCGTGCGCGGCCTGGGCTACAAGCTCGAAGCCTGACCCGGACACGGGAACGGGGCCGCGCCGATCAGCCGCGCGGCCCCGTGAACAGAGGGGGAATCAGGGCAGGTAGGTCCAGGTGGGGCCGATGCCGGGGACGTCGATGACACGCAGGGAGATCCATCCGAGGTCGTCCTCCTGCATGCAGTCGTAGATCGGCACGTCCGCGCCGTTGCCGCGGCAGGCGATGGTGTGCGCGGTGCCGTACGGGCTCATGATGAGGTACTTGCCCTGCTCCTTGGCGCTGAGCGCGGCCGGATCGGTGGCGGGGACGAAGTTCGCGGTGAAGTCGGCGAACTTGTGGGGATCGCCGTTGGGTTCGGCGTGCGCGCCGCCCGCCAGCGCGACGCCCGCGCCGAGAACGATTGCCGCCAGGGTGAACATTTTCTTCATGACCGTGCATCCAACCCGAAGCGGGTGAAATGCGCATGGCGGGCGGGTGACCGGCCGGGGCGCGCGCACGCGTCCCGGCCGGTCGTCGACCGTGTTGCGGCGGATGTTCAGCTACTCCCGAACATTCCCGCGAACAGCCCTCCGAGCAGGGTGGCGAGCACCTTCGTCGCGCTGCCGGTGCTCGTGCTGCCGGTCCCGGATTCGGCGCTGCCGGACCCCGCGCTCCCGGTGCCGGAAGACGCCGCGGTGACATTCACCACGGTGGACCGGACGCTGCCGCCCTGTTCGACCGTGAGGATGTGCTGTCCGGGGGTGCTGGGTTTCCAGACGATCTGCGCCTGACCCGGCGGCCACGGCACCTGGGGCGCCCCGATGAATTCGCCGTTGTCGCTGAAATAGACCAGCAGACCCGCCGAGGCGCCGGTCAGGCGCGCCTGGATGGTGTAGGTGGTGCCGACGACGTGGTTGCCGCTGCCCTCCACGGCCACCGCGTCGACGGCGGCCGAGGCCGAGGGCGCGGTCGCCACCGCGACGGTGGCGACCGCGGCGAGCGCGGCGGCCGCGAGACCGCCGCGCACCGAGGTGTTCCCCACGGCTAGCTGCTCCCGAACAGGCCGCCGAGGCCCGGGAAGGTGGCCGCGCTGCCGCTGCCGCCGGGGGTGCCCGGGTCGACCTCGTCGGCCGGGTCGATGACGTTGACGACCACCGTCTTGGTGCTGCCGCCCTGGGAGGCGGTGATGACGTGCTGGCCCTTGGTGGTGGGGGTCCAGGTGATCGTCGACTCGCCGATCGGCCACGGCACCTTCGGGCCGGTGATGGCCTCGTTGTTGTCGGACCAGTAGACCAGCAGGCCGATGCTGACGCCGCTGAGTTTCGCGGTCAGCGTGTACTCGGTGTTGATGGCGTGGTTGGTTCCCGACACGGTCACCGAGTCCACGGTGGCGTGCGCGTTGGGCGCCATGAGAACGGAGACCGCGGCGGCGGCGCCGAAGGCGGTCAGTCCCGCGCGGGTGATGAACTGGCTCATCGTGCTACTCCTGCGTTGTCGCTCAGCCGAAGCTGCCGGTGTTCGGCTTGGGCGGCGTGGTGGTGACGGGGGGTGTGCTGGCCGGCGGTGTGGTGGTGGTGGGGGGCGGCGTGGTGGTCGTCGGCGGCGGCGTTGTCGTCGTCGGGGGAGGTGTGGTGGTGGTCGGCGGCGGGGTCGTGGTGGTCGGCGGTGTGGTGGCGCCGGAGGTGACCGTCACGACGACCGATTTGGTGCTGCCGCCCTGCGACGCGGTCAGCACGTGCTGACCCGCGGTCTTCGGCGTCCAGTCGATCGAGGATTCGCCGACCGGCCACGGGACCTTGGGCGGGGCGATGGCTTCGCCGTTGTCGCTCCAGTAGACGAGCAGGCCGAAGGACGCCCCGCCGACCTCGGCGCGCAGCGTGTAGGTCTGGTTGATCTTGTGGTCCGCGCCCGAGACGGTGACCGATTCGACCGTGGCGTGGGCGGGGCCTGCGAGCACGGCGACCGCGGCGGCGGTGGTCAGGCCCGCGAGGCCGACGGCGACCCGGCGGCGGGTGAAGAACGTGGATGTCATGTGGTGCTCCTGTGCTGACCCACGACTGTGTGGGTCACCGCACAGTAAGTGACCTCAGGTGTGAAATGTCAGCGTTTCGCAAAAAAGCGAGCAATGTTCGTTTCACACGGAGTTCGCTGGTCACAGCGTACGGACAAGATCGCGGAGGCGGGCGCGATCCACCCGCACCCCGCCACCACGAGGTCCGATCTACTCGCCGACCGCCGAGATCCGCGCCGCGCCGGGACGCAAGGCGAAGCGTCGCCGCTCGAAGTCCCAGAACCGGTGGATCGGCCACTGCGCGGTGTGGCCCAGCCACGCGCCGCACACGATCGCCCGATGCGCGAACCGCACCTGGAACCCGTGATCGCGCAGCGTCCGCAACCCGATCCGGTGGAACCGCCAGTGCTCGCGCGGACTCTGCCGCCTGCGTCGCGCGGAGGTGCGCGCCCGCATGTCGACCAACTGATCGATGCGCAGGCCGCGCTTGGTCAGGCACAGGGCCATGTCCAGATCCTCGGCCACGTCCGCGCGGGACTGCACGTCCGCGCGGATCGCCGCCCACGCTTCCCGGCGCAGCGCCATATTAGGCCCGTACATGTTGCCGACCCGGCCGCCGAGTCTGCCCCGGCTCACCAGCAACGCCTGCCCCGTCGCGAGCAGGAAGCCGACCGGCGAATCGTGATAGGTGCACAGTCCGGTCACCGCGGCCGTCTCCGGGTTGCCGTCGAGGAACGCGCGGATCGTCGCCCCCCAGTTCTCGTCCACCAGGGTGTCGCCGTCGGTGCGGGCGATGATGTCGCCGCGCGCCTTGTCGAAGCCGGCGTTGCGGGCGGGCGCGATCCCGCGCGCCGGTTCGTGCACCAACTCCACCGCCGGATGTAGTTCCGCGAAGCGCCGCACGATCTCCGGGGTGCCGTCGGTGCTGCCGTTGTCCACGACGACGATCTCGTCGACGGCGTCCTGCGCGACCAGTCGCGACAGGGTCCGCTCGATCGAGGCGGCCTCGTCGAGCACCGGAACGATTACCGACATGACTACAGAATTGTTGTGATCGACCATTGTGTCCTTCGTCCTGGAACGAACGACCCGAAATTCGGCGCGACGAAAACCGCCGATATTCGAGCAATTCGAAATCCACCCACCCGAAATGCAAACAGACACACGGAAACCGATGGCATATTCGGCTGTGCGACCGGACCGTCCCCGTGACACGCGCCGGATCGAGGTCGGCGTTCGGCGGCGACATCGACGCCCCGACCCGCGTAATCCGCTGTGCGGCTACACCTTATACGCACGGGTGGGCAGCGAGGCAAGACCGGGAAACTTGTTCGGCGCGCCTCGTTTCTGCGTGTCGAGAAACGAACCCCGCAGTCCATTGCCAACGATTTCCGGGGCCCGTCCGGGCGGTGCCGAGGTATATCACCGAATTATCGGAACGCCTATCCGTCGAATGGTCGACACGGCGTGATCGCGCACCGGGAACACGCCGGGATCAGTGGATGTGCGCGTCGTTCTGTTCGGCGATTCGAGCGGCGTGCACGGTGGCCGGATGGACGGCGACCAGGCCGAGACCTTCCCGCCGACGGCAGTGCCTGGCCAGTTCGGCGTAGGCGGGTTCGCCGAGCAGTTCGGTCAGTTCCGGGCCGTAGGACTGCCAGACGGGTTGCGCGCCCACGTGCGCGTCGGGCGAACCCGAGCAGTACCAGTCCAGATCCAGACCGCCCGGTCCCCAACCGCGCCGGTCGTATTCGGTGACGACCGTGCGCAGGATCTGCACGCCGTCGGGGCGATCCACCCACTCCTGGGTGCGCCGGATCGGCAACTGCCAGCACACATCCGGCTTCACCGTGTGCGGGAGCAGACCCCGGCGCAGCGCCATGGTGTGCAGCGCGCAGCCGACGCCCCCTTCGAAGCCGGGACGGTTGAGGAAGATGCACGCGCCTTCGTAGCGCCGGGTGCGCAGCGCGGGTTCGTCCTCGAGTTCGTCGACCTCCAGATAGCCCTTGCGCGTGAGCTTTCCCTCGGCGTTGCGGGCCTCGTCGCGCAGTTGCCAGTCCTGCGGTGTGAGCATTTTCACAGCCTTGTCGAGGCGCTTCCTGTCGTCCTTGTCGGACAGGAAAGCGCCGTGCGAACAGCAGCCGTCATCGGGCCGATCGGACAAGATGCCCTGGCAGGCGGGCGTGCCGAAGACGCACGTCCAGCGCGACAGCAGCCAGGTCAGATCGGCCGCGATCAGATGCTCGTCATTTGCCGGGTCGACGAACTCGATCCATTCGCGCGGGAAATCCATATCGACCTCGGGACTCGGATCGATCTTCCGCGCTGGTCCGGGTCGGGTCGGGCTCATGGCGTCGCCGCGTTCCGTCACACCTCGAGACGCTAACAGCTCGGTCGCCTGGACCGCAGTGCGGACCGACCGCGTACCGTATTCATGTGCGCCTAGGGGTACTCGATGTCGGAAGCAACACCGTCCACCTGCTGGTGGTCGATGCCCATCGGGGTGGCCACCCGATGCCCATGAGCTCGACGAAGGCCACGTTGCGGCTGTCGGAGAACATGGACGACAAGGGCGCGATCACCGCCGAGGGCGCGCAGCGACTCATCGCCACGGTGGCCGAATTCGCCAGCATCGCCGAGACGTCGCGGTGCGTGGAACTGATGCCCTTCGCCACCTCCGCGGTGCGCGAGGCCACCAATTCCGAGGACGTGCTGGCCCGGGTCCGCGCCCAGACCGGCGTCGATCTGCGGGTGCTCTCCGGCGTCGACGAGGCCCGTTCGACCTTCCTGGCCGTGCGTCGCTGGTACGGCTGGAGCGCGGGCCGCATCCTCAATCTCGACATCGGCGGCGGCTCGCTCGAGGTGAGCAACGGCGGCGACGAGGAACCCGACGTCGCGCTGTCGCTGCAACTGGGCGCGGGCAGGCTGACCAGGGACTGGCTGCGCGAGGACCCGCCCGGCAAACGCCGCGTGGCGGTCCTGCGCGACTGGCTCGACGCCGAGTTGGTGCTGCCCGCCAAACAGCTGATCGACGCCGGGCGTCCCGATCTGGCCGTTGGCACGTCCAAGACATTCCGGTCGCTGGCCCGGCTGACGGGAGCGGCGCCCTCTGCCGCCGGACCTCGGGTTCGTCGTACACTCACCAGCTCCGGTCTGCGGCAGCTGATCGCGTTCATCTCGCGAATGACGGCCGCGGACCGGGCAGAATTGGAAGGCGTGAGTTCCGATCGGTCGCAGCAACTGGTGGCCGGCGCATTGATCGCGGAGGCGAGTATGCGGGCACTGTCGCTGGATACCCTCGAGATTTGTCCGTGGGCACTGCGTGAGGGTCTCATCCTGCGCAAACTGGATACCGATATGAACGGCGGACCGAGGGCGACCCACCTACCCGGGCCCGCGGCCGGTGACGGTTCGCGCGGCGCCGAGGGTGGGCCACCGCTGTCGGGCCCGATCGAAACGGTGTCGTCATGAGTGGTGAAGATTCCAAGCAGCTGTCGGTCGCGGAGCTGCTGGCCCGCAACGGCGCGCAGGGGGCCCAGTCCTCCGGCGGCGGCAGGCGCAGGCGCGGCGGTCGCGGCATCTCCGTCGCCGAATTGACCGGCGACCTGCCCGTCATCCGGGACGGCGGCGGGCATTCGGCCCACGCGGCGCCCGAGCCGGAGGCGGCCGAACCCGCCTACGAACCGCCCGCTCCCGAACCGCGGTCGTGGGACGCCACCGCCTACGAGGCGCCCCGCTCGGATTTCGGCGCTTCCTCCTACGCCCCCGAGTACCCGGGGCCCGTCGAGGACGAGCACTCCCCGATGTCGGGGCCGATCACCCGTTACGACCCGCTGGCGGGGTACGCGCCGGAACCGCCGCGTCCCGAACCTTTCGGCCACTCCGCGCGAGTGATGCCCGGCCGCGAGATGCCGGGTCCGACCGCGCGGCACGGCGCGCCGGAACAGCCGCCGGTCTCCGACCCGTACGGTCCCGGCGTCTCCGATCCGTACGGCCCCGCGGCCGTCGATCCCTACGGACCGCCCGCCTACGGGCCCGCGCCCGCCGCCTACGTCCCCGAACCGGCCCCCGAGCCGTCGCGCGGGGGCCGCAGGCACCGCCCGGATCCGGACGAGTCGGCCACCGAGGTTTACAAGCTGCCCGATATGGCCGAACCGCCCCGCCGCGAACGCGCGGGCCGCAACGGCCGTCGCGGCGCGAACGGTGAGGTGCCCACCCGAGAAGGCGGCCGCCAGAGCCGGGCCGATCGCAGGCGCGCGGTCGAGGAACAGGAAGAAGGGCCGTCGACGGCCGCGTGGTCGCCGGTCGCGGGGGACTACCCGCCCGCGCCGCAAGCCGCGCCGCCGATGCCGGAACCCGCGCCGCGCACCGCGCCCCGACGCGAGGGCGGCCTGCCCGCTTGGTCGGCGCGACGGCACAAGCCGGCGGGCCCGCCCCCGGACGCGCCGGAATCCGGCGGCCTGCCCACCGCGGCGTGGTCACTGGCCAGCCAGGACCAGCAGTTGCTGTCCGGGCAGACAGTGGCGGGCGACCTGCTGCGCGACGGCGCCGAACGCGCCGAGCGCGACCGGCGCGGCCGTGACGATCTACTCGACGCCGACGACGGTCCGACCGAGTACTACGACGAGTTCACCGGTGAGCACGAGCCTTTCGACGACGAGGACGATCTCGACCCGCCCCCGTCCCGGCTGGGCCGCTCCCGGGCGAAGGACAAGAAGAAGAAATCCGCGACGGGCGGACGCGCCGCGCGCCGGGTCGAGCACGACGTCAACCGCAGGCAGTGGTTGATCCTCGGCGGTCAGAGCGCGGGCGCCGCGATCGCGGGCATGTTGCTGTTCAAGGGTTTCGAGAGCATGTGGGAGATGCTGCCGTGGGTGGCGCTGGCGTTGGCGATGATCGTGATCCTCGGTCTCGTCGCGCTGGTGCGCATCCTGCGGCGCACCGATGACATCCTGAGCACGGTCATCGCCGTGGTGGTCGGCATCTTCGTCACGCTCGGGCCGTTGGCCTTCCTGCTCAGTACGAACTGAGGCGGATCGTGGGGCATTCCGGGGAGGAGCGCGAGATCGGCGTCGAGGAGTCGGGCGAGGCCCGACAGATCCTGGTGGGTCTGTCGACGGCCTCGGTGTATCCGCAGAACACCGAGGCGGCGTTCCGCTACGCGGCCGAACTCGGGTACGACGGCGTGGAATTGATGGTGTGGGCCGAACCGGCCAGCCAGAACATCGGCACGGTGCAGGAGTACTCGCGCCGCTACGAGGTGCCGATCCTGGCGGTGCACGCGCCGTGTCTGCTGATCTCGCAACGGGTCTGGGGTTCGGATCCGGTGGCGAAGCTGGAACGCAGTGTGCGTACGGCCGAGACGCTGGGCGCGGACACGGTGGTCGTGCATCCGCCGTTCCGCTGGCAGCGCCGCTACGCGCAGGGTTTCGCCGCGCAGGTCGCCGAACTCGAGGAACACAGTCCGGTCGTGGTCGCGGTGGAGAACATGTTCCCGATGCGCGCGGACACCTTGTTCGGCAGGCGTACCGGCGCGGTGAAGCGCCTCGAGCGCCGCGGCGGGCCGGGGCCGGGGTTGACGGCGTTCAGTCCGTCCTACGATCCGACCGACACCGGGTTCCGGCACTACACTCTCGACCTGTCGCACACCGCGACGGCGGGGGCCGATCCGCTGTCGCTGGCCGCGCGGATGGGCAGCGGGTTGGCGCATCTGCATCTGGCCGACGGTCGGGGCGCGGCCCACGACGAGCATCTGGTGCCGGGCGAGGGCACCCAACCGTGCGCGGAGGTCTGCGCGAAGTTGGTGGAGACCGGGTTCACCGGTCACGCGGTCGCCGAGATCAACACCCAGAACGCGCGGACGACCGCGGAACGTTCGGCGCTGCTGGGCAAGACGCTGGAATTCGCGCGCGTGCATCTCAACGGAAGGGCTCCGGCGACCCTGGTGTGACCGCGGGGTCGACCCGGCGCGGCGCGGTTCGGCGGAGCCGCGTTGTACGCTGTACGAACGCCGTGCGCCGGTGACCGCCCGCGTGGCGCGCCGCGCGGACGGCGGACGACAGGAGTGACGATGACGACGGAGTCGCTCGCCGGGAGCCCGGCGACCACGACCGATGCCCCGTTCAGCCGGGTGTGCGCGCTGACCGAGACCACCGCGACCGCGCCGGACACCGGCCGCTACGCGGGCGTCATCGACGACATCTGGACCATCGGCAAGAAGGTGCACGGCGGCACCATGGTGGCCGCGAGCGCGGCGGCGGCCGCGAACTGGTTGCGCGCGCGGGACCCGGCCCTGGCCGAGATGGCCCCCGTGGCGGCCAGTTCCGACTTCCTCGGCGCGCCCGACGCGGGCCCGGTCGAGTACGAGGTGCGTATCCGCAAGATCGGCCGCCAGATCTGCCTGGCCGACACCACCCTGATCCAGGGCGAGCGCGGCCTGGTCCGCACGGCCTTCACCTTCAGCAGACTCGACGACGCCGAACCGGTGCACGTCGCCGCCTTCGAGGAGATGCCCACCGAACCGCCCGCCGACGCGATCGGCTACGAGGACGGTTCGCAGATGGGCTCGATCGTGCACGTGGGCCGCGGCGCGGATCTGTTCCTGGACCGCGCGTGGTCGCCCTTCCTCGCGGGCGAACGCGGCGAACCCCGGTTGCGGCTGTGGATCCGGCCGCGTCCGGGCGATCAGGCCGATCCGGAGGTCGCCGCCTACTTCGCCATGATGGCCGCCGACATGAGCCCGCCGGTGCCGATGAACCTCGGCCATTTCGGCTGGGCCCCGACCGTGCAGATGACCACCTACCTGCGCCGCAGGCCCGCGCCCGGGTGGCTGCGCGTCATCGCGACCACCCGCGAGGTCGGCAACCGCATGTTCGACGAGGACCAGTTGGTGATCGACGCGACCGGCGCGGTGGTCGCGCAGAGCCGACAATTGGCGCTGATTCCGGCGGGCCGCCCCTGACCTCGGCGGTCCTCCACGGACCGGTCGCCCGGTTTCGGTCGCCCGCGTCGCGGCGGTCTAGCCTTGTTCCCCATGACGAGAATTGCGGTGATCGGTGGCGGTCGCATCGGTGAGGCGTTGATCGCCGGACTGCTCGAATCGGGTCGGGCGAGCAAGGATCTGGTCGTCGTCGAGACCCACGCCGACCGGGCCGAACAGCTCGCGGGCCGCTTCGGCACGCGGGTGACCGATTCGGTGGAGGACGCGGTCGTCGGCGCCGATCTGCTCGTCATCGCGGTCAAGCCGGGCGATGTCGATGCCGTGCTGACCCAACTCGGCAAGGCCGAACTCAACGGCGGCGACCAGGATCAGGTGCTGGTGTCACTGGCCGCGGGCGTGCCCACGGCCCGCCTCGAGGCCAAACTGCCCGCGGGCTTCCCCGTCGTGCGCGTCATGCCCAACACCCCGATGCTGGTCGGTCAGGGCATGAGCGTGCTCGCCCCCGGCCGCTACGCCCGCCCCGAACAGTTGGCGCTGGTCACCGAGGTGCTCTCGGCGGTCGGCCAGGTCGCCACCGTCGCCGAATCCCAGATGGACGCCGTCACCGCCGTCTCCGGTTCCGGCCCCGCGTACTTCTTCCTCGTGGTCGAGGCGCTGATCGACGCGGGTGTCGGCCTCGGGCTGTCCCACGAGGTCGCCACCCAACTCGTCGTCCAGACGATGATCGGCTCGGCCGCGCTGCTCGACGAATCCGAGCAGAGCGCCGTCGAATTGCGCGCGGCGGTCACCTCGCCCGCGGGCACCACGGCCGCCGCCCTGCGCGAACTCGAGCGCGGCGGGGTCCGTTCGGCCTTCCTGGAGGCGCTGCACGCCGCGAAACAACGCGCCGCCGAACAGGGCGTCGGCGAATCCGGTCCCGGCGCTTCCTGACCGCGTTCGCGCCGGTCCGAACCGGTCGATCGAATCGTTATCGACAGCCGCGTGATGCCGGCGCATCATGGAAGACGCCAATCGAACACAGCGCGTCCGCTGAGTGACTCGCCGATGCCCAGTAAGCGACGCTGATTTCTCACACCCGTCGCAGTAATCCCACTGGCAACGCTAAGCTTCAAGGAGCACGTGCGTGTCTGTTCCGCCGGTGGGGAAGCCGGCGGCGCGGACGTGCCGGAGGTCAATGGTGCAATGATGTCTTCCAACAAGATGTCTGCGAACAGTTCGGGGTCGTCCCCCGGTTCGTCGGGTCCGTCGAGCGGTCGTCCGAGTTCGGGCCAGCAGCCCGTCCTGGGCGGCGGTACGCAGTTCCTGACGGTCGCCGAGGTGGCGAATCTGATGCGAGTGTCGAAGATGACGGTCTATCGGCTGGTGCACTCGGGCGAATTGCCCGCCGTGCGCGTCGGCCGTTCGTTCCGAGTCCACGCGAAAGCGGTGCACGAGTACTTGGAGACGTCCTACTTCGACGCGGGCTGAACCGGATGTGATTCGCAGGGTCGCCGAGCAGGGGTCCGCTCCCGACCGACAGCGTGAGACCAAGGGCCCCGGAAGTGCCGTCATCGGACACGGTAGGATCAAACCTCGGTTCGTGTCCGTCTGTCGGCGGCACCGCTTCGTGGTGCCCGGTGCTCGTCTACGGCGCGGACACCATGAAGAACGTGCGTTTCCGAGCGCGCGTGCCGACCAAGCCGAGTAGAGAGAACGCGAGGAAACCCTATGGGTTCAGTGATCAAGAAGCGTCGCAAGCGCATGTCGAAGAAGAAGCACCGTAAGCTGCTTCGCCGTACACGTGTGCAGCGGCGCAAACTCGGCAAGTAGGCTCCGCGCTCGGCAGATGAGGCCCGTCACCTTCTCGGTGACGGGCCTCTGCTTTTGAAACAACGCGATTTGAAACGTTCGGAATGTTTCCGGTGACCGAAGTCATCGTTAGAACCTGGTTAATACCCTCGGTGACGTGCAGGTCAGCGGTTACTCTGGGAACCGCCAGAAAAATGGAAATGAGGCCCTCGTAGGTGGGATCCGGTGCCGTGGGATCTGAGGTAAGAGACGGGAACACACCCAAGGTGGTGATGGTGACCGGCGCCAGCCGATTCTTCGGCGGCAACATCGCTTCTCGGCTCGCGCAGGACCCGAGTGTCGAGCGGGTCGTCGCGGTCGACACCACCACGCCCCCGCGCGAGTTGCGCCGCCGTATGGGCCGCGCCGAATTCGTCCGCGCCGATATTCGTAATCCGTTGATCCGCAAGGTGATCGACGGCAACGAGGTCGACACGGTCGTGCACGCGGCGGTGCTGTCACGCCCGCCGTCAGGTGGTGGCCGGGCGGTGATGAAGGATCTCAACGTATTGGGCGCGATGCAATTGTTCGCGGTTTGTCAGAAGTCGCCATCGGTGCGCCGCGTGGTGTTGCGTTCCACATCGGGGGTATACGGATGTAGTGCGAAGGACCCCGCGAAATTCACCGAGGAAATGAGCGCACGGCGACCGCCGCGCGGATGGTTCGCGCGCGATCTGATCGAAATCGAGGGTTTCGTCCGCGGTATGGCGCGACGACGGCCCGATATCGCTGCCTCGATATTGCGTTTCGCGCCGATCGTCGGACCGCGATTGGCGGGCCGCGGCGTGCAGTACCTCCAGTCGCCGGTCGTCCCCACCGTCTTCGGCCGCAACGCCCGCCTGCAACTGCTGCACGAGGAGGACGCGGTGGCCGCGCTCGCGCAGGCCGCGCGCATGGCCCCCGGGGGCACGTACAATATCGCTGGAGACGGTGCGTTGACACTGTCGCAAGCGGTCCGCCGCGCGGGCCGCGTCGAACTGCCGGTGCCCTTCGTCCTGTTCCGCAGTGCGGGGCGGGCGTTGATGGGTCCGGTGATGCGTGAGTTCACCGGCGAACAACTCGACTATTTCCACTTCGGATGTGGTCTGGACACGACCCGTATGCGGACCGAACTCCAGTTCGTTCCGCGATGGACCACGGTGCAGGCGTTCGACGACTTCATCGGGGGCGCAGCGTTGCGGCCCGTCTTCGATCCGGCGTGGATCGATGCCGCGGAGAAAAAACTGCTCGGCCTGCTCGGGGCCGGTACGGGAGCACATCAATGAACCACGTGGCGAAAGTGATTCATCTGCACGATCAGACCGTGGAGTCGGGACGGCGCACCGCCGAACGTCGTCGTCCCGAGACCCTCGGTCGCACGGCCACCGGGGTGACCTCGCTGACCGATCGCCTGGCCGCGGCGGAACAGCCCGCCCCGCGTTCGGTCGGTGACCTGCTGCGCGGTGCGCTCGGCGGTCAGATCAGCCGCACCGCCGAATTCGCCCGCCGCCGCCTCACCGGCGATTACCAGATCGATGAATTCGGCTTCGACGAACATCTGCTCGAATCGGTCATCCTGCCCGCTCTGCGCCCGATGTCGGACCTGTGGTTCCGCGTCCAGGTCAGCGGGATGCAGAACATCCCGGAGGTGGGCGGCGCGCTGATCGTGGCCAACCACGCGGGCACGGTGCCGTTGGACGGCCTCATGCTGCAACTGGCCGTGCACGACCACCACCCCAAGCAGCGCGCCCTGCGCCTGCTCGCGGCCGATCTGATCTTCGAGATGCCGGTCCTGGGGGCGATGGCGCGCAAGGCAGGCCACACCCTGGCCTGCCGCGAGGACGCCGAACGCCTGCTGCGCTCGGGCGAACTGACCGGCGTCTTCCCCGAGGGGTTCAAGGGCGTCGGCAAGAACTACGCCGACCGCTACAAGCTCCAGCGCTTCGGCCGCGGCGGTTTCGTGGCGGCGGCGGTGCGCACGGGCGTGCCGATCATTCCGTGCTCGATCGTCGGTTCGGAGGAGATCTACCCGAAGCTGGCCGACCTCAAGCCGCTGGCCCGCCTGCTCGGCCTGCCCTACTTCCCGGTCACCCCGCTGTTCCCGCACCTGGGTCCGCTGGGCGCGGTGCCGCTGCCCTCGAAGTGGTACATCGAATTCGGCGAACCGATCACCACCACGTCCTACGAGCCCGAGGCCGCCGACGACCCGATGACGATGTTCGAGGTCACCGACCAGGTCCGCGAGACCATCCAGCAGACGCTGTACCGGTTGCTCACCAAGCGCCGCGGCGCCTTCACCGGGTAGGGCGGATCAGCCCGCCTTGCGGCGGGTGATCGCCGCGGCCACCGCACCGCCCGCCGCCCCCAGGGCCAGGGCGGTGGGGACGCCGATCTTGGCGGCCTTGCGCCCGGTTCGGAAATCGCGGATCTCCCAGCCCCGGTTCTTGGCGACCTCGCGCAGATCCGAATCCGGGTTGATCGCGACCGACGTGCCGACCAGCGACAGCATCGGCACGTCGTTGTGGCTGTCGGAATAGGCGGTGCAGCGCTTGAGGTTCAGGCCCTCGCGGATCGCGAGCGTGCGCACCGCGTGCGCCTTGCCGAGCCCGTGCAGGATGTCGCCGACCAGGCGGCCGGTGAACTTCCCGTCGACGCTCTCGGCGACCGTGCCGAGCGCACCGGTCAACCCCAGTCGCTTCGCGATCACCTGGGCCAATTCGACCGGTGTGGCCGTCACCAGCCAGACCTGCTGGCCCGCGTCCAGGTGCATCTGCGCCAGCGCCCTGGTGCCCGGCCAGATCTTGTCGGCGATGATCTCGTCGTAGATCTCCTCGCCCAGGGCCGCCAGTTCGGCGGTGGGGCGTCCGGCGATGAAGGCCAGCGCCTTCTCCCGGCCCGCCTGCATGTCGGTGCTGTTCTCCTTGCCGGTGACCCGGAATTTGACCTGCTTCCAGGCCACGTCGACCAGATCCGAGGTCTTGAAGTACTTGCGCGCGGCCAGACCCCGGGCGAAATGCACGATCGAGGCGCCCTGGACCATGGTGTTGTCGACGTCGAAGAACGCCGCCGCCGTCAGGTCGCGGGGGGCCTCGGGGCCGCGCTGTTCGGGTTCGCCCGCCGCGAGTTCGGCGTCGTGCAGCGACAGCGCGGCATCCGCGCTGGCCTCGCCCGCGAGATTGGCGCGGACCTCTTCCTCGCTGGGGCCGAAGGGGCTGCGGGAGATGCGGGCGAGCTGATCCTGCAGGCTCTGGCCGAGTCTGCCCTGATTCCAGCGAACCGGAAACTCACCGAAGCGCCCCGCGATGAATCCCGCCCTCTCGACCTTCGATCGTTCCGGCACCAGTACCTCCGCCCGTCGCGCGAACAGGTCCACACTAGCGGGCGGGCGCGACAGTTTCGTCCAGGACCAGGGGTACCGGATCGGCGGCGGTCACGGGTTTTAATTGCGGTCATGACCGATCCCACACATTCTGTGACGCTGCTGACCCGGTCGGGCTGTGGACTGTGCGCTGTGGCACTCGAACAGTTGCGCGATATCTGCGCCGATTTCGGTATCGAACCGGCGACTCTGGACGTCGACGTGGCCGCCGAAACCGATCCTGGCCTGCGCGCGGAGTACGGCGACCGCCTGCCGGTGGTGCTGTTGGACGGCCGGGAGCACAGCTATTTCGATGTCGACGAGCCGCGTTTGCGCGCCGATTTGCGTCGGTGAGGAAAAGCTGCTGCGGGTCGATTCCGTCGCACCGCTGGTCGCGGCGGAAATGAGGCCAATTTCACCGACTTTGTGAAGGGCTGCACAAGCGGTTACGGTGGTGGCACGCGACCCGCATACCGAGGCTGCGGGAGCACCCTTGAAATCCGAACCTTCGACCATGGCACCGGACCGCGCGGGACAACGCATCGCCCCGGGTCAGAGGTCGAGCGACGAACCGGATCACGAGAAATCCGGGACGAGGAGCCGACGACGTGACAGAGCAGCATGAGGCGCCGGGCGGCGTCTCCGGCAGGGCTCTGCAGAAGGCGACGGCCTCCGGTAAGGACATTCCGCAGGCCACCGTCGCTCGGCTGGCCACCTATCTCCGGGTGCTGGCCTCGATGGCCGACGACGGTGTGCTCATCGTATCGAGTGAGGAACTGGCTGTCGCGGCGGGTGTCAATTCGGCGAAGCTGCGCAAAGATCTGTCCTTCCTCGGCCCCAACGGCGTTCGGGGTGTCGGTTATGACGTGGGCAAGCTGCGCACCAGGATCGAAGATGTGCTCGGACTGTCCGGAGGCCATCGCGTGGTGCTGGTCGGCGCGGGGAATCTCGGCCGTGCCCTGGTGGGCTACGGCGGATTCCGGCGGCGCGGCTTCACCGTGGTCGGCATCTTCGACAACGACGAGTCGGTGATCGGCCGGGGCGTGGCCGGACTCGCCGTCCGCGACGTGCGGGTGCTGCACGAGGCGGTCCTCGCCCTCGACCCGACCATCGCGGTCATCACCGTCCCCGACGAAGCCGCCCAGGAGGTGTGCGACCGACTGGTCGCCGCCGGGGTGCAGTCGATTCTCAGTTTCGCGCCGAGCGTGCTCATCGCACCGCCGACGGTCGAGGTCCGCCGCGTCGACCTCGCCGTGGAGATGCAGATGCTCTCCTTCGAGCGCACCCGCAACACCGAGCCCGAACCGCTGGCCGAGGTCGCCGCGGTGTCGGGCCGTATCGCTCGCCGGGTTCCCGAATCCGTGGCCGGGCTCGCCATTCCGGCGACCCACCGCGCCGCGCATCAGGCCGCCTCGCATCAGACAACCGCGCATCAGGCAACGGAGCCAAGCAGCAAAGGTTCGGTGGTAACACCATGAGCGTTCTTCTCGTCGGGATCTCGCATCGCAGCGCGCCCGTGTCGATTCTGGAGAAGGTGGCGATCACCGACACCGATCGGCCGAAGCTGATCGATCGGATGCTCACCTCGAGTCACGTCTCGGAAGCGATGATCGTCTCCACCTGCAACCGGGTGGAGGTCTACGCGGTGGTCGACGCCTTCCACGGCGGTCTCGCCGAGGTCGGCGAACTGCTGACCAGACATTCCGGGCTGCCGCTGCCGGATCTGACCAAACACGCCTACGTCCGCTACAGCGAGGCCGCCGCCGAACACCTCTTCGCCGTCGCCTCGGGGCTGGATTCGATGGTGGTCGGCGAGCAGCAGGTGCTCAGCCAGATCCGTTCCGCCTACGCCTCGGCCGACGCCCAGCAGGCGGTCGGCCGCACCATGCACGAACTGGCCCAGCACGCGCTGCGGGTCGGCAAACGGGTGCATTCGGAGACGGGGATCGACCGCGCGGGCGCGTCGGTCGTCTCGGTCGCCCTCGACAAGGCCAAGACCGTGCTGAGCGCGGGCGATCCGTCGACCGCGGAGTCGGCGCTGGTCGGGCGGACCGCCGTGGTGGTCGGCGCGGGCGCGATGGGCGGCCTCGCGGTCGCGCATCTGGCGCGCGCGGGCATCGGCCGGATCATCGTGGTCAACCGCACGATCGAGCGGGCACTGCGCCTGGCCGAGACCGCCGCCAACTACGGCGTGGAATCCGGTGCGCTGGAACTGTCCCGGCTCACCGAGGCGATGGCGGACGCGGATGTGGTGATCACCTGCACCGGTGCGATCGGCGCCGTGGTCACCCTCGCCGACACCCACCGCGCGCTGGCCGACCGCGAGCGCGCCGAAGATCTCGGCGACGAGAAGCCGCTGGTGTTCTGCGATCTGGGCCTGCCGCGCGACGTCGAACCGGCGGTCGCGGGACTGCCCGGCGTGTCGGTCATCGATATCGAGACCCTGCAACACGATCCGGCCGCGGGCGCCGCCGCCGACGACACCGCCGCCGCGCGCACCATCGTCGCCGACGAACTCGCCAAGTACCTGGCGGGCCAGCGCATGGCCGAGGTCACCCCGACGGTGGCGGCGCTGCGTCAGCGCGCCGCCGAAGTGGTCGAAGCCGAACTGCTGCGGCTGGATTCGCGGCTGCCCGGCCTGGCCGATCCCGAACGCGACGAGGTCGCCCGCACGGTGCGCCGGGTGGTCGACAAATTGCTGCACGCGCCCACGGTGCGGGTCAAGCAGTTGGCCTCCACACCGGGCGGCGACACCTACGCCGAAGCCCTGCGCGAGCTGTTCGAGCTCAAACCCGGTGCGGCCCAGGCGGTTGCCGCGCCGATGGAGATCAGCGCCATCGCGGGCGAGCACAGCGCGGCGCTCGCCGACGATTTCACCACCGGCCACTGGGGCGACGAACAAGGAAGTCCCCGATGACGATCCTGCGGGAGGAGAACAACGTGACGGTCGCGAACCGACGTCGTCCCTGGCGGATCGGCACCCGCGGCAGTCTGCTGGCGCTCACCCAGTCCGGCACCGTCCGCGACGCGCTGATCGCCGCCGGGCACGAGGCGGAACTGGTGGTGGTCAAGACGCCCGGCGACCTGTCCGCCGAACCGGTCCAGCACATCGGCGTCGGCGTGTTCACCTCCGCGCTGCGCGAGGAACTCGCCGCGGGCGCCATCGACATCGCGGTGCACTCCTACAAGGATCTGCCGACCGCGCCCGACGACCGGTTCACCATCGCTGCCGTCCCGCCGCGCCAGGACCCGCGCGACGCGCTGGTGGCGCGCGACGGCATGGTGCTCGGCGAATTACCCGCGGGCTCCAAGGTCGGCACCTCGGCGCCGCGCCGCATCGCGCAGTTGCTCGCGCTGGGGCTCGGCCTGGACCTCGTACCGCTGCGCGGCAATCTCGACACCCGCCTGGCCAAGGTGCGCGACGGCGAACTCGACGCCGTCGTGGTCGCCAGAGCCGGCCTGGCCCGGATCGACCGGCTCGACGCGGTCACCGAGGCGTTGGAACCGGTGCAGATGCTGCCCGCGCCCGCCCAGGGCGCGCTCGCGGTCGAATGTCGCGGCGAGGACACCGCGTTGATCGAGGCGCTCGCCGCCCTCGACGACGCCGCGACAAGAGCCTCGGTCGTCGCCGAGCGCGCGCTGCTCGCCGAATTGGAGGCCGGTTGTTCGGCCCCGGTGGGCGCGCTCGCCGAGATCGTCGAATCCCTCGATGACGACGGCAGGATCTTCGACGAGCTCTCGCTGCGCGGATGCGCGGCGGCGGTCGACGGATCCGATGTGGTGCGGGCGTCGGTGGTCGGTTCGCCGCGCGACGCGGCCGAACTCGGCCGGGCGTTGGCCCGCGAATTGGTGGAGCTCGGCGCTCGCGAGCTCCTCACCGCGGAACCGGAACCGGATTCCGCCCCGGCGGCGGTGGAGCCGCCCGCCCTCGACGTCACCCATCCCAGCCCAATGGAGAACAGCCGATGAGCAGCCGCGCCACGAAGAAGCACCCCGGTCGGATCCTTTTCGTCGGGTCGGGTCCCGGTGACCCGGCGTTGCTCACCGTGCGGGCCCGCGAGGTGCTCGGCCGGGCCAGGCTGGCCTTCACCGACCCCGATGTGGACAAGGGTGTGCTCGCGCTGATCGGCGTCGCCGTCGAGGAGAACGAGGACGGCACCCGCCCGGTCGACGTGCGGCCCGCGCTCGGCGAACCCGCCGAGGTGGCCAAGACGCTGATCGCCGAGGCGCGCGCCGGACACGACGTGGTCCGGGTGGTCGCGGGCGACCCGTTGACCACCGACGCGGTGATCAACGAGGTCAACACCGTCACCCGCTCGCACATGGTCTTCGAGGTGCTGCCGGGTCTGCCCGGTGGTTCGGCGGTGCCCAGCTACGCGGGGATCGCCCTGGGCGGCGGCCACACCGAGGCCGACGTGCGCGGCGAGGTCGACTGGGCGGCGCTGGCCGCCGCGCCCGGCCCGCTGGTGCTGCACGCCACCTCCGGTCATCTGGCCGAGACGGCCAGCGCCCTGGTCGAACACGGCATGGCCCCGCAGACCCCGGTCGCGGTGACCGTGCGCGGCACCACCCGTCAGCAGCGCACCATCGAGGCCACCCTGGCCACCCTCAACAGCGCCGCCTCCGAACTGGTCGGACCGCTGGTGGTGACGATCGGCAAGGTCGTGGCCGCGCGGTCGAAGATGTCGTGGTGGGAGTCGCGGGCCCTGTACGGCTGGACCGTGCTGGTGCCGCGCACCAAGGATCAGGCCGCGGAGATGAGCGAACGGCTCGTCACCCACGGCGCGATCCCCATGGAGGTGCCCACCATCGCGGTGGAGCCGCCGCGCAGCCCCGCGCAGATGGAACGCGCGGTCAAGGGCCTCGTCGACGGCCGCTACCAGTGGGTGGTGTTCACCTCGACGAACGCGGTGCGCGCGGTGTGGGAGAAGTTCGCCGAATTCGGTCTGGACGCCCGCGCCTTCTCCGGCGTGAAGATCGCCTGTGTCGGCGAGGCCACCGCCGACAAGGTGCGCTCCTTCGGCATCAACCCCGAACTCGTGCCGAGCGGCGAACAGTCCTCGGAGGGTCTGCTCGCCGACTTCCCGCCCTACGACGACGTCTTCGACCCGGTGAACCGGGTGCTGCTGCCGCGCGCCGACATCGCCACCGAGACCTTGGCCGAAGGTCTGCGCGACCGCGGCTGGGAGATCGACGACGTCACCGCCTACCGCACGGTGCGCGCCTCGCCGCCGCCCGCGGAGACCCGCGAGATGATCAAGACCGGCGGTTTCGACGCGGTGCTGTTCACCTCGTCCTCCACCGTGCGCAACCTGGTCGGCATCGCGGGCAAGCCGCACGCCCGCACGATCGTGGCCTGCATCGGCCCGAAGACGGCGGAGACGGCCATCGAGTTCGGCCTGCGGGTGGATGTGCAGCCCGAGGTCGCCCAGGTGGGTCCGCTGGTGGAGGCGCTGGCCGAGCACGCCGCCCGCTTGCGCGCCGAGGGCCTGCTGCCCCCGCCGCGCAAGAAGAGCAGGCGCAGCCGCTAGCGGCTGTAACGCAGCAGGGTGCGCACCAGACGGCAGGTGGCGTCCGACGGCGGTCGGATGCCGACGAGATCGGCTGTGCGGCGGATCTTCTCGTTGCTCGCCTGATTCGGCAGGTAGATGCCGGAGTCGAGCAGCGCGATCGTCAGCCGCATGGCCTTGAGCCTGCGGTTGTGGGTGACGTACCACCGGCGCGGGCGCCCGGCGGGCAGTGGCCGCTTGACCAGCGGCACGTAGGGCTCGATGGGTGTGGATTTCGGTGTGGCGGTCGTGGGCACGAACGTCCTCCCCTCGGGTCGGGAATCGCTGGGCGATCCCGTCGAACACATCTTCGATTGTACCCGCTGCCACCGACAGAAACCGCTGGCCCGATACGGTTTTCGGGTAAGGGGGCTGCCCCGCGCGCCCGGTCGTCGCGGCAGGCGTATCGTGCGAGCCATGACCGGAACTGACCGCCCGCGGCGGTTGCGCCGCACCCCGGCACTGCGTCGACTGGTGGCCGAAACCACGCTCGAGCCACGGCAATTGGTGCTGCCGATGTTCGTGGCCGACGGTGTGGACGCACCCCGCGAGATCAGCTCCATGCCGGGAGTCCACCAACACTCGCTGGACTCGCTGCGCAAGGCCGCCGTCGACGCGGTCGAGGTAGGTGTCGGCGGGCTGATGCTGTTCGGGGTGCCGCGCCCGGAGGACAAGGACGCGACGGGTTCGCAGGCCAGCGACCCCGACGGCATCCTCAACCGCGGCCTGCGCGCGCTGTCCGAGGAGGTCGGCGGGTCGACGGTGGTCATGGCCGACACCTGCCTGGACGAATTCACCGATCACGGGCACTGCGGGGTGCTCACCGCCGACGGCGCGGTGGACAACGACGCCACGCTGCACCGGTATGTCGACATGGCGCTGTCGCAGGCCGAGGCGGGCGCGGACCTGCTGGGCACCAGCGGCATGATGGACGGTCAGGTGCGCGCGATCCGCCGCGGCCTCGACGCCGTGGGCCGCATCGACACCGGCATCCTGGCCTACGCCGCGAAATACGCCTCCGCCTTCTACGGTCCGTTCCGCGAGGCCGTCGCCTCGACCTTGGAAGGTGACCGGCGCACCTACCAGCAGGACCCGGCCAACCGCACCGAGGCGCTGCGCGAACTCGACCTCGATCTGGCCGAGGGCGCGGACATCGTGATGGTGAAACCGGCCATGTCCTACCTGGACATCCTGCGCGAGGTCGCCGACCGCTCGAACGTGCCGGTCGCGGCCTATCAGATCTCGGGGGAGTACGCGATGATCACCGCCGCCGCCGAACGCGGCTGGATCGATCGCCGCGCCGCGGTGCTGGAATCGCTGATCGGAATCCGGCGGGCCGGGGCGGACATCGTGCTGACCTACTGGGCTGCCGAGGCCGCGCACTGGTTGTCGTGACGGTTCCGAAGCATCCGGTGGGCGTGGCGCCCGTCGCGCGCCCGCCGGTCCCGCAGGACATCGGCACGGCGCGGCAGTTGTGGTGGGGTGTGGTCGCCTTCGGCCTGGTGCAGTTGGCGGCGGGGTTCTTCGTCGCCTACGGGCAGCGCGAGGAGTTGCGCCGCCAAGCCCTCGAACAGATGAAGACCGGTGACGCGGCGGCGGCCGCGGATCTGGCGTTGCTGTCGGGTTTCGTCTTCCTCGGTCTGGGCGGGGCGATGATCTCCGGATTGGTCCTGGTCGTGATCCACCTGTTCGAGCGCGGCGAACAATGGGCACGCACCGTGTTGAACATCCTGGGCGGGTGGCTGGTGTTCACGGCGGTCAACACCCTGTTCACCATCTCGGCGATGACCGGTCTCGCGTCGCTGGTGGCGGGCGGCGCGTCGATCGTGCAGAGCGTGCTGGCCGGCGGCGCGATCTATCTGAGTCATCGTCCCGATTCGACCGCATACTTCTTGATGAATCGACGGTGAATGTTCAGCAAACCGGGTGCGGGGTTTGTAACGAGCGCGCGTCCATGTATGGTGAGGGTTGTCACAGTGGACACGGGAACCGGAAGTTGTCGGTCACACGTTGCTTCGCCTCGCGCGACAGCGTCGACCGGATGGCTCCGGGGGATCGGAGGCATCGATGCGAGTGGTGATCCAACAGCCGCAGAGCATTCGGCGGGACCTGCTCGTACTGAGTCTCCTGGTGGTGTTCGGCTTGCTCACCGTCGCACTGTTGCTGCTGCCCGGCGTGGTCGGCTGATCGTCGCGCCCGCTCCCGGCGCGCGTGCCGCCGCCGGATTTCTCGCCGCCGGATTTCTTGGGGCCCCGTCGTGACGGTGACGGACGAGGTCGTCTTCAGCGAGCCCGGCGCGCGATGGCGCGCGGTCGCCTACGGACCCGTCCTGTGCCTGATCATCCTGATCGTGGAGATCGCCACCGGCAGTTCTGTGCACTGGTTCGCCCTGGTGTTCTGCGCCGCGCTGATCGCGGGCTTCGTCTGGTTGCAGGTCGTCGCGGGCCGCCGCCACGTCAGCGTGGAACTCACCACCGACCGGCTCCGGCAGGGCGCCGAGACACTGCCGTTGAGCTCGATCGACCGCGTCCTGCCCGAACGCGACGACGAGTCCTGGGACGATGAGGACTGGGAATCCGCGCGGGCGCTGGGCGAGTTGTCCGGCGTGCCGCGCCGCCGCCGAGGAATCGGGCTGGTGCTGCGTGACGGCGGCATGGTCCAGGCGTGGGCTCGCGACCACCGCGGGCTGCGCGCCGCGCTGACCTCGGTGCTCGACGCGGACCCCGACCCGACCGAACGCGAGGAGAACGGAGCCCAGCAGTGAGGCAGTCGACAGCGGTGGTGTCGGGTGAACTGGTGATCGTGGCGCTCTGCGTCGTCGGCGCGGTGATCAGTTGGGACAACGGCATGGTGCGGACCTCGCTGGGGCCCGACGGTGACCTGCCCGCCTTCGAGGCCACCCGCTACGTCGGCGCCTGGCTGCTGCTGGCGGTGGTCCTCGTCGGAGTGGCGGGCCTGCTGCTGATCGATATCGCCGGACGGTTGCTCGCCTCGGACTGAGACTGTTTCGTCGGGGTTACCCAGCATCGGCGTGTCGCTCGGTGTGTCGTAACGTTTTCCGCGTTCGCGGCGAATCGATTCGTGACGGTTCGCCGTCGTTTGGGTGTTCTGCTGTCGCCCAGACTGTTTCGAGAGTCAGGTGTAACCCTTGAAGTCACTCGCATCGAAAATCGGCCTCGGCCTTGTCATCTCGGCCGCCGTTCTGGCCCCGCTGGCCGGACCGGCCGCGGCGGCGACGGAGACCGAATCCGCCACCGCCGTCGACCAGCTGGTCCCCGAGACCGGGTCCGCCGGTGTCCTGAACGCGCTGTTCTGCTCGTTGCAGACGATCTCGGCCGACGTGCCCTGCAAATACACCTAGTAGCTCAGTTCCAGTTCTGATAGATGTCGAGGACGCGGCCGTCCCGGGTACCCGGAGCGTTCAGGTACAGCGTGATCGCCCCATCCGGATGGGCGGCCGCTTCCGCGACCACTTGGCGCAGTGAGGCGTGCACGCCGCCGCGTTCGTCCCGGTAGAGCTGGGTGTCGCTGTGCAGCCCGGCGCCGATGCGGTTGAGCGGCACGACCATGGTGACCACGGCGGGAATCGGACCGCCGGCCAGACCGACGGTCTCGTCGTGGCTGAGCCGGACGCCGACGCGTCCCTGCGCCGGATCGGCGACCGGCACGACGGCATGCGCGCTCGCCGTGCCGAGACCGACGGCCGCGCACGCGCTCGCGGCGAGGGTGACTGTCCTGATGACGGAGATCCCCATGATTCGCTCCTGGTCCGGTGGCTGCTGACGCACCGAGATTACGCACCGTCACCCCCGCGACCACCGAATTCGCGGTATCGGCCGCGGCGTGTTGACGATCATGGTCGCTGCGGCCCGGATCACTCCACTACACCCTGTCGTCGACCCGCGCGCACCGGACTGCGACACTGGAGGCCGTGAGTTCTTCTCCGCGCGTGACCAGGGCAGCAGTACCGGTTTCCGCTCAGCTCTTCGACCGGGCGAGTTCGGTGATCCCGGGCGGTGTCAACTCGCCGGTGCGGGCCTTCGCCTCGGTCGGCGGCACCCCCAGATTCATCGCCTCTGCCGCGGGCTGCACCCTGACCGACGCCGACGGCAACGACTACGTCGACCTGGTGTGCTCGTGGGGGCCGATGATCCTCGGCCACGCCCACCCGGCCGTCGTGGAGGCGGTCCGCACGGCGGCGGGCGGCGGCCTGTCCTTCGGCGCGCCCACCGAGGCCGAGATCGAACTCGCCGAGGCCATCGCCGCCCGGGTCGACCCCGTCCAGCGGGTCCGGCTGGTCAACTCCGGCACCGAGGCCACCATGAGCGCGGTCCGGTTGGCCCGCGGCTACACCGGCCGCGCCAAGATCGTGAAATTCGCCGGCTGCTACCACGGGCACGTGGACGCGCTGCTGGCCGACGCGGGCTCCGGCGTCGCCACCCTCGGACTGCCCACCTCGCCCGGCGTCACCGGCGCGCAGGCCGCCGACACCCTGGTCCTGCCCTACAACGACCTCGAAGCGGTGGCCGCCGCCTTCGCCGCCTACCCCGACGAGATCGCCTGCGTGATCACCGAGGCGGCGGCGGGCAACATGGGCGCGGTCGCGCCGCTGCCCGGCTTCAACGAGGGCCTGCGCAAGCTCACCGCCGACAACGGCGCGCTGCTGATCATGGACGAGGTCATGACCGGATTCCGGGTCAGCGCGGCCGGTTGGTACGGCCGGGAGGGCGTCGCGGGCGACCTCTACACCTTCGGCAAGGTGATGAGCGGCGGACTGCCCGCCGCCGCCTTCGGCGGACGCGCCGAGATCATGAACCACCTCGCCCCGCTCGGGCCGGTCTACCAGGCGGGCACGCTGTCCGGGAACCCCGTGGCCGTGGCCGCCGGTCTGGCCACCCTGCGCGCGGCCGACGCCGAGGTCTACGCGGCGCTGGACCGCAACGCCGAACGCCTCGGCGGGCTGCTCACCGAGGCCCTCACCGCGGCAGGGGTCGAGCATCACGTGCAGTTCGCAGGCAATATGGTGAGCGTGTTCTTCGCCGATCGCCCGGTGACCGACTATGCGGCCGCCAAGGCCAGCCAGACCTGGCGTTTCCCCGCCTTCTTCCACGCGTTGCTCGACGCGGGCGTCTACGCGCCGCCGAGCGCGTACGAGGCGTGGTTCGTCTCCGCGGCGCTGGACGAGAACGCGTTCGACCGTATCGCCGCCGCCCTGCCCGCCGCCGCATCCGCGGCCGCGGCCGCAACCCCCGAAGGATCCCGCGCGTGAGTTCCGACCACGATCAGCCCGACGCCCAGCAGCGAGGACTGGACAACCCTTCCGACGAACCGATCACCGCCGCCGAGACCGCCGCCGCCGACACCACCGCTGACGCCGACCTCGCCGTGGCCGAGTCCGTCGCCGCCGAGGTCGCCGAGACTTCCGCCGAGGTCACGCAGACCTCCGCCGTCCAGGAGCCGTCGGCCGACGTGGAATCCGCGGCCGACGCCGTCGAAGAGGTCGCCGACGCCGGTGCGGCCGCGGCGGCCGTCGTGGCGCTGACCGAGGGCAGCGACGTGGCCGACGCCGTGGTGCGGGCGGCGGGCGGCGACGACACGGATGCGCCGAAGAAGAGCGAGTCGGCAACCGAGCTCGCGGCCGGGTCCGAGTCGTCGGGCGAGTCCGAGGCGTCCGAATCCTCGCCCGTGTCCGAGGCGGTGCCGACGTCGTCGACCACCGCGATTCCGCGGACCGCCCAGGAAGCGCCCGCCGTGGACGCGAGCGTGGAGACCATCGTGCACGTGCTGCGCCACGGCGAGGTGCACAACCCCAAGGGCATCCTCTACGGTCGGCTGCCCGGGTTCAGCCTGTCGGTGGCGGGGCGCGCGCAGGCGGCGGCGGTGTCGCGGTCGCTGTCGGATCACGACCTCGCGCTGGTGATCGCGTCGCCGTTGCAGCGCGCGCAGGAGACGGCGGAGCCGATCGCCGCGGAGCACGGTCTGATCGTGCGCACCGACGAGAACCTCGTCGAGGCGGGCAACACCTTCGAGGGCCTGCGGGTGTCGGTGGGCGACGGCGCGCTGCGCAAGCCCCGGCACTGGTGGAAGCTGCGCGACCCGTTCACCCCGTCCTGGGGCGAGCCGTACCTCCAGATCGCGCACCGCATGCTGGCCGCGGTCAACAAGGCCAGGGTGGAAGCCGCGGGCCGCGAAGCCGTGCTGGTCTCGCATCAGCTTCCCGTGTGGACGCTGCGCCGGTTCCTGCAAGGGCAGCGGCTGTGGCACGACCCTCGCCAGCGGCAGTGCTCGCTGGCCTCGCTGACCTCGCTGGTCTACCAGGGCGACACCCTCGTCGACATCGTCTACTCCGAACCCGCGGGCGGGTCGGACCCGTCGGTGCACGGCGCATGAGTCGCCGCACCGCATCCCCATCCCGGAAACGCGGGCCCACCGTTCGGCGTTCCGGTCCGGTCGCGCTCGCCTGTCTCGCGCTGGTCGCGGCGCTGGCGGGCTGCTCGACCGGGGCGGATGCGGTGGCCACCGGCGGCACCTTCCAGTTCGTGTCGCCGGGTGGCAAGACGGAGATCTACTATGACCCGCCGAGTGCGCGCGGCACCATCGGCGAACTGTCCGGCCCGGATCTGATGACCGAGGGCAAGACCGTCTCGGTGCGCGATTTCCCCGGCCAGGTCGTGGTGATCAATCTGTGGGGGCAGTGGTGCGGTCCGTGCCGGGCCGAAGCGCCGGCGCTGGAGAAGGTCTACGAGGAGACCAAGGCGCAGGGCGTGGCGTTCCTCGGCATCAACGTCCGCGATCCGCAGAAGGACAAGGCGCAGGATTTCGTCACCGACAACAAGGTCGGGTATCCGTCGATCCACGACCCGTCCATGCGGACCCTGCTCGCCCTCGGCGGTGACTTCCCGACCAGCGTCATCCCGACCACGCTGGTGCTCGACCGGCAACACCGGGTCGCGGCGGTGTTCCTGAAGTCGCTGCTCGCCGAGGACCTGCGTCCGGTCGTGGACAAGCTGGCCGCGGAGGACCCGCGGTGACGGTACTCGCGAGCGTCGGCGACTCGTTCCAGCAGACCGCCGCCACCGGCCCGCTGCTGCTCGCTCTCGGGGCCTGCGTGCTGGCCGGCCTGGTGTCCTTCGCCTCGCCGTGCGTGGTGCCGCTGGTGCCGGGCTACCTGTCCTACCTGGCGGGCTTGGTCGGCGCCGAGGCCCCGCCCGCCTCGGTCGCGCAGGCCCGCGACACCGCGGTCGGCACGGTGACGCGCACCGGGCGCGCGCGGGTCGCCGGTGCGGCCGGTCTGTTCGTCGCCGGGTTCACCGTCGTGTTCGTGCTGGCGACGGCCACGGTGTTCGGCCTGATCCAGACCCTCAACGTCAACCGCGAACTGCTGCAACGTGTCGGCGGCGTGGTCACCATCCTGATGGGCCTGGTGTTCATCGGCCTGGTCCCCGCTCTGCAACGGGACACCCGGATGGAACCGCGCAGGCTGACCAGCATCGCGGGCGCGCCGCTGCTGGGCGCGGTCTTCGCCCTCGGGTGGACGCCGTGCCTGGGTCCGACGCTGTCCGGTGTGATGGCGGTCTCGGCGGGCACCGACGGCAGCACCGCCGCGCGCGGGGTCGCGCTGATCGTGGCCTACTGCCTCGGCCTGGGCCTGCCGTTCGTGATCCTGGCCTTCGGGTCGGCGACCGCGCTGCGCGGCGTCGGCTGGCTGCGCCGCAATTCCCGCGCGATCCAGGTCGTCGGCGGCATCCTGCTGGTCGCGGTCGGCATCGCGCTGGTGACCGGCGCGTGGGATCAGTTCGTCGGCTGGGTGCGCGACGGTTTCGTCTCCGAGGTGACCTTGCCGATATGACCGTGACCGACACCCCCGTGGCCCCCGCCCCCGCTCCGAAGCGTCCCGCGCCGCATCTGCGCGCTTGGGCGGCCGTGCGCAACACCTGGCGCGGACTGACCAGTATGCGCACCGCGCTGGTGCTGCTGTTCCTGCTGGCGCTGGCCGCGATTCCGGGCGCGCTGCTGCCGCAGCGCAACCTCAACGAACAGAAGGTCGAGCAGTACATCGCCGACCGGCCCACGCTGGGCCCGTGGATGGACCGCTTCGAGTTGTTCGACGTGTTCTCCAGTTTCTGGTTCACCGCCGTCTACGTGCTGCTGTTCGTGTCGCTGGTCGGCTGCATCCTGCCGCGCTGCCTCGACCACTACCGCGCGTTGCGCACCCCGCCCGTCCGCGCGCCGCGCAACCTGGGCCGGTTGCCGCTGCACCACGACGAAACCGTCGACGGCACACCCGAACAGGTCATCGAACGGACACGCCGTCACTTGCGCGGGTGGCGGACCGAGGTGCGCGCGGAGCAGGGCCGCGACGGCGAGATCACGCTCTCGGCGGAGAAGGGCTACACCCGCGAACTCGGCAACCTGGTGTTCCACCTCGCGCTGGTCGGGTTGCTGGTGGCGATCGCGGTCGGCAAGTTCTTCGGCTACGAGGGTTCGGTCATCGTGATCGCCAACGACGGGCCCGGCTTCTGCACCACCTCGCCCGCGGTGTTCGACTCGTTCAAGGCGGGCAACGTCAACGACGGCACCGGGATGACGCCGCTGTGCGTGCGGGTCGAGAATTTCCGCGCCGACTATCTCGAGACCGGCCAGGCCGAGATGTTCACCTCCGACATCGAGTACCAGGCGGGCGCGGATCTGCGCACCGACACCTGGCGCTCGACCACGATCAAGGTGAACCATCCGCTGCGCGTCGAGGGCGACCGGATCTACCTGCAAGGCCACGGCTACGCGCCGACGTTCACCGTCACCTTCCCGGACGGGCAGACCCGCACCGAATCCATCCAGTGGCGGCCCGACGACGCCAGGACGTTCCTGTCCAGCGGTGTGCTGCGCATCGACCCGCCCGGGGGCATGTACGCCACCGACGCCGAACGCCGCCAGAACCAGATCGCGATCGAGGGCCTGTTCGCGCCGACCGCGCTGCTGCACGGCAACCTGCTCACCTCCGCGTTCCCGCGCATGGACGATCCGGCGGTCGCCGTCGACATCTACCGCGGCGACACCGGCCTGGACACCGGCCGCCCGCAGTCGCTGTTCGCCTTGGACCCCGAGCAGATCCGGCAGGGACGGTTGAGCAAAGAGGCGCGGGTCAACCTGCGGCCCGGTGAGTCGACCACGCTGCCCAACGGCACGAAGGTCACCTTCGACGGCGCGCAGGAATTCGTGAACCTCCAGGTCTCGCACGATCCGGCCCAGCAGTGGGTGTTGGTGAGCGCGGTGGCGATGATGGCCGGTCTGCTGGTCTCGCTGTTGGTCAAGCGCAGGCGGATCTGGATCAGGGTCTATCCGGAGCCCGACCCGGCCGGTACCGTGTCACAACGACGCTCTGTAGTAGAAATGGGTGGGCTCGCCAGGACCGACCAGGCCGGGTGGGGCGGTGAATTCGATCGCCTGCGGCATCGTCTGCTCGCCGAGGACGACCGACCCCAGCACCGGACCAGCGCGGCGCGCGACGCCGACCCGACGGGAGAATGACCATGCCGATCGACGAAACCCTCGCCCGGTACAGCGATTTCGCGTTCAAATCGGCGCTGGTCGTGTACACGCTCGTCGTCATCCTGCTGATCTGGCAGTACGCGACCGCGCGCACCCGCCAACTCGCCGAACGCGAACACAGCATGGCGGGCGCACCGGCCGAACGGCCCACCGGCCCCGGACGGATCACCGCGCCCGAACCCGTGCCGCTGTCGGAACGCCTGGGCAACATGGCGTTCTCGGTGCTGGTCGTCGGCGTCGCCCTGCAGATCCTGTCGATCGTGTTGCGCGGCTTCGCCACCCACCGGTTCCCGCTCGGCAACATGTACGAATTCGTCACCATGGCGACCGCCGCGGCCACCGTCGTCGGCCTGATCTTCCTGCGCGACCAGCGCTACCGCGCCACCTGGGTGTTCCTGCTGGTGCCCGTGCTGATCCTGATGTTCCTCGCGGGCACCGTGCTCTACGCCGAAGCGGCCCCCGTCGTGCCCGCGCTGCGCTCGTTCTGGCTGCCGATCCACGTCACCATCGTCAGCATCGGCAGCGGCGTCTTCCTCGTCTCCGGCGTCGCCAGCCTGCTGTTCCTGTTCCGCATCCGCCAACCCGAAGGCGCGGAGAGCACCGGCGTCCTCGGCGCGATCGCCAAACGCCTACCAGACGCGCGCACCCTGGACCGCCTCGCCTACAAGACCACCATCATCGGCTTCCCCCTGTTCGGCGCGGGCGTCATCCTCGGCGCCATCTGGGCCGAAGCCGCCTGGGGCCGCTTCTGGGGCTGGGACCCCAAGGAAACCTGCTCCTTCATCGCCTGGGTCCTCTACGCCGCCTACCTACACGCCCGCGCCACCAGCGGTTGGCGCGACACCCGCGCCGCCTGGATCAACGTAGCCGGCTTCACAGCCATGCTCTTCAACCTCTTCATCATCAACATCGTCATCTCCGGCCTGCACTCCTACGCGGGCCTCACCTGACCCAACCCCGTACGGACCTGCAACCTGCCGTCGGTGTTTCGTGTCCAACCGGCGGCAGACCGTATGCCTGTCGGACCATTCGAGGTGGAGATCGTCGACTATCACTGAAAGGGGAGCCCATGGCCTCGTCGACGCCGCTGCCCCCGACCACCCCCGGTGAAGTTCTCGCCGAGGAGTTCATGGAGCCGCTGCACATCAGTCAGAACGCGCTCGCTCGCGCCTTGGGCGTGCCCGCCCGGCTCATCAACCAGATCGTGCACGGTAAGCGTGCGATCACCACGCGCACAGCGCTGCTCTTGGCCCGCTATTTCGGTACGACACCGGAATTCTGGATCAACCTGCAAACGCACTACGACCTCGTGCTCGAGCGCGAGAAACTCGCCGAAACCCTCAGCCACATAGTCCCGTATCGCGCCGCCTGCTGAGGGGTGGCGGCGTTGCCGGAACCTGAGTCAGATCCAGGGGCCGTTGGGGGAGGGGGCGCGTTTGGGGATCCGGGTGGCCATTCCGGACTGCTGTGCGCTCAGTTGGGCGGTCGAGGTGGCTGATATCGGTGTCGTCGTGGTGTCGTCGCCGCATGCCCTGAGCGTGAGTCCGGCCGCGACGACCACCGCCGCGGTGGCGAGCACCTTCATGGCTATCCCCTCCGTCTACCTGGCCGAGACGCTACCGCGCCGGACGAAATATCGTCCCACGGCGGGCCATCGATTCAGCAAACGTCCGGGTCGTCTTCGGCGGCGGGGTATTCGCCTCGTTCGCCATGGTGTCGGGATCGCTCGGTGACGGTGCCGCGGTGTGGCACGATCGGCCGGTGGCAACAGAGTTGGCCGGGGTTTCGACGTGGCCGGAGCAGTGGCGTTGGGATGACGATCTGGTCGACGGCTACCGCGCGCGTGGGTTGACCGGGGTGCGGGTCGAGGAGGTCGTGCACGAAGGTGTGCGCGAGTCGGCGGTGTTGTTGCCGATGCGTCGCCCGCCGCGCTGGCAGGGGCTGGTCTTCGTGCTGATGGGGTTGGTGTTCGAGGCCCTGGCGGTGGTGCTGGGCTGGCATGTGCTGATCGCGTTCGATCCGCTGGAGTTGGCGGCGGTGCTGGTGTTCGCGGTGGTCGGCGGGTGTTCGCTGGGCGCGGCGTGGCTGGAGTTCGTGACGCGCCGCGATCTGGTGCCCGGCCTGTTGCTGACGCCGTCGCGGGTGTTGCGGCGCGGGGGCGACGGGGAGTCGCTGGCGGTGGCGTGGGCGGATATCGCCGAGGTGAGCGCGTATCTGCGCGTGTCGGGGCGTTCGCGCTGGCACAACATGTTCGGCATCGACGTGCACGACCCGGACGCGTTCTGGCGGGCGGCGGGCAGGCGTCGGATGGGGCGGACCGCCCGGGAGATCGCCGGGACGCGGGTGGTGACGGTGCCCGACGCGGTGTTGGCGATGAATCCGTTGGTTGCCTATCACCTTGTGCGCCACTATCTGCGGCATCCCGAGCAGCGCGCCGACCTGCCGGACGCCGTGCGCCCACGCGACTGACGCGGCGGGCCGAGCGTTACCGGTTCCGCGCGATGGGCCCAGCGTGCAGGCGCGCCCATCGGGAATCCGGCCTCAGCGGTCGCCTTCGCCGTCTCGATGTTGTTGTCGGGAGATCCGCCACAGGAAGTCCGGGTCGTCGTCGGGACCCATGATCCGCTTGTGTCGGGATGAACGCGGGGAAGGGTCCGATATCCGCGGGCCGAACGCCTTCCAGCACAGCACCGCGACCGCAACGACCGCGATGAGTGCCACCAGGTAGATCACGTCGCTCACCTCCTCACATCGAGGGTAGCCGCGTACGCGCCCGGAGCGCATCGTCGGCGGCCGAATCGGTCATCCGATATCCGGCGGACGACCGTCCGTGCGGGCCGACGCGTACGTGACCGACGCGCGGGCCGCCGAGGCCGCCCGCGCGGAACGGACCTCAGCGCGCGGGGCTCGCCTCGGTGGTCAGCGACTCGAGCAGTCGCAGCACTTCGGATTCGCGGAACCGGCGGTGTCCGCCGGGTGTGCGCAGTGACCCGAGTCTGCCCGCGTGGGCCCACCGGGTGACTGTCTTCGGGTCGACGTGGAACATGGCAGCCACTTGGCCCGGGGTGAGCAAGGTGTCCTGGCCGCCGACGGTGATCGCAGTCATAGCAAACCTCTCCGTTCTCGACAGTTCCCTCATCAGAATGGCGTCATCGTTGCACCCCGACCCCTAGGTACGCGAACCACCTACTGTTGGTAAAGGCGAAGTAATGGACAAAACGGATAGGATTTCGACCTCGGCGACGGGTGGGCCGGGGCTCGCCGCGCGGGCGTCGCCTAGGCTGGTCGGCGTGAGCGACGCAACTCCCGCCGACAGCGCATCCGGCCGGCAAACCTCGGCGCCCGGTCGCAGGCTGGCCGTGAACCTTGCCCTCTACACCCTGGCGCGGTTGGTGCTCGTCGCCGTCGTCACCGCGATCATCGTGGTGGGCGCCCGACTGGTGTCGGTCGAGGTCCCGTTGATCGTGGCCGTGCTGTTCGCGCTCATCATCGCGATGCCGCTGTCGTTGACGTTGTTCAAGAAATTGCGCGCGAAGGTCAACGAGGACATCGCCGTGGTCGATGAGAAACGGCGCAAGGACAAAGCGCAATTGCGCGCGCGTCTACGGGGGGATGACGGGGACGCCTCCACGTGAGGCAGTGCGATCGCAGTACGCCGCGCGACTGGGTCGACAACGCGGTGCGGTTGATCGACGCCGATACCCAACGCAGTGCCGACACCCATCTGTTGCGTTATCCGCTGCCGTCGGACTGGGGCGTGCAGCTCTATCTGAAGGATGAGTCGACCCATATCACCGGCAGTCTGAAACACCGGTTGGCGCGGTCGCTTTTCCTGTACGCGATCTGCAACGGGTGGATCACCGAGGGCACCACGGTGGTGGAGGCATCCTCGGGGTCGACGGCGGTCAGCGAGGCGTATTTCGCCAGGATGCTGGGGCTGGACTTCGTCGCGGTGATGCCGGCGAGCACCTCTCCGCAGAAGATCGCGTTGATCGAGGCGCAGGGCGGGCGCTGTCATTTCGTAACCCGGCCGCCGGATATGTACACCGAGGCGGCCCGGTTGGCGGCCGAATGCGGCGGACATTATCTGGATCAGTTCACCAACGCGGAGCGGGCGACCGACTGGCGGGGCAACAACAATATCGCGGAGTCGATTTTCGAGCAGATGTCGTTGGAGCGGTATCCGGTGCCGGAGTGGGTCGTCGTCGGGGCGGGCACCGGTGGGACGAGTGCGACGATCGGGCGTTATGTCCGATATCGCAGGCATGCGACGCGGGTGGCGGTCGTCGATCCGGAGAATTCCGCCTTCTTCGGCGGCTACGAAACCGGTGATCGCGCTTATCAGACCGGTATGTCCTCGCGGATCGAGGGGATCGGCAGGCCGCGGGTGGAACCGTCGTTCGTGCCGCAGGTGGTCGATCGGATGCTGGAGGTGCCCGACGCCGCCTCGGTCGCGGCGGCCCGGTTCGCGAGCGGGGTGCTCGGCCGCAAGGTGGGCGGGTCGACCGGCACGAATCTGTGGGGCGCCTACGCCTTGATCGCGGAGATGCTGGCGGCGGGGCGCGGCGGCAGCGTGGTGACGTTGCTCTGCGACGGCGGCGACCGCTACGCGGGCACCTACTTCGACGACGCCTGGATGGCGAAGCAGGGGATGTCACTGACCGCACCGCACCGGGCGCTGGAGATCTTCCACGAGACCGGTCGCTGGACCGCCTGAACCTCGCTTTTCTCGGACTTCGCCGGCTTCGTCGCGCCCACGGTCGTCAATTTTTGTTGACAAGCGGGCCGGGCGTCAATCAAAGTTGACGACATGACAGAGGCAACCACCCTGGCGGCCGCCGCCGGCAGTCCCGACCCCGCGGTCGGACTCCGCGCGGTGCTCGCCCTGCGCAGGCTGCTCGAACGTCTCGAAGCGATCCAGGTCGACAACGCCAGGAAGCAGGGCTGGTCCTGGCAGGCCATCGCGGAGGCGCTCGAGGTCAGCAAGCAGGCGGTCCATCAGAAATACAACCCGAGAGGCAGGAACCGCTGATGTTCGAACGGTTCAGCGCGGTCGCCAAGGCCGCCGTCACCCAGGCCCACAAGCAGGCGCGCGAACTGCGCTCCCCGGTCATCGATGTCGAGCACGTCCTGCTCGGTCTGCTAGCGGTGGCCGAACCCGCGCTGCGCGAGGTCTTCGCCGAGGCGGGCGTGACCCAGGACGACGTCCGCGCGCGACTGGCCGAACGGGGTGCGGCCGCCCCCTTGGGCGAGCAGGACGCCGAAGCCCTGCGCTCGATCGGCATCGACCTCGACGCCGTGCGCGCCTCGCTCGAGGCGAGTTTCGGCGAGGACGCGCTGGAGCGCTCCGTGCCCGAACCCCGCCGTGGGCTGCTCGCGCGGATCGGGCACACACCGCTCACCCGGGAGGCGAAGAAAGTGATCGAACTCTCGCTGCGGGAGACGTTGGCGCGCAAGGACCGCGTCATCGACGCCGCGCACCTCGCGCTGGCCGTGCTGTGCGCGCCCAACTCGGGCACGGCGGAGATCCTCGGCGGCGACGAGGCGATCGCGCGCCTGCGCCCCCGGGTGACGGCGCTGTTGGATCGCGCCGCCTAGCCCATGGGCCCGCGGGGGCTCCCGGCGAATCCCCCGGGAAACGGGCTCCGCGACTTAGCATGGGGCCATGCAGCTAGTCATTCGGTTGGTCATCAACGCGGTAGCGATCTGGTTGGCCGCCGCCTGGGTCAACGGAATCACCATCCTGAGTCCCGACGACGACACAACCAGCAAAGTCATCGTGGTCCTCGCGGTCGCCGTCGTGTTCACCCTGGTGAACGCGCTGGTCAAACCGCTGGTCCAACTGCTCTCCCTGCCCCTGGTGGTGCTCACCCTCGGCCTGTTCCTGCTGGTGGTCAACGCGCTGATGCTGTTGCTCACCGCGTGGATCACCGACGCGTTCTCCGATTACGGGATCGACGTCGACGGGTTCTGGGCGGCCCTGCTCGGCGGCATCATCATCTCGCTGGTGAACTGGGTGCTGGGCATCCTGGTCCCGGACGGCGACTGAGCCGTCCCGGCCGTCGGTCAGGCGAGACCGAGCGCGAGCGCCGTCACCGCCGACCAGACCAGCAGGGCCAGACCGGAGTCGCGCAGGGCGGGAACGAGTTCCAGGCCGTTCCCGCCCGTGCGCACCGGGGCGTTGGCGCGGATCGCCAACGGCACGGCGAGCAGACCCACCAGGGCGAACGGCGTGCGGGGCACCAGCGCCAACGTCGCGACGAACGGAATCGCCAGCAGGATCACGTGCAAGGTCCTGGTGCGCGGATCACCGAGTTTGACCGCGAGCGTGGTCTTCCCGGATTCGGTGTCGGTGGGGATGTCGCGCAGGTTGTTGGCGACCAGCACCGCGCTGGAGAACGCGCCGACCGCGACGGCGAGCACCACGCCGACCCAGTCGATCCGCTCGGCCTGCACGAATTCGGTGCCGAGCACACCGATCAACCCGAAGAACACGAAGACCGCGACCTCGCCGAAACCGCTGTAGCCGTACGGTTTGCTGCCGCCGGTGTAGAACCAGGCACCCGCCAGGCAGGCCGCGCCGATCAGCAGCAGCCACCAGGCGGTGGTCAGCACCAGGATCAGTCCGACCACCGCGCCGATCGCCAGACTGGTGATCGCCGCGTACTTCACCGCGGCGGGCGAGGCCACCCCGGAACCGACCAATCGCAGCGGGCCCACCCGCTCGTCGTCGGTGCCGCGCACCCCGTCGGAGTAGTCGTTGGCGTAGTTGACGCCGATGATCATGGCCACCGAGACCAGCAGCGCGAGAACGGCTTTCCACCAGACCAGGCCGTCGAGCGAAGCGGCGGCCCCGGTGCCCGCCAGAACCGGAGCGATCGCGTTCGGCAGGGTCCGGGGCCGGGCCCCTTCGAGCCATTGCGCAGCTGTTGCCATGCGCCGAGCCTAATCCTCGGGCTACGGGCGCGCGCCGGCCGCCGTTTTCAGCCGGTCCAGCCCCTTCTCGAAATCCTTGCCGATCATGTTGTCCATCGGCAGCACCTTCGACAGCACCTTGATCAGACCGGAGCGGTTACCCGTCATCCGCCACACCACCTCGGTGCCGTCCGGGACCGGATGCAGGGTGAAGCGCACGTCGTTGACCGCCTTGAACGGCTTCTCGAACTCGAGCCGCACCCCGACCTCGCGATCGGTGTCGCGCACGATCTCCATGTTCCCGGCTCCGGCTTTGCGGTTGCCCGCCCAGGCGTATTTCGCGCCGACGCCGGATTCCGGGCCGGTGAAGGTGCGGCGCAGATCCGGGTCGACGTCCTCCCACGGCGACCACTTGCGCCATTCGTGGAAGTCGGCGAGCAGGGTGTGCACGGTGGACAGCTGGGCCGGAATCACGGCCTGCCGGACCACTTCGAAGTCGGCCATGGGGGGAGCCTAGACCGATTCGCGCCACTTCGATCGGATCGGCGCGAACGTGCTCGCATACGATGACCGCGGGATGTATCCGGAACCGGGCGGGCGGGACCGCCGAAGTCGAGTCGCGGCCACGCCGGCGGGCGCGTCGGTCGTGGTGGCCCTGTTGGGTGAGGTCGCGCTGCGCCGCGACGACACGCTGAGCGCCGTCGCGGGCACGCGCGCCCGCGTACTGGTGGCAGCGCTCGCGCTGCGGCCCGGTCGCAGCCGGTCGGCGCAAGCGCTGATCGAGGACGTGTGGGGCGATCAGCCGCCGCGCGCGCCGATGAACGCCCTGCACACCCAGGTCTCGCGGCTGCGTTCGGCACTGCCGGAAGGGGCGTTGGAGATCGGCCCGGCCGGCTATCGGCTGAGGTTGCCCGCCGACGCCGTCGACCTGTCGCTGGCGGGCGAACTGACCCGCGAGGCCGCGCGCGCCCACGAGGCGGGCGACGCGGTGGCGGCGCTGGTCCTGGTCGGCGCGGCCCGGTCGCTGTGGCGGGGCGAACCCGGCGCGGACCTGCCGTCCGGTCCGGTGGCCGACGAATTGCGCGGCGCTGCCCGCGACCGGTCGACCGCGCTGGACGATCTGGAGATCGCCGCTCGCCGCGCGGTCGGCGATCAGGACGGCGCGCTCGCGGTCGCCCGCCGCCGCGCCGCCGCCGACCCGTTGGACGAACAGGTCGAACTCACGCTGCTGCGGTTGCTCGCCGCCGCCGGCCGCGCCACCGAGGCCCTGGAGTCCTTCGCCGCCTTCCGGACACGCCTCGCCGACGAACTCGGCGCGGACCCGGGACGCGCGCTCGTGGAGGCGAATACGGCGATCCTGCGCGGCGAACCCCTCGACTTTCCCGTGCCCGCGCGGTCTGCCGAGGCTCGGTCCCGGCACACGGTCGCCGGAGCGGAACGGTCCACGGCCGGAACCACTGCCTCGAATTCGGGCGATCCCCATGAACCCCTCTGGGACCGCCCGGCAACCGGCTCCGCCGAACGGTCCGCGAGCTCCGGGGTAGCCGGTCCCGCCGTGCCACCGCCGCGCTCCGAAGCGACCCGGCCCGACGAGTGGCCTACGGGTTCCGGGACGAACCCACCGAACGAGTGGCCCGCACGCGCGGAGTCGGCGGACGAGTGGGCCGCGAGCTCCGGGTCGAGTGGTCGGGTCGAGTCGACACAACAGTCCGGGGCGACCGCGCCCGCCGAGTGGTCCGCGCCGGCGGAGTCGACCGGCTTCGGTGAGCGCGCCGAAGCTTCAGTGCCACCGCCGATCGGGTTGCGGGCCGCGCCGACCGAACTGTTGGGGCGGCAGCCCGATCTGGACGCGATCGTTTCGATGTCGCGGCGTTCGCGGGTGACGACGGTGCTCGGGCCGGGGGGCACCGGGAAGACCAGGGTCGCCAACGAGGTCGGCGCGCGGGTGGCGCGTTCCACCCAGGTGGTGTTGATCGAGTTGGCGTCGGTGCGGGCCGAGGGGGAGCAGGCGCGCACCGAGGTGGAGGCGGCGATCGGGGCGGCGCTCGGCTTGACCGAACTGGCCTTCGATTCGACGGCGTTGCGCGCCGGCTACACCCCCGATCCGCGGCGCAGGTTGCGGGACGCGGTGGCGGCGCGCGAGATGCTGCTGATCCTGGACAACTGCGAACATCTGATCGATGCCGTGGCGGTGGTCGTCGCGGATCTGATCGGGGTCGCGGACCGGTTGACGGTGCTGACCACCAGTCGCGCCCCGCTGATGATCACGGCCGAATCGGTGTATCCGCTGCCCCCGTTGACCGTCGACGCGGCGGGTTCGCCCGCGACCGAGTTGTTCGCGGCGCGGGCGCGGGCGGTGCGTCCTTCGGTGCGGCTGGACCCGGAAGTGGTGGCCCGGCTGTGTCGCACGTTGGACGGGTTGCCGCTGGCGATCGAACTGGCGGCGGCGCGGGTCAGGACGATGAGCGTGGAGGAGATCAACACCCGGTTGGCGGACCGGTTCGCGCTGCTGCGGCACGGGGATCGCAGTTCCCCGGCGCGGCACCGCACCCTGCACGCGGTGATCGACTGGAGTTGGGCGCTGCTCGATGACGCGCAGCGGGTGACGTTGCGCCGATTGTGCCGGTTCCCGGCCGGTTTCGGGGTCGAGGCCGCCGAGATCGCGGCGGGCGGTCCCGAGGTGGGCGATGTCGCGGCGGCGGTGGACGGCTTGGTCAACCAGTCGCTGCTGACCGTGTTCGACGACGAGGTGCTCGGCACCCGCTACCGCATGTTGGAGACGGTGCGCGAGTACGGGGAGGAGCAACTGGTCGCCGCCGAGGGGGAGGCCGACCTGGTGATCGAGCGGATGTTGGACTGGGGGCGGGGGTTCGCCGACGCCGCCGAGGGGGATTTCCAGGACGGCGATCAGTTGGCGCCGGCGCTGGCGGTGACGACCGAGTTGGACAATCTGCTGGCGGTGCTGCGCGCGGCGGTGGAGCGCGGTGACGCCCGCACCGCCTATTCCGTGTTCCCGGTCGTGGGATCGCTGTGGATGATTCGCGGCTCGCACCTGGAGGTGGCGGGGTGGGCCGCGCGGATCGTCGCCTTGGACGAGACGACATTGGCGGGGATCCCGGTGGGGGATCGGGTGCTGTGCACCTTCGAGATGGCCTTCCTGCACTTGTTCTACTCGGAAGGGTCGGCACGCACGGTGGCCCGCCTGCGCGCCCGGGTGCGTCGCCTGCTGCGCACCCGCGACGACCTGTCCCCGACCTACCGGTTGATCGGCGAGTTGATGTTGAGTCGCTCCGATCTGCGCGGTGTGGGGCGGCGGTTGGCGATCGCGATCCGGCGCGGCGACCCCGACACCGCCTCGACGGCGTTGCTGACGCGCGCCAATATGCGCGAGAACCTGGGTGACGTGCGCGGTTCCACCCGTGACGCGATCCGCGCGCTGGGGATGATCGGCGCGAACCAGGTGTGGAGCGTGGCGATGGTGTGCAGGCATCTGGGGCAGGTGTTCGGCCAGATCGCCGACTACCCCGCATCGGTGACCTACTACCGGCGCAGTCTCGGCATGCTGCTGCGTCTCGGCGTGCACGAGGACACCATCGAGATCCGCGCGATGCTGGTGGCCTCGCTGGTCGGCGCGGGCGAGTTGGCCCAGGCCGAGCGCGAACTCGAATTCCTGTCCGGGGTGACCCGTTTGGGGCCGATCGATCACGCGTCGGGGATGCACGGGCAGTTGGCGGCCGAGGTGATGCAGTCGGCCGCGGAGTTGGCGTTGGCGCGTGGCGAGGTCGAGGAGGGGCTGCGCCGCTACGAGCGCGCGCTGGAGATGTTCGGGTGGCCGGAATTCGGCGCGGGCCCCGGCCCGGGGACGCTCATGACCGCGGCGGCGGCGGTGGACGCGCGAATCCTGCACGGGCGCGCCCGTTCCGCCGCGGAGTTGGTCCCGCAGGTGCTCGAGCAGGGGTTGCGGATGCTCTCCAGTTACCGCGACCTGCCGCAGTTGGGCGGTATGGCGTGCGCGGTCGGGTCCTATCTGGTCGCCACGGGCGAGGACGTCGAGCGCGGGCTGCGACTGCTGGCGTTGGCGCCGGATGTGGCGGCGCGTCAGGATCTTCCGTCGATGCGGCTGGACCGGCATGTGGCGGCGGCGCGCGCGCGTCTCGGTGACGAACCGGTCGACCGGGTGTTGGGCGTCCATCGCCGCGCGGGGCGTGAGGTCGCGGCGCGCGAGGCGATCGCGCTGCTGGAGGCGCTGCGCTGAGAACGGCGACGGCCGCCGTCCCGCGACGGGGACGGCGGCCGGGCCGAGGGGGTCACGCCTTGCGCATGTACGCGCTGACGGTCAGCGGCGCGAAGATCGCGATGATCGCGGCCGCGCCGACCAGGGTCCACCCGAAGTGCGCGCCGATGTGACCGTCGTTCATGAGGTCGCGGCAGGCGTAGATCAGGTGGGTCACCGGATTGACGTTGACGAACGCCTGCATCCAGCCGGGCATGGTCGAGGTGGGCACGAAGGCGGGCGAGCAGAAGGTCAGCGGGAACAGGATCAGCATCGAATAGCCCTGCACCGAAGCGGCTTTGTTCGCGATGACGCCGAAGAAGGCCCAGATCCAACTGGTCGCGAAGGAGGCCGCGATGACCAGCAGCGCGGCGGCGAGGACGCCGATCGCCCCGCCGTCGGGGCGGTAGCCCATCACCAGACCCATGATGACGGTGAGCGTGGTCGCGATGAGGTAGCGCACCATATCGGCGGTGAGCGCGCCGGACAGGGCCGAGATGCGGGCGATGGGCAGGGATTTGAAGCGGTCGAAGACGCCCTTGTCCATGTCCTCGCGCAACTGCACGCCGGTGGTGATCGAGGTCATGACCACCGACTGCACCATGATGCCGGGAATGATGACCGGCAGGTAGCTGTGCACGTCGCCGGAGATCGCGCCGCCGAAGATGTAGGTGAACATCAGCGTGAAGATGATCGGCTGGATGACCACGTCGAACAGTTGCTCGGGGTTGTGCTTGATCTTGAGCAGGCCGCGGTGGGCCATGGTCAGGGTGTTGGCGACGGTCTTGGCCACGGTGATCGGCGCGGCGGGGACCGGGATCGGCCGCGCGGGGGCGGCGGTCGCGGTGGCGGGAAGGGTGACGGTCATGCCGCGCTCCGTTCGGTGTCGGTCTCGTCCTCGGTGGGACGGCCGGTGATGGTGAGGAAGACCTCGTCCAGGGTCGGCTTGGAGACGCTGATCTCCTCGACCCCGATCCGTTCGTCGCGCAGTCGGATCAGCAGGTCGGTGGTGACGTCGGCGCTGCGCAGCGGGGCGGTCAGCCGTCCCGCCTCCGGCGTGATCTGCGCCTGGGCGCCGAGGAATTCGCCGACCACGCGGCGGGCGAGTTCGAGTTGGGTGCGGTCGAGCAGGGTCAGGTGCAGGGAGGAGCCGCCGACCGAGGCTTTCAGTTCGTCGGCGGTGCCGTCGGCGATCACCTTGCCGTGGTCGATGACCGCGATCCGGTCGGCGAGCTGATCGGCCTCGTCCAGGTACTGGGTGGTGAGCAGCACCGTCGCGCCCTCGCGGACCAGGCGGCGGATGGTCTCCCACATCTGGGCGCGGGTGCGCGGGTCGAGTCCGGTGGTCGGCTCGTCCAGGAACAGCAGCGGCGGGGTGGAGATCAGGCTGGCGGCCAGGTCCAGGCGTCGCCGCATGCCGCCGGAGAAGTTCTTCAGCGATTTGTCGGCCGCCTCGGCGAGGTCGAACTCCTCGAGCAGGTCGGCGGTCCTGGCGCGGGCCTCGGCGCGCCCGAGGCCGAGCAGGCGGGCGAAGATCATCAGGTTCTCGGTGGCGGAGAGGTCCTCGTCGACCGAGGCGTACTGGCCGGTGACACCGATCAGCGAACGCACCGCGGCCGGGTCGGCGACGACGTCGCGGCCGAAGATGCGCGCGCTGCCGCCGTCGGGCCGCAGCAGTGTCGCCAGCATGCGGATGGTGGTCGTCTTACCCGCGCCGTTGGGGCCGAGGACCCCGTAGACCGCGCCCTGCGGCACCGCCAGGCTGACACCGTCCACCGCGCGCTGTTGTCCGAAGACCTTGACCAGGTCGGTCGCCTCGACGGCGAGGACCGAGTTCGGCGTGTGTGAAGTCATGGGACAACGATGCGTCCGCCGACTTGCACCGCCCTTGCGCGGCGATGGCGCGGGTTCTTGCGCGGGTCAGTTCGTCGAGGCCGCCAGCAGCAGTTGACGCAGCGCGGCCCGGTTCGGTTTGCCGGGACCGTGCAGCGGCAACTCCTCGACCAGCGCCATCTCGCGGGGAGCGGCGATCGGGTCGAGTTCGCGGATCACGTGCTCGCGCAGTTCGTCCAGGGTCGGGGTGGCCCCTTCGGCGGGCACCACCGCGACCGCGACGCGCTGGCCGAGTCGTTCGTCGGGCAGACCGAGCACCACGCATTCGCTGATCGAGGGATGGGTGACCAGCACCGCCTCGACCACCTGCGGCAGCACCAGCAGGCCCCCGGTGGTGATGGCCTCGTCCAGTCGGCCGCTGATCCGCAGTACGCCGTCGTCGTAGCTGCCCGCGTCGTCGGTGCGGAACCATCCGGGTTCGGCGAAGGCGGGATGGTCGGGCTGACCGCGGTAGCCGGAGGCGATCATGTCGCCGCCGAGCAGCACCCGCCCGTCCTCGATGCGGATCCGTGTGCCGCGCAGTGGTATCCCGTCGTAGACGCAGCCCCCGCAGGTCTCGCTCATGCCGTAGGTGCGCACGACGGTGATGCCCGCCGCCCGCGCGCGTTCGAGTACCGGGACCGGGGTGGCCGCCCCGCCGACGAGCACCGCGTCCAGATCGGCCAGCGCCGCGGCGGCCGCGGGGTGGTCCAGGGCCTTGATCAGCTGGGTGGGCACCAGCGAGGTGTAGCGGCGGGTGCCGCGCATCCCCGCGATCGCGCCCGCCAGCGCCTCGGGCAGGAACCCGTCGGAGACGTCGAGGACCACCGGTTCGGTGCCCGCGGCCACCCCGCGCAGCAGGACCTGGATGCCGGCGATGTGGTGGGTGGGCAGGGCCAGCAGCCAGGCGCCCGGGCCGCCGAGCCGTTCGTGGGTCGCCTCGACGCTGGCGCGCAGCGCCGCCGCGCTCAACATCGCGCCTTTGGGCACGCCGGTGGTGCCGGAGGTGGTGACCACCAGCGCGATCTCGTCGTCGATGGGTTCGCCGGGGGCCAGCGCGTCGCTGAGCCGACGGGCTTCGCGCCGGTCGCTGGTCGGGATCGGCAGCCAGGCCGGGCCGTTGCCCTCCAGTGCCGCGCGCAGATGCGGTAGGACTTCGCCGAGGCCCGACCCGGTGGGCATCAGCAGCGTCCGCAATGTGCTCACGAGCGCGCCTCGCGCACGGTGCCCATCTCTGCCTCGCTGTGCTCCCTCACGGTAGGGATCGTGTCATGCCCGCGCCGCCGCGCGCGGGACGGGTCGGTTTGCTGGGGCGACGCGCGGGAACCGCGGCCGCCCCCGGGGAACAGGGATCGGCTAGGCCAGACATCGAGACTGCGATTCACTCGTGGGATGGTGGAATCGGCGGCCACCCGGACATCGGCGGCCGGGGTCCACCCGTGCGTAATCGTCCCCGTCACAACTGCCGTTGGCAACTCGACCGGACGGCCGAACAGCTGCGGGCACCCGCCCGCAGATTGCGTCGTCAGTCCTCCGACCAGCGCGGATCACGCCGGATCGGATGGGTCGGGGGAACCTGCACGAGCACCAGCGGCACACCGTCGGGATCGTGGATCCACATCTCGATCAGCCCCCACGGCTCCTCGCGCGGGGCCCGATCGATCGCCACGCCGGCCAGGGCCAGTTCCGCCGCGGCGTCCTCGACGTCGCGGACCTGTAGCCACAGCGCGCCCGTGAACGTGCTCGATTCGCCGGTTCCGCCGTGCGCCGCGACCTCGACCAGCGACTGTCCGGCGAAGAAGACCGTGCCGCCGGGATACTCGCGAGCGATCGCCAGACCCAGTGTGTCGCGGTAGAACTCCAGTGTCGTGCGGTAGTCGGCGGGGCGAAGGATCACCCGGCTGCTCAAGATTTCCACGGTCGGCCACCGTCCTTTTCGTATCGGTCAGAAGTACCAGGGGTAGGGGGTCCAGTCCGGGGCGCGTTTCTCCAGGAACGCGTCACGGCCCTCGACCGCCTCGTCGGTCATGTACGCCATCCTGGTCGCCTCGCCCGCGAACAACTGCTGACCCACCAAACCGTCGTCGAGCAGGTTGAACGCGTACTTCAACATCCGCTGCGCCTGCGGCGACTTCCCGTTGATCCGCGCCGCCCACTCCAACGCCACCGCCTCGAGCTCGCCGTGATCGACCACCGCGTTGACCGCCCCCATCGCGTGCATCTCCTCGGCCGTGTACGCCCTGCCCAGGAAGAAGATCTCCCGCGCGAACTTCTGCCCCACCATCTTCGCCAGATACGCGCTGCCGTAACCACCGTCGAAACTGCCCACATCGGCGTCGGTCTGCTTGAACCGCGCGTGCTCACGACTGGCCAACGTCAGATCACACACCACGTGCAGACTGTGCCCCCCACCCGCGGCCCACCCGTTGACCAACGCGATCACCACCTTGGGCATGAACCGGATCAACCGCTGCACCTCCAGAATGTGCAACCGCCCCGCACGCGCGGTATCGACCGTGTCGGCGGTCTCCCCACCCGCGTACTGATACCCGCTACGCCCCCGGATCCGCTGATCCCCACCCGAACAGAACGCCCACCCCCCGTCCTTGGGACTCGGACCGTTACCCGTGACCAACACCGCACCCACATCCGCGCTCATCCGCGCGTGATCCAACACCCGATACAACTCGTCGACGGTGTGCGGACGGAACGCGTTACGCACCTCGGGCCGGTCGAAAGCGACGCGCACCGTGCCCTGCTCCACATGCCGGTGATAGGTGATGTCGGTCAGATTCTCGAATCCGGGAACGGGTCGCCACTGCGTCGCGTCGAAAGTCACGCCTGCGATTATCGCCCCCGACGAAAGGGTTGGTGCCAGCGACTTCCCCGCGATCGGCTCCCACACGCGCGGGCACGCGAGGACCGTCGACTTGACGGTGTAAAACGACGCGTTACCGTGCAGGTATGAGTGAGCGCACGGTGGACGCGGCCGACCGCGTCGAGGAGAGCGGGTCCGGCGTGTCGACGCGCGGGCGCATCGACAGCAGCGCGGTGAACCAGGACCGCTACGAGAAGCACGGCGGCTTCCCCAAGGTGACCCGCGCCGAGGTCGGTCCGAACTTCGGCCCCTTCGTCGAGGCGATGCGCACCCTCCAGGATCTCGCCGTCAGCGTCGACGCGAGCGACGAGGTCTTCGGCGAGGCGCTCGGCAAGGCACGCGAACTCATCGACCTGCTCGGGCCCTACCGCGCACCGGAAGCCCAGGGCCCCGCGGGCCGGGTGGTCACGCTGCCCGGACGCGGCAGTCTGCTGTTGCTGCCGTGGCAGGTTCGCGAAGCCGGACCGCGCGGCATCACCATGGCGGGTGAATTCCGTCGCTACCACCTGGGCGGCAACGGCGCCGCGCACGGCGGCGTGCTGCCCCTGCTCTTCGACGACCTGTTCGGGATGATCGTGCACTACTCGGGTCGCCCGATCAGTCGCACCGCCTACCTGCATGTCAACTACCGCAAGGTGACTCCGCTCGAGACGCCGCTCACCGTGTCGGGCCGGGTCGACCGCGTCGAGGGACGCAAGACTTTCGTCGTCGCCGAATTGCGCGACGAGCAGGGCGATTTGCTCGCCGACTGCGAAGGACTCATGGTGGAACTGCTGCCCTGGCAGCCCTGAGGACGCTGCCCGGATGCGCTGAACGCGCCGTCGTGCGAAGGTGAAGCGGACCCGTTGCCGGGCGAGCGTGGTGTGGCCATCGACGCCGGTGCGTATAGTGGCGTGCGCTCGTTCAACGAACCTATCCGGAGGAACCTGAAAGTGGTTGCAGCACTGTCTGAATCCCTGCTCGTCGATGCCAAGCGCACGGCCTTCCTTGCCGATGCCAAAGAAGTTCTGGACGCCGAGGTGTCGGACAAGGGTGGTGCGTCCGGCCTGGCCGTGAAGGGTGGATACGCGGCGGTCAAGAAGATCAGCCCGTCCATCGTCCCGGACGCGCTGGAATCGTTGGCCCCCAAGTTCGTCGAGAAGCTCGACCCGTTCTGGGCGCAGTACACCGCCGCGGGCACCGGCAATTTCGCCGACCTGCTGGTGGCCAACTCCGACTCGGTCGCCGAAGCGTTGCTCTCGGTCACCGACGAGCGCGCCCAGGCCTCCAGCCGCCCCGCGCTGCAGAAGGTCTACTCCTCGATGCGCTCCTCGGCCAAGAAGAACGTCATCGAGGCGCTGCCGCGTCTGGGCGACCTGGTCCAGCGGCACGCCTGAGTCCGCTGATCGGCCGCACGTCGGAAACACTCGCCGCTCGCGGCGATTCGACGTGCGGCACACGGTCCGGCGCGGATCCCCATCCGGACCGGCCCCGGCGGACACCGACACTGTGAGCAGGCTGACGCAGCGGGCGGGCGCGGTGTCTGTAAGGCTGGTGGCGTGAACCCGTCAACAGCGCAGGCCCAAGTGGTCGTCGACGAACTCGTGCGCGGTGGCGTGCGCGAGGTCGTGCTGTGCCCCGGCTCGCGCAACGCGCCGCTGGCCTTCGCGCTCCAAGCGGCCGACGCCGCGGGCAGGCTGCGCCTGCACATGCGCATCGACGAGCGCAGCGCCGGATTCCTGGCCATCGGCCTGGCCGTCTCCGCCCAGCGCCCCGTTCCCGTCGTCATGACCTCGGGGACGGCGGTCGCCAACCTCGGCCCCGCCGTGCTGGAGGCCAACTACGCGCGCGTCCCCCTGGTCGTGCTCAGCGCGAACCGCCCCTACGACATGCTCGGCACGGGGGCCAATCAGACCGTCGAACAACTCGGCCTGTTCGGCAGCCAGGTCCGCGCCACCATCAGCCTCGGTCTCGCCGAGGCCGACACCGATGCCGAACCCGCCTACGGCAGGCAGAACAGCGTGTGGCGATCCGCCGTGTGCCGGGTGCTGGCCGCCGCGCGCGGCACCCGCTCGGGCAACGCCGGGCCGGTGCACTTCGACATCCCGCTGCGCGAACCGCTGGTCCCGGACCTCGCACCGGGCGAATTCGCTCCCGAGGGCCGCGGCGACGGCCGCGCCTGGACCGCCACCCAGTACGCGACGCTGGACGTCCCCCTCGACATCGATCTGACCCCCGACACGGTCGTCATCTCCGGCCACGGCGCCGGACCGCGCCCCGAACTGGCCGACCTGCCCACCGTCGCCGAACCCACCGCGCCCCGGCACGGCCCGGCGCTGCACCCGCTGGCCCTGCCGCTGTTGCGGCCCCGCCAAGCCATCATCACCGGGCGGCCCACCCTGCACCGGCAGGTCTCGCGCGTGCTCGCCGATCCGGACATCACGGTCTTCGCGCTCACCACCGGCCCGCGCTGGCCCGACGTGTCGGGCAATGTCGTCGGCACCGGCACCAGGGCCGTCACCAGCGGCGCGCCGAGTCCGCAGTGGCTGACCCGCTGCCGCGAACTCGACGCCTTCGTCAACGCGGCGGTCCGCGAGGAACTGGACCGCCACCCCAAACCCACCGGCCTGCACGTCGCCGCCGTGGTGATGGACGCCCTGCGCGACGGTGACCAACTGCTGCTCGGCGCGTCCAATCCGGTGCGCGACGCGGCGCTGGTCTCGCATCCGCGCCCCGAGGTCACAGTGCTGTCCAACCGCGGCGTCGCCGGGATCGACGGCACCGTGTCGGCGGCGGTCGGGGCCGCGCTGGCCCACGAAGGCCGCACGATCGCGCTGATGGGCGACCTGACCTTCCTGCACGACGCCTCGGGCCTGCTGATCGGACGCGGCGAACCGCGCCCGGAGGATCTGACCATCGTGGTCGCCAACGACGACGGCGGCGGCATCTTCGAGTTGCTCGAACAGGGCGACCCGCAGTACGCGGGCGTGTTCGAGCGGGTGTTCGGCACCCCGCACGGCATGGATCTGGCCGCGCTGTGCGCCGCCTACCGGATCCCGCACCGCCAGGTCGACCCCGGACAACTCGCGATCGAACTCACCGCCCCCGCCCACGGGGTACGGGTGCTGGAAGTCGTCACCGAGCGGTCCAGCCTGCGCGAACTGCACGCCACCGTCCGGGCCCGCATCGCGGACTGAGCCGCACGCGCGGGCCCACCCGGTAGCCGGGCGCGCAACGCGACGGCGTCGTCCGCCCGCATCGCGGACCGAGCCGCACGCGCGGGCTTCACTCCTCCGGCGCGGCGTCCTCGTCGTCCAGCGGGACGGGAATGGACTGGTCGATGACGTCGGCGGTGTTCGCCGACCAGGTGTCGCGATCCACGGCGGCGGCGAGATCGGGTTCGTCGCTCTCGTCCGGATGGACCGGCGTGGACTGCTCGACCAGGTCCGCCTCGGAGACCTCGTCGGTGGTGCGGGATGTGCGGTGATCGATCATCGTGCGCTCCTGTCCACTCGGTTACTCGGGCCGGGGTACCCCGGTTCGGGCGTGAACAACAATCCGACAGTTACGAGCATGCGCCGCGCACGGCGTGCCGGGCAATACCGGGCGGTCTCGCGCCCCGCACTATCGGGTTCCACCGATGAATCGGCGACAGCCGTTCCGTCTGCATCATCGAGCACGCACGCCCGACCGGGAGGACCGCAGATGACCGTCGAATTCGATCTCGAACCCGCCGCCGCCGCGCTGGACGCGGTGGTGGCCGCCATCCCCGACGACCGGTTGGACGCGCCGACCCCCTGCGCCTCGACGACCGTGCGCGACCTGCTCGCGCACGTCGCCATGCTGACCGAGGCGTTCCGTCAGGCGGCGACCAAGGAGGCCGTCGGGCGCTCGGTTCCCCCGGGCAACCCCGCCGAGGTCGACCTGCCCGACGAGTGGCGCACCCTCATCCCGGCCCGTACCGCCGCCCTCGTCGCGGCTTGGCGCAAGCCCGACGCCTGGGAGGGTGACACCGAGGCGGGCGGCGTGGAACTGCCCGCCGCGCTGATGGCCAGGATCGCCCTGGACGAACTCGTGGTGCACGGCTGGGACCTCGCGCGCGGCGCGGGGCTCCCCTTCACCGCCGCCGACGACCACCTCGCGATCCTGCTCGAGATGCTCGCCGACACCCCCGCCGAGGGCACTCCGGGCATGTTCGGCCCGGTGCTCACCGTCGCCCCCGACGCGCCCGCACTCGACCGAGTGCTGGCACTCACCGGCCGCGACGCTCACTGGGCGGCCTGAGCGGAGCTGGTCCGCCGAGTTCTACGCCGGCACAAGTGCGAGGGGAATCCGGCCGCCCTGCGCAAGTGCGACAGTTCGCCACGACCTGTCGCGCCTCGTCGGGGGTGCGCGGCTCAGTACACGTCGCGCACGTAGCGTTTCTCGGCGACCATCTGCTTTTTGAACGCCAGCGCGCCCGCCTCATCGAGCTTGCCGTGGATCTGGGCGATGCGCAGCAGCGTGTCGTCCACATCCTTGGCCATGCGGGCCGCGTCGCCACAGACGTAGAAGTGCGCGCCGTCGCGCAGCCACGACCACAGTTCCGCGCCGTGCTCGATCATGCGGTGCTGCACGTAGATCCGTTCCCGCTGGTCGCGGGAGAAGGCCAGATCGAGACGGGTCAGGAAACCCGAGCGGAACATGTCCTCGAGTTCGGCGCGGTAGTAGAAGTTCTGCGCGGCGTGCTGATCGCCGAAGAACAGCCAGTTGCGTCCGGTCGCGCCGAGCGCGCGGCGTTCGTGCAGGAAACCGCGGAACGGCGCGATGCCGGTACCCGGCCCGACCATGATCATCGGCGCGCTCGGGTCGCGCGGCGGCCGGAAGTGCGGGGCGCGCTGGAGGAAGATCGGCACCCGGTGTTCGCGTTCCTCCACCCGGTCGGCCAGGAACGTCGAACACACCCCGCCGCGCCGTGCCGCCGACCCGGCCGCCGCCGGATCGCCGTAGCGCACCACGCCCACCGTCAACTGCACCTCGTCCGGGTCGACCAGCGGACTGGACGAGATCGAATACTGGCGCGGTTGCAGCTTCTTCAGCGCGCCCAGCCACTCCACCAGGTCCGCGCGCACCGGGAAATCGCGCAGCACATCGACGGCCTGCCGATCCCATAGGTAGTTGGCGAGTTCGTTGCGGTTGTCGCGCCGCAGCAGTTTGGCCAACTGCTGGTTGGGATTGCGTTCGGCGACGAAACCCAGCAGATCCGGGCCGACCCGGGTGATGTCGTAGTGGGTGCGCAGCGCTTCCGCCAGCGGCACCTCGCGTCCGTCCACCTCGACTGCGCGCCGCCCGTCGAGTCCGGTCGCGCCGAGCCATTCCCGTACCAGCGACCCGCAGTTGGCGGGCCACACCCCGAGCGAATCCCCGACCTCGTACCCGACCCCGCTGTCGCGCAGATCGAACCCGAACTGCCGCACCTCTTTCGGCGACCCGCCCCGCGACAACGGCTCGTTGCGCACGAGCGCGGCGGTCACGGGGGAGTTGCGGGTGAAGGGGGCCGCGGCCCGCGAATCGGGTGCGGTCCGCGTCAACGTCGCGCCGCCCGTGCGCGCCCCTTGCGATCCGGTCGCACCGTTCCCGCCCCTGCCGCCGGCCATGCTGTTCGCGCCGGTCCCGACCAGTCCGCTGGCGCTGTCTGTCGAACCGCTGCCGGTCGAGCCACTCGCGGGTCGACCGTCGAAGCCGCCTGCGGTCGCCGGACCGCCGGCAAAACCGCCGCTCCCGGAGTCATCTCGTCCCTCCCCGAGCACCGCGACGATCTCGTCCAGCCACAGAGCTCCGGCGTCCTCGTAGTCGGGTTCGGCGTCGACGCGGGGTAGTAGGCGGTGTGCGCCGCGTTCGGCCAAGGCGGTGTCGAGTCCGCGTCCGTGGCCGCAGAAGTCGTCGTAGGAGGAGTCGCCGAGGGCGAAGACCGCGTAGCGCACGTCGGTGAGTCGCCGTGATCCGCCGAGGCGTTCCCAGAAGTCGGCGCCGTTGTCGGGGGGACCGCCGTCGCCGAAGGTGCTGCTGACGACCAGTACGTCGCCGGTGAGGGCGTCGATGTCGCAGGAGTCCATGTCGAGCAGGCGCGGGGCGAATCCGGCGGCGGTGAGCCGTTCGGCGACCTGCCCCGCGAATTCCTCGGCGTTGCCGGTCTGCGAGGCCCACAGCACCGTGACCGGTGCGGGCGCGGCGGGCGCGGCCTCCGTGGCCGCGTCGACCCGCGTCGATCCGGTGGCGCGCGAGTACATTCCGGCCAGCAGACCGTCCACCCAGGCCCGCGCGGCCGCCGACAGCGGCGCGGAGTCCGGTAGCACCGGCTGGCCGGTCACCGGAAGCGTTTGCAGCGCCGCGAGATAACCACCCAGGTAGACGCGTTCGAGTTCGCCCAGCGGCGGCGCGATCGGTCCGAGGCCGAGCAGCGCGGCGAGCGGATGCGCGTCGGTCCGTGCCGCACCGGGCTGTTCGAGAACGGATCGTTCGTCCGCGGCCGGTTCCGGTGGCGCGGGCGGCGTGGGCACGGCGGCGACCCGGCGCAACGCGACCGCGCACGCCTTGAACTCCGGTTGCAGCGACGCGCCGTCGACCGCGTCGTTGGTCACGGCGTTGATGGTCAGGTATTCGCCTTGCTCGTCGTTCCAGTGGAAGGGCGCGAAGCAGTCGCCGGGCCGGACCCGGTCGCTGATCAGCACCGGCAGCACCGCGCGTCCGCGCCGGGAGGCGATCTCGAGCTGGTCCTCGGCGCGCACCCCGAGCCGTTCGGCGTCCTCGGGATGGATCTCCACGAACGGCGCGCCGTTCAACTTGTTGAGTTTCGCGACGCGACCGGTCTTGGTCATCGTGTGCCACTGGTGTTGCAGCCGACCGGTGTTCAGCGTGAACGGGTAGTCGTCGTCGGGCATCTCCGCGGGCGGCATGTGCGGGCGCGCCCAGAACACCGCGCGGCGACTCGCCGTCGCGAACGCCAGGCGCGGCGCGTGACCGTCGGCGTCCTCGTGCCGGGTCTGGCTGCGTCCGTCGTTGAGGTAGCGGATGGGGTTGCGGCGGGTCTCGGGGTCGGCGCACGGCCACTGCATCGGCCCTTCGGCGAGCGCTTCGTAGCTCATGCCGCGCAGGTCGTAGCCGGTCGCGGGGTTGGCGAAACGCTGGATCTCGGCGAACACCTCGGCGCTGGAGGCGAACTCGAAACCGGGGAATCCCATGGCGGTGGCGACCTGGGCGATCAACAGCCAGTCCGGGCGCGCCTGCCCGACCGGGTCCACCGAACGGCGCAACAGGGTGACGGTGCGCTCGGAGTTGACGTTCAGCGCGTCGGCCTCGGCCCACAGGGTCGCGGGCAGCAGCAGGTCGGCGTAGGCGTTGGTGGCGGTCTCGGTGTAGGTGTCCTGCGCGATGACCAGGTCGGCGGCTTCGAGGCCGGCGATCACCGTCTTGCGGTTGGCGACCGAGGCGACGGGGTTGGTGCAGATGATCCAGGCCGCTTTGATCCGGCCGTCCTCCATCTGGCGGAACATGTCGATGGTGCCGGGTCCGGCCTCGGTGCGCAGGGTGCCGGACGGCAGGTCCCACGCGGTCTCGACGAAGGCGCGGTCCTCGGCGACGAGCAGGCTGCGCTGTCCGGGCAGCCCGGGACCCATGTAGCCCATCTCGCGACCGCCCATCGCGTTGGGTTGACCGGTCAGCGAGAACGGCCCGCTGCCCGGACGGCAGATCGCGCCGGTCGCCAGGTGCAGATTGCAGAGCGCGTTGGTGTTCCAGGTGCCGTGGGTGGACTGGTTGAGTCCCATCGTCCACAGCGACATCCATTCGCCCGCCTCGCCGATCCAGGCGGCGGCCGTGCGGATGTCGGCCTCGGCCAGCCCGGTCAGTTCGGCGACCCGCTCCGGCGGGTAGTCGGCCAGGAATTCCGGCATCGCCGCCCAGCCCTCGGTGTGCTCGGCGATGAACCGCTCGTCGATCGCGCCGTCGGCGACCAGCAGGTGCAGCAGGCCGTTGAGCAGCGCGAGGTCGGTGCCGGGCGCGATCTGGAGGAACAGGTCGGCGCGGGCGGCGGTGTCGGTGCGGCGCGGGTCGACCACGATCAGTTTCGCGCCCGCCTTGAGCCGTTCGGCCATGCGCAGGTACAGGATGGGATGGCAGTCGGCCATGTTCGCGCCGATGACGAAGAACAGGTCGGCGTGCTCGAAATCGTCGTAGGAGCCGGGTGGGCCGTCCGCGCCGAGCGACTGCTTGTAGCCGGTGCCCGCGCTGGCCATGCACAGTCGGGAGTTGGCTTCCAGGTGGACGGTGCGCAGGTGGCCCTTGGCCAGTTTGGTCACCAGGTACTGCGCTTCCAGCGACATCTGCCCGGAGACGTAGAGCGCGAGGGCGTCGGGGCCGTGTTCGTCGAGGATGGCGCGTAGTCGGTCGGCGGCCTCGCGGACCGCCGCGTCCACCGACACCGGTTCGGGTGTCGCGCCGCGTTCGGGACGGCGGTAGGCGGTCTCCATGCGTCCGGGGGCGCGCATGAGTTCGAGGTGCGTCGCGCCTTTGGTGCACAGCCTGCCCGCGTTCGTGGGGTGCGCTTTGTCGCCCGCGACCTTGGTGATCACCGGCGCGCCCGTCACGTCGGTCTCGGTCCGCACGGTGATGCCGCAGCCAACGCCGCAGTACGAACAGGCTGTTCTGGCCGTGTCCGCGTCGCTTCCGCTCACCGCATCCGACATGTCTCCGATGATGGCGACCGGCCGTTGCAACGCATTTACCCCGCGTTATCGCCAGGTGACGATTACCCTCACACCTCGCGGGCGCGGCGGTGAGCCCAAGGGCGTCGCGGGGCGTGCGGACCCCGAATCGGGCTCGTGAGCTGGGCGGGACCGAGACCCGCCGCGGTGCGGACCGACGGGCTCGACCACAACCGCGGTGTCGACCGCCCCGACGTGAGGGTGGTCACTACCCGGCTGCTCAGAGTTTGTAGGCGCGGTGCAACGCCACGACGCCGCCGCTGAGGTTGCGCCACTTCACCGACGACCAGCCCGCATCGGCGATCCGCCGCGCCAGTCTGCGCTGATTGGGCCACACCCGGATGGATTCGGCCAGGTAGACGTAGGCGTCGGGATTGCTGCTGACCGCGCGCGCCACCCGCGGCAGCGCCTTCATCAGGTACTCCATGTACAGGGTCTTGAACACCGGGAGCACGGGTGTGGAGAATTCGCACACCACGAGTCGGCCGCCCGGTTTGGTGACCCGCAGCATCTCGCGCAGCGCCTGTTCGCTCTCGCTGATGTTGCGTAGGCCGTAGGAGATGGTCACCGCGTCGAAGGAGTCGTCGGCGAAAGGCAGCGCGGTCGCGTCGGCGGCCACCATCGGCACATCCCGGAACCGGCCCGCCGCGAGCATGCCCTGGGAGAAGTCGGCGGCCAGACACCACGCGCCGGATTTGGCCAGGTCCAGCGTGGAGACCCCGGTTCCCGCGGCCAGGTCGAGCACCCGCTCGCCCGGTCGCGGCGCGACGGCCTTGCGCACCGCCCACCGCCAGTACTTGTCCTGACCCACCGAGATCACGGTGTTGGTGATGTCGTACCGCTTCGCGACACCGTCGAACATCGACGCGACTTCGCTCGGCTGCTTGTCGAGCGAGGCCCGGACCGACTCCCGCTGCTCTGTTTTCGCCACGGGTTCGACCCTAGTGCGCGAACCGACCGGACCGCTCTCAGGCCGGGATCGGCGTCAGGCGGTCTGCCACAGACTGGTCCGCATCCCGGTGACCTCGGCGTAGTGGCCCATCAATTCGGTGCAGATCGCGGGCCAGGTCCGGTGCAGCACCGATTTGCGAGCGGCATTGGCGAAGCGGGTGCGCACCGTCGGATCGCGCAGCGCCGCGACCGCGCTGGGCAGCAGTTCCTCGAACCGTTCCACCGGCAGCAGGTAGCCGTTGCGGCAGTGCGCGATGAGATCGCGCGGACCGCCCGCGTCCGGACCGATCACCGGCACCCCCGAGGACAGCGCCTCCTGCACGCCCTGACAGAAGGTCTCGTGTTCGCCCGCGTGCACCATCACGTCCAGGCTCGCGTAGGCCCGGGCGAGTTCGTCGCCGCCGAGTTCCCCGGTGAACACCGCCCTCGGCATCTTCTTCGCCAGCATCGCCCGGTCCGGGCCGTCACCGACGATGACCAACCGCACGTCGGGATCGTCGGCGAGCACCGCGAGACGTTCGACGTGCTTCTCCGGCGCCAACCGGCCGACGAAGCCGACCAGCAGCCGATCCGAGCCGTCCAGCCACCGCGCGCGCAGGTCGGCGCGCCGGGCCGACGGGGTGAACCGCGCGATGTCGACGCCGCGACCCCAGCGGTGGATGCGCGGGACGCCGTGCCGGGCCAGATCGGCCGCCGCCGCGCTCGACGGCGCCAGCGTCCTGGTCGCGCCTTCGTGGATGCGGCGGGTCCAGCGCCAGGCCGCTCGCTCGGCCAGGCCGAGGCCGTAACTCTTGGCGAAACCGGCGACGTCGGTCTGATAGACCGCGACCGAGGGCAGATCCAACCGGACCGCCGCGCCGAGCCCGCCCGCGCCCAGCAGGAACGGCGAGGCCAGATGCACCACGTCGGCGTCGAAATCGCGGATGGCGGCGGTGATGCCGGGCTGCGGCAACCCGACGGGCAGCGAACTGATCTTCGGCACCATCACCGCGGGCACCCGGTGCACCGGGAACCGGCCGTGGAAGCGAGGGGCGGGCGGTTGGCCGCGCAAGACGTCCGGCGCGATCACCAGCGCGTCGTGACCGTGGCGGTCGAGATGGTCCAGGATCCGCAGGACGGAATTGACGACGCCGTTCATATTCGGCAGGAACGACTCCGAAACGATGGCTACGCGCACCCGTCCAGCCTGACCGGTCCAGCGCGCGGACCCGTCACACGGACGTGACCGCCGAGGAAACGTCCGGCGAACGCTTGGCGCGCCGATCCAGGCGGGCCAATATCCACAGCGTGGGCAGGGCCAGCAGCCAGGCCACCACGATCACCGACAGCGCGGGAAGCAGCGCCACCCGCACGTCGCGCCCGGCGACCCGGACCAGATCGGGGTCGGCGCGGCTGTACTCGACGTTGATCCGCTCACCGGCGGTCAGATTGGTCGGATAGAGCACGCCGACCTTGGGATTGTGGGTCTCCCCGTCGGGGGTGACGTAGATGACCGCCGAGCGCAACCGCCCCGCGGAGAGCACCTCGGCGGTGGTCACGCCTTTGTCGGAACCGATCAGGTAGTCGTTGCGCCAGGCGGCCAGCACCAGCAGCGCCATGAGCACGCTGATCACCGTCGCCGCGGTGTAGACGCCGATCCTGGCCCGCCGCAGGCGGACCGAGCGCCTTTCGGACTGGGTGGTTTCCGACACCGCAACAGGCTACCGAGGCGTTCGGCTAGCGTGTGCGCCCATGTCCCGAAAATTCAGCTTCACCGTGCCCTACGCAGTCCCGGTCGAAGAACTCCACCGGGCATTGACACGTGACGAGGTGTGGCGGGCCCGCTTCGCCGAGGCCCCGACCGCGACCCTGGAACTGTCGCATCCCGACGGCGAGAACACCATCCGCATCTTCATGAGCGAACGCGCCAGCCAGGACAAGGTGCCCGGCATCGTCCGCAAGGTCCTCAAGAGCGATCTGGTCCTGAAGCGCACCGACACCTGGCAGGAGTTGCGGGGCGACACCGTCACCGGCGGATTCGAGGGTTCGACCACCGGTATCGCGGGGGAGATGTCGGGCACTTATCTCCTCCGGCCCACCGAGAAAGGGGCGGAGATCGCCGTCGAGGGCACCGTGAAGGTCAAGGTCCCGCTGGTCGGCGGGGCCATCGAACCGCTGGCCGAACAGCTCTACCGCAAGGTGCTCAACAGCGAACGAAGCTTCATCGAGAACTGGGTCAGCGCCCAGGCCGGGGCCTGATCCGAAGCTCGTCGGCCCGCTGCGGCCCATCCCGCCTGCCGCCCGGAGGTCCGTCCCGTCCGATGGGTTCGGTGGCTCGTCGCGCCGGGGCGGCTCAGGTGAACGGCGGCAGTTCGTCGGCCCGCATCGAGGCGCGGCCGGCGAGCCGCCAAGCCCGGGCGGTCAGATCCACGTCCTCGTCGGTGACGAGATTGCCCATCACCCGCACCGCGGTGCGTTGCAGGTAGCGCGAGCGCATCACCGGCGGACCGCCGATCGGCACCATCCGCGGATGCGTCGCCAACCCCGCTATCCGGCGCGCCACCGAGAACGTGCGTCCGTAGCGAGCGCGCAGCAATTCCGGCCACAGCCGGGTCAGATCGGGTTCGTCGAGCAGGTCGGCGAGCATGTGGCCGCCCTCCAACCCGTAGTCGATGCCTTCGCCGTTGAGCGGGTTGACGCAGCCCGCCGCGTCACCGACCAGGGCCCAGTTGGGCCCCGCGATCCCGGACACCGCGCCGCCCATCGGCAGCAGCGCCGAGGCCACCGCGCGCAATTCGCCCTCGAACTCCCACTCCTCGAAGCGCTGCGAAGTGTAGTGGCGCAGCAGCGGTTTCAACGCGATATGCGACGGGCGCGCCTCGGTGGCCAGCGACCCCACGCCGATGTTGACCTCGCCGTTGCCCAGCGGGAACACCCAGCCGTAGCCCGGCACCAGCGCGCCGTCGGCGTCGCGCAGTTCCAGGTGCGAGGTGATCCACCGGTCCTCGCTGCGGCCGGAGCGGATGTAGGCGCGCGCGGCCGTGCCATAGGCGTAGCGGCGGTGCCAGGTGCGCCCGAGCAGTTTGCCCACGGGGGAACGGACACCGTCGGCCACGATCAGCGTCGCGCACGTGACGGTGCGCGAGCCCGCCCCCGTGGCCACCGTGACCCCCGTGACGCGGTCGCCGTCGCGAGTGATATCGACCACCTTCGCGCCCTCGACCATCCGCGCCCCCGACTTCACCGCGGTCTGCCGCAAGGTGTCGTCGAGTTCGGTGCGCGGCACCGCGCTGCCGTAGGTGGGGAAGGACCCGGCGGGCCAACTCAACAGCGCCTCGCGCCCGAATCCGGTCATCCGCAGGCCGTGGTTGACGGTGTGCGCGCGCAACCACTCGCCCAGGCCGAGGTGCTCGAGTTCCTTGGTGGCGCGCGGGGTCAGGCCGTCGCCGCAGGTCTTGTCCCTGGGGAAGACCGCCGCGTCCAGCAGCACCACGTCGCGACCCGCCCGCGCGGCCCACGCCGCGGCGGCCGATCCGGCGGGCCCGGCTCCGACGACGAGCACCTCCGCGCCGCCGGGCAGCGCGCCCTCCCCGCCGCCGCCCGTGCCATCCGCTGATCCCATGGCCCCCATACTGGCAGGCAGATCTCCCGGGTGTCGACGTCGCACCGCTCACGCGGCGGGCCCCGGGGGCCGGTGCGCGCCCGCCGGGCTGCTCCTACCCTGTGGGAAGGTGTCCGATGCACCCGCGTAGTGACGGTGTTCATGGGCCGCATCGCGTGGACACGCTAGGTTCTTCACCGTGGGGTCGGACGCGTCGCTGGGAGAAGGTATGAGCACATCGGCTGTGACAGAGCAGAGCACGGTGGTGGCCGGGGTCGACCTCGGCGATACCGAGCTCGCGTCGACCGTGCGCAACGGCCTGGAACAGGTCGAGAAACTCCTCATCGACGAGCTCACCGACGGCGAGGACTTCCTCCAGGAAGCCGCGCTGCACCTGGCCAGGGCGGGCGGTAAGCGTTTCCGTCCGCTGTTCACCATCCTCACCGGTCAGCTCGGTCCCAACCCCACCGATCCGGCGCTGGTCACCGCGGGCGCCGTCGTGGAACTGGTGCACCTGGCCACCCTCTACCACGACGACGTGATGGACGAAGCCACCATGCGCCGCGGTGCCCCGAGCGTGAATTCGCGCTGGGGCAACAACATCGCCATCCTCGCGGGCGACTACTTGTTCGCGCACGCCTCGCGGCTGACCTCGACCCTCGGTTCGGAAGCCGTGCGCATCATCGCCGAGACCTTCGCCGAACTGGTCACCGGCCAGATGCGCGAGACCATGGGCGCGAAGTCGACCCAGGACCCGGTCGAGCACTACCTGCGCGTGGTGTGGGAGAAGACGGGGTCGCTGATCGCCGCCTCGGGTCGTTTCGGCGGCACCTTCTCCGGCGCGGATGCCGCGCACATCGAGCGGTTGGCCCGTCTCGGCGACGCCGTCGGCACGGCCTTCCAGATCTCCGACGACATCATCGACATCTCCTCGGCCGCCGAGCAGTCCGGCAAGACCCCCGGCACGGATCTGCGCGAGGGCGTGCACACCCTGCCGGTGCTCTACGCGCTGCGCGAGGAAGGCGCCGAGGGCGACCGGTTGCGCACACTGCTGGCACGTCCGCTCGAGACCGACGCCGAGGTCGAGGAGGCGCTCGCGCTGCTGGCGTCCTCGCGCGGCATGTCGCAGGCGAAGGAGAAGTTGCGCGGCTACGCCGACATCGCCCGCACCGAACTGGCCGCCCTGCCCGCGGGGCCCGCCAACGACGCGCTGGTCCGGTTGGTCGAATACACGATCGAACGGGTCGGCTGAGTCCACCGCCCCCCGGGTGCGGTTCGTCACCGATACGGAACCTTTACCCCGCACCCGGCGTTGACCTGGTGTGATGCAAGCGGCGATGCGGTCGCGACCGGCACGGCCGCGCGACCGGATGCCGACATCGGCAGGCAGGAGAGGCGGGACGGAGCGGATATGCACGCGTATGCGAACGGACTGAAGACCTTCGGTTTGATGGTCGGACTCTCGGCCCTGATCGTGTTCGCGGGCGCGATGTTCCGCAGTCCGACGATTCTGGTCGTCTCGATCGTGCTCGCGGTCGGCATGAACGCCTACGTCTATTTCAACAGCGACAAACTCGCGTTGAAGGCCATGCACGCGCAACCGGTCAGCGAATTGGAAGCGCCGGTCATGTACCGGATCGTCCGCGAACTGGCGACGCTCGCGCGCAAGCCCATGCCGCGCCTCTACATCAGCCCCACCAACGCCCCCAACGCCTTCGCCACCGGCCGCAATCCGCGCCACGCCGCGGTGTGCTGTACCAGCGGCATCCTCCAGATCCTCGACGAACGGGAACTGCGGGCGGTCCTCGGGCACGAGTTGTCGCACGTCTACAACCGCGACATCCTCATCTCCTCGGTCGCGGGCGCGATGGCCGCGGTCATTTCCGGACTCGCGAATCTCGCATTCTTCGCCTCGGCGTTCGGTGGGCGCGGAAACGGCGGCGGCAATTTCCTGGGCGTATTACTGGTGTCGCTGCTCGGGCCGATCGCGGCGACCCTGATCAAACTCGCGGTCTCGCGTTCCCGGGAATATCAGGCGGATCGTTCCGGCGCCGAATTGTCCGGCGATCCGATCGCCCTGGCCTCCGCGCTGCGCAAACTCGAACGCGGCGTACAGGCCGCTCCGCTGCCGCCGGAGCCCCAGTTGACGGCGCAGTCGCATCTGATGATCGCCAACCCGTTCCGCTCGGGTGAGCGTGCCGCACGGTGGTTCTCGACACATCCGCCGATGGCCGAGCGCATCGCGCGTCTCGAGGAGATGGCGGGCGGACCGCGGTCGCACTGACCCCACCGCACCGGGAATTCCGGGGCGGTCCGGATTAACGAGAAGAGCGAGCCGTGCGTACACAGCTCGCTCTTTTCCGGTGAGTGGCAGGTGTAGGATTCGAACCTACGTAGGCTTTCACCGACAGATTTACAGTCTGCTCCCATTGGCCGCTCGGGCAACCTGCCGTTCGCGCTTCTCGGCGCGCAGAGCAGCTTACAACGTACCCCGCCCCGGAATGCAAACCGGCTGGACAACGGCCGTGCGATGGGACAACCGCGGCGGTCGGCGGGTACAACTGTCGATGATCGATAGTGCCCCGGTCGGGGTGAGTCCGTGGGACCGTCAGGAACAGGAGCGAAGTGTGGCCGATTCGTCTTTCGATGTCGTCAGCAAGGTCGACCGGCAGGAGGTCGACAACGCCCTGCATCAGGCGGAGAAGGAACTGAACACCCGCTACGACTTCCGCGGCACGGGCGCGAGCATCGAGTGGTCCGGCGAGGAGAACATCGTGCTCACCGCCGAGGCCGAGGAGCGGGTCAAGGCCGCGCTCGAGGTATTCAAGGAGAAGTTGATCCGTCGCGACATCTCGCTCAAGGCGTTCGAGGCGGGCGAACCGCAGGTGTCCGGCAAGACCTACAAGATCACCGGTTCGCTGGTGCAGGGCATCGACTCCGACCACGCCAAGAAGATCTCCAAGAAGATCCGCGACGAGGGCCCCAAGGGCGTCAAGGCGCAGATCCAGGGCGACGAACTGCGGGTCAGCAGCAAGAAGCGCGACGACCTGCAGGCCGTCATCGCTTTGCTCAAGGGCGAGGACTTCGGCATCGCGTTGCAGTTCGTGAATTACCGCTGAGATCGGCCGGACGCGGTGGTCGCGGTCGTCGTCACGACGGCCGCAAAACCGCCTCTGACCACCCGGTTTGGAACTGTGACCGGTGGGTGTGTAATCTCGTTCAAGACTTCGCCGCGCCGGAGTCGAGCAAGGAGGACTCGGTGCGGAGCTAGTCATGCCCCCTTAGCTCAGTCGGCAGAGCGTTTCCATGGTAAGGAAAAGGTCAACGGTTCGATTCCGTTAGGGGGCTCGCCGGATTGCCGGTGGTGACCGACTCGGCATCGCTGAAAGTTCCCACTCAGTGGGGGTCGGGCGCGTCATCCAGGCAATGCGACCCGTGGCGGTGTAGCTCAGTCGGTAGAGCAAACGACTCATAATCGTTGTGTCGCCGGTTCAAGTCCGGCCATCGCTACCAAAACCGATCAGATCATCCTGGTTGACCGAAAGAAGGAATGTCGTGGCCGCGAAGTCCACCGATGTCCGGCCAAAGATCACCTTGGCCTGCGAGCAGTGCAAGCATCGCAACTACATCACCAAGAAGAACCGGCGCAACGACCCGGATCGGCTGGAACTGAAGAAGTTCTGCCCGAACTGCGGCACCCACCGGGCGCACCGCGAATCCCGCTAGACCCGAACAGCACGTGCCACTGCCGCGTGATCGGGGGCCGGGTGTCGGAACCCGGTTTGTCGGAACGTGAAGCTGCGAAGGGCCGGACAGGCATCATGTCCGGCCCTGAACGCGTTTCCGGCTCCGGTTACGGTGAATGGGTACGCACCACGCGGACACGGAGCGGCCGGGCGTCGGCACGGCGTATTCGTGGCCGCTCGGCCGACTCCGAGCAGCGGGGTCAGATAGGTACAGTCCTCCCGTGACAATCAACACCGGTACAGCAGAAGCGGTTCAGGCGGACGAGGAAATCTTCGATCCCGCCGCACACGCGGCGGCGATGGTCGGTCACCACTACCGCGTCGACGACTACTACGAGGTCGGTCGCGAGAAGGTCCGCGAGTACGCGCGCGCGGTGCAGGACTACCACCCGGTGCACTGGGACGAGGACGCGGCCAACGCCTACGGTCACGACGGCCTGGTGGCCCCGGTCACCTTCATCTCCCTGGTCGGCATCCTGGCCCAGCGCAAACTGTTCGAACAGATCGTCACCGGCTACGACCTCAGCCAGATCATGCAGACCGACCAGATCCTGGAATTCCACCGGCCCATCCGCGTCGGCGACCAGTTGACCTGCGATGTGTACCTGCACTCGTTCCGCCAGGCCTTCGGCGGCGACATCATCGTCACCAAGAACATCGTCACCGCCCAGGACGACGAGTTGGTGCTCACCACCTACACCACGCTCATCGGGCGCAGCGGCGGTGACATCGATCCCAACCTGACCGACGCGGTCCGCAACGTGCTGATGCACGGCATCGACGAGGAGGCCCCGGTCCACCGGCCGCGCACCCGTTCGCCGCTGAGCGAGCCGCCGGTCGCCGTCGCCGCGGTCCCCACCGTGGAGGCGAACGAGCGCGCCCGCTCCTTCGACTCGGTCACCGTGGGCGAGGAACTGCCCGCGCGCACCGTGCGGCTGACCCGCGGCGACTTGGTCAACTACGCGGGCGTGTCCGGCGACGCCAACCCGATCCACTGGAGCGACGAGGTCGTGCGCCTTGTCGGCCTGGACGACGTGGTCGCCCACGGCATGCTCACCATGGGCCTTGGCGGCGGTTTCGTCACCTCCTGGCTGGGCGATCCCGGCGCGGTCAAGGAGTACAACGTCCGGTTCACCAGCCCGGTCTACGTCGGCGCCGAGTCGGCCGCCGAGATCGAGTACACCGGCAAGGTCAAATCCGTCGACCCCGAGACCCGCACGGCCGTCGTGGCCCTGGTCGCCAAGTCCGCGGGCAAGAAGATCTTCGGTCGCGCGACCGCGACGGTGCAGCTGTCCTGAGCTGGGCGGGCACCCCGGATTAGCTATCGGCGTCGGGGGTGCCGTACACTCGGGAGCCTGGGGTCACCAGCCGCTGCGCGCTGCTCTGCGAGACTGGTTCCAGGCGGTCACGGGGCTCGCTTCCACAGAAGTCCACCCGTCCGCCCACGGGGCCGGCACCCGCCGGGGCGGCGCGTATGTTGTGTGACACCGGTACAACTGAACAAGAACGGTGGTCGGGACAGGCGATACTTGTCGGCCCGACCGAAGGGGCGTAGCTCAATTGGCAGAGCAGCGGTCTCCAAAACCGCAGGTTGCAGGTTCAAGTCCTGTCGCCCCTGCCCTGGAATGCCAGCGATGAGAGAGGATCGACGTGAGCGAGCGTAGCGAGCGGGATACTCGCCACGGCGCGCATGCCGCCGAGGACGGCGACGATACCGCCGCGGTGGCACGGCCGAGTGGTAAGCGCTCCGCCAGGCGTTCTCGCGGTGAGTCGGTTTCGATCGAGAAGGGATCGGTCGCCACGATCGATCGTCCGTCGAAGAAGGCGGACAAGCCCGCGAGCAGGCGTGACGGATCGGCGAATCCGTTCAAGCGGCTGCTGAAGTTCCTGCGAGAAGTCGTCGCGGAACTGCGCAAGGTCATCTGGCCCAACCGCAAGCAGATGGTCACCTATACGGCCGTGGTGCTGGTGTTCGTGGTCTTCATGGTCGCCTTCATCAGCGGTTTGGACCTGGCGTTCGTCAAGGGTGTCGACTGGCTGTTCGGCTGATCGTCCGCGCACGCGGACGGTGACACCGGCGAACGCGGAGCGGTGGCGCAGCCGGCACACGAACACGGTGAGCGGCGCGCCCGAACCGGTACGCAGAGGATGTACGTGACGACACAGGAAGCGAGTGCCCCAGTGAGCACCCCGGAGAACGAAACCAACGACGAGTTCCCGGTCGACGACGCGGCGCAGGCCGCGGAAGCCGTCGAGGACGCTGCCGCTGCGGACGCATCCGAGCTCCCCCCGGTGGACGCGGAGCCCGCCGACCCGGTCGCCGAGATGAAGGCGGCGCTGCGGCGCGCCCCCGGTGACTGGTACGTCATCCACTCCTACGCGGGCTACGAGAACAAGGTGAAGGCCAACCTCGAGACCCGCGTGCAGAACCTCGATCTCGAGGAGTACATCTTCCAGGTCGAGGTGCCGACCGAAGAGGTCACCGAGATCAAGAACGGTCAGCGCAAGAACGTCAACCGCAAGGTGCTGCCCGGCTACATCCTGGTGCGCATGGACCTCAACGACGAGTCCTGGGGCGCGGTGCGCAACACCCCCGGTGTCACCGGGTTCGTCGGCGCCACTTCGCGTCCTTCGCCGCTGTCCATCGACGACGTGGTGAAGTTCCTGGTCCCGGCCTCGCAGCAGCAGAAGAAGCCCGCCGCCGCGGCCACCGCCGAGGCGGCCACCGCCACCGACGTGGCCCCCAAGCCGGTCATCGAGGTCGATTTCGAGGTCGGCGAATCGGTGACGGTCATGGACGGCCCGTTCGCGACGCTGCCCGCCAGCATCTCCGAGGTCAACGCCGAACAGCAGAAGCTCAAGGTGCTGGTGTCGATCTTCGGTCGCGAGACCCCGGTCGAGTTGGCGTTCACCCAGGTCGCGAAGATCTGATCCGGACGGGGCGTTGAACCGCCCCGTGCGCGGGGCGTATCCGCGGCATCGGTAAGGTGTACGGGTTCACGTGTGCGAGTCGATCGTTCGTGAACGCCGGTGCGCGCGCGCCCGGACGCGGGATCGAACCCGCACAGGCTTACGGCAACCGTAAGGAACCGAAACCAAGGAAGAAAGATGCCCCCCAAGAAGAAGAAGCTCGCCGGGATCATCAAGTTGCAGATCCAGGCAGGCCAGGCGAACCCGGCCCCGCCGGTCGGCCCCGCGCTCGGTCAGCACGGCGTCAACATCATGGAGTTCTGCAAGGCGTACAACGCCGCGACCGAGTCGCAGCGTGGCAACGTCATCCCGGTCGAGATCTCGGTGTACGAGGACCGGTCGTTCGACTTCAAGCTGAAGACCCCGCCCGCCGCCAAGCTGCTGCTCAAGGCCGCCGGTGTGCAGAAGGGTTCGGCCGAGCCGCACCGCAACAAGGTCGCGACCGTCACCATGGACCAGGTCCGGGAGATCGCCAAGACCAAGCAGGAAGACCTGAACGCCAACGACATCGAGCAGGCCGCGAAGATCATCGCCGGCACCGCGCGGTCGATGGGGATCACCGTCCAGGGCTGAGCCCCGGACAGTCCAGTGGGAGGGCCGGCCAGGCCCGACAACCACTTCTGAACCAGTCAAGAGGACAGAGAAACATGGCAAAGCGAAGCAAGGCGTATCTCGCCGCGGCCGAGAAGGTCGACCGTAACCAGCTCTACACCCCGCTGGCCGCCGCGCGGCTCGCGAAGGAGACCTCCTCCACCAAGACCGACGCGACCGTCGAGGTCGCCGTTCGTCTCGGTGTGGACCCCCGCAAGGCCGACCAGATGGTCCGCGGCACCGTGAACCTGCCGCACGGCACCGGTAAGACCGCCCGCGTCATCGTGTTCGCGGCCGGTGAGAAGGCCGCCGAGGCCGAGGCCGCCGGTGCGGACGCGGTGGGCGCCGAGGATCTGATCGAGCGCATCCAGGGCGGTTGGCTGGACTTCGACGCCGCGATCGCCACCCCCGACCAGATGGCCAAGGTCGGCCGGATCGCGCGTGTCCTGGGCCCGCGCGGCCTGATGCCGAACCCGAAGACGGGCACGGTCACCAACGATGTGACCAAGGCCGTCAACGACATCAAGGGCGGCAAGATCAACTTCCGCGTCGACAAGCAGGCCAACCTGCACTTCGTCATCGGCAAGGCGTCCTTCGACGACGCCAAGCTGGTGGAGAACTACGGCGCCGCGCTGGACGAGATCCTGCGCGCCAAGCCGTCGACCGCCAAGGGCCGCTACGTCAAGAAGGTGACGGTTTCCACGAACACCGGACCGGGCATCCCGGTGGACCCGAACCGCACCCGCAACCTCCTGGAAGAGGACGCGTAAGCGACACAGGCACCATCCGCCGAGGGCGGGAACGCGACCAGCGTTCCCGCCCTCGCCGTTTTTCCACTCGGTGCCCGGACGCGCGAATCCCTTACACTGAGGGAAAGGTAAGGAGACCCGGTGGACGCTCAGGCTCGATTGACCTCGAAGGGTCAGCTCACCGTGCCCAAGGCGGTGCGCGACGCGCTGGAACTCCACACCGGTGACACGGTGCTGTTCCGTGTCGAGGGACAAGTCGTCGTCCTGGCGCGGACGCCGGACCTGCTGGAACTGGCGGGCAGCGTGCCGGTGCCGCCGGAGGTGCGGGGCAGGTCCTGGGAGGACATCCGGGCGGCCGCGTGGGCGGAGCAGTGGGGGGAAGACCGGGAGTGACCGTTTTCGTCGATACGAATATCCTCGTCCGGCATCTCACCCAGGATCCGCCGGAGATGGGTAAGCGGGCGACGGCATTCCTGGCCGACTCGGAATCCCTGTATCTGACGGATTTGATCCTGGCGGAGACCGTCTACGTTCTGCAGAGCGTGTACAAGGTGGGGCGTCCGCAGGTCGGGGTGCTGGCGCGGGCGCTGGTGGGCAGTCGCAACATCGTCACCGACGATCCGGCGTTGCTGATCCGGACGATCGACGTCTACGAACATCATCGGCTGTCCTTCGCCGACGCGTATCTGGCCGCTCTGGCCGAGAGCGAATCCGGTTCGGCGGTGGCCTCGTTCGACCGCGGCCTGGATCGGGTGCCGACGCTCACCCGCGTCGAACCCGCTCCGGTGGACGGCTGAACCGAGGCCGAATATCCCCGTTTTGGTGGATGTATGGGGGGTCGGGTACATTGGGTGGTGGTTATCGACGTGTTCGATCACTACCCAATCCGTTCTACCGAAGACCGTTGGTCGCTGTGCCCGTGAGGGTGCGGTCGAAGGTCCGGCGACATTGCCGGCGGCCCACGCAGGGAGAGCCGAGGTCGGGACTCGAATCGGTTTTCCGAATCGTTGTTCTTGTTCGCCCCGGAGCGCTCTGTCTGCGTCCGGGGCGTTTGTTTTGTCGCCGGTCCCCCGGTCGAGGTCAGTGCGGTAGCAACCGACACGATCCGACATCGAGAGAGGAGGCGAAGTATGGCTAATGCCGAGAAGGTCACCGCGGTCGAGGAGATCGCCGAGCAGTTCAAGAGCTCCACGGCCACCGTGGTCACGGAATACCGTGGTCTTTCGGTCGGTAAGCTCACCGAGCTGCGCCGTGCCCTTGGCGCGGACGCCACGTACTCCGTCGCCAAGAACACCCTGGTGAAGCGGGCTGCGGCCGAGGCGGGCGTCGAGGGTCTCGACGACCTGTTCGTCGGTCCGACCGCCATCACCTTCATCAGTGGCGAGCCGGTCAACGCGGCCAAGGCGCTCAAGGCCTTCGCCAAGGACAACAAGGCGCTCATCATCAAGGGCGGGTACATGGACGGCGCCGCGCTGTCCGTGTCCGAGGTCGAGCGGATCGCCGACCTGGAGACCCGCGAGGTCCTGCTGGCCAAGCTGGCCGGGGCCATGAAGGGCAACCTGGCCAAGGCCGCCGGTCTGTTCAACGCTCCCGCTTCGCAGGTGGCCCGCCTGGCCGCCGCGCTGCAGGAGAAGAAGCAGGCCGAAGAAGGCGCTCCCGCCGCCGAGTGACACCAGAGGGTGACCGGTTGCGGCTCGCCCCACAGACATCCACTACCGAAAGGAAACAACAATGGCCAACGTTGACGAACTGCTCGAGACCTTCGGCAACATGACCCTGCTCGAGCTGTCGGACTTCGTGAAGAAGTTCGAGGAGAAGTTCGAGGTCACCGCGGCTGCTCCGGTCGCCGTCGCCGCTGTCGGTGGCGCGGGCGCGCCGGCCGAGGCCGTCGAGGAGCAGGACGAGTTCGACGTCGTGCTCGAGGGCGCGGGCGACAAGAAGATCCAGGTCATCAAGGTGGTCCGCGAGATCGTCTCCGGCCTGGGCCTGAAGGAAGCCAAGGACCTCGTCGAGAGCGCCCCGAAGGCGATCCTGGAGAAGGTCGCCAAGGATGCCGCCGAGGCTGCCAAGGCGAAGCTGGAAGAGGCAGGCGCGAAGGTCTCGGTCAAGTAATACGACCGAACTACGTCGAACGGGCGGTTCCCCCTCGGGGAACCGCCCGTTCGCTGTACCCGGGGTGTCCGGTCGGAAATCCCGGATTTTGAGAGTGTCGCTGGGTTACTCTGCGGTCAGGTAGGGCTGTGCCGGGTCTCGCACCTGAGATAGAGTGACCGAACCCACTGTGACACGTACACCGTGATGACCCTCTGCGCGGTCGGTCGGGTGGGGCTGCTCGCCGAAGAAACGTGGAGGTTTGCC
>NZ_BAGG01000116.1 GCF_000308695.1 Nocardia takedensis NBRC 100417 | reverse complement strand
GGCCAGCGGCGTGACCCACGCCGAGATCGAGGTGGCGAAGGATTTCCCCAGGAACGGGCCGAGTGGCCGGTACTCCCACGCCTGGATGTCGCGCGCGGACCAGTCGTCCACCAGGACGACCCCGAAGACGTGGTCGGCGAA
>NZ_BAGG01000117.1 GCF_000308695.1 Nocardia takedensis NBRC 100417 | reverse complement strand
TTGGAATCGATCGTCGACATCCAACTCGACCAGCTGCAGAAGCGACTCGCACAGCGTCGGTTGACCCTCGACGTCAGCGATTCGGCGCGGTTCTGGCTGGCGGTGCGCGGCTACGACCCCGTCTACGGCGCCCGACCACTGCGCAGACTGATCCAGCAGTCCATCGGCGACACCCTCGCCAAAGCGCTGCTGGCGGGCGAGGTCACCGACGGCGACGTGGTGAAGGTCGCCGTGACCAAGGACGGCGATTCGCTCCTCGTCGGCAGCTGAGTCACCGCCCGCGCGCCGGGTCCGGTCTCCGATCGGGCCCGGCGCGCCCGCGTGCGGTCCCCTGATCGGCGGACCCGACTGCCGGATGCGCGGACCCGGCATATCGTGGAGCGCATGAGCAACCCGAAGGATCCCTGGGGGCAACGGCCGGAGGACGCACCGACCGAATACCTCGGTCCGCAGGGACAGCCCGGTCCGCCCGGCGGCGGTCACACCGACGACCGGACGGTCGCCTACGGTGCGCCCGGGCCGTCCCACGATCCGGCGACCGAGCGGATCGATTCCTGGACCCCGCCGCCGGTCAACGCCACCCGCCAGATGCCGACCCACGAAAGCCAGTGGGGCGGTTACGAGACCGGCGGCGGCGCGTACGGGGGCGGCTACGGGCCGCAGGGCCAGTGGCCGGGCTCACCGGGGCAACCGGTCTACGGGCCGCAGGGCGCGCCACCGCCCGGCGCTCCGGTTCCCGAGCCGCCGCGTCCGCCCAAGCGCAACACCGGTCTGTGGATCGCGCTGGCGCTGGGCGTGATCGCGCTGATCGCGGTGGCGGGCGTGGCCGCGGGCGTCCTGCTCGGCAACGACTCCGATTCCGACACCGCCGCGGGCACCACCACGCGCAGCTTCCCGACGACCGGCGGCCAACTGCCCACCCAGCCGTCGGCGACGCCGCGCACCGGGCTGCCCAGCGGCATCCCCACCGAGATCCCCGGCCTGCCCGGCTTGGACGGCCTCGGCGCGACCATGGGCACGATCAGCGCCAACAGCGGCGGCACCCTCACCCTCGAATCGTTGAGCGGCGAAAAGGTCACCGTGCGCACCACCTCCGCGACGCAGGTGATCTCGCTGTCGGGCTCGAAGGTGGCCGATCTGAAGGTCGGCGACGTGGTCATGGTGCAGGGCGATCAGGCCGCCGACGGGTCCATCGAGGCCGAGTTGATCATCAGCGCCGCACTGCCGGGAGGCCCGCGGTGACCGGCCGCGGCACTCGCGTCCGTGACGACGCACGGCCCGTCGCGCGCCCAATGGCGGGCTCCCGGCCGTCGGGACCATTAGGGTAGAGCGCGATGACGGCAATGTGGTTCGGTTTGGCGGCGATCGCACTGGTGGGTGCGATCGTGCTGCTGTATTTCGATCGGGTCCAACGACAGCGGACCGGTCACGCGCGCCAGGTCTGGGCGAAAGCGCAGGGGTACACCTACGTCTCGGTGGAACCCGCCCTGCCCGCCACCTGGCGGCGCGGCGCGCTGGCCAAGCTCGGGTACCTGTCCGCGGTCGACGTGGTGTCGGGAATCCGCAAGGGCGAGAAGTTCGTCCTGTTCGATCTCGAGGACGCGGCCACCCTGGTGGCGGTGCGCAGGCAGATCGGTTCCGACATCGACGTGGACATGCGCCTGAAGACGGCGGCGCCGCCCAAGGACGCCGATCTGGAACTGCTCGGCGCGATCGGCGACCGCGTGGTCTTCGCCACCAATCCCGAGATCGCCAGGCACGCCGTCGATCAGCGCATGGTGGCCTTCATCGAATCGCTGTCGGACACCGTGCAGATGCTGTGGAGCGAGGGCAACTGGACCCTCGGCATGCTCTCGATCGGCACCTCGGCCAAGGAGTGGGAGTCCGCGATCGACGCCGTGCTGCGGCTGTCGGGTCTGCTGCACGTGTTGCCGCCGGTCGCCGATCCGCGCACCGGCGGCGAGTCCGCCGGACACGATCCGGGCAGGCCGCATCCGCCCAAGCGCCGTCCCGCCGCCGAGGAGGAGCCGCCCGGCACCGCCCCGATGCGCACCGCCGATCTGCACGACGACGAGGACGAGGACGGTACCCCCGCCCGGGACGAGGCCGGGGAAGGTCGTGCCGCGGCCCGTCCGTCGGGCCGTCCCTACGACGAGCCGAGCGAGTCGGGCGGGCGTCGCCCGTCGCTGGCCGTGGTGCCCGAGCGCGCCCGGCGCGCCGAAGCCGCGGGCGAGGAGACCGCCGCGGAGTCGTCCGGCGCGGAGGCCCGTAAACCGGCGGCGCGCACCGAGGACGAGGGCGACCGGCCGGTCCGCGAGGACATGCCGCCGCCCGGCGGCCCGTTCCACCCGGGCTTCCGCCCCTACCAGGGGCCCGTCCCTCGCTGACCGCGGGTCCGCGGACCCGCCCGATTGGATCGTCACGATGACACCTAGCGCCGATGCCGCGCGCCTGCCCGGAGCCACCCGCCCGGTCGCCCTGATCACCGGCCCGACCTCGGGGATCGGTCTCGGCTACGCCCGCAGGCTCGCTGCGCTCGGCTACGACCTGGTCCTGGTCGCCCGCGACGAGGAGCGCCTGCGCGGCCTCGCCGACGAACTCGACCGCAAATTCGCCACCCGCTCGGAGGTGCTCGCGGCCGACCTCGCCGCGGACGCCGATCGCGAACGGGTCGCCGCACGCGCCGCCGACGGCGTCGAATTCCTGCTCAACAACGCGGGTTTCGCGCATTCGGCGGAATTCTGGAAACTACCGTGGGAGCAGTTGCGCGCCCAGGTCGACGTCAACGTGACCTCCGTGGTCCGGTTGACCCACGCCGCGCTGCCATCGATGATCGCCGCCGCGAAGGGGGCGATCGTGAATGTCGCCAGCGTGGCCGGTCTGGTACCCGGTCGGGGCTCGACGTATTCGGCGTCGAAGTCCTACGTCGTATCCTTCACGGAGGGTTTGGCCGGCGGTCTGGCCGGGACGGGTGTCCGTGTCCAGGCGCTGTGCCCCGGATTCGTCCGCACCGAGTTCCACGAACGAGCAGGCATCGAGATGTCGTCGTTGCCGGAACCGATGTGGCTGTCCGTCGAGCAGGTGGTCGCCGGTTCTCTGCGTGATCTGGAGAAGGACCGGGTGATCAGCGTGCCCGGCGTGCAGTACAAGGCGCTGACGACGGCGGCCGGGCTGATCCCGCGGTCCCTGCAGGTCCGGTTCAACCGCGGCCTGTTCAACTCACGCGGAAGGACTTAGACATGATCGACGAGGCGACATCGCACGGTTCCGCGCTCGACACCGAGGCCGTCACCGACGTCACGGGTTCCGAGCGCGGCCGGTTGGCGGCGCTGGTGCGTGAACTGGCCGTGGTGCACGGCGAGGTCACGCTGTCCTCGGGCAAGCAGGCCGACTACTACGTGGATCTGCGGCGCGCGACGTTGCACCACCGTGCGGGCCCGCTGATCGGGCGGTTGCTGCGCGAACTGGTCGCGGATTGGGATTTCGAGTCGGTGGGCGGGCTGACGATGGGCGCGGACCCGGTGGCGCTGGCGGTCATGCACGCGCCGGGCCGTCCGATCGACGCGTTCGTGGTGCGCAAGGCGGCCAAGACCCACGGGATGCAGCGCCAGATCGAGGGCCCGGACATCGTGGGCAAGCGGGTGCTGGTCGTGGAGGACACCACGACCACCGGCAATTCGCCGCTGACGGCGGTGCGCGCGCTGCGTGACGCCGGCGCCACCGTGGTAGGGGTCGCGACGGTCGTCGACCGTGAGACCGGCGCGGACAAGGTGATCGCCGCCGAAGGGCTGGAGTACCGGTCCATTCTCGGGTTGAAAGATCTCGCACTGGGCTGACCGGTCGGTATTGTCTACTGATTCCGCGCAGCGGGCAACCGCCTGCGGGTCACAGGCACACCCGGCTGGGTTAGCCTGAACACAGTTCAGTTGTCCGGACGGTAGAGGACGTGTGAGTCACCTGTGGTGAGCATTGCGGTCAATAAGAGTCGCCAGAACGTTGCGATGCTCGGAATCGGCGCGTACCGACCCCAGCGGGTCGTCAGCAACGCCGAGGTGTGCGAACAGCTCGACTCCACGCCCGACTGGATCGTCGAACGCACCGGCATCCAGAACCGACGCTGGATCAGCGGCGACGAGACCCTGCGCTCCATCTCCGCCGCCGCGGGCGACCGCGCGCTGCGCAACACCGACATCGAGCGGAACAAGATCGGCGCGCTGATCCTGTGTACGTCGAGCTGGCTCAAGCTCACCCCGCACGGCGCGCCCACCGTGGCCGCCGACCTAGGGCTCAACGGCATCCCCGCCTTCGACCTCACCTCCGGCTGCGGCGGCTTCGGCTACGGACTCGGCGTCGCCGCCGACCTGATCCGCGCGGGCTCGGCCGACTACGTGCTGGTCATCGGCGCGGAGACGATGACGGTCGGCCTCGACCCCACCGACCGCGGCACCGCCATGATCTTCGGCGACGGCGCGGGTGCGGTCGTGGTCGGCCCCAGCGAGGAGAACGGCATCTCCCCGACGGTGTGGGGCAGCGACGGCGAGAACGCCGAGGCCATCGCCCAGGACGTCGACTTCCTGGCCTACATGGAGCGGGCGCAGACCTTGCAGGGCACCGACCCGGAGACCGAGGCGGTCGGCCGGATGTCGCTGCGCATGGAAGGGCCGCGGGTGTTCCGCTGGGCGGCGGTCACGTTGCCGCGCGCGCTGGCCAACGCGCTGGAGATGTCCGGGGTGTCCAAGGAGGAGATCGAGGTCTTCGTCCCGCACCAGGCCAACGCCCGCATCAACGAGTTGATGAAGAAGAACCTGGGCCTGGCCGACGACATCCCGATGGCCAACGACATCGTCAACACCGGCAACACCTCGGCCGCCTCCATCCCGCTGGCGATGGAGGAGATGCTGGCCACCGGCAAGGCCAAGGGCGGGCAGACCGCGCTGCTGCTCGGTTTCGGCGCGGGCCTGAGCTACGCGGGTCAGGTCGTCACCCTGCCGCCCGCTCCCGCGGAGCCCAGCTTCGATGTCTGAACGCGGCGCGGTCCGGCCGCTGCGTCTCGGGTACGCGGCGGCCGCACTCGTCACAGTCGCCGGTGCGCTCACCGGCCGGGACCGCCTGCAATGGTTGGCGAAACCGCTGCTCATGCCGTTGCTCGCGGCCGATGTCGCGACTTCGGAGGTCGCGCTGGACCGCACCGACCGGACCCTGCTGCTCGGGTCGTTGGGCGCGGCCACCGTCGGTGACGTCCTGCTCATCGATCCCGACGACGACCGCCGCCTGATCGCGGGCGCGTCGTTCTTCGCCGCCATGCAGACGGGGTACGCGGCGCTGTGGCTGCGTCGCGGAGCCCGCCCGACCGTCGCGAACGCGCTGCCGCGCGTCGGCGCTTGGCTCGGCGCCGCCGCCTTGCTGCGCTCGAAGGCTCCCGCGGTCGCGCTGCCGCTGACCGCCTACGGCGCGACGCTGGGCACGGCCGCCGTCCTCGCCTCCGATCCCGCGCTGGCCCCCGAGGCCCGCACCGTCGCCGGACTGAACCTGCCGGATTCCTCCGCGCACAGTCGACTCGGCCTGGGCGCCCTGCTGTTCACCGTCTCCGACGGACTGATCGTGCTGCGCCGGTTGTTCGCCCGCGGCGAGCGCGCGCGCCGCATCAGCGAAGGCGTCATCCTCGGCACCTACGCCGCCGCGCAGTACCTGCTCACCGATCCACGCGCGCACGCGGATTCACGCGGCGGGCCCCGGTAGCGGGCCGGATACCATCACCGACATGAGCAATCCGCCGTCGATGGACAAATCGGAGCCGCCCGGGTCCCAGCCCCAGCAGCCCTATTCCCAGTCGTCTCCGCAACAGCCCCATGCCCAGTCGTCGCCGCAGCCTTACGCGCAGTCGTCACCGCAGCAGCCTTACGGGCAGTCACCGCAGCAACCGTATGGACAGTCGCCCCAGCAGCCGTACGGCCAACAGCCTTATCCGCCACAGCCTTACGGGCAGCAGCCGTATCCGCCGCAGCAGTACAACCCCTACGGCGGTGGCGGTTACTTCCCGCCGCCGGAGCATCCGCAGGCCACCACGATCCTGATCCTCGGCGTGCTGAGCCTGGCCATGTGCGGACTGTGCGGACCGTTCGCGTGGTCGATGGGCCGCAAGGCACTGGCCGAGATCGACAGTTCCGGCGGGGCGATCGGCGGGCGCAGCAATGTCAAGGCCGGTTACATCTGCGGGATCATCGGCACCGCCTGGCTCGCGGCGTGGGTGCTGTTCGCGATCATCTACGTCGTGTTCATCGTCATCATGATCGGCGCGTCCTCCACGTGACGGACCCCAGCCGGTCCGAGGAGCCCGAACAGTCCGAGTCGGACCGGCTCGAGTCGGACCTGAACGAGTCGGACCAGCTCGAGTCGGACCTGAACGAGTCGGACCAGAACGGGCCGGAGCAGAACGGCCCGGAGCAGCGCGAGTCGGACCTGAACGGCCTCAACGAATCCGGCGCCGAACAGCCGGGGCCGACCGAATGGGGCGAGCAGCCGCACGGCGTCGGGCCGTGGGCGAGTGAACACGACGGTCCGCCGCCGACCGACGCCCGGTTCGACCCGGAACTGCTCGCGCACGGCGACCGCCGCAACGTGGTCGACGCCTACCGGTACTGGACCCGCGAGGCCATCGTCGCCGACATCGACGCGCGCAGGCACCCGTTCCACGTGGCCATCGAGAACTTCGGGCACGACGCCAACATCGGCACCGTCGTGCGCACCGCCAACGCCTTCGCCGCGGCAGCCGTGCACATCGTGGGGCGGCGGCGCTGGAATCGGCGCGGCGCCATGGTGACCGACCGCTACCAGCATCTCGAGCACCACGAGGATCTGCCCGCGCTGCTGGAGTACGCGGCGCGACACGCGCTCACGGTGGTCGCCGTCGACAATGTTCCCGGCGCGGTCCCGCTGGAGACGGCGATGCTGCCGCGTGACTGTCTGCTGCTGTTCGGGCAGGAAGGCCCCGGCGTCACCGAGGACGCGAAAAGCGCTGCCGCCATGACCGTCTCGATCGCCCAGTTCGGTTCGACGCGCAGTATCAACGCCGGTGTCGCCGCGGGGATCGCCATGCACGCCTGGGTCCGCTGCCATGCCGATTTGACCACATCTTGGTAACGGAATGGTGCGCGCGATCCGGGCGCGACCTGGCACCATGGGGGCATGACGTCGCGGAGCCCTCAAGCAGGCCATGATGCCGCATCCATGCCGGCGCTGTGGTCCGAACGGGCCGATATGGCCGAATCCGCGATCATCTCCCGGCACCTGCGGCCGCTGTGGGCCCTGCCCGGCACCGAACTCGGCGTCGTCGGCTGGCCGCCCACCCGCCGCGAACGCGCCTTCTTCTCCTGGCACTACTGGTGGCAGGCGCATCTGATCGACTGCGCCGTCGACGCCGCCAACCGGGTGCCCACTCCGGCCCGACGCAAGCGCATCGCGCAGATCGTGCGTTCGCATCGCCTTCGCAACATCACCGGTTGGACCAACGACTACTACGACGACATGGCGTGGCTGGCCATCGCGGTCGAACGCGCCGAGCGCACCCAGGGCGTCACCGAGGCGCGCGGCGGGCTGGCGGCGTTGGAGAAGAAGCTTTACGAGGGCTGGAACGACGAGGTCGGCGGCGGGGTGCCGTGGCGGATCGGCTCGGACTACTTCAACGCGCCCGCCAACGGTCCCGCGGGGATCGCGTTACTCCGGCTGGGCCGGTACAGCCGGGCCCAGCAGATCGCCGACTGGATCGACGCGCACCTGCGTCATCCCGAATCCGGTCTGGTCCTGGACGGGGTGCACCTGCCGTCCGGCGAGATCGAGTACCCCACGTTCACCTACTGCCAGGGCGTCGTCCTCGGTCTGGAGACCGAGTTGGCGATGGCCACCGGCGAATCCCGGCACCTCGAGCGCGTGCACCGGTTGCTGGCCGCGGTCGAGGAGCAGATGACCACCGCGGGCATCGTCCACGGGGGCGGCGGCGGTGACGGCGGCCTGTTCAACGGCATCCTGATCCGCTACCTCGCGGTGGTCGCGATGATGCTGCCCGGCGAGGGGCGTGAGCAGATCGCGGACCGCCGACTGGCCGCCGAGATCGTGCTGACGTCCGCGGCCGCGGCCTGGTCGAATCGGCTCGACCTCGAGGGCGAACCGCTGTTCGGCGTCGACTGGCGGCATCCCGCCCGCCTGCCCGGCGGCAGCGCCGGGGCCGGACATTTCACCTCGGGCGGTTCGGTGACGGCCTCGGCCGTGCCCGAGCGCGACCTGTCGACGCAACTGTCGGGCTGGATGCTGCTGGAGGCGGCGCACCAGGTCAGCGCCGCCGGATTCTGAGCGGGCCGGTCAGCCCTCGGTCTCGCACACCCGCGCGCGGGAGTCCAGATCGAACTCCTCGGCCGGCCGCGACATCTCCTGCCGGTAGTGGCGGATGCCCAGCACCGTGCCGATGATCAGTCCGACGACCAGCGTGGCGATCACCACCGGCATCAGCCACGGCACCCGTTCGAGGAAGCCGCCCGCGTAGTAGCCGATGAGCAGCAGGACCGGCGCCCAGATGATCGCGCCGACGGTGCTGGCGATCGTGTACTTGCGGTGGTCCATCCCGGCCGCGCCCGCCACCATCGGGCACAGCGTGCGCACCCACGGGATCCAGCGGGCCACCAGAACCGCCAGGAAGCCGTGCCGTTCCAACAGTTCGGAGACCCGTTGCAGATTGCGGGCGTTGATGTAGCGACCGTTCTTACGGGCGACCATGTGGTCGCCGGTGCGTTGACCGACGACATAGCCGACCTGGTTGCCCGCGACCGCGGAGACCATCGCGCCCACCGACAGCGCCCACACCTGGGCTTCCCCGCTGGCGTGCGAGGCCATCACGATGCCCGCGGTGATCAGCATCGAGTCACCGGGCAGGAACAGCCCGATGATCAGCGCGCACTCGAGGAAGACGAAGGTCAGCACCACCGCCCACACGAGCGCGGGTCCCGCGGAGATCAGGGGATCGAACGTGCCCACGGCCAGGGGCAGTGACTCCGTCGACACCGGCTCAGCGGATCGGCTCGTTCGTGGCGGCGGCGGTCAACTCGGCGTCGGGCCGCGGCGCCGAACCCTTGTTGAGCAGCTTCTTACCGACCGCGACGATCCCGGGCAGGATCGACAGGAACACGATGAACAGGAAGATGGCCTCGACGTGGTCGCGGATGAAGGCGACGTTGCCGAGGAAGTAGCCCAGGATGGTGACGCCGCCGCCCCACAGGATCGCGCCGATGATGTCGAAGGCGACGAACTTGCGGTAGTCCATCTTCGATACCCCGGCCAGCACCGGCATGAACGTGCGCACGATGGGCACGAAACGGGCCAGGATGATGGTCTTGGGGCCGTGCTTCTCGAAGAAGGCGTGCGTCTCGGTGACGTAGTGCTTCTTGAAGAAGCGGGTGTCCTCCTTGTGGAAGATCTTGGGACCGATCCCGCGGCCGATCCAGTACCCCGTCTGGTCGCCCGCGAAGGCGACGAAGATTACCGCGGGCAGCAGAATCCAGATGTTTACCGGCGGATTCGCCTGCGCCGCCAGCAGACCGCCGGTGAACAGCAGGGAGTCGCCCGGGAGAATGGGAAAGAGCAGACCGGTCTCGATGAAGACGATGATGAGGATCGCCGGGAGTACCGCGTTCTTCAGCCACGATTCGGTGAGCAGGTACATCGGATCGAGCAACTGGGTCAGCGCGAGATTACCAGTGACCGATTCGGTCGCTGCCAGCAGAAACACGCGGCCTCCTGTCCGGGATGCGGCTGGCTTGGGAATGTGCTCGCCATCGCTTCGGAAGCTGCCAGCGCGATTACCTCGACCACAGTACCGGGTGATGCCCGCGAAGCTGGGGTCGAGGACGAAACTTCCCACCGGTCGGGCAGCTAACTCACAGCCTGTCAACAGGCGCGGAGAGACCGCCCGAACCACCCCGGGTGCCTCTGCTCACCAAACGGCTCTGCCTTAGGGTTGGCCTGACAGAATCGCTTCTTGCCGCACAACACGGAGGTCCTACAGTGCCCATCGCGACTCCGGAGGTCTACGCCGAGATGCTCGGTCGGGCCAAAGCGCACTCCTTCGCCTTCCCGGCCATCAACTGCACGTCGTCGGAGACGATCAACGCGGCCATCAAGGGATTCGCCGACGCGGGAAGTGACGGCATCATCCAGTTCTCCACCGGCGGCGCGGAATTCGGTTCCGGCCTCGGCGTGAAGGACATGGTCACGGGCGCGGTGGCGCTGGCCGAGTTCGCGCACGTCGTCGCCGCCAGGTACGACGTCACCATCGCGCTGCACACCGACCACTGCCCCAAGGACAAGCTGGACGGCTTCGTCCGCCCGCTGATCGCGATCTCCCAGGAGCGCGTCAACGCCGGGCAGCACCCGCTGTTCCAGTCGCACATGTGGGACGGTTCGGCCATCCCGATCGACGAGAACCTCGAGACCGCGCAGGAACTGCTCAAGGCCACCGCCGCCGCCAATATCATCCTCGAGGTCGAGATCGGCGTCGTGGGCGGCGAGGAGGACGGCGTCGAGGCCGAGATCAACGACAAGCTCTACACCTCCTCCGAGGACTTCGAGAAGACCATCGAGGCGCTCGGCGCCGGCGAGAACGGCAAGTACCTGCTCGCCGCCACCTTCGGCAACGTGCACGGCGTCTACAAGCCGGGCAACGTGGTGCTGCGTCCCGAGGTGCTGGCCGAGGGCCAGCGCGTGGCCGCCGCCAAGCTCGGCCTCGGCGGCGACGCCCAGCCCTTCGACTTCGTCTTCCACGGCGGCTCGGGCTCGCTGAAGTCCGAGATCGAGGATTCGCTGCGCTACGGCGTGGTGAAGATGAACGTCGACACCGACACCCAGTACGCGTTCACCCGTCCGATCGCGAGCCACATGTTCACCAACTACGACGGTGTGCTGAAGATCGACGGCGAGGTCGGCAACAAGAAGACCTACGATCCGCGCTCGTACCTGAAGAAGGCCGAAGCGGCCATGTCGGCACGGGTCCTCGAGGCGTGCAATGATCTGAAGTCCGCGGGACGGTCGATCAGCGCCTGACCCAGTACCCTCGGGGGCCCGAGTTCATGACTCTCGACGTACGCGTGCTCGGGCCCGTCCGGTTGTTCGTCGGCGATGCGCCGGTGGCGGTCGGCGGGCCCAAGCCGCGGGCCTTGCTGGCCGCGCTCACCGTCAACCGCAGGCGTGCGGTGGCCTCGGCGGCGTTGGCCGATATGGTGTGGAACGAGGATCCGCCCGACTCCTACGCGGCCAGTCTGCAGGTCTTCGTCTCCAATATCCGCAAGGCGCTGCGCAATTCCGGTGTCGATCCGGCCCAGGTGCTGCGCACCGAATCCTCCGGGTACCGCCTGGAGATCCCCGAGACCGCCTGTGACATCGGCCGTTTCGAGGCCGCGCGGGACGCCGCCGCCAAGGCCGCCGAGGCGGGCGATCACGCGGGCGCGTCCCAACTGTTCGGTGCCGCGCTGCGCGAGTGGAGCGGTCGCGCGCTCGCCGACCTGAGCGGCCTGCAATTCGCCGACGGTTTCGCCACCGCCATGGACGAGGAACGCCTACTGGCCGCCTCGGCCCGCATCGACGCCGAGATCGCCTGCGGGCGCGCCTCATCGGTGATCGGCGAACTGGTCTCGATGACCGGGGAGCATCCGCTGCGGGAACCGCTGTGGGCGCAGTTGATCACCGCCCTGTACCTGTCCGGCCGCCAAGCCGACGCCCTGGACGCCTGCCGCCGGGTGCGCGCGGTCCTCGCCGACGAACTCGGCATCGACCCCAGCCCGCCGCTGGTCGAACTCGAACAGCGGGTGCTGCGCCAGGAACCGCTCAACACCGTCGAACTCAAACGGTCCGAACGCTTGGCCGCCGCCATGACCGAGACGGTCACCGAGATGCCGCGTTCGGTGCGCAGCGGCCAGTTGCGCATGCCCGACGGGCGCATCCAGGTCATCGGGCAGGGCGGTATGCGCATCGGCCGCATGACCGACAACGACCTGGTCCTCGACGATCCCAAAGCCAGTCGCTACCACGCGCACATCATGCCGAGCCGCGCCGGTCTGCTCATCAAGGATCTGCATTCGGCCAACGGCGTCTACGTCAACGAGGAAGCCATCGAGAGCGGCGCGCTGCTCGCCGACGGCGACGTCATCCGGATCGGTGCGACGATCCTGACTTTCCAAGCTCTCGGCTGACCGGCACGGGGGGATCGACGCCGGCCGCCACCGACGCCGATCCCATTCCCAGGGCCGAGTGCCCCAGCGTGCCGACGACCACCGTGCCCGATGGGATGCGAAGTGCTCATCCCTTCCTCGTGCGCGGTTCGATCGCCGGGCGGGGATGCGGCGCCGCGAGGGCGACGAATCCCGTCGCGGACGTTAGCAGGGGTTGACGCGCCGTTTCGGCGAATTGCCCCATTCCGATTCGCTATGACCGGCCGAAGCCGGGGTGGCGCATCGCCGTTCGGCGCGGCCGATCCGGTGCCCACTCGGCCTCGACGCGAGAGTCGTTCAGGCGAAGCGGATCTCGGCCAGCGCGCGGCCGAACAGTTTGCGGTCACCGTGGTGACCGGTGAGCGCGATCGCGGCGGTGCGCGTCGACCGGTCCAGCGATTTCACCCGGCCGCCGAAATCGATGCGGGCGGGCACGTCGGAGCCCACCGGCACATATCCCGCGAACCGGACGCTGAATCGGGTGACGGCGGTCGGATCGCCCGCCCAGTCGGTCAGGTAGTCCGCCGCCAGACCCATCGTCAACAGGCCGTGGCCGACCACCGTGGGCAGACCGACCAACCGCGCGGCGTGCTCGCTGAAGTGGATCGGGTTCGGGTCGCCGCTCACGCCCGCGTAGTTCACCAGATCACCCCTGGTAAGGGTCGCCGAGGCCGGGGGCAGTGCGGTACCGGGGGCGAGGGTGTCGAAATCGGGCAGCGTGTGCAGGACCTGCGGTTCCGGATCGACCGTCGGCGACGGCGCGACGTGCTCGGCGGGCAACTCGACCAGCGGGCTCGGACCCTCGGGTTCGGGCTGGATGAGCAGACCGTCGATCGCGCGGGCCATCTCCGGGTCCACGTGCGCGCCCCGGCGGGCGACCATCGTCGTGGTACCGATCTGGGCCACCTCGCCGCGCTGGTTGGTGAGCGTGAAACTCACCTGCACGATGTCGGTGTCACCGAAATGGCGCACCGACTCGATCCGGATCGCGGTGGTCAGGCTGTCGCCCGCGATGATCGGCCGGTGCTGCTCGAAGACCTGATCGGTCTGGAGAACCTGTGACAGGTCATATTCGGTCAGCACCGAGTCCAGCAGCGCCCGCGTGCACGACATGCCGATGACCGAGGAGAACGTGGGCGGGGCGAGGACGCCCTCGTAGCCGAGCTTGCGGGCGTCGGGCTCGAAATGGTGCGCGCCGTGCTTGTTGCGCACCGCGCGGGCGAATTCGCGCACCTTCTCCCGGCCGACCTCGTAGTGGTCGCGCATCGCGAATTGCCGTCCCGCATACGCCGCCGTATCGACCGAATCACCGGTCGCAGGCCGCGTGTCTGTCTGCTCCGTGCTCATGATCCGGGCCATGCTACTGGGGGAAGCGGACACTTGACCAGGAAAATGTGACGACGGTGACGCCTCACAATCGGGCCCGGCGGACACTGTCATCCGCCGGGGCCGAACCGCCTACGGAGTGATCTGCGCCGGGTCGCACACCTTCCACCCGCCGTCGGTGCGCTGCAGGTCGAACGTGCGCGCGGTGCGGTTCGCCGGATCGGCCTCGATGAACACCGTCGCCTCCGCGATCGCGGTATCGCCGGTGATCGAGATGGTGTTCACACTGTCCACCACCGGAATCGTCCGATTCTCCACCGACGACCGGTGCACGCCCGCGAACTGCTCCTCGGAGATCTGCGCGTAGAAATCGTGCAACGTGCCGCAGGTACTCGACCGCAACTCCGCCAGATTCCCCGTCTTCAACCCGTCGGTGTAAGCGCCGATCGCGCCACGCACCTCGTCCTGCGGCGACGTCTTCGAACCGCCCACCAGCAGGAACGCCACCGTCACCAGCACCGCGACCAACACCATCGCCGCCGCGGCCACCGCCAACCGCCACCGCTGCGACTTCCCGGCCTCGGGTTCCGGCGCCGCATCGGGCTGGGCCGCGGGAGCGATCCGCTGCGGCGGGGCGATCGGGCGCTGATTCGGTGCGCCCTGGAGGTTTCTGGTCTGCTGGTCGGCCTGCGCGTTCGGTGCCTGCGGTGCGCCCGCGGGCTTCGTCAGCTGGGGGCCGCCCGGTTGCGGCGCGCCCTGGGGGTGTCCGCCTTGCTGCGAACCCTGCTGTGGTCCGGCCTGTTGGGAACCGCCCTGGTGGAGGCCCTGTTGAGGACCGCCCTGCTGAGAACCGCCTTGCTGGGAACCGCCCTGATGGAGGCCCTGTTGAGGACCGCCCTGATGGAGGCCCTGTTGAGGACCGCCCTGCTGCGGGCTCTGCTGCGAACCGCCTTGCTGGGGGTTCTGTTGCGGTCCGCCTTGCTGCGGGCCGCGCTGGGGAACTCCCTGCGGACCGCGCTGCTGGGGCGCGCCTTGGGGTCCACCCTGCTGCGGTCCGCGCTGCTGGGGCGCGCCTTGCGGGCTCGCCTGTTGGGTCGCGTCCTGCGGGTGACCGCCCTGCGAGCCGGCCCCCGGTCCGAGTCCGCCCTGGGAACCGCGCTGCTGGGGTCCGCCTACGGGTTGTGCGTCCTGCGGGCGCTGACCACCCTGCGGGTGACCTTGCTGCGGTCCGCCCGGCGGCTGAGTGGGCGCGCCTTGCGGGCGCTGCTGCGGTCCCTGGGGCGGCCGTTGATTCGGCGGCCCTTGCGGACCGGCCTGCTGCGGACCGGGGTGTTCCTGCGGCGGGGTGCCCTTGGGGTGCGTCGTGGACTGCACCGGCGAGGTCATCTGGGTATCGGCCGGCGACGGAGCCTTCGCCACCGAGGGCCGCGCCTTCCCGGGCGGTCGCGGCGGCGTCGGCCGGGTCTGCTCGACTTCACCCGGCGGCGGAGCGACCGGCCCACCGTGCGGCCCCGACTGCCTGGGCCCCGGCGCGGACCGCGGCGTCACCGGAGGTTTGGACAACGGCCGCGCGGGCCCCGTCGGAATGCGCTGCGTGGCCTGCTGATCCGGCGGCGTCTGGATCGGCATCGCCATCGTCGGCGCATCCCCGGAATCCGACACGACCGGTATCGCCACCGTCTTGTCGTCCCCACCCTCGGGCCGCGACTCCCCGCCCGCCCCGGGCCGGCGAATGACCTGCGTCTTGTCCGCGTCGTTCGGCGTATCGGAGTCGACTCCGCGCTCGCGCTGCCCCTGCACGTCCGCGTCGGACGCGCCACCTTCCGCCGTCGGTTCCGGCCCGGATTCCACCGGGTCGGCGGAAGGCGCGGTCGCGGCGGCGGTTTCCCCGGCGGCGGCGGTGTCGGCGACGTCCCGGGTCTGCGCGGTCGCCGAATCGCTCGGCGTGGTGTCGCCAGGTACCGGCGTGTCCGACGGACCGCTACCCGGCTTCCGAATGATCGTCGTCTCGCCTGCGCCAGCGCCGGCATCAACACCAGCACTGCGGGCGGCACCAGCATCGGCACTGGCACCAGCCCCAGTCGCGGCACCAGCGCCGGCGGCGGTGGCCGGGCTCGCGTCGGCGTCCTGGCTCGTTTCCGCGGCGGCCGATTCGGCCGCGGTCGACGCAGAATCCGTCGGGACGTCGTCGGACGCACCGCCGCCCGCTGCCGCATCGGCCACTGTGGTCTTGTCCGGGGCCGCCGCATCGGTGGACTCTGTCGGGACCGAACCGTCCGTCGTCCGGCCACCTGACTCGGCCGCGCTCCCCGGACCTGCGGCCTCGGCGCTCTGCGGCCCACCTGCCTCCACGCCGGCAGGCGCTGCGTCGCCCTCGCCCGAGCCGGTCTTCTCGCCCGCAACTCCGGCGCTCGCCGCGCCGGGGCTTCCCGCGCTCGCGGCTCCGACACCTGCCGAGGCGGCGGTTCCCGCGCCCGCGGCGCTTGCCTCGCCGACCGTTCCCGCGCTGGTTCCGGTATCTGCTGCGCCGGCGGTTCCCGCGCTCGTCGCCCCGGTGCTTGCCGCGCCGACGGCTTTCGTGCCCGCCGCTCCGGGACGCACCGCGCCGCCGTGCTCATCGCTCCTCGACGTATCGGCGGCTTTTCCGGTCGACGGAACGGCGTCGGCGCTGCTCGAGCCGGCGGCTTCGGTGCTCGCCTCGTCCGCTGACGCATCGTCCTCGTCGGGGGCCGGGGTCGCACCGCTGCCCGCGGGAGCGCCCTTCGCCGGAGCGGCGGGTTTGCCGGGCGGGGGAGGCGGGGTGGGGGTGTCGCCCGCGGCGTCGATGCGGACGGTCTCGTCGTCGGGGCGCAGCGTGACGGTGCGGTCCTCGGAGGTGTCGCGCGTTCCTCGGGGGATCTCGGTGGTCGCGGAGTCCGCGCCTGCCTGCGGGGTCGCCCCACGGGGGGCCGCGCCGAGGGGTTCGCGGCGGAAGACGGCGGGTTCGACGGGTGTGCGGGGGCGATCGGCGGAGGGGGTTTCCCGTTGGGAGGAGGCCGGTTTCGCGGTCGCGGAGGCACGCTCGGACGACGAGGCCGCAGGGGCGTCCTTGCGGGACTGTTCGGCTCCCGTGCTCGCGCGCGGGGGGTTCTTCTCGTCGTTCGGGTCGGACACCTAATTACCCCTCGGCTCAGGCGGAATCTGTGGAACTCGACGGTCAGCCTAACGGCCTTCGCCGAAGGTAGTCCGCCAATGGATCGTGCGCGGTGGCGGCCCGTGTTAGCAGCCCTGTGGAAACAGGGTTCGCCTGGGGATGGGCGCACCGGTGCGGGGTCGGTCGGTGCAAGAATGAACCGCATGACCTCCTTCGGTGATCTGCTCGGACCTCAGCCGGTGCTCCTGCCGGAAAACACCGATGCCGAGCAGGCGTTGCTCGACAACGTCGACCCGGTGCGGGTGGCCGCCGACCATCCGGCGGCGTCGATCGCGTGGGCCTATCTGGCGGAGGCCGCGTTGGCGCGCGGCGGTGTCGTCGGCGCCGACGAGGTCGTGAACCTCGACGTGGTGGCCGCCTACGCCTTCGCGCGCACCGGCTATCACCGCGGCCTTGACCTGCTGCGTCGCAACGGTTGGAAGGGTTTCGGGCCGGTGCCGTGGAGCCACGAGCCGAACCAGGGTTTCCTGCGCAGTGTGGGGGCGTTGGCGAAGGCGGCGCGCGCGGTCGGGGAGACCGAGGAGTACGCCCGCTGCCTGGACCTGCTCGAGGACTGCGATCCGCGCGCGGCCGCCGAACTCGGCCTCGACTGATTGACGGGGCCGGGTTCGCGCGTCGCGGTCGCCCGCGACAGCGGTAGGGACCAGCTTCGCCGCTCGTGGGCGAGGTTGCGGCTCTCGCTCGTCCCGATCGTGCAGTGCGCGCTGGGCGCGGCGCTGGCCTGGTTCCTCGCGCACAACGTCATCGGTCACACGCAACCGTTCTTCGCGCCGACGGCGGCGGTGGTGTCGATCGGCATCTCCTTCGGCGCGCGGTTGCGGCGTTCGGTGGAGTTGGTCGTCGGGGTGGCGGTCGGCATCGGCATCGGTGACGTGTTCATCGGTCGCGCGGGCACCGGCGTGTGGCAGATCGCGTTCGTGGTGGCGGTCGCGATGGCGTTGGCGGTGTTCCTCGACGGCGGTTCGATCATCACGATGCAGGCCGCCGGGTCGGCGGTGCTGGTCGCGACGTTGATGCCGCCGTCCTCGGGCGGCAGCCTGTCGCGGATGGTCGACGCGCTGGTGGGTGGTCTGGTCGGTGTGGTGATGGTGGCCGCGATCCCGCTGCATCCGGTACGTCGGGCCCGCGATCACGCCGCGGCGGTGCTGGGGGTGATGGGCAAGGCGTTGACCAGTTGCGCGGACGGTCTGCTGGAACAGGATCCGGAGAAGATCCGGGTCGCGTTGGAGTCGGCGCGCGCGACGCAGGCGCAGATCGATTCGCTGCGTTCGTCGTTGGAGGGCGGCCGGGAGATCAGTCGGATCTCCCCGCTGTACTGGAATTCGCGGGCGCGGCTGGACAGGATCCGGGCGACGGCGGACCCGCTGGACAACGCGGTGCGCAATACCCGCGTACTGCTTCGCCGTTCGTTGACGCTGGTGAACGACGACGAGATCCTCGATCCCCGGCTGATCGAGGAGGTGGAGAGTTTGGCGCACGCGGTGGAGGTGGTGCGTCGGATGATGTTGGCCGATCCCGGCGAGCAGCCCGATCAGGCGGAGGCGGCGCGGGTGCTGCGCACGGTCGCGAAGGGCGCGCGCCCGGAACTGGTGGCGGGCGCGGGTCTTTCGGCGCACGTGGTGTTCGCGCAGTTGCGGTCGATCGTGGTGGATCTGATGCAGGTGTGCGGGATGCGCCGGATCTCGGCGATCGCGCTGCTGCCGCCGACGGTGCCCAATCCGTATGTGCGCCCCCAGGACTGAATCCGGGTAGTGCGCTACTCGTGTCGAGGGGGACCGGCCGGTTCTAGCCTCGATCCGTGACCGCGATCGTCGAGGGGTGTCGCGGTCCGACCCTCCGCCCGCGCCGCGCGGGTAGTTCGACCACCGGGAGGGGGATGGTCGGGCCTCCGAGCGGCCGGGCGGAGCGGTGTCGCGGATTCCTCAGCGCCAGAAACGGGTCAGGTAGTCGCCGTAGCCGGACCACACGCGCGGCACCCCGGACAGCTCGAACAGCGCGTAGACCGCGTCGAAGAAGACGTTGTTGATCGCGGGGGTGAACAGCAGCGCGAACAGGATCAGCATGCCGAAGGGTTTGAACTGGTCCAGCGAGCGCCGGGTCTGGTAGCTCAGCGAGGGTTCGAGTACGCCGTAGCCGTCCAGGCCGGGGATCGGCAGCGAGTTGAGCAGGGCCGCGGTGACCTGGAGGAAGGCCAGGAAGCTGAGGCCGAACCAGAACGCGGGATGCGAACTCGCGGAGCCGAACACCCGCACGATCACCAGCAGGACCACCGCACAGACCAGGTTCACCGCGGGGCCCGCGCCGCTGATGATCCGCTGGGTGCGCGCGTCGACGTTGTGCGGGTTGACGTAGACCGCGCCGCCGGGCAGGCCGATGCCGCCGAGGGCGATGAACACGATCGGCAGCACGATCGACAGCAGCGGGTGCGAGTACTTGAGCGGGTTCAGAGTCAGGTAGCCGCGCAGTTCGACCTCGCGGTCCCCGGCCCGCCACGCGGTGTAGGCGTGCGCGAATTCGTGCAGGCACAGCGACACCACCCAGCCCGCGACGACCAGCAGGAACACCCCGATCTGCGCGCGGGTGGAGTCGAGTTCGGAGATCCAGGCGAGCACGCCGCCCGCGACGGCGATCGCGACGACCAGCAGGAACACCGGGCTCGGCCGGACCGCGCCGCGACCGGTCCGCGGCTTGGCGAAGGGCGTGTTCATCGCACCAGATACCAGGATTCGTGATGGCGGTAGAAGCTCGAGCGCGGCACGGGACGTTCGGTGCGCACCCCGTCGCGGGTGACGACCGCGCCCGGGCTGCCGAGCTGGGCGGCCCTGCCCTCGATCCAGCGCCGCTTGCGCAGCCCCTTGGTGACGGCGGCGCGGACGCCGGGCAGGTGCGGGGTCGGGGAGATGTGCATCGAGTTGACCTTGCCGCTGAACAGCAGGGCGTCGTCCACGTACGCCTCGCCTTCCAACTTGGCGTGGTCGACGCCGGTGATGGTGGCGCGGCCGACCAGCACGGTGCCGGTGTCGTCGCGGATCAGCGGGGTCTCGGTGGCGCGCCCGCCGATGGCGCGGCGGGCGGCGGCGTTGCCGGTGCCGGTCTGGTAGGCGCGCGAGCCGTAGGTCTTGTCGACGGGCACGTAGCCGATCTCGACGTGCAGGCGCTCGGTCTTCATCAGGTGGGTGAGCACGGCGGCCAGCGCGGCGTCGTCACCGAGCACGATGAGCCGGGGCAGGCTGTCGGCGGCCAGCACCGGGAGCAGTTCGTCGACGAGCGCGGTCTGCGGGATGGCGGCGGTCTGGGTGGTGGGTAACGCGGACAGGGCGATCGGGGCGGGCGCACCGTCGCAGCGGAGAACGTGGGTACTCAAACTGCCGTACACCCTCCTCGGTCCGGCCGACACACCCGTCGGCCCCCTCGCCACTCGCGAGCGAACCCCGTTCGGGGCACGCTCCGTGCCCAACCATAGCCCCGATGATGGGGGCGCGCCCCACCGCGCGCTGCGAGACGGTTCCGAGCCGGTCAGCGGGCATCGGCTAAAATGAGCTACCGGCCACCTCCTCCAGACGGGCAGGTAGCTGCAGCACGACCGTGTTGCGCCCCCGAATCGTAGGAGACAGACCATGCCGGCAATCGTCCTGATCGGCGCCCAGTGGGGCGACGAGGGCAAGGGCAAAGCAACCGATCTGCTCGGTGGTCGCCTGCAATGGGTCGTGCGCTACCAGGGCGGCAACAACGCCGGTCACACCGTCGTGCTGCCCAACGGCGACAAGTTCGCCCTGCATCTGATCCCGTCCGGCATCCTCACGCCGGGGGTCACCAATGTGATCGGCAACGGCGTCGTGGTCGATCCGGGCGTGCTGTTGGACGAACTGGCCGGGCTGGAGCAGCGCGGCGTGGACACCTCGGGGCTGCTGCTGTCGGCGGACGCGCACCTGATCATGCCGTACCACGTGGCCATCGATAAGGTCACCGAACGCTTCCTCGGCAACAAGAAGATCGGCACCACCGGTCGCGGCATCGGCCCCTGTTACCAGGACAAGGTCGCCCGTGTCGGCGTGCGGGTCGCCGACGTGCTGGACGAGAAGATCCTCACCCAGAAGGTCGAGGCCGCCCTGGAGTTCAAGAACCAGGTGCTGGTGAAGATCTACAACCGGCGCGCGCTGGACCCGCAGCAGGTGGTCGACGAAGTGCTTGCCCAGGCCGAGGGTTTCAAGCACCGCATCTCCGACACCCGCCTGAAGTTGAACGAGGCGCTCGAGCGCGGCGAGACGGTGCTGCTGGAGGGTTCGCAGGGCACGCTGCTCGACGTCGACCACGGCACCTACCCGTACGTGACGTCCTCGAATCCGACCTCCGGCGGCGCCGCGGTGGGGTCGGGCGTCGGCCCCAACCGCATCACCACGGTCCTGGGCATCCTCAAGTGCTACACCACCCGCGTCGGCTCGGGTCCTTTCCCGACCGAACTGTTCGACCAGTTCGGCGAATTCCTCGCCAAGAACGGCGGCGAGGTCGGCGTCACCACCGGCCGCGCGCGCCGCTGCGGCTGGTTCGACGCGGTCATCTCCCGCTACGCCACCCGCGTCAACGGCGTCACCGACTACTTCCTCACCAAACTCGACGTGCTGTCCGGTCTGGACACCGTCCCGATCTGCGTGGCCTACGAGATCGACGGTCGGCGCGTCGAACAGATGCCCACCACCCAGACCGATTTCCACCACGCCACACCGATCTTCGAGGAACTGCCCGGCTGGTGGGAGGACATCTCCGCCGCCCGCACCTTCGACGAACTCCCCGTCAACGCCCAGAACTACGTCCTGCGTCTGGAAGAACTCTCCGGCGCCCGCATCTCCTGCATCGGCGTCGGTCCCGGCCGCGATCAGACCATCGTCCGCCACGACGTCCTGGGCGCGTGACAGCAGCGTGAACCGCGCGGCGGTGGATGACGTTCGCCGTCAACGACTTCCCGTGCCGGGCGTTGCGGACACCCGTCGGGGCGCCTGCCCGCGCTGACCGATTTGTCGCCTACCGGCGTCGTCGGTGGCCCGGAGTGGGCGGACTGCTTCGATCATGAACCGCGAAGAACTACAGTTGGTACATGGCTCGGAATTGGCCGATGGTCGAGCGCGAAACCGAGTTCGACGCGATCCGGTCCGCGCTCACCGGTGCTGAGTACGTCGGCGCTGTGCTGACCGGTGACGCGGGGGTGGGCAAGACCACCCTGGCCAGACAGGCCACCGCGGCGGTCGGCGGCAACATCCGGTGGGTCGCGGGCACCGAGTCGGCGCGCAGCATCCCGCTGGGGGTGTTCGCGCACATGGTCGGCGTGTACACCGCGCACGACCCGGTGACGTTCATGTCCGCGGCCCGCGAGGCGCTGCTCGCGGACGGGCACACCATCATCGGCGTGGACGACGCGCATCTGCTGGACCAGCTTTCGGCGACGCTGCTGCTGCAACTGGCCATCGACAAGGCCGCGCACGTGGTGGCGACGGTCCGCAGCGGCGTGCAGGCACCCGACGCGGTGACTTCGCTGTGGAAGGACGGTCACCTGCTGCGGATCGACTTGTCGCCGTTCAGCCGGCGGCAGAGCGTCGATTTGGTCGAATCCATGCTGGGCGGTCAGTTGGAGGGGTTCACCGCCAATCTGATGTGGGAGTCCTCGGGCGGGAACGCCTTGTTCCTGCGGCATCTGGTGGAGGGCGCGCTGGAGGCGGGCACGCTGCGTCAGGTGAACGGGGTGTGGCAGTTGCGCGGGCGGGCGGCGGTCACCTCGGAACTGGCGGCGCTGCTGGAGGACCGGGTGGAGCAGTTGCCCGACCAGGTGTTGAAGGTGTTGGAACTGCTCACTTTCTGCGAGCCGATCGACTTGGACGTGCTGGCCGAGTTGGCGGGCGAGGAGGCGGTGGAGGCCGCGGAGACCCGCGCGGTGATCCGGGTGGTGGAGAATTCGCGGCAGTTGGTGGTGCGCTACAACCATCCGCTGTTCGGTGAGGTGATCCGGCGCAGGTTGGGCATCGCCTCGGCGCGGCGACTACGGGGTCGGTTGTATTCCTCGCTGCGCCAACGTCCGGTGAATACCTCCGCCGATCGCATCCGGTTGGCCGAATTGGCGTTGGACAGCGACAAATCCGCGGATCTGGAACTGTTCGAGGCCGCCGCCTCCGACGCGATCAACTTGGCCGACCTGCCGTTGGGTGAGCGGTTCGCGCGGGCCGCCGTGGAGCGGCGCGGCGGGGTCGAGGCCGCCGATCTGCTGGCTCGCGCGTTGCTGTGGCAGGGCCATCGCATCGAGGCCGAACGCACGCTGGCGAGTTTCGATCCCGATCAGCTCAACGAGGTCCAGTTGGCGCGCTGGGGCAACACCCGCGTGTCGAACCTGCTGTGGGCGATGGGTGACGCCGATCGCGCCGACGAGGTGCTGGCCCAGGTCCGCGCGAAGGCCAAGCACCCGAAGATCCGCATGGTGTTGACCGGGTTGGCCTCGGCGTGCGCGGTCAACGAGAACCGTCTCGACGACGCGTTCGCCGACGCCGAATCGGTGATGAACGCCGCGGACGCCCCGCCGTGGGCGGTGTGGTGGGCGTCCTTCGGCGGAGGACTGGCGTTGGCGTTGCGCGGTCGGGCGGAGGCGGCGCGGCAGTACGCGGCGCGCGGTCACGAGGTGGAGTCCGCGATCGACGGCCTCAACCGTTTCATCTCCACGCACGCCGAAGTGTTGGCGCTGACCCTGTCCGGTGATCTGGAGGCCGCCAGACGCTGCGCCACGGGCACTTTCGACTATTCCGCGCCCGGACAGTATCTGGCCTGGGGAATGTCGAAGATCCTGCAAGGCACCGCCGATGTGGCGTGCGGTCGGTTCCCGGACGGCATCGAACATCTCGAACAGGCGTTGGCGGCGTTGACCACCGAGGGCGCGGCCGCCTGGATCATCCCGGCGCGCATCCGGCTCGCCGAAGCCTATTCGGCGCTGGGCCGCTGGGCGGAGGCCGCCGAATCCATCGCCGAGGCCACCGGGCGCGGCGGCAGGCACAGCGCGGTCTACGATCCGCAACTCCAAGTGGCCCGCGCGTGTCAGGCCGCCGCCGAGGGCACCGTCACCCCGGCGGTGCGGTTGGCCGTCGCCGCCGCCGACGCGGCCGAGGCGGCCCGGCAGTACGCGGTCGAGGCGACCGCCCTGCACACCGCCGCCCGCTTCGGCGACACGTCGGTCGCGGATCGACTCGCCGATCTCGCGACGCGCGTCGACGGTCCGCTGGTGCAGGTCCAGGCCGCGCACGCGGTCGCCCTCGCCGCCCGCGACGGCGCGGGACTCGACGCCGCGGCAGCGGAATTCGAGCGGATCGGCGCGCTGCTCTCGGCCGCCGACGCCGCCGCCCAGGCCGCCTCCGCCCACGAACGCGACGAGGACCGCAGGCGGCTGCAGGAATCCGCGGCGACAGCGAATCGCCTGGCGGCGGCCTGCGGCGGGGCGGCGACACCGGCCCTGCGCCAAGCCGCGCAACCACTTCCGCTGACCGCGCGGGAACGCGAGATCGCCAACCTCGTCGCGGCCGGGTTGACCAACCGGCAGATCGCCGATCGACTGACCGTTTCGGTGCGCACCGTCGAGGGTCACCTGTATCGGGCCTGCATCAAGATGGACGTCACCGACCGCGAATCCCTCGGTGCGTTGATGCGCGGCGAATCCCGCGACTGACCGGCGCGTCGGCCGCGAACCGCCGGAGCCGATTGTGCTGTAAGTTACTGCCCGGGAATAGGGTTGCTCGTGGGCCGTACGAGCACCCCGGCCCGCAGGATTTCGCAGCAGCAGTGGGAGTGTTCGCCGTGGCAGGTCGGCATCGACGGGTACAGAACTCGAGCGCGCGCAACGCCGTGTTGGCGGGTGCGGTGCCTCTAGCAGTGGCAGTGGTCTGCGCGGGAACCGCGAGCGCCGATCCGTCCGTGGTGCCCGCCACGCCGGGCGTCGCCCGCACGGAACAGCCGATCCATCCGGCGAACTTCCCGGACAACCCGGCGCAGCCCGGCATCACCACCCAGCAGGAGCGGCCCACCGAACCCGCCGCCGCTGCCCCCGATCTCGACGCCGACACGGGTCTGAACTACGCCGAGCCCACGCCGCCGCGTCAGGTCCAGGTGCCGCAGGGCGGCGCCGCCGAGATCCCCGCGGATCTCACCGTCCTCGAGCCCGCCCCGCGCGTCGCGCCGCACGAACTGCGCGTCGCCGGGTTCACCGCGCCTGTCCCGCAGGAGATCCCGGCCGATCTGCTCGCCGGTGTCAACGACGGCATCGCCGGTTTCGAGGCCCAGATGACCGCGCTGACCCAGGGCGCTCCCGTCGTGGACCAGCAGCGCACCAACAACATCGCGACCGGCGCCCTGATCGGCGCGGCCACCACCGGCATCCCGGGCGCCGTGGTCGGCGGCGTCGGCGGCGGACTCATCGGCGCGGGAGTCGGATTCGGTGTCGGCGTCGCGGGCACCGCGGCGGGTACGGCCATCGCCGCCGCCGCGGCGGGTGTGCCCACCGGCGGTTCGGCGGCGGTCCCGATCCTGGGCGCGGCGCTGCTCGCGGGCCTCCCCATCGCGGGCGCGTCGACCGCGGCGGGCGCGGCCATCGGCGCTGTCGTCGGCGCGGCCGCTGTCGGTCTGCCCGCGGCGGCCGTGGGCGGCGTGGTCGGTGGGGCCATCGGCGCGGTCGTCTGATCGAGTGACTTCGGCGGGCGGCTTCGGCCCGCCGCCCGGTCCGGACCGTTCGACGCCTCGGTCGCCCTACTGCGGGACGCGGTCGGCTGCTGACTGATCGCTGTTGTCGCCGTGCCCGGCGTGGGCACTCGGATTCCGGTTCCGCAGGTCTGCCGGCGTCCGGCCGACCTGAGCGGATGTTCTCGCTATTCAGGTGTCGTCCGCACGCGTCACTGGGTACGGTCGGGGCAGTCGAAGGAAGGTGGGGAGCGCTGTGCGTTGGGTGCTTACCGGCGGTGCCGCGATATTCGCCGTGGGATTGCTGACCGGCTGCGGGTCCGAACCGGGCACGCCGACCCCGGTGTCGGCCGTGGTGGTCACCTCCACCCAGCGACCCGAGGTCGAACGCAACCTGCGCATCCGCGAACACCTGCAAGAACTGGGCTGCACCACCAACAGCTGCATCCAGACCTACTTCGCCTGCAT
>NZ_BAGG01000118.1 GCF_000308695.1 Nocardia takedensis NBRC 100417 | reverse complement strand
TGGACTCGTTCAATCCCACCACCAAGACCCAGGCCGCGCTGACCGCCGCGCTCCAGGCGGCTTCGGCGGCGGGCAACCCGGAGATCCGCCCGGCGCATCTGCTGGTGGCGTTGCTGGATCAGACCGACGGCATCGCCGCTCCGCTGCTCGAGGCGGTGGGCACCGATCCGGCCATCGTGCGGCGCGAGGCGGGCGACATCGTGGATCGCCTGCCGCGGGCCACCGGCGCGACCACCACGCCGCAGCTCGGGCGCGAAGCCCTGGCCGCGATCACCGCGGCCCAGCGCCTGGCCACCGAGTTGGGCGATGAATACGTCTCCACCGAACACGTCGTCGTCGGCCTGGCCGACGGCGATTCCGACGTCACCATGTTGCTGCGCAAGTACGGGGCCACCGGTGAGGCGTTGCGCGAGGCGTTCACCGCGGTGCGCGGCAGCGCCCGGGTCACCTCGCCCGATCCCGAGGGCAGCTACCAGGCGTTGGAGAAGTACTCCACCGACCTCACCTCGGCCGCGCGCGAGGGCAAACTCGACCCGGTCATCGGGCGCGACACCGAGATCCGTCGCGTCGTGCAGGTGCTCAGCCGCCGCACCAAGAACAACCCGGTGCTCATCGGCGAACCCGGCGTCGGCAAGACCGCCATCGTGGAGGGTCTGGCCCAGCGCATCGTGGCCGGTGACGTCCCGGAGTCGCTGCGCGGCAAGTCCGTGGTCTCCCTGGACCTGGGCGCGATGGTCGCGGGCGCGAAGTACCGCGGCGAGTTCGAGGAGCGGCTCAAGGCCGTGCTCGAGGACATCAAGAACAGCGCGGGTCAGATCATCACCTTCATCGATGAACTGCACACCATCGTCGGCGCGGGCGCGACCGGCGAATCGGCGATGGACGCGGGCAACATGATCAAGCCCATGCTGGCGCGCGGGGAACTGCGGTTGGTCGGCGCGACCACCCTCGAGGAGTACCGCAAGTTCATCGAGAAGGACGCGGCCCTGGAACGGCGCTTCCAGCAGGTGCTGGTCGGGGAGCCCTCGGTGGCCGACACCGTCGGCATCCTGCGCGGCATCAAGGAACGCTACGAGGTGCACCACGGCGTGCGGATCACCGATTCGGCGCTGGTCGCCGCCGCGGCGCTGTCCGACCGCTACATCACCTCGCGGTTCCTGCCCGACAAGGCCATCGACCTGGTGGACGAATCCGCCTCCCGGCTGCGCATGGAGATCGATTCGCGCCCGGTGGAGATCGACGAGGTCGAACGCGCGGTGCGCCGCCTCGAGATCGAGGAGGTCGCGCTGAGCAAGGAGACCGACGAGGCCTCCAAGCAGCGGCTGGAGAAGTTGCGCCAGGAACTGGCCGACGACCGCGAGAAGCTCAACCAGCTGAGCACCCGGTGGCAGAACGAGAAGAACGCCATCGACGGGGTCCGCGTGCTGAAGGAGGAGTTGGAAGGTCTGCGTGGGGCCTCCGAGCGGGCCGAACGCGACGGTGATCTCGGCAAGGCCGCCGAACTGCGCTACGGGCGCATCCCCGCCCTGGAGAAGCAACTCGCCGAAGCCGAGCGGCTGTCCAAGACAGCCGCCGACGGCGCGGTCATGCTCAAGGAGGAGGTGGGTCCCGACGACATCGCCGAGGTGGTCTCGGCGTGGACCGGCATCCCCGTGGGCAGGCTCATGGAGGGCGAGACCCAGAAGTTGCTGCGCATGGAGGCCGAACTCGGCAAGCGCGTCGTCGGACAGCGCGAGGCCGTGCAGGCCGTCTCCGACGCGGTGCGCCGCGCCCGCGCGGGCGTGGCCGACCCGAACCGGCCGACCGGCTCGTTCCTGTTCGTCGGCCCCACCGGCGTCGGCAAGACCGAACTGGCCAAGGCGTTGGCGGACTTCCTGTTCGACGACGAACGCGCCATGGTCCGCATCGACATGAGCGAGTACAGCGAGAAGCACGCCGTCGCCAGGCTGGTCGGCGCGCCGCCCGGCTACGTCGGCTACGACCAGGGCGGTCAGCTCACCGAGGCGGTGCGGCGCAGGCCCTACACGGTGGTGCTGTTCGACGAGATCGAGAAGGCCCACCCCGACGTCTTCGACATCCTGTTGGCGGTGCTGGACGAGGGCAGGCTCACCGACGGACAGGGCCGCACGGTCGACTTCCGCAACACCATCCTCATCCTGACCTCCAACCTGGGGGCGGGCGGCGATCCCGAATTCGTCATGAACGCCGTGCGTTCGGCGTTCAAGCCCGAATTCCTCAACCGCCTCGACGACGTGGTGATGTTCCACGCCCTGGACGAGGAACAG
>NZ_BAGG01000119.1 GCF_000308695.1 Nocardia takedensis NBRC 100417 | reverse complement strand
GGGCCCATGGCGGATGGGGGCGGCGACGGTCCTGTCGGTCGTGGCGATGATTCTGTGGCTGATCCTCGACCACGAACTCTGGGAGCGACCGCGGTCGGCAGCCGAACGCGATCGATCGGTGCTGTACAACCTGGCGACCGTGATCACGTTGGTCGTCGGCGTCGGCGTCCTGTATGTGGCTTTGTTCTGCCTGCTGCTGTGCACCGCGTGCCTGACTCTTTCTCGGGAAGTGCTGTCCCTCGTTCTGGGGCGCGGGGTGAACTTCTCCGATTACCTCACTCTTGCTTGGCTGTTGGCGTCCATCGCGACCATCGGTGGGGCGCTGGGGTCCGGTCTGGAGGACGACACCGCGGTCAAGGAGGCGGCGTACGGGGCTCGGCAACGCCAGCGCATCGACAGCCGACGCAACGGGTCGCATCAGCGGTGATGGGCACGGCATGTGAAGCTCGCGTGCCCATTGTTTATCGCCGGGTCCTTTGTCGCCGGGGTCGGCGATCCCTGCGGCGACGTCTCTGCGATCGGTAGCTGGTCGCCTCGACCTGACAGGCCTAATGGGTGAGTGTCTTTTCACCTTGTCGGGTCGTGTTGTGGGTCCGAGGCCGGCGGCAGGATTGGCGGTGTCGAATATCCGGCGGCCGGGGTGGTCGCGCCGATCCGAAGGAATTGATATGGCCACTGCTGTAGGAATCGATCTGGGAACCACGAACTCTGTCATCGCGAGCTGGCAGGGTGGTGAGCCGGTGGTGATCGCCAACGCCGAGGGCGCGCGAACCACGCCCTCGGTGGTCGCCTTCACCGAGAGCGGTGAGCGACTCGTCGGTCAGCTCGCGCGCAGGCAGGCGATCTTGAATCCGAAGGGCACGATCTATTCGGCGAAGCGATTCATCGGGCGTCACTTCGATGAGATTTCCGCGGAAGCCAAGGCGGTGAGCTTCGACGTGGTCGAGGGCGAGGGCGGTGTGGCCCGATTCGATGTGCGGGGCAAGATGTACGCGCCCGAGGAGATCAGCGCGCTGGTGTTGCGCAAGCTGGTCGATGACGCGAGCAAGTATCTGGGGGAGCGGGTCAAAGAAGCGGTGGTCACCGTGCCCGCCTACTTCAACGACGCGCAGCGCAACGCCACCAAGGACGCGGGCCGGATCGCGGGACTCGACGTCCTGCGCATCATCAACGAGCCGACTGCCGCCGCTCTGGCGTACGGACTGGACAAGCAGACCCATGAGACGGTGCTCGTTTTCGACCTCGGTGGCGGTACCTTCGACGTGAGCCTGCTCGACGTCGGTGACGGCGTCGTGGAGGTCCGCTCCACCGCGGGTGATTCGCATCTGGGTGGTGACGACTTCGACCGGCGCATCGTCGACCATCTCGCCGACGAATTCCAGCACGCCGAGCACATCGACCTGCGTGCCGATCCACAAGCGCTGCAACGACTCTTCGAGGCGGCGGAAAAGGCCAAGGTCGAGCTTTCCTCGGTGTCGCAGACCCAGGTGAACCTGCCCTTCGTCACCGCCGACGCGAACGGACCCAAGCACCTCACCACCACGCTCATGCGCTCGAAGTTCGAGGACTTGACCGCCGATCTGGTGCAGCGCTGCCTCGGCCCGGTCGAGCAGGCCATGGCCGATGCCAAGGTGACCGCCGACGACATCGACGAGGTGATCCTGGTCGGTGGTTCCACCCGTATCCCGGCGGTGCAGGCGTTGGTACGCCGGTTGACCGGCGGCAAGGACCCGAACATGAGCGTGAACCCGGACGAGGTGGTCGCGCTCGGTGCGGCGGTTCAGGCGGGCGTGCTCAAGGGCGAGGTCTCCGACGTGCTGCTGCTGGATGTCACGCCGCTCTCACTGGGCGTGGAGACCCAGGGCGGGGTGATGACGAAGATCATCGAACGCAACACCACCATTCCGGCTCGGCGCAGCGAGGTGTTCTCCACCGCGGAGGACAACCAGCCCGCGGTCGATGTGGTTGTGCTCCAGGGCGAACGCGAGCGTGCCGCCGACAATCGGGTGCTCGGCCGGTTCCGACTCGAGGACATCCGGCCTGCGCCACGTGGCCAGGCGCAGGTCGAAGTCACCTTCGACATCGACGCCAACGGCATCCTCAATGTCACCGCGCGCGACAAGGACACCGGCAAAGAGCAGAGCATCACGATCAGCGAGCAGTCCAATCTCGACCCGGGCGAGGTCGATCGGATGCTCGCCGAGGCCGAGCGGCACCGCCGCGAAGACGAGCAACTACGCAAAGCCGTCGATGCCCGCAACGCCTTGGATTCGGCCGCATACCAGGTCGAGCGGCGGTTGGGCGAGCTCGGGGACAGCGCGCCGCCGCACGAGCGGGCACGCGCCGAGATGCTGATCGCCGACGCCAGACAGGCCGTCAAAGAGGAAGCGCCGCTGGACCGGGTGCAGTCACTCACCTCGGAACTACAGCAATTGCTGTACGGGTTGCAGCCCGCGCAATCCGGCGGCGGCGACGGACCCTCCAGCCAGGCGGGCACGGGGGCGGCCACCGGCACGCCCGGTGACGACGACGTGATCGACGCCGAGTTCGACCGGAGCTGAGGAGGCTCCCGATGGAAACCTCCGCAGACCGGGCGACCCCCGATACCCCCGACCCGGACACGGTCCAGGAACCCGATGCCCGGATCGCCCAGTGGGAAGACCGTTGGCGGCGCACCGCGGCCGATCTGGACAACCTACGCAAACGCTACGCCAGAGACCTCGATCGAGAGCGCATGGCCGAACGAGCGAAAGTGGCCAGAGCCTGGCTGCCGACGCTGGACAACTTGGAACTGGCACTGGCGCATACGAACAGCGAGACCGACCCGCTGGTCGCGGGCGTGCGCGCGATCCGGGACCAAGCCGTGCAGGTCCTCGAACAGCTCGGCTACCCGAGACATTCGGAGGTGGGAGTCCCGTTCTCCCCGGAAAAGCACGAGGTGACCGGTGTGGTCGACCGGCCTGATCTCCCGCCGGGAACCGTGGTCGAGGTGCTGCGTCCCGGCTACGGCGAGAACGGAGGCCAGCTACGTCCGGCGGCCGTGATCGTCACCAGAGCCGAGGGGTGAGCCTCGGTGGCGCGCGACTACTACCAGGTCCTGGGGGTTTCCCGCGACGCCGACAAGGACCAGATCCAGCAGGCGTACCGCAAGCTGGCGCGGCGATATCACCCGGATGTGAATGCCGATCCGGCGGCAGAGGATCGGTTCAAGGAGGTCAGTGAGGCCTACGAAGCCCTCTCCGATCCGGAGACGAAAACTCGCTACGACCGCTTCGGTGCGGACTTCCGGCGGGTGCCGCAGGACTACGACGAACCCGTCGGCGCGCGCGGCGGTGGTTTCGGGGCGGGCGCGGGTGGTTTCGGGCGCGGGGCCCGTGTGCACGTCGGTCGCGGTTTCGACGGTGACGTCGACTTCGGTGACATATTCGGAGACATCTTCGGTGGCGGCGGATATGGACCGATTCCCGGCGCCGATCAGGAGGCTGTCCTGGAGTTGAGCGTCGAGGAGGCCTTCCGCGGCGGTAGGCGCAAGCTACGGCTCGGCGAGCGCAGCTACGAGGTCGACATCCCGGCCGGGGTCATCGACGGACAGCGGATCCGGTTGTCCGGGCAGGGCGGCCGGGGCAGTGGTGACGCGCCTGCCGGAGATCTCTACCTGGTCGTGCGCATCGAGCCGCATCCGCGCTTCCGGTTGGTCGGCCGTGACATCTACCTCGACCTGCCCGTGTCCCCGTGGGAGGCGGTGCTCGGTGCCAGTGTCGCGGTCCCGACCCCGAGTGGTGAGGCGAAAGTCAAAGTGACACCGGGCTCCTCGACCGGACGCAAGCTGCGATTGCGTGGTGCGGGCATGCCCAATCCCCGCGGTGCCGACGGCGATCTGTACGCCGAGGTCAAGGTCATGGTGCCGGTGACACCGACGGCGCGGGAACGCGAGCTGTTCGAGCAGTTGGCCGCCGCGTCGACCTTCGATCCGAGGAGAGAGCGATGAGCGCGCCCACACCCCGATACGTGATCGTGCGGCCGGCGGGGCTGCGGCTCGACGAGCTTTCCCGGCGCTGCGGTCTGCATCCGGACCTGGTGCGCAGATTGGTCGCGCTCGGGCTGCTCGACGGCGTCCGCGAAGGCACCGCAGAACTTCGCTTCGAACCGTCCGCGGTGGCCGTTGTCGCCCGAATCCAGCGCCTACGGTCCGGGCTCGGATTGAACTACGCGGCCATCGGATTGGTGCTCGATCTGTTGGACCGAATCGAAGAACTCGAAGCCGATCCTCGAAGGAGGACGTCACGATGGACACCAGCAGGTTGACCGAGAAGTCCCGGGAAGCGTTGAGCGAAGCGCAGAACGCGGCCACGCGATCGGGACACAGCGAGGTCGACGGCGAGCATCTGCTGCTCGCCCTGATCGACCAGCCGGACGGACTGGTGCCCCGGCTGCTCGACCACGCGGGCGCGGATGTCGACGCGTTGCGAGCCGAGTTGAATCGCGAGCTGTCGCGCCGGCCCAAGGTGAGCGGCCCCGGCGCCGCACCCGGTCAGGTGATGATCACTCGGCGATTGGCCGCGTTGCTCGAATCGGCCGAGCGCGAAGCCAAGCGGCTCAAGGACTCCTATGTGTCGGTGGAGCACCTGATCATGGCATTGGCCGAAGAGGGATCAGGCACTGCCGCGGGACGGATCCTGGCAGGTCAAGGCATCACCAGAGAGTCGTTCCTGCAAGCCCTCACCACGGTGCGCGGCAATCAACGGGTGACCTCGGCGACTCCGGAGGGCGCCTACGAGGCACTGGAGAAGTACGGCCGTGACCTCGTGGCCGAAGCCCGGGCGGGCAAGCTGGACCCGGTCATCGGTCGCGACGCCGAGATCCGCAGGGTGACACAGATTTTGAGCAGGAAGACCAAGAACAACCCGGTATTGATCGGCGATCCCGGGGTCGGCAAGACCGCGATCGTGGAGGGCCTGGCTCAACGCATCGTCCGTGGCGATGTGCCAGAAGGTCTGCGCGAGAAAACGATCTTCTCCCTGGATATGGGGTCGCTGGTCGCGGGGGCGAAGTATCGCGGCGAATTCGAGGAACGGCTGCAAGCGGTGTTGGCGGAGGTGAAGGCCGCCGAGGGCCGCATCCTGCTCTTCGTCGACGAGTTGCATACCGTGGTCGGCGCGGGGTCGGTCGGCGGTGACGGTTCCCTCGACGCGGGCAACATGCTCAAGCCCATGCTCGCCCGCGGCGAGCTGCACATGATCGGCGCCACCACCCTGGACGAATACCGCAAGCACATCGAAGCCGACGCGGCACTGGAACGCCGATTCCAGACTGTGCTGGTGGACGAGCCCAGCATGGAGGACGCGGTGTCCATCCTGCGCGGCTTGCGCGAGCGTCTCGAGGTCTTCCACGGCGTGAAGATCCAGGACGGCGCGCTGGTGGCCGCGGTGTCTCTGTCGCATCGCTACATCACCGACCGTTTCCTGCCGGACAAAGCCATCGATCTCGTGGATGAGGCATGTGCTCGGCTGCGCACCGAAATCGACTCGATGCCGGCTGAACTCGATGAACTCACGAGGAAGGTGACGAGGCTGGAGATCGAGGAGGCGGCACTGTCCAAGGAGACCGACGCGGCGAGCAGGACTCGTCTCGAGGAGCTCCGCAAGGAACTCGCCGATCTGCGTGCCGAGGCCGATGCACGCCACGCCCAGTGGGAGGCCGAACGACAGGCGATCCGGCGGGTGCAGGAATTGCGTGGAAAACTCGAACAGTTGCGCCACGAAGCCGAAGAGGCCGAACGCAACTACGACCTCAACCGCGCGGCCGAGTTGCGTTATGGCGAGATCACCGAACTGGAACGCAATCTGGGAGCGGCAGAGGAACAATTGCGCACCAAGCAGGGGCAGCAGCCGTTGCTACGCGAGGTTGTCACCGAGGACGAGATCGCCGAGATCGTCGCCGCGTGGACCGGAATCCCGGTAGCGCGGCTACAGGAGGGCGAGCGGGAGAAGCTGCTGCGGCTGGATGAAATCCTGCACGAGCGAGTGATCGGGCAGGAAGAGGCGGTCCAACTCGTCGCGGACGCGGTGATCCGGGCCCGGTCGGGAATCCGCGATCCGCGAAGGCCGATCGGGTCGTTCATCTTCCTCGGACCCACCGGCGTCGGCAAGACCGAACTCGCGAAGACTCTGGCCGCGACGCTTTTCGACAGCGAAGACAATATGGTGCGCCTGGACATGAGCGAGTACCAGGAGCGGCACACGGTCAGCCGGTTGATCGGCGCGCCGCCCGGCTACGTCGGTTATGACGAGGGCGGGCAGCTCACCGAGGCGGTGCGCCGCAAGCCGTACTCGGTGGTGTTGTTCGACGAAATCGAGAAGGCGCACGCCGATGTGTTCAACACGTTGCTGCAAGTGCTCGACGACGGCCGGATCACCGACTCCCAGGGTAGGCAGGTGGATTTCCGCAACACCGTGGTCATCATGACCTCGAATATCGGCTCCCACCACCTCCTGGACGGCGTCACCGCCGACGGCGAGATCAAACCCGACGCACGGGATCGGGTGCTCGCGGAGCTGCGGGGACACTTCCGCCCCGAGTTCCTCAACCGCGTCGACGACATCGTGCTGTTCACCCCGCTCACGCTGCCCCAGATCGAGCACATCGTCCTGCTGCAACTCGAAGAACTCCGACAACGCCTGGCCGAACGGCAGATCCGGCTCGACATCACCGCGGAGGCGCGCAGGCTCATCGCACGACACGGATTCGATCCGGTCTACGGAGCGCGGCCGTTGCGCCGCTACATCGCACACGAAGTCGAGACGAAGATCGGCCGGGCGCTGGTGCGCGGCGATATCGGTCAGGGTGGCACCGTGACCGTCACCGTGACCGGTGACGATCTCGCCGTCGCGTACACCGCCCCCGCGGTCGCGGCATGAAACGAGGTTCGACCATGGAAACCGCGAAGATCGAATGCCCCCACTGCGGAAAGTGCAACCGGGTTCCGGCCGCGGCCGCGGGCACACCGCGATGCGGCAACTGCCACCAACCGCTGCCGTGGATCGTCACCGCGGGCGACGACGACTTCACCGAGGTGATCGAAAAGTCCTCGGTACCGATCCTTGTCGACCTCTGGGCGAGCTGGTGCAGGCCCTGTCTGCTGGTCAGCCCGGCGCTCGAACAACTGGCGACCGAACGCGCCGGCCGACTGAAACTGGTCAAGGTCGACGTCGATGCCGCACCGCGCACCGCCGAGCGGTTCGTCGTGCGAGCGGTGCCGACGTTGCTCGTACTCGACCACGGCGAGGTGCTGGCCCGGCAGGCCGGCGCCGCCCCGGTTCCGGAGTTACGGAGATGGCTGGACCACAACCTGTCCGATCGAGCGGAGAAGGACGTGAGCGCATGACTTCGATCGATGATCCCCACGTCGCGGCAATTCGGCCGGTGGCACCGCGGACCCCGCAGGGCTGCGAAGAATGCCTTCGGCTCGGCACACCGTGGCTGCACCTGCGGCTGTGTCTGACCTGCGGGCATGTCGGCTGCTGCGACTCGTCCCCGATGCGGCACGCGCGAGCGCACGCCGCCGGGGCCGGCCACCCCATCGTCGCTTCGATGGAACCGGGCGAGAATTGGCGCTGGTGCTACGTCCACCAGAACTTCGTCTGATGGACGTCGAAACCCCCGACGATGTCGGCGCGTTTCCGCGATTGTCCGACGCGCAGGTAGCAGCGCTCGCCATCGGCGGCACACGGCGAGTGGTGCGCGCCGGTGAGACGCTGGTTCGCGCGGGCACGCCCAGCGACGAGTTCTTCGTGATCGTGTCCGGCACGGTGGCGATCGTCGACGACGCGGGGCGCGTGCTGCGTATCCACGGTCCCGGCCGATTCCTCGGCGAGCTGGGCCTGCTGGAAGGGCAGGTCGCGTTCTACACCGCGCGGATGGTCGAGGACGGCGAGGTGCTGGTCGTTCCGGTCCGGCGGATACGCGCGCTGGTCGAACACGATCCGACGCTCAGCGACCTCATTCTGCGCGCGTACCTGATCCGCCGCTGCCGGCTGCTCGATATGGTCACCGGGTTCCGGATCATCGGTTCCTGCTATTCACCCGACACCCGGCGGCTTCGCGAGTTCGCCGTGCGGAACCGACTGCCGCACGACTGGATCGACCTCGAGCGCGACAGCCGGGCCGAACAACTCCTGCGTGACCTCGGTGTCGCCGTGGAAGACACTCCGGTCGTCATCTGGGGTAATGAGCGGGTGCTGCGCAATCCGACGAACGCCGAGCTGGGACGCCTCGTCGGCCTCCCCGTGCCGGACACGGCGCGCGAAGTGTGCGATCTCATCGTGGTGGGTTCCGGCCCGGCCGGTCTGGCCGCCTCGGTGTACGGCGCGTCGGAAGGACTGAACACTTCGGTGCTGGAGGCGATCGCGGCGGGTGGGCAGGCGGGCACCTCCTCCTGCATCGAGAACTATCTGGGATTTCCCGCCGGCGTCTCCGGCACCGAGCTGGCCGAGAGAGCGGTCATCCAGGCCGGGAAATTCGGTGCTCGATTGCTGGTGTCCGCGGAAGTAGTCGGGTTGGCCGTCGAGGACGGACACCACCTGTTGCGGTTGGCCGGCGGCGCCGCGTTGCTCGGCCGCACCGTTGTCCTCGCCACCGGCGCCCGCTATCGCAGACTCGCCGTGACCGGGATCGAGCGCTTCGAGGGCGCCGGCGTGTACTACGCCGCGACCCATCAAGAGGCGGCGATGTGTGGCGCGGATCCGGTGGCGATCGTCGGCGGCGGCAATTCCGCAGGGCAGGCAACGGTCTTTCTCGCCGGCTGCGTCGAGCACGTGCACCTACTCATCCGAGGCGACGATCTCGGCAAGAGCATGTCCCGGTACCTGGTCGAACGGATCGAGCAGCACCGGCGCGTGACGGTGCACCACAACACCGAGGTGCGCGAAGTAGCCGGGGGCGACGAACTCGACACGATCGTGGTCGAGAACAACCACACCGCCGAGCGGCAGACGCTCACGGTGGGCGCCTTGTTCGTCTTCATCGGAGCGACGCCGCACACCACGTGGTTGGGCGACTCCGTGGCACTCGATTCGCACGGATTCGTCCGCACCGGTCCGGACGCGGTGTTCCCGGACGAGGATCAGCGCGGTGCCCGCCGGCCGCTACCGCTCGAAACAAGCAGACCTGGCGTCTTCGCGGTGGGCGATGTCCGTAGCGGCTCGGTCAAACGAGTCGCGTCCGCCGTCGGTGAGGGCGCGATGGCGGTCCGCCACATTCACGAATACCTCGAACGGAGCTGACCGAAATGCCGGTAATGGGCGTTGTCAAATTTCAGCGATTCTTCCGCGTGGCAGCCGGGCTGCACGTGCATCGCAATGATCTGAAGCGATACACCGAGTTCATCGACGACAAGATCTACGATCTGTTCGTCGTTGCCGAGGCATCGGCGAAGGCGAACGCGCGTGACGTGATCGAACCGTGGGATCTGCCGGTCACCGCGGGGCTGCAACAGAGCATCCATCGGTTCGAGAAGCTGGATGAGGGTATCGAACTACAGCCGCTGCTCGACCAGCTCGCCGCGCGTCCGCCGCTGGACCTGGCGCTCGCGCAGGACACGGAGCGCAGGCTGCCGCTGGTCGCCGGTGGCCTGAGCATGGCGCTCGCGCAGACGTTCGTCACGATAGCCCCCGAGGCCGCGCATCCGGGGGCCGCCGAATGGTCGGTCGTATTCGCTATATTTAATGTGCTGCTTTGATGCAGTAATGATGCATATTCCTCCGGAGCGTAATCACCGGGTTGCCGGGTGTAATGTTGACAACGAACGCCCGCAGAATCAATCGACTTGAATTATTCATTCGAAGTGGATCGGTGCGCGTGACGGTCGATCGGCCGAAAATTCAAAGGTGGGCGAGGCCGCGGCCGACGCAACATCGGGTCCGAATCGCATATGGGCCGGACCCACCGTGAATCAACAATTGTCGAGTTATCCCGTCGTCGACGGGTTGGCACATACCCAATTGACGTCACTGCGCCGGCTGTGCGCGCTGTCGGTCACGCTGTCGAGCGAGCACGAAGTAGTGGAGATACTTCGCGCAGCAGGTGCGGCAGTCCCTTCTCTCGGCTCGTGTCGCGTGCTGGCGAGCTATCGCCGGGTGGACGGCGAATTCCAGCAGTACCCGCGGGCCCGACCCGCGCAGCCCGGCCTGGACGAGCAGGTCAGCGCCCAGGACGGCGCGGGCCGTGTGGAACTGGCCGACCAGAAATGGGGGTGGGCGTTCGCCCTGGGGAGTTTTTCCGGAGCGGTCGGCTCCCTGATCGTCGGCTCCGACCGTGCGCCGCAACCGGACGAGATAACCCTGTTGGAGGTACTGGCTCAGGTCACCGGTGCAGCGCTGGCCAACGCGAATACCCACGAATGTAGTTCCACCCACGCGACCGAACTCACCGAGATCAACGAGCGTCTGGTCGTCACGGTGGCACGCCTGGAACGGCAGACACGAGTGCTCGAAGTGCTCTCGGGCGCCGCCGCCTACGGGCAGGGTGAACAGGGTATCGCCGACGCGGTCGCTCAGCTGACCGATCTCCCCGTCGCGGTCGAGGACCCCTTCGGCAATCTGCGGGCCTGGTCCGGACCGAGCCGACCGCACCCCTACCCCAAAGCGACGCCGGAGCAGCGTGATCAACTCCTGCGACGGCTCGTGACCCACAACGCGCCGCTGCGGGTGCGTGGTCGCGTGATCATGCTGGTGAAGCCACGTGCCGAGGTCCTCGGCACGCTCGCACTGATCGACCCGGACGACCGAATCACCGAGGCTCAACTGTTCGCGCTGGTGTACGGCAGCACCATGCTCGCCCTCGAACTCGCCCACCAACGCAATCTCGCCGAGATCGAACTGCGGCTACGCCGCGATCTCATCGATGATCTGGCCTCCGGCACCGACAACGACAGCGCCTACGCCCGCGCAGAAGCCTTGGGACACGACCTGCGCGGACCGCACTACGTCGTCCTGGTGCACAGCGTGGGCCGCGCCGAGTTGATCGCCGAGGCCGTGAGCCGCGCCGCCTCGACCCTGAATCTGCAATCCATCCAGGGCCGCCACGGCGGCATGATCGTGCTGATCGCCGACCGCAGACCGGATCCGGCTCTGTTCCATCACACTGTCCGCGAAGGCATCGACGCCACGCCGGTAACCGTCGGCATCAGCGGCCGATGCGAACAGCCCAGCGATTTCGCCCGATCCTTCGCCGACGCACACCGAGCCGTCCAGCTCCGGCAACGGTCGCGCACGCCAGACGGCGCGACGGCATTCGACGAACTCGGGTTCTACCGCTTGGTCGACGCGGCGCACGCCGAGGGGCATGTCGAGGACTTCGTGCACGAATGGCTCGGCGCCCTGATGGCCTACGACCACAAACGGCACTCCGACTTCGTGTACACCCTGGCCCAATATCTCGAATGCGGTGGCAACTACGACGAATCCGCCGCCGTGCTACACATCCACCGCAGCACCCTGCGCTATCGCCTCGGCCGCATCCGCGAACTCACCGGCTTCGACCTGCGCGATATGAATGTCCGCTTCAATCTGCAAGCGGCGACGCGCGCCTGGCAATTCCTCTCCGTCGTCCCCGAGCTGTGACCAGCCGACCACCGGCCATGTCCGGGTTCACCGAACATCGAACATCCTCGGACCGGTACGGACCGGTCGCCATCGGTACGGATGAGATCGGCTTCGACGCCGCCGCCCTCTCGCGTGATCTGAGGGCATCCTGATGCGGATTGCTCGGCGGCGCATCAGGAGTGGTTTCCGCGCGCGTGGATCTCAGTGACAGCTGCACGCGGCCGGCGTACCGATGGCGCGGCGTGACTGGCGCTTGCGCGGCAACGGAGTAGCGGTTACGAGGCTGGTAGCCCGGCTCGCGAACCTCGCCCACGCAGCCTGAGAGTTCGATCTGACGCCGGCCTTCAAGCCTTCCCAGGATCTACGGGACAGCGTTCACCGGTCGACCGGCTCGATCCGGGAGCGGTCAAGTCCAAACGGGTGGTGTAGTTGGGATGGTCACCGCTGATCCGGTTTGGGGTCAGGCGGTCAGTGCTGTGGTGGTGGTTTCCTCCTGTTGGTCTGGTTCGGTGGTGGTGCGGGATCGGGTCAGGACGTCGAGTCCGAGGTAGCGGCGGCCCTCGATCCACTCGTCGTGCTGCTCGGCCAGGACAGCGCCGACGAGGCGGATGATGGTCTGGCGGTCGGGGAAGATGCCGACGACGTCGGTGCGGCGGCGGATCTCTTTGTTCAACCGTTCTTGGGGGTTGTTCGACCAGATCTGGCGCCAGATCTGTTTCGGGAACGCGGTGAACGCCAGCAGATCCGCGCGGGAGCCGTCGAGGTGTGCGGCGACTTTCGGCAGCTTTTCGGCGAGTGCGTCGAGTATCCGATCATATTGGGCGGCAACAGATCCGGGGTCGGCTTGGTCGAAGACCGAGTGCAGTAGGGTGCGGACCCAGGGCCAGGAGCTCTTCGGGCATACCGACATCGAGTTGACGGTGTAGTGGGTGCGGCAGCGTTGCCAGGACGCGCCGGGCAGGTCGCGGAAGAACGCCGGCCAGCCGGCGCCGTCCTCGCCGGAAGTGACCTGGAGGCCGAGGATTTCGCGGTATCCCTCGGCGTTGACACCGGTGGCCACCAAGGCGTGGACGTTGACCACGCGCCCGTTCTCGCGCACTTTCAAAACCAGCGCGTCGGCGGCGACGAACGTGTACGGGCTCTGGTCCAGTGGCCGAGTGCGGAAGGCTTCGACCTGGGCGTCGAGATCGCGGGCCATCATCGATACCTGCGATTTCGACAGGCTGGTGATGCCGAGGGACTCGACGAGTTTCTCCATTCGCCGGGTCGAGACCCCGAGCAGGTAGCAGGTAGCCACCACGCTGGTGAGAGCGCGTTCGGCACGTTTACGGCGCTCGAGCAGCCAGTCGGGGAAGTAGCTGCCCGATCGCAATTTCGGGATCGCTACGTCGATCGTGCCGACACGGGTGTCGAAATCGCGGTGGCGGTAGCCGTTGCGGGAGTTGGTTCGCTCCGGGCTCCGTTCGCCATAAGCGGCGCCGCACATCGTGTCGGCCTCCGCGCTCATCAACGACGCGACGAACGAGGACACCATCTCGCGCAGCAGGTCAGGGCTGGCGACGGCGAGTTGCTCGGCGGAGGGGGTGTTCGGGTCGATACGCTGGACAGCGGTCATCGCGTGAACTTTCTCCTCGAAGACTTTGGTCGGTCTGCTGAGGATCACGCGGTGACCATCCTCTACTCGGCTACGACACGCTCAGACTTTGCTGGCGTCGAGGAGGTACACCACCTTGCCGGACGCAACCGCCCGCACCGAGATCACGGACTGGACGCTGAGTCGTTGGCTGCCCGCCGGGTTGCTGGGCCGCCGGTGGCTGCCGATACCGCTGTGGCGGGGCTTGCGAATGCAGATGGTCCACGCCGATGACGTCGCCTCGGCCGTGCGGGCCTGTGTGTCCGGCCGGATACCAGGCGCTTTCGATCTCGCGGCCGAACCTGTGTTGACCGCCCCCGTACTGGCCGAACTGCTCGGGGGACTGCGGTTGCCCGCCCCTCGCGCGGCGATCTCGGCCGCTGCGTGGGCGAGCTGGCGGGTAGGAGCCCAGCCCCTGCATCCCGGCTGGATCGCACTGGCCGACCGCGCGAGTCTGCTCGACACGACGGCCGCCCGACGCGAACTCGGCTGGACGCCCTGCCACCATGCCCGCTCGACCTGTGCCGAACTCGTCCGGGGAATGCGGCGGCACACCAGCGGGCCCACCCCGGCGCTCGCCCCGCGACCCTTGCGACCAGGCGTGGGGCCTCCGACCCACCGGAGTCAGCACTCCCGGTGACAGTGTTCGAGCGGTGGAATTTCGCGGGCGGCGCGAAGTGCCGCCCGCGAATGGTCGTCGCGGCTCGGTGTTGTGTCAGGTGCGCAGAGTTCGGTGCGGGCTGTGTACGTATGCGTGGCGGTAGGCGATGGCGAAGCGTCCGACGTGGGGGACAATTCAGTCGTAGGCGATGGAGGTGACGGTCTGTCGGTCGCCGGGGGTGGCGGCGCGAAGTTGTTCGTGCGCGCCTGCCATGCGAAGCCGTCGCAGGTAATTCATCGGGGTGGTGTCGAGGTGGACGCGGAAGGCCGACTGCACGGCGCGTGGGGTGACGAACGCTGCGGCGACGATGGCGGTGATCGTGATCGGTTCGCGGACGTGAGTTTCCATGTAGGCGATCGCGAGTCGCACGGTGTCGGGGGTGAGCATCGATGCCGGTTTCGGGTTCGGTGGAGGTGCCGGCCGGCAGCGGGGTCGTGGTGAGCGCGGCGAGAGTGGCGGGCTCGTCGCGGACGTGGTCGAGGACCGAGGTCAGCAGCCCTCCGGCTGTTGGGCCGGCGCGGTGGCCGAGAAGGCGTACGGGGGCGTCGTCGCGTCCGGCGCCGGTGACCCGGGTGAGATGGTCGGGGTCGATCCAGACGATGTCGTAGAAGGTGTCGCGCACGCTCCCGGTCTGGGGTTCGCCGGACGGGCTGAGGGAGGCGACTTGTCCGATGGTGACCGCAGTGCTCTCATCATTGGTGTCGGTGTCGATGCCGCCCCCGCGCATCGAGCACACGCACCACGCGCCCAGCGGTTCGGCGGTGTAGGACATCGAGCATCCGAAGCGGAAGCGGTCCACGCTGACCGAGGGGCCGACCGGGACCCTGGACCAGGAGGTCGGGCTCGCCGTTGCGGGCGGGGGTGAGCAGGCCGTGCTGTTGGTAAAGACGCAAGGTCTGGACGCCGATGCCGGCCGGCTCCGCGGCCACCGAGATCGCATACACACCGTGGCCGGCCGCAGGCAGGCCCTCGTGTCGCGGATCCATTTGTTTCTCACCGCGCATCCCGTGTAGGTCCAGATTATCTGATGGAACCTACTTGCCCTCTCCTGTGAGAAGTGATAAATAATATCTGTGTCAGACGACATAGAATATCTAACCGAGAATCCATCGAGAGAGTAGTGAGTGGGAGGTGGCGACCATGCTGATGCGCACCGATCCGTTCCGGGATCTGGACCGTCTGAACCAGCAGGTGTTCGGAACACCGGCGCGGCCGGCGGCGATGCCGATGGACGCCTGGCGCGACGGGGACAAGTTCTTCGTGGAACTCGACCTTCCCGGGATCGACGCTGATTCGTTGGATGTGGATGTCGAGCGCAACGTGGTAACCGTGCGCGCGACGCGGTCGGATCTGGATTCGGATAGGTCGATGATCGCGGCCGAACGCACCCGTGGAGTGTTCAGCCGGCAGCTGTTCCTGGGCGAGAACCTCGACACCGATGCCATCCGCGCGGATTACCGGGACGGGGTGCTGCGGCTGGTCATCCCGGTGGCCGAAAAGGCCAAATCCCGCAAGATCGAGATCGCCCGTCGCAACGAACCCCAGGCCGTCAACGCCTGAGGCGCGGGGATGGAGGTCGATGATGTCTGCCTCGATCACTGACACCACGCCCGATCGCTGGTGCGAGGACGCCGAGCTGCTGGCGCTGGATCCCGACTACGCCGAGCTGATCGCAGAGATCGAGTCCGTCTTTGCCGGGATCACCGCACCGCCGCGACCGCCCGCCCGCCCCGGCGACGGCGAACCTCACCGGTACCGTCCACGCGGCCGAACGCGGGCCTACCCGCCGCCTACCCGGCCGACGGCGTCGCGACGGGCACCGAACCAGCGCAGCCCTCCGTTACGGCGGCGCAGCGGCGCTACCCCGATTCCCCACGGATCCCGAAGTGAGGTGATGCGCAATCGACAGATTCCCGACATCGACTCTTCCACTGAGCTGAAGACGTTCTCCCTTCGGTCCAGGTGGCCGGGCCACCGCCCGGCCACCGATTCCATCCCACAGCAGCCTGTTTCCAGTAGGGTCACATGACCGTGTTACCGACCGCGTCCGAGGCGGACCGCGTCGAGCAGGACGCCTTCGTCGATGCCGCGGACCGCGACGTGGGCCCGGACTTCGACGCCGTGCGGGTGGATGCACCCGGCGTCGCCGGGTTGGACTCCGCTGATCCGGCCGACCGTTTCGAGCAAGCATGGAGTACCCCCCGTGCCGACGATGACGACCGCTCGCTGCTGGCCTACTGACCCACTCGTCACCGAGGCCAAATCCCCGCCGGTCCCGCGTGATGTCCCGGCCCCAGCAGGGCGGGCCCACTGGTTCGATGCGCGAAGGCTTGGGGTTCCTGCGCTCGACCACGCCGGTCGGGCGACGTCCTGCGACTACACCGCCATCGAGACTTCCGGCTATAAGACCTCGCACCCGGACGGCAGGTCGTGCTCCAACACCGACACCGCCCCCGGTCGAAAGTCATCCGAGTGTCGATCCGCCTGCAACCCGAGGAGGCCGGACAGTGACTCCGTCCCACACTCTCGTCGCCGAATCGGGCGACCGGACAACCTCCGAGCGACTGCCCGCGCTGCGGGTGCGCGGGCTGACGATCTTCTACGCCGGTCGCCCACCCGTGATCCGCGACGTCGACCTGGACGTCGCGCCCGGCGAGATCGTCGCGCTGCTCGGCAAATCCGGCTCCGGCAAGTCCAGCATCCTCGATGCCATCCTCGGACTGCTGCCGGAGACCGCGATCGGCGTCCTGCCGGTGACCCACGATCTCGCCCTCGCGGCCCACCGCGCACATGGCGGGGTGCTGCTCGCGGGCGGCACGACCGCGGCCCGCGGCGACGTCGCCGCCATCGCCCACGGCGTCACCCGCCAGACAGCGCCCGCACCGAGCCTCACCTCGACGAAGTCCGCCGAGACTATGCTGCACCTGGACGCGGTGCGTCGCCTCTACCCGGGGACCCGGACCGCCACCGGAGTACACGAAGCCACCGTGACCTTGCCCGCCGACGCCGCGGTGGGGCTGGTCGGGGGCTCGGTGGCCGGTAAGACGACCTTGGCCCGCCTGCTCACCGGCCTGGAATCGCCGGACGCGGCAACGGTCCGGTTCCGGGGCCGCGACGTGTGGGACCTGGACCGCCCCGGGCTCCGCGAGTTCCGGCGCGCGGTGCAACTGGTCGCCCAGCATCCGCGCGCGGCACTGGACCCCCGCTATCCGGCGCACCGTGCGATCGAGGAACCGCTGCGCGCGTTCGCCATTCGCCTGCTGGGAGTGGCGCTGTGGGCGGCGATCAACGTGGTGATCCGGCGACGCGGCCGACCGGGTCGCCCGCGCAGGGGTCCGACCTTGTCGAGCAGTTCTGGTAGCACCAGGTGGTCGTTGACGTTGGCCGCGGAGAGCGTGATCGCGAGTGGTAATCCGTTGCCGGAGGTCAGGATGTGGTGGTCTTCCCACCCGATCCCGGTGAACATCCTGCACCGCAACAACAGTCATCGCCACTCGACAGTCATCGCCACTCGAACGAACCTGTCAGGAGCTCTTACCGCTCGTCGCGGGGGTAAGAACGGAGGCTGTCCTTGTCACCCCGGCGGTAGCCCACGGCGCTCTGGTCTGCCCCCACCGATCGAGTTTTCCGCTGGGCGTGAGATGCGTTACTAGCGCACGGTGAGCAAATGCTTCAACGCCAGGGAGAGGCCGACGCCTTTCGCGTGGCGGATGACGCGCCCCGGTTCGCGGTCACCGCGATAATGGCCGTCCCGGTCGTGGTGATGGGAGAAGGTGTGCTCGTGGTCCATCTGGAGGATGTCCCGCTCGGTCATCGGGTCCACCGCGCAATCCGATTCCCGCTTGGTGCGGCCGTCGTCCCAGAGCGTGAAATCCTGCCACTGCCACACCTTCAACAGTTCACCGGCGGTGTCGAGGATCCAGATCCGTGATTCGGCGTATTCGTAGGCCCGGTAGCGGCGAGTCTTCTCCTCGTCGATGAAGTGCCGCGTCGTGAACAGGACCCAGTGCGGGCCGACCACCTGCGTGGTCTGCTCGCGGCTTTCCGACGCCGTGTAGGTCTCGGTGCGCAGCCCGAACAGGCCCACGGAGCGGGTTTTCACCACGGGCACGGATACAGTTGTCGTCTTGATCAATGGCCCGATCGTCGGAGCCTTCGTTTCGCGGGCCACTCGCTTGGCGAACGTTCGCAGACGGGCGATGTCGAGAGTGCTGGTCGCGTAGGTTGTCGATCCGCTGCGATTCATGCCATGGCCGTCCTCGTGTGTCGGGCTCGGTCCAACGATGCCCGGTTCCTCGTTCATCGCACGCGGCCTTCCCGGCGTAGTGCCGATCCACCGGTCATCGTATGGTTGCAGGTCGGCGCGCATCCGAACTTTCGGGGTGTTGTCGATCGTTCGGAGGACACGGGACATCCGGTTTCGAGCCGCAGATCGTGCGTAAACGCCAACGCCGTCTGGGCGGTGTGGAGGACATGGTGTTGTCGCTGTCGGCCGAAGGACTGTGAGATCTCGGCGCATCCGCGGGAGGTCTACGCGCCGAGGTGTCCAAGCAGACGATCTCGACGGAGTGCTCGACGGGATGGCCGAATGGCAGAAGCGGCCACTGGACCCGGTGTATCCGGTGATCTTCCTCGACGCGATCCACGTGAAGATCCGCGACGGCAAGGGCGCCAACCGCCCGATCTAGTCGCCTTGGCCGTGACCGTGGACGGCACATCCTCGGGTTGTGGGCCGGCGACGGTGGCGAGGGCGCGAAGTTCTGGTTTTAGATTCTCACCGAACTGCGCAACCATGGTGTCGCCGATGTGTGCATGCTCGTCTGCGACGGTTTCAAAGGGCTGCCCGAGGCCATCGGCGGGGTCTGGCCGCGAGCGATCGTGCAGACGTGGGTGGTGCATCTGCTGCGGGCCTCTTTCCGCTACGCCGCCTGCCAGCACTGGGACGCGATCGCCGAAGCGTTGAAACCGATCTACACCGCGGCCACGGAATCGGCGGCGTAGTAACGTTTTCTCATGTCTGCCGGGGAGCTTCAGGCGCGGTCGGACGCTGATCCGATGTGGACGCGTCTGGATGAGCAGTTGACCTACTACCGATGCGAGAGTCGACGTGCCAAGCGTGCGTACTTTCGAGTGAAAGTCGTACAGATCGTAGTGGGTGCGACAATTCCAGTGCTCGCGGCTTCGGGAGTGGCGGGTTGGATCACGGCCTGTGTGGCAGCCATTCCGGTGATGGCCGAGGGCGTGCAGCAGCTGTTTCAGTGGCACGGCAACTGGTTGCGTGCCAGATCCACCGCGGAAGCCCTCAAGAATGAGAAGTTCCTGTACTTGGCCGAGGCAGGCCCCTATGCCGCCGCCACGCGGCGAGCGATATTCGCCGAACGAGTAACGGCACTCGTAGCCAAGGAGACTGGGGACTGGGCCGCGAGCGCGGGCAGCGACATGGAACGGCAGGTGGAGCCGCCGGATCGCAGCGTGTGAGCAGGTCGCTACCGACTGTGGTCTGCCGTACCATCCCATTGTCGGGGTTACATCTGCACAAGGGGGCGGGTGCTGTTGTCGCGGATCTTCATGAGCCATTCGAGTCACGACAACCGAGCGGCGCTCGCACTGCGGCAGTGGCTGATCGAGCAGGATCACGAACTTGCCGATGAGATATTCCTCGACATCCACCCCGAAGCCGGACTGCCGGCGGGTAGGCGCTGGAAAGACGCACTGGTGGAATTCACCGTCCGTTGTGAAGTCGTGGTCTGCCTGGTCTCCTCGCATTGGCTGGCCTCGCGCGAGTGCACCACCGAATATCGCACCGCGGAGAATCTCGGCAAGAAGATCTTCATCGCGCGCCTCGAACCCGTGCAGGACGTCGTCACCCGCGAGTGGCAGCGCAGCGAACTGCACGGCCCGGGGCAGGAAACCGTCGTCCGAGTGGACTCGGATTCTGTCAGCTTTCGCACGGCCGGTCTGCACCACCTGCGTGACGGTCTCAGGGCAGCGGGTATCACAGCCGCGCGCTTTCCTTGGCCACCGCCGCACGACCCCCATCGTGCTCCTTACCGCGGGTGGATGCCCTTCCAATCCGTCGATGCGGCAATATATTTCGGACGCGAACAGCAAATTCTACGCGGTTTGGACCGTCTGCGGCGGATGCGGGACCAATCCAGAAGCCTGTTCGTCGTTCTAGGGCCTTCGGGTGCGGGTAAATCTTCGTTCCTGCGTGCGGGGTTGCTGCCGCGTCTTGCCCGTGAGGACCGTGAGTTCATCCCGCTCGGGATTCTTCGGCCCGAACATCGAGCCGTCTCCGGCGAACATGGCCTCGCCGCCGCACTGCACGCTGCGCGTGCCGCGCTCGGTCTGGGTGAACCGACCTTGGGGCACATGAAAGCCGCACTTGCCGAACATGATTGCAGCGCGGCCCTGCGTTGGTTGGCCGAAATACACGCCACCGCGAAGTCGCGCATCCCTGGTGAAGCCGATCCGACGGTCGTACTTCCGATCGATCAGGCCGAAGAGCTGTTCGGCGTTGGTGCTGGGACCGAAGCATCGGCGGCTCTTGAAATCCTCCAGCGGATTGTGAGCGCACCGGTCGAAGACCGTGTGCCATTCGTCGTGATCGCCGCTATACGAACGGACCGATTCGAGCAGATGCAGTCCGCCGAGCAACTTGCGGGCATAGGCAGTGAGCTGTTCGACGAACTGAAGCCGCTCGATCCCGATCGTTTTCGACAGATAATTACCGAACCAGCGCGACGCGCCCGCGCTACCGGCCGTCCGTTCGACATCGAACCAGAGCTGGTCGATGAACTGATATCGGACTGCCGCAGCGGCGCCGATGCGCTGCCTTTGCTCGCACTGACTTTGTCGATTCTCTATCGCGATTACGCGAGCAGCGCGGGGGCGATCACTGTGGCGGACTACCGACAAATGGGCGGGATCGATACGGTCGTCGCCGCTGAGGTCGACCATATCCTCGACCACGACCCGGCTCTACGCGAGAGCCAGCTGAAGATGCTTCGATCGGCTTTCGTGCCCTGGCTGGCTACCTTCGCCGCCGACGTCGATGAACCGCTGCGTCGCATCGCCCGATACGACGACCTTCCCGCTGAGGCTCGTCCCCTCATCGATCGCTTCGTCGATCGGCGTCTCCTGGTCAAAGACCGCCGCGGGGGCGATATCACGGTGGAGGTCGCGCTGGAGAGTCTGCTACGACAGTGGACCGAGCTCGCAGGGTGGCTTCGCGAACAGTCGAATACTCTCCGAGCAGCGGAAGTCCTCGAACGTGCCGCCGCCGAGTGGGAGCGACACGACCGCGCAAGCGCGTGGTTGCTCACCGGGGCACGACTGGCCGACGCCGAAGATCTCGCTGACCGTCCCGGCTACCGTGAGCGGCTACGTCCCGTGGCCGACCTGATCCGGGCCTCGCGTCTCTCTGAGGACGAGCGGGCCTCAGCCGAGCTCGGACTCGCCCGTGACCACGCACACGCCCTGCGTCGCCGTGCACGCGCACTCGCCGTGCTGGCCGCAGTCGGCGTCGTGATCGCGGTCTTCGCCGCCGTGGGTTTTGTCCGCGAAGCACGCGCGAGCGAGCGAGCAGACACGCGCGCCCGCGAAGCGATCGCCGCCCGACTCATCGAGCAGGCGCGCCAAATGCGATCGGGGTTGCGCACCGAGGGCGACGTTCGCGCTATTCACCAGATTCTGGCCGCCCATGCGATCTCTCCCGGTTCCACCGAGTGGGAACTGCTCAACGCGCAGTACGAACTGCGCCATCTCACCCGAGCCGAGCGCCTGCCTTTTCCGCCAAGCGCCGTCGCGGCGAGTGACAACGGCGAGACAGTCGCCGCGATATCGGACACTTCCCACCATGTGACGCGTAACGGCCTGCTGGATCGCTCGTTTACGTCTTCGGACAGAATCACCCATATCGCGGTGAGTGCCAACGGTTCCGCGGTGGTTGCGGTGACCTCTACCGGGACCCTCTTGGTGTCCCGAGCAGGAGAAACGGTCCGCAGCCGACCGGTCGGCGCGGACGTGTGGGACCTGCGGGTCAGCGCCGACGGATCAACCGTGGTCGTCGTTCACAACGGACATCTGCTGATCGTCCGCGAAGGCGTGGAGGACGTGAGCAAGACAATTATCGGCAACTTCCTGGATGTCGCCCTCAGCGCCGACGGATCAACCGTCGTCGCGGGCGACGACGATGCGAATCTGTACGTGTTCCGGTCCGGCGAGTCCCCGGTGTTCGAGCCGGCCGGCGGCGGCCGAAGGGTAGCTGTCAGCGCCGACGGATCCACGATCGCCGTCGGCAAGATCTCCGGCGAAGTCGCGATCATGCGCCCGAAAGAACCGCCACATACCGTCCACCACACCGCAGCCGTCAGCGCCCTGATCCTCAACGCTGACGGAAGTACGGTCATAGCCACGGATGACTCCGGCGAGCTGCGCATCGCGCGTAACGGCGAACCCGAGCAGACTCGACGCTTGGCCGGAGGCGCGGTGCGCCTGGCGACAAGCGCTGACGGCACCGTCGTTTCCGCCGGCGACGAGCGCGGAACTTTGCTGATCGTCCGCGCGAACACCCCCGACCGGATACTGCACCTACCTGACCGGGTGAGCCTGGTTCGGGTCGCTCCCAACTCGTCGACCGTCACCGCCGTCTCCGCAGACGGAACCGTGTACACAGCTCAGCTTCCACCCTTGCCGCGTTCCCTTCGTCCTTCCCGCTCGCGCATCGACGTTCCGGTCATCAGCAAGGACGGAGCGACGATAGTGCGCAGAGCGTCCAGAGGAACGTGGCTCGTCATTCACAAAGGTGGACCCGAACGGGAGGTCCGGTTATCCGATTCGTGGGGAATCGGCCCCGTGATCAGTGACGATGGATCAACCGTAGCGCTCGGTGACGGCGGGTCCGAGGTGCACATCCTCCGCGACGGCCACCCGGACTACGTACTCCCGCTTCCAGGTCCGGTGCCAAGGACAACGGAATGGCGAGCGACCGACGTTGGCATCAGTGCGGACGGAACCACGATCGCGGCCACAGCGTCGTACCCGCCGATGTTGTTCATCTACCGAGCCGACGGCCTTCATCAGCAGTTCGCGCTGTCCGCCGAAGCCACCGGACTTGCCATGAACGCGGACGGTTCGATCGTCGCGGTGGCAGACGAGAATGGCGGCTTGTCGGTCGCGCGGGACGGCGAACTCCACCAGTGGGGAACTCTCGAACACAGAACCGATGAGGCGACGATCATCGCTCGAGGCGGAACCGTCGTGGTGGCCGACCGGTGGGCGGTGCTCGTCGCGAGAGAAGGCGCGACGACGCGCACGATCCGTCCTCCTCGCGGTGGCATCTCGGGATTGGCCCTCAGTGCCGACGGGTCAACCGTCGCTGTCGGAAGCGACGACGATGTTGCTGTCATGCCGACGGCAGCAGGCGGGGTCGCCACGACGTTCCCGCTGCCTGGATACAAACCAACACTCGATATCAGCGCGGATGGACGCACCGTTGCTGCCGGTGACGACGACGGCAGCCTCGTGATCGCCCACGACGGTATGGTGGAGCGCCGCATTCGACTGACCGAACCGTTGCGTGCTCAAGTCTTCAGCGAGGATGGGTCATTTCTCGTGGCCACAGGGATCGAGGGCACCGTATGGTATTGGCGTCGAGTGGATCCGGCGCCGGTAGTCATCGTCGCCGGGGGCGGCATCGTATGGCGAACCGCTGTCGACGAAGCACGCGACGAATTCGTCCTCATCGAATCGGACACCGTGGACCGAGTGCCTATTCTGGTCCCCGACGCCTTTGAATTGTGTGCCAAGCTTCCGGCACCGATAACCGATGAACAGTGGCAGGACTGGATCACCCACGACTACCCGAGACAATCGGACTGCTGAAGCTCCTGACTCAACTGCGTTAGGCCCCAACGCTTGCATAGACCGAAGAAGCCGTGCGCCGGGAGATCATGAACGAGAGCGGCAACGGTGCCCGAACACCACCACCAGAGCTACCGGCCGCCGCGCGACCGCTCGGCACCAGCGGCGGGACAACCGGAGCGATTACCGCGGCCGTCACCGGAACCACCCCGGCGCAGAAACACGAACGGGCTCTACCTCACGCGATCGCGCGTGGTAGAGCCCGCTTGAACACAGATATGTCGTATGTGGCAGATATGCCACGTTGCGGTGTCCGGAGGGGGACTCGACCACTACGCCCACGCACTCAGTTGCAGCCAAACTTTGGTCGTCGAGCCGCAGTAGCTTGACGAGTTGTTCCTGTCGCACGGTGTCAAGGTGTTGCCGCCTGGCGTGGGATCTACTGTGTTTCGTTTTGCGGTGGGCGTAGCTCGATGGCATCGATTTTGACCTGGATACGTTCTGTCACGGTGCCTGTGGAGTGGGTGGAGCCGGTCGCCGACGACCGATCGAACAGCGCGCTTTCCGAACCGCCGTGGCGGACATATGCAAGCCAGCGGAGTTCGGATAGCTCACTGTAGAGTGTCCGACGGTGTCGGTCGTCTTAAGGAGACGAGGCGGGAGGCAGCGGAGGGTGACGACGATCGCGTTGGCAGACGAAGTGACGTGACCCCGATGGTTCGGTCCGGGTGATATGTGAGAGTCTTCGTAGCCCATGAGCTGGGCGGGAAGGCTCGATGAAGCGATGGCGACACGCAAACGGCATACCCCTGAGCAGGTGGTCCGGAAGTTGACCGAGGCCGACAGGTTGTTGGCCTCGGGCAAGGACGTGGCCGAGGTGTGCCGGGTCCTCCAGATCACCGAGGCCACCTACTACCGGTGGCGCAACCAGTTCGGCGGGCTGAAAGCCGACGACGCCAAGAAACTGAAAGACCTCGAACGCGAGAACGCCACCCTGAAACGGCTGTTGGCCGAGGCCGAGCTGGAGAAGGCGGCCTTGAAGGAGATCGCCAGGGGAAACTTCTAGACCCGGAACGGCGACGCGCCGCGGTGGCTCATCTGCAACGAATGTTCGGGATGAGCCAACGCTTGGCGTGTCGGGTGACCGGGCAGCATCGCAGTACTCAACGCCGCCCACGCGCGGACCAGGCGGTGACCGATCCGGATGCCGGGTTGCGCGCATGGCTCCGGGATTGGGCGAAATCCCATCCACGGCAGGGTTTCCGCCGCGCTTACCATGACGCGCGCGGCGAAGGTTGGGCGGTGAACCACAAGAAGGTCCAACGCCTGTGGCGCGACGAGGGCTTGCGGGTGCCGCAGCGGCGGCGCCGCAAACGCCTCGGCGACTCCACGGTCACCGCGGTGAGCGCGGACGCCCCGAACCGGGTGTGGGCGGTCGATTTCCAGTTCGACGCCACCGAGAACGGTCGTCCGGTGTTGCGGTGTGACAACGGACCGGAACTGGCGTGCTCGGCGATGGCGGACTGGGCCGGTGAACGCGTCGGCCTGGCCTTCATCCCGCCCGGTCGGCCGTGGCGCAACGGCTACATCGAATCGTTCAACGGCCGACTGCGCGACGAATGCCTCAACATCAACAGCTTCTGGTCGATCGCCCAGGCCCGGGTCGTGATCAGCGACTGGAAATCCGACTACAACCACTGTGAGTCTTCGGGTGGCTGGTCTGGGACTGGCCGACCAGGGTAGGCGGCGGTCGCCCGACTCGACGATGTGACTCATACAATTACTGGCCCCACACAGGTGCCCTT
>NZ_BAGG01000120.1 GCF_000308695.1 Nocardia takedensis NBRC 100417 | reverse complement strand
TGTGGATGCCGCCGCCGGTCTCGGCGCGGAGTTGGGCGGCGCGCTGGACGGAGCGGCCGGAATAGGTGGAGCTCTGGGGGGTGCCGTGGATGCCGCCGGTGTGGGTGCGGGTGTCGATGGCAGCCTCGATGGTGCGTTGGATGTCGCCGCTGGTTTGGGTGCGGGGGCAGGTGGCGCGCTTGACGGTGCTGTCGATGCGGCCGCCGGCCTCGGTGGGACTTTGAACGGCGCGGTCGACACCGCCGCCGATCTCGGCGCGAATATCGGTGCGGCCGTTGATGGTGCGGCCGATCTCGGCGCGCAGGTGGGTGGTGCGCTGGACGGTGCTGTGAATGGTTCCGCCGGACTCGGTGCCGGCGCGGAGGGCGCTGTCGACGCTGCCGCTGATTTGGGTGCGAATGTCGGTGCGGCAGTGGGCGGTGTTGTCGACGGAGCGGCCGGCCTCGGTGGATCGCTCGATGCCGCTCTGGACGGGACCGCCGGTCTCGGTGCCGGTGTGGGCGGATCGCTCGATGGCGCTGCCGCGGCTGCCACCGACCTCGGGGCGGAACTCGGCGGCGTCGTGGACGCGACCGCTGGTCTCGGCGGCGGTGTCGATGGGGCGTTGGGCGCTGCCGGTGATATCGGCGCGAGCCTGGGCGGTGCGGCGAGTGCTGCCACGGGTGCGGCTGCTGGTCTGGGTGCGGGGCTCGGTGGTGCGCTCGACGGAAGCGCGGACGCCGCCGTCGGTTTGGATGCGGAACTCGAGGGAGCCGTTGACGGTGCGGCCGCGGGTCTCGGTGCCGGGTTGGTCGGTGCGGTCGACGCGGCTGCCGGGGTGGGCGCAGGCGTCGACGGGGTAGTCGATGCCGCCGCTGGATTCGGCGCTGGCGTGGACGGTGTTGTCGATGCCGCGGCCGGTCTGGGGGCGGGTGTGGATGGTGCTGTCGATGCGACGGCCGGTCTCGGTGCCGGTGTGGGTGGTGCTGTGGACGCCGCGGCGGGTCTCGGTGCCGGTCTGGGCGGTGCGGTCGGTGGGGCCGCGGAGGCTGCCGGTGGTGTCGGGGGTGCGGTGGAGTCGGGGCTTTCCGTCGGGCTGGGGCTCGGTGACGAATTCGGTGGTGTGGTCGTGGGTGGTTCGGGAGGGGATGTGGGTGCCGGGGTAGGGGCCGGGGTGGCTTCGGGAGTCGGGGCGGCGGGGCAGGTGGCCGCCGGGTTGGAGAGCGGATTGGCCGGTGGGTTGGAGTCGGGGCTCGGTGGGGGACTGGAAGCCGGTGGCGGGCTCGGGTCGATGCTGGGTGGGGCCTTCGAGGGTGGCGTCGGGGCGGTCGTGGGCGGGGTCGGCGATTCGGTGGCCGGGCTGGAGGTCGGGCTCGGCGGAGACGCCGCCGGTGGTCTCGGTGCCGGATTGGGTGGCGCGCTCGATGGTGTCGGTGGTCTCGGCGCCGGGCTGGGCGGTGCGCTCGAGGGTGCCGGATCGGGTGCGGTCGGTGGGCTCGGGGGCGCTGTCGACGGTGGGTTCGGCGCTTCGGGTGTCGGGTCGGCCGTTGGTGGTGCGGTCAACGGTGGGGCCGAGGTCGTGACGGGTGGTGTGGCGTCGGGTGCGGGCGAGTTCGGGTCCGCGGTCGGTGGGGTCGGTTCGGGTGTCGGGGAATTCGGGTCGACGGTCGGTGGGGCGTTCGGGTCCGGTGCGGAGGCCGTCGGCGGGTTCGCGTCCTCGGGGGCTGGGTCGTTCGGGGGTTCGGCGACCGGCGGTGGGCAGGGTTCGGCGAGTTCGTCCGGTGGCGGTGAGTTCGGATCCACCGGTGGTTTCACGTCGACGGGTGCGGGTGAGTTCGGATCGGCGATCAACGGTGTGTCGCACGGTGAGTTCGCGTCATCGGGTGCCGGCGAGTTCGGCTCGGCGGTGAACGGCGGGTTCGCGTCGACGGGTGCGAGCGAGTTCGGGTCGACGGTCAACGGTGTGTCGCACGGCCTCTCCTCGTCCGGTGCCGGCGAGTTCGGTTCCGCGGCGGGCGGTTCGGTGGGCAGCACCGCTGACGCGGGTTTCGGTGGGTTCGATTCCGGGGCGCACGGTGCGAGCGCGATCGGGTCGACGGCGAATACCTGGTCGTCGCTGGATGTGTCGAGCGCGTTCGGTTCGGGGCTGGGTGGGGATGCCGGGGCGTTCGGCGGGCACGAGGCGGGGGCGGACGCCGGTGGTGACGTGGCGGGCGATGTCTTCCCGCACTGAGTTGTCCCGTTCCGAGGATCGAGAGGGCGGTAACGCGATGGGGACACTCACCCCCGTTCCCGGGGCGTCGCTGGCGGCGGCGCTCGGGGAGACCATCGCCGCGGCGCGGGCGGCGCGGCGGGAGGATCTGGTCGGTCGGTTGGAGGCGGCGGCGGCGGAGCGGGTGCGGGATCCGCGCCGCCGGATCGTGGTCGTCGGGTTGGCGGGGCAGGGCAAGAGTCGCTTCGTGAACGCGCTGCTGGACGTGGAGATCTGTCCGGTGGGCGACGATGTGACGACGACCGCGCCGATGTCGCTGTCCGCCGGGGAGACGCCCGAGGCGGACATGGTGTTGGCCTCGGAGCGGTCGGGGTCGGCGGAGACCAGGGTGTCGGTGCCGATCGGTGAGATCGCCGGTGTGGGGGCGCGGTCGGAGTCCACGGGTGGTCGACGGGTCGCGCGCTGGGAGGTGCGGTTGCCGAATCCGCTGCTGGCGGACGGCGTCGTGCTGGTGGACACGCCCGGTGTGGGCGGGCACGGCGGCGGTGGTTCGGTGGGGGTGTTGGCGGCGGTGCAGTCGGCGGACGCGGTGTTGATGGTGTCGGACGCGTCGACGGAGTTGACCGAACCGGAGGTGGGATTCCTGCGTCAGGTGCGGGAGTTGTGTCCGACGGTGGCGGTGCTGCTGTCCAAGACGGATCTGTATCCGCAGTGGCGTCGGGTGTTGGCGGCCGATGCCGAGCATCTGGCGCGGGCGGGTCTGGACGTGCCGATCCTCGGGGTGTCGGCGGTGTTGCGCACGCACGCGCTGCGGTTGCGGGACGCGCAGTTGGGCGCGGAGTCGGGTTTCGGGGCGCTGTATCAGTTCCTGCGCGAGCAGGTGGTGGCCCGCGATCAGGCGGCGACCCGGGTGGCGGTGGCGCGTGACATCCGTTCGGCGGCCGAGCATCTGGCGTTGGCGTTGGGCAGTGAGTTGGTGGCGGTGCGTGATCCGGGTCGGGGCGCGGCGGCGGTGGAGGAGTTGCGGGTGGCGCGGGATTCGGCCGAGCGCCTGCACAAGCGGACCGCGGCTTGGCAGCAGACGCTCGCGGACGGGATCACCGATCTGGCGGGCGATGTGGAGCACGATCTGCGCGAGCGTCTGCGCGGGATCGCCAGGACCGGTGAGGAGTGGATCGACGAGAACGATCCGGCGCGGCACTGGGACGGGATCGCGGACTGGTTGACCGGCACCGTGGACACCGCGATCGGCGACAACTTGCTGTGGACGCGGCGTCGCGCGCAGGCGTTGGCGGAGCGGGTGGCCGAGCATTTCGCGGAGGTGGGGGCCGCGGAGTTGCCGGATGTGCGGGCCGACGCGCCGGAGGAATCCCGCGCGGCGGGCACGCTGGCGCAGTTGGAGCCGGATATGGGGTTGGGCGGCAAGTTGCTGGTGGGGATGCGCGGGTCCTACGGCGGCATCCTGATGGTCGGTCTGGCGAGTACGTTCGCCGGGCTGGCGATGTTGAATCCGATCTCGATCGGGGCCGGTGTCATCGTGGGCGGCAAGGCGTTCCGCGATGACAAGCAGGCGCGGTTGGCGCGTCGCCGCAACGAGGCGAAGACGGCGTTGCGCCGGTTCGTCGACGATGTCGCGTTCCAGGCGGGCAAGGAGTCCAAGGATCGCCTGCACCGCATCCATCGCGCGCTGCGTGACCATTACGCGGGGGTGGCGGAGCGGAGTCTGCGCTCGATCGACGAGTCGTTGCGGGCGGCGCAGGAGGCGGCGTCGATGGAGTCGGCGCGGCGGGCCGAGCGGGCCGAGGTGTTGGAGCGGCAGTTGCGGGTGGTGGCGGAGTTGCGGCGGTGCGCCGAATCCGTGGACGCTCCGGCGGTTCCCGGCGCCGCCGTCGGTACGGTGGCTCGGTGACCAGCGATATCGCACCGGTGGTGTCCCGCGCGGGCGCTCTGATCGAGTCGGCCCGTCGGGAGTTGGCGGGTGAGCCGCGGGCGCGGGCGTTGTTGGCGGATTGCGCCCGCAGGCTGGCCGAGCCGTTGCGGGTGGCGTTGGCGGGTTCGCTGAAGGCGGGCAAGTCGACGTTGCTGAATTCGCTGGTGGGTCAGGACATCGCGCCGACCGACGCGACCGAGTGCACCCGGGTGGTCACCTGGTATCGGCACGGCGGCACGCCCGCGGTGACGGCGCACGCCCGCGACGGGGCGACGGCGAACGTGGTGGTGCGCCGGGAGTCGGTGGGCGGTCTCACTTTCGACCTGGAGGCGTTGCGCTGGAGCGGCGGATTCGCCCGCGAGGTGGACCACCTCGAGGTGGATTGGCCCGCCGCGGCGCTGGCGCACACCACGATCATCGATACCCCGGGCACGTCCTCGCTCTCGCGTGACATCTCCCGCCGCACGTCGCGCCTGCTCACGCCGGACGCCGACGACGAGTTGTCGCTGCCGGGCGCGGACGCGGTGGTGTATCTGCTGCGCAGGTTGGACGCCACCGACATCGATTTCCTGGAGCGGGTGGGCGCGCCCGCGGACGGCGGCGGCCCCCTGGGTGTGATCGGTGTGGTCTCGCGGGCCGACGAGATCGGGGCGGGCCGGATCGACGCGCTGCATTCGGCGCGCGAGGTGGCCGCGCGTTTCGCCGGCGAGTTGGAGCGGACCGGGCTGTGTCAGGCGGTGATTCCGGTGGCGGGTCTGTTGGCGTTCGCGGCGGCGACGTTGCGTCAGCAGGAGTTCGCGGCGTTCCAGGCGTTGGCGGGTGTGCCGGTGGAGGAGTTGGCGGCGGCGATGTTGTCGGTGGATCGTTTCGCGCGCCCCGATATCGCGTTGCCGGTGCCGCCCGCGGACCGCGCGCGCCTGGCCGACCGGTTCGGCATGTTCGGCATCCGGATGGCGGTGACGTTGATCCGGTTGGGTGTGCGCGATTCGGCGACGCTGGCGGCGGAGCTCACCGAACGCAGCGGTGTGGACGAGTTGCGCGCGGTCCTGGACGTGCAGTTCGCCCAGCGCGCGGATCAGTTGAAGGCGCATTCCGCGCTGTCGGCGTTGGCGAAGGTGCTGGCCGCCCATCCGGGCACGGCGGCGGATCGATTGATGCCGCGGGTGCGCACCTTGTCGGCGGATGTGCACGGTTTCGCGGAGTTGCGTCTGCTGGGCCGCCTGCGCACCGACGAACTGACCTTGCCGCCCCCGGATCTGGCCGAACTGCACCGTCTGATCGGCGGGTCCGGCATCGCGACGCACCTGCGTCTGGGGCTGCCCCCGGACGCCTCGCCGGCGATTCGCCGCGAGCAAGCCGTGGCCGCGGTCCGCAAATGGCGCGGCCGCGCCGGTCACCCGCTGGCCGACCAGTTCACCCGTTCGGCGTGCCTGGTCGCCGCCCGCAGCGCCGAGGGCACCCTGGAGTCCTGATCCGAGTGCGTGAACCGCGCGACGACGGGTAGGCCGCACATATCCGGAACCGCGCGGACGGAGGACGTCATGAGCGAGTCGAAGGTGGTCGAGGAACTGCTGGAGTCGGCGGGGACGACCTACGCCGAGGAGGCGGGGATCACCCTGGACGACAAACCGGCGCCGTTGTTCCAGTTGTTGATGCTGGCGGAACTGTTGAGCGCCCCGATCTCGGCGTCGATTGCCGTGACGGCCGCCGAGGAGTTGGTGCGCAGCGGGTATCGGACGCCGCATCGGGTGGCCGACGCCGAATGGCAGGAGTTGGTGGACGCGCTGGGGCGGGGTCACTACCGCCGCTACGACGAGACCACTGCGACCCGACTCGGCGCGGTCGCCACCGATGTGCTGGACCGCTACCACGGTGACCTGCGCGAATTGGCCGAGGAGGCGGAGGACGATCCGCGCCGGGCCGCGGAACTGCTGCAACGGTTCGACGGGATCGGTCCGACGGGCAGCGCCATCTTCCTGCGCGAGGTCCAGGACGTCTGGCCGTGGGCGCGCCCGTATTTCGATGATCGGGTCCGCCACGGGGCGGAGCGTCTGGGTCTGCCGACCGATCCGGAGAAGTTGTCCGCGTTGGCCCCGCGTCACACGGCGGCCTTGGCGGCGGCCTTGGTCCGGGTGGGCCGGGACGACGATCTGGCCGACCGCCTGCGGGCCGTCGCCGACTGACGCGCGGCCCGAGGCCACCGCTGAGAATCCTTTTGAACTGCGGAGATGCCTTCATAAGCGATGCTGGTTCCGCGCGGAGACGCGCCCGGCCCCGGGTCACAACTGGCGCACGGTTCGGCCGCGCACCGGTGACATCGGCGGGTCCGTGACGACAATGGCGGACGCGGGCGACCGCCGTCGGCGGAGGATTTCGCGCCGGCCGGGAATGAATCGGGCGGGTCACCCGTTGAGCTCATCGACAAGGTTGAGTGAAATCGACTCAAGTTTCAGTTGACGCCCGGACCGATCCGGGTGCAGGATTGAGCCGACCACACTCAGCGTTGCTGGGACCGTGCTCCGTGAGGTGCAGGGGTGGGGTCCGAACCGCAAGGGCGGACACCCGCCGGGCACCGACACAAGATGTTTCGTCAACTAGGAGGAATCACCATGGCTCGTGCGGTCGGAATCGACCTCGGGACCACGAACTCGGTCGTCGCCGTACTCGAGGGCGGCGAACCTGTCGTTGTCGCGAACTCCGAAGGATCGCGCACCACGCCGTCGATCGTGGCGTTCGCCAAGAACGGCGAGGTGCTGGTGGGTCAGCCCGCCAAGAATCAGGCGGTCACCAACGTCGACCGCACCATCCGCTCGGTCAAGCGCCACATCGGCACCGACTGGAACGTCGAGATCGACGGCAAGAAGTACACGCCGCAGGAGATCAGCGCGCGCACGCTGATGAAGCTCAAGCGCGACGCCGAGGCGTACCTGGGCGAGGAGATCACCGACGCGGTCATCACCGTCCCGGCCTACTTCGAGGACGCCCAGCGCCAGGCCACCAAAGAAGCGGGCCAGATCGCCGGCCTGAACGTGCTGCGCATCGTCAACGAGCCCACCGCGGCCGCGCTGGCCTACGGCCTGGACAAGGGCGACAAGGAACAGACCATCCTGGTCTTCGACCTCGGCGGCGGCACCTTCGACGTCTCGCTGCTGGAGATCGGCGAGGGCGTCGTGGAGGTGCGGGCCACCTCCGGTGACAACCACCTCGGCGGCGACGACTGGGACGAGCGCGTCGTCAACTGGCTGGTCGACAAGTTCAAGGGCAGCTCGGGCATCGACCTGACCAAGGACAAGATGGCCATGCAGCGTCTGCGCGAGGCCGCGGAGAAGGCCAAGATCGAGCTGAGCTCCTCGCAGAGCACCTCGATCAACCTGCCCTACATCACCGTCGACGCGGACAAGAACCCGCTGTTCCTCGATGAGCAGTTGACCCGCGCGGAGTTCCAGAAGATCACCTCGGACCTGCTCGACCGCACCCGCGCGCCGTTCCAGTCCGTGATCAAGGACGCGGGCATCAACGTCGCCGACATCGACCACGTGGTCCTCGTCGGCGGTTCCACCCGCATGCCCGCCGTCTCGGAACTGGTCAAGGAGCTGACCGGCGGTCGCGAGCCCAACAAGGGCGTGAACCCGGACGAGGTCGTCGCCGTGGGCGCCGCCTTGCAGGCCGGTGTGCTCAAGGGCGAGGTCAAGGACGTCCTGCTGCTCGATGTGACCCCGCTGTCGCTGGGCATCGAGACCAAGGGCGGGGTGATGACCAAGCTCATCGAGCGCAACACCACCATCCCGACCAAGCGTTCGGAGACCTTCACCACCGCCGACGACAACCAGCCGTCGGTGCAGATCCAGGTGTTCCAGGGTGAGCGCGAGATCGCCTCGCACAACAAGCTGCTCGGCTCCTTCGAGCTGACCGGCATCCCGCCGGCCCCGCGCGGCGTGCCGCAGATCGAGGTCACCTTCGACATCGACGCCAACGGCATCGTGCACGTCACCGCGAAGGACAAGGGCACCGGCAAGGAGAACACGATCAAGATCCAGGACGGCTCCGGCCTGTCCAAGGAGGAGATCGACCGGATGGTCAAGGACGCCGAGGCGCACGCCGCCGAGGACAAGGCCCGCCGCGAGGAGGCCGAGACCCGCAACCAGGCCGAGTCGCTGGTGCACCAGACCGAGAAGTTCATCAAGGACAACGAGGACAAGGTGCCCGCGGACGTGAAGTCCAAGGTCGAGGCCGCCATCGCCGAGGCGAACGAGTCCCTGAAGGGCACCGATATCGCCGCCGTGAAGGCCGCGGTGGAGAAGTTGGCCACCGAGTCGCAGGCGCTGGGTCAGGCGATCTACGAGGCGTCGGCCGCCGATCAGGCCGCGTCGGGCAACGGCTCCGCGCCGTCCGACGACGACGATCAGGTCGTGGACGCCGAGGTCGTGGACGAGCCGGTGGACACGGAGAAGAAGTGACGCAGAACAAGTCGGGCGACTCCGAACAGGAGCCGATCACCTTCGTCGACAACCGCAAGATCGATCCGGAGACCGGGGAGATCCGGGAGCCCGCGGCGGACAACGGCGCCGCCGCGGCCGAACCCGAGGTCGAGCAGGCCCCGCAGGCCGGGAAGGCCGATGGTGAGCTCGCCGAGCGCACCGCCGACCTGCAACGGCTGACCGCGGAGTACGCCAACTACCGCAGGCGCGTCGAGCGCGATCGCAAGACCGCGGTCGACGCCGCCAAGGCGGGCGTGGTCACCGAGTTGCTCAATGTGCTCGACGATCTGGACCGGGCGCGAGCGCACGGCGATCTGGAGGCCGGGCCGCTGAAGTCGGTGGCGGACAAGCTCGCCGAGTCCCTGCGCAAGCAGGGCCTCGAGGAGTTCGGGACCGAGGGCGAGCCCTTCGATCCCACGCTGCACGAGGCGGTTCAGCACGAGGGTTCCGGGCACGACCCGGTGATCGGCATCGTGATGCGCAAGGGCTATCGGCTCGGCGAGCGTGTGCTTCGGCACGCGCTGGTGGGGGTAACCGATGGCGTGGACGATTTGGCAGAGGCGGCATCGGATGTTGATGCCGGTGCCAACAACAACTAGTACCGCGACGCGCGTGTCGGGTCGGGGGGCGGCAGCGCGGGGTCGGGTCGCGGGCAACCGCGATCACCGCGTCACCGATAGAGCGAGAGGAGGAGAGACCCGGTGAGTCAACGGGAGTGGATCGAAAAGGACTTCTACAAGGAGCTGGGTGTCTCCTCCAGCGCCTCGCAGGACGAGATCAAGAAGGCCTACCGCAAGTTGGCCCGTGATCTGCATCCGGACGCCAATCCGGGTGACATCAAGGCCGAGGAGCGTTTCAAGGCCGTCAGCGAGGCGCACGCCGTGCTGTCGGATCCGGCCAAGCGCAAGGAATACGACGACACCAGGAAGCTGTTCGCGGGCAGCGGTTATCCGCGCGGCGGCTTCAATCCCGGTGGCGCGCAGGGCGGCTACACGCAGCAGGATTTCAATATCGGGGACATCTTCGGTGGCGGTGCGTCCGCTGGCGACGGTGGACTCGGTGACCTGCTGGGCGGTCTGTTCAATCGGGGCGGCGGCGCGCGCGGCGCGTCGCGTCCACGGCGCGGCGCCGACGTGGAGACCGAGACGACCCTGGGCTTCCGCGAGGCCGCCCAGGGCGTGACGGTCCCGCTGCGGATGACCAGTCCGTCGCCGTGTACGACCTGCCACGGCAGCGGTGCGAAGCCGGGGACCAGTCCCCGGGTGTGCCCGCACTGCAACGGCACCGGCGTCGTCAGTCGCAACCAGGGCGCGTTCGGATTCAGCGAGCCCTGCGACGACTGCCGCGGCACCGGGTCGATCATCGACGACCCGTGCGCGGACTGCCGCGGCACCGGCATCCAGAATCGGACCCGCACCATCACGGTCCGCATTCCGCCGGGGGTCAGCGACGGTCAGCGCATCCGACTCGCGGGTCAGGGCGAGGCGGGCCTGCGCGGCGCGCCCTCGGGTGACCTGTTCGTCACGGTGCACGTCAGCCAGGACAAGGTCTTCGGCCGCAACGGCGATGACCTGACCTTGGTGCTGCCGGTCGGTTACAGTGAATTGGTGTTGGGTACAACGGTTTCGGTGCCCACGCTGGAGGGCCGGGTCGGGGTGAAGGTGCCTCCTGGCACCGCCGACGGCCGCATCCTGCGGGTGCGCGGACGCGGTGTGCCCAAGCGCGGCGGCGGCGCCGGTGACCTGCTGGTCACCGTCAAGGTCGCGGTTCCCCAGAAATTGGACGACGAAGCCGCGCGGGCGCTGGAACGCTACGCGGAGGCGGAGAAGGCCAGCGGCTTCGATCCCCGTGCCGGATGGGCAGGTGCGTGATGTCCTCTGATCCGCAGAAGGCCCCGAGTGGGGCCGCGCGTGCCGAGTTCTTCATGATCTCGGTGGCGGCCCAGTTGGCGGGCATGCACGCGCAGACGCTGCGCACCTATGACCGCCTCGGACTGGTGACACCGCAACGCACTTCGGGCGGGGGGCGACGGTATTCGGCGCGTGACGTCGAACTGTTGCGTGAGGTGCAGCGTCTCTCGCAGGACGAGGGCGTGAACCTGGCCGGTATCAAGCGCATCATCGAACTGACCAATCAGGTCGAGGAGTTGCGTGAGACGGTCGCCGAGTTGTCGGCCGAGTTGGAGCGGCTGCGGGCGGGGTACCGTCCGGATTTCGCGCCGCAGCAGCGCAGTACCGCGTTGGTGGTGTGGAAGCCGCGCCACCAACGCTGAATCGAACGTTTCGGGCCTCGGCCCGGTCCATCCGCGCGATGGCCGGTCCGGGGTCCGTCTCGTATTCGGGGCTTTTCGAGAAAAAGAGCGGTCTGTTTGTTGACTTGACCGGACAAATAGTTGCCGAAAGATCGCTCCCGTGGGCTAATTCGGAAGTGGCCCCGCGATCGGTCCGGGGTCGAATGGTGTGACAGTGACCGAAAACGCCGCATATGGACCAACACTCGGTCTGTTTCTGCGGCGTTTCTCCTTTCCTGTCCTCGGTTCGTAGGAATTACATGCGTGAACTTCTATAAGGTCGTTCCGCTCCCGGCAAACCTCGCCTACACTCCTTGGCATCGGCTGCTGACGAGTGTCCCGCGGCACCTCACTCGCTGGCACGTTCTGTGTTCCGAACGCGAAATGGGGTTGTGACACAAATGGATTCGCGGACTGTCGCTTTGATCAGAACGACGTTCAAGGCGGTTGCTGCGGAGGAAGGGGGCTCGGAGAAACTGGCCAGTTCGTTCTATGCCACGTTGTTCTCCGACTTCCCTCACGCGCGGGACTTCTTTCCCGCCGCGATGGACGCGCAGCGCGATCGACTGGTCAGAGCCATCTCCTACACCCTCGACAGACTCGAGGAGCCCGACAAATTACTTCCGTTTCTCGCGCAATTGGGGCGGGATCACCGCAAATACGGTGTGCAGGCGGAACATTACGTCGCGGTGGCGACATCGTTGAAGACGGCCATGCGCCGCTTCGCCGACACCGAGATGTGGACCGACGAAGTCGACCAGGCATGGGACGAGGGCCTGGCCGTCATCTCCGAGACGATGATCGGTGCGGCCGAGCAGGAGACGACGCCCGCCGTCTGGTCCGGCACCGTCGTCGAACAACGCACGGTCCTGCGCAATCTCACCATCGTGCGCCTGATGATGGACCAGCCGATGAGTTACGCCGCGGGTCAGTACGTCAGCGTGCAGGTGCCCTCGCGGCCGCGCATGTGGCGCTATCTGTCCCCGGCGATCCCGGCGAACGCCGACGGCGAGATCGAATTCCACATCCGCGGCGTGATGGGCGGCTGGGTCAGCCCGGCGATCATCGGGCAGACCAAAGTCGGCGAACAATGGCTGCTCGGTTCACCGCTGGGCGGTCTCGGTGTTCCGCGCAACACCAAGCGCAAGATGCTGATGGTGTGCTGCGGCAGCGGAATCGCCCCCCTGCGCGCGCAACTCATGACGATGGCGCACCGGCGGGTCAATCCGAACGTGCACCTGTTCGTCGGCGGCCACCACCCGTGCGACCTCTACGACCTGGAGACCCTCAACGCGCTCGCGGTGGCGAACCCGTGGTTGACGGTCACCCCGGTCACCGAGAACGACGACAACCCTTGGTGGTACACCCCGCCGGAGGAGCCCGCGCCGGACCTGCCCGGGCTCGAACCGCGCATCACCGGGCAGATCGGCAAGGTCGTGGCGGCCTACGGGCCGTGGTCGGATCGCGACGTGCAGATCGTCGGGTCGCCGTCGATGGTGCAGACCACCAAGTTCCGGCTGATGGCCGCGGGCACCCAGACCCGCAACATCCGCCACGATCCGCTGTTCTAGCCGCACCACCAGCACCACCAGGCCCGGATGTGCTCCTCGTTCGGGCGAAGGCCGGGATCCAGGCGGGTGACGACTATCCGCGAGGTCGCGAATGGATCCCGGCCTTCGCCTGGACGACGATCAGAGTCCCTCGACCTGGATGTTGCCGATCGGGGTTCCGGTGTCCAGCAGGCGATCCACGGTGGCGCGGGTCATCCCGGGCGACCCGCACACCAGCACCTGGTGCTGCGCGAACGCGCCGTGTGAGCCGACCACATCGGCCAGGGTGCCCTGGAGCAGGTCGTCGGGGGCGAAGCCGATGTCGACGCGCGAGTGCTCGAACCACTCGTCGTCCCAGCCCGGGTCCTCCAGGTTCTCCACCACGGGAACCACCGTGAGCCACGGCAATTCGTCGGCGAGCAGGGTGAGCATGTCGCCCGCGTAGAGGTCGCGGGGCGAGCGACCGCCGACGAACAGGTAGGTGTTGGGCGGCGCGGGGTGGCGGGCCAGTTCCAGGATCATCGAGCGCAGCGGCGCCAAACCGGTGCCACCCGCGACCATCACCACTTCGGGGCCGTCCGGATCGACGCGGAAAGTGCCCGCGGGCGCGGAGATCCGCCACTCGTCGCCGTCGGCGGTGTCGGCCACCAGGTGCCCGCTGAGCCATCCGCCGGGTACGGCCCGCACGTGGAATTCCAGCTTCCCGTCCAGCGACGGCGGCAGCGCGGGTGAGAGCCTGCGCCGCACCCCGGGCTGCTGCGGCACCCTGACCTCCACCGACTGCCCGGCGGCGAACGGCACGAATTCGCCGATCAGCCGAACGACCGCGACATCGTGGCGCAACCGGTGGTGGCCGACCACGGTCGCCGTCCACTCGGGCGTCTCGTCGAAGGGGGCGGGCCCATGGCCGAGCATGCTCGGGTCCGTCATCGAATCTCCTGTATCCCGCGGGAACGCCCCGCGCCGACGTCGATCACACCGGATCGGACGTGATGATGTGTTCCGGGGTGCCGACGGCGATCAACGCCCGGCGGGTGTCCTCGATCATCCGGGCCGAACCCGCGATCTGGATCTGGCGGTCGGCCCACGCGCCGAAGCTGGCGACCACCGCGCCGAGGTTGCCGATCAGCCGCCGGTGCATCCCGTAGGGCGCGTCGGCGGGCGGATGCGGATACCACCACGGATTGGTCTTCTCCTCGCAGACCGGCACCACCGTCAACCAGGGGTTGCTCTGCGAGAGCTGCCACATGTTCTCCACGTCGTAGAGGTCACAGGGGTAGCGGCCGCCGATGAAGAAGTGCACCCGGGGGTTGATGCCGCGCTGACCCATCTCGATCAACTGCGCGCGCAACGGCGCGATGCCGGTGCCCGCGCCGATCAGCAGGACGTCGCGGTTGCGCTCGCGGTCGATGTGCAGGCCGCCCAGCGGGCCCGCCACCAGCCAGCGGTCACCGACCTGGGTCTCGTTGACGATCGCTGGGCTGACCCAGCCGCCGCGGACCTTGCGGACGTGGAACTCGATCTCGCCGTACGGGTTGGCCGGAATGGCGGGTGAGAGGTAGCGCCACATCTTCGGACGTTGCGGCACCGCGACCGGCACGTACTGGCCCGCCTGGTAGGGGATCGGGCCGTCGGATTGCAGTCGCACGATCGCCAGATCCTCGAGCACCCGGCGGTGGCCGACGACGGTGGCCTCCCAGTAGGGCTTGCTCTTGTCGGAATTGGCGCCGATCGCCATCGAGGCGGAGATCAGGATGGTGATGTCGCGCCAGCCCTCCTCGAGTTGGCGCGTCCAGTCCGGGCCGTGATAGGTGCGGAATCCGGCCAGCAGCGCGCGGCCCGCGGCGTCGTAGTGGGACGCGGTCACACCGTATTTGCGGTGGTCGCGAGCCAGTTGTTCGAGGAACTTCTGGGCCCGCTCCCAGTCCTCCAGGTTGTCCAGCACGAACTGGATGGCCGTCACCAACCGCTTGGCCTGCATATCCATCGCGGGCGGGAACAGCTCGCGCAACCGCGGGTTCTCCGCGAACAGGTGACCGTAGAACGCGCTGATCAACCGCTCGGACCCGTTCGGTACATCGGTCACCGAACGGAAGTTGGCGCGGACCAGCGCTGCCGAACGCGCATCCACGAGGTGGAGCTTCCTTTCCCTCTGTCTAGCTCAGGGACGTACCCGACAATCCGGCTCGGCCCGTGCTCGAGTATTCCTGAAAACCCCGTGGTCGGGGGTGGCTGTGCGCCGGATGGGACCACCGTGACGGGTGGTTCGTCGGCAGCCTTTCGCCTCGTGCGTCGCCGGGCCGCCGTAGTGCGCCCGAAGGGATTATGCGGGCATCCGCGACTCCGCGCGCGCCGGGGTCAGACCGTCACGGCGGCTCGGACCGCCGGGACCACCAGTTCAGCGTACCTGCGGATCTGTTCTACGGGGTCGCCCTCCATCGGCCAGAAGACGAACCCGTCGATGCGCTGGTCGCGGTGCAGGCCGACCAGATCGTCGATCCAGCGGGCGGGCGGGCCCTCCAGGAAGCCGCGGTCGTCGCCGTCGGTGATGGTGCCCGAGACGTTGTAGAGGCGGCGGATCGCGCTCGGTTCGCGGTCGGCCCGCGCCGCCGCGTCGTCGATGCGCTTGTTGGCCTCGGTGAGGAATTCCGGGGGCGCCCACCCGGAGGAGGGCAGCCAGCCGTCGGCGGCGTAACCGGTCAGCGCCAGCATCCGCGGCCCCTTCGCGCCGAGCCAGATCCCCGGATCGTGTTTCGGGGTCGGCCCGGGATGCGCGCCTTCGAGCGTGTGGAACCGGCCGCGCACCCGCACCGCGCGCTCGTCGCTCCACATGGCCCGGATGACCGCGATCGCCTCGCCGAGGGCCAGCACCGCGTCGCGGTTGTCCAGGCGGGGGCCGCCCATGGCCGCGATGGCCTCCCAGAACGCGCCGGCCCCGAGACCGAGCCGCACCCGTCCGCCGGTGATGATGTCCAGCGAGGCAACCGATTTGGCCAGCACCGCCGGATTGCGCAGCGGCAGGTTGGCGACGTCGGGGAACAGGGTGACCCGCGAGGTCCGCACCGCCAGCGCCGTCAGCAGGGTCCAGGTGTCGAAGAATCGCCGCTGGTAGGGGTGGTCCTGGATGCCGATCAGCTCCAGACCCGCCGTATCGGCGTAGTCGGCGAGTTCGGTCAGTTGCGCGTAGTCGTCGGCCTGTGGGATCAGGAACAGGCCGAATTCGACCTCGCGCGCCGTGCCGTCGGCCATGTCGTTCCTTTGCTCGTCGCGGTGTCGGGGGCCGATGTCAGAGGGTGAGCACCGTCTTCCCGCGCGCTCCCGGCGCGCCGATCACCGAGGGCGCGCGTTCCAGCGGCACCGTGGCCTCGATCGGGACCACCACGTCGCCCTCGGCGACCCGGTTCAGCAGCCGCGCCAACTCCGGTGCGGCGCCGCCGGATTCGATGTTGCCGCCGCGCAGGCCGCGGTGCCGCAGCATGCGTTCGTCCACCGAGCCGATGGTGGAGTGCACCGAACCGCCGTGTCGCACCAAGGCGGTCAGTTCGGCCAGCACCTCGGGCGGACTGACCACGTCGAAGAGCACGTCGACGCCGTCGGGGTGCAGGAAGTGCACCGAATCGGCCAGCGGCGCGCGGCTGTAGTCGATGGTCTCGACGGCCCCGAGTCGCGCCATCCGGTCGGCGTCGCCCGCGCGCGCCGTCGCGATGACGTGGCCGCCCGCGATATTGGCCAGTTGGACGAGGAAGGAGCCGACCCCGCCGGTCGCCCCGACGATCAGGACCTTCTGTCCCGGCTGGATCTTGGCGGCGTCCACGAGGTCCTGCGCGGTGCCGCCCGCGGTCGGCAGTGCGGCGGCGGCGATGGTGGTGACCCGGTCGGGGATGTGCACGAGTGTGGCGGTCTCGGGCAGGACCGCGTAGTCGGCGAAGCTGCCGTGCCCCACGGGCGGCACCAGGAATCTGCCCACCACGCGGTCACCGGCGGCGAAATGGGTGACGCCGGGTCCGACGGTGTCGACCGTGCCCGCGCCGTCGACGCCGAGGATCAGCGGGAAGTCGTGCGGCAGGGTGCCTTCCAGGTATCCGGTGGCGATCTTCTGGTCGAACGGGTTGACCCCGGCGGCCTCGATCCGCACCCGCACCGCGCCCGCCCCGGGCTCCGGCGTCGGCATCTCGGCCGCCTCCACGGGGCCGGAGAACTGTCGTACCACGATCGCGCGCATCGGTGTGCTCCTCGTCCGGAACGGCTACCTCGACTGGCGGTGGGGATGGGGCGGGCGACCCGGTGGTCGCACGTATGCATCCCTACACCACGCGGGGGTCGAACCGTCGCATTCGAGGGGGGCGCGGCGTAGCGTTGGCCTCCGGGAGAGTCGCTGGACAGGGCGGGGACGGGCCCGTCGAAAATTGTCGAAGTTGAGCGGAACAGACTCAACCTTTCCGACGTTGGACGGTGTGAAAGCGGACACCGCCGGGGTACGCGGACACCGCGCAGATCGACACAGAGGAAGGTGCACG
>NZ_BAGG01000121.1 GCF_000308695.1 Nocardia takedensis NBRC 100417 | reverse complement strand
CCATCCGGGCACGGCGGCGGATCGATTGATGCCGCGGGTGCGCACCTTGTCGGCGGATGTGCACGGTTTCGCGGAGTTGCGTCTGCTGGGCCGCCTGCGCACCGACGAACTGACCTTGCCGCCCCCGGATCTGGCCGAACTGCACC
>NZ_BAGG01000122.1 GCF_000308695.1 Nocardia takedensis NBRC 100417 | reverse complement strand
ATCATCGAACTGACCGCCAAACTGCTGGAATCCAGCGCGCGGCACCCCGAACCCGGCACCAATTTCGACATCGTCGCCGTCGCGGTGATCGGCGCGGGCGAGGCC
>NZ_BAGG01000123.1 GCF_000308695.1 Nocardia takedensis NBRC 100417 | reverse complement strand
CGCGCCGGGCGGAGGCGGACGGTATCCGGGCGGGGGAGCCTGACGTTGTTGGTCGCGATACGGGGCGGAACCCGGTTGTGAACTTCGCTGAGCACGGCCACCGTGCGGTTCATCGCCGTAGGGGGAAGTCTCGTAGGGCGAATTCACTGACAAGATCTCCATAACTCGTATCGGACTGCGGTACGCGGTGCGGGTGGGACAGCGGCCACGGACACGTCGTGGCTCCGCATGTCATCAAGCGGGTAGATGACCAAGCACATCATTCTGCGGCGGTGCGCCGGTTGGCCCTGGCTCCGTTGGGCCGTCTGGGCGGCGCGGAACCGAGCACGTAGGACTGCACCAGGTGGTTCCAACTGCACGTCCGGCACACCTCGACCACGTGCACCGAGAACTCCTCGCGAGTCTCGGCCAGGCGTGTCAGCTCCTCGGGGGTGCGAGCCGATCCTGCCATCGATCCCAGCCCGTCGCCGTAGACCCAGGATACGAGGGTCAGTTGTTCCTTCCGGCAGATAGGGCACGTGACCTCGCTCCCCCGCCCGTGAAATTTCGCCGCACGCAGGAGGTAGGGATTCGCGTCACACACCTCGGCGACGTCGACCCGGCCCGCGTAGACATCGGCCAGCAGCGACCTGCGCCGGAGCGCGTAGTCCACCACCTGCCGCTGAATTCGCACGAGAACCAGAGTAGCGGTGTCCGATTGGGAGCGCTGCCGCGTGGCGCGTTCACGACGTCCTGCGTTTAGTATTCGTGCGTGTCCACCACGTCTTCCGGGCGCATCCGCGCGCGTGATCTCGACCGCGCGAACGCCGCGGCCGTGCTGGACGCCGCCTACGCCGAGGGGCAACTCGGCGCGGCGGAATACCACGAGCGAGCGGCGCGGGCGGCCGCGGCGCGCACCTTGGGCGAGTTGGACGGTCTGGTCGCGGATCTGCAATCGCCCACGGCCGTAACGGATCTCACCGCCGCGAAGGGCCGCGCCGGGTCGGCTGCGCGCGATTCCGCGAGCACCTCGCGAAACCCGCTGACCCGTCGCCGATTCTCGGCGGGTTATCCGGAACACACCCGCGCGCGCGACGCGGACCGCGCCGAGACCGTGCGCGCCCTGGACGCCGCCCGCGCCGACGGACAGCTCACCGCCGACGAGCACACCGCGGCCACGGAGTTGGCCGCCGAAGCCCGCACGCTGGGCGAATTGGCCGAGTTGGTGGCGGACCTACAGCGTCGCGCCGACGCCGCGCCGCCGCCGAGCAGGCCGCGCGGACGTGGAAAAGTGCTGTTCCCGGCCCTGATCGCGGTGGCGGCGGCGGTGGCCCTCGTCGGCGCGTTCACGCTCACCGCCGCCGAGGACGCGCCGCCGCTCCCGCCGCACGAGCCCTCGATCGAGGTGGCGGCCGTCGAACCGTTGGTCCTGCCGACCCCCGATCTGACCACCGCGGAGGGGCTGACGCTGTTCCGGGACCGCTACCGCGACGCCTTCGGCGACACCCTGGTGGACGAGGTGCGCTTCGACACCCACTACGTCTCGATGACGCGCGCGTCCCCCGATCTGCCCACCCGCGCGGTCCGCTACGACTATCGCGGCGGTTTCAAGAGGTCGCCCGGCGGGGCGAACGTGCCGCGTCGTCCCGGTTTCACCCCGGTCGACATGGCGACTCTCGACATCGCCGCGCTCGCGCCGGTCATCGCCGACGCGCCCGCGGCGTCGAAGGTGCCCGACGGGTCGGTGTCCTCGATCGAGTTCGACATGTCGGATGTGGGGCCGTTCGCGGGCAGGCCGACGGTGCAGATCAGTGTGCGCAACGACCGGGAGCAGTACGCCGACGTGATCACCGCGCCCGACGGCACTGTCCTGCGGGTGACGGAGGTCCGGTGATGGCGGGGGAGAGCACGCGCCTGCGGGCGCGCGACACGGACCGGGCGGATGTGTGCGGGGTGCTCGACGCCGCGCTGGCCGACGGTCAGTTGAGCGCGAGCGAACATGCCGCGCGCACCGAATCCGCGATGCGCGCGGAGTCTTTCGGCGATCTGGATCGGCTCATCACCGATCTCCAGATCCCGGGTGACCTGGTCGACGCGCCCGTGGTGCGCGGGAAGCCGCCGCGGATGCCCCGGTGGGCGCCCGCGGTCGGCGCGGTGCTGGCGGCGGCCCTGCTGGGCCTGGTCGCGGGTGGTATCGATCGCGCCACCGCCGACGGTCCGCCCGAGCCGCCGCTGCCCACCTTGACCACCGGCCCGGGTCTGGTGCACTTCCTCGACGACTACCGCGCCGCGTTCGGCGACCTGGTGTTCGATGACCTGACCGTCTACCCGGAGTACGCGCTGTTCCATCGCGCCGACCTCGATAGGACCCGCTCGCGATATTTCCGCTACGACGGGGAGTTCAGCGACTACCACAACGACGCCGCGCGTAAGCCGGACAAACCGACCGTCGATCTCGCGGGCGCGGACCTGTCGCTGTTCGCCCGCGTGCTGGCGGGGGCGCTGACCTCGCTCGAGTTGCCCGACGGCCGGGTCACCTTCGTGGAGTTCGAGTACCCGGCCAGTCCGGCCGAGGAGCCCCGGCCGTACATGTACGTGACCGCTGGCAATGCCGCGCAGCAGTCGGGCAATCTGACGGTCGCCTTGGACGGCACGGTGCTCGAGGTGCGTCCCCCCAACAGCTAGAACTTCGCGAATCCGACCGATCGCCGGGCTTCCCGCGCGCCCTGATGTATCGGCGCGATATAGTGAACCATCGCATCCATCGGTTAGATCTGTACACACGTCAGGGGGTGAAGCCCGATGCTCGAGCTGGCAATTCTCGGGCTGCTCCTCGAATCGCCCATGCACGGCTACGAGTTGCGCAAGCGGCTCACCGGCCTGCTCGGCGCGTTTCGCGCTTTCTCCTACGGTTCGCTCTATCCCACGCTGCGCCGCATGCAGACGGACGGATTGATCGCGGAGGAGATCCCCGACGGCGCGGTCACCCGCCGCGCCAGGCGGGTCTACCAGCTGACACCGGTGGGAAGGGAGCGGTTCTCCGAACTGCTCGCCGACACCGGCCCGCAGAACTACACCGACGACGGATTCGGCGTCCACCTGGCCTTCTTCAGCCGCACCCCCGCCACGGCGCGGATGCGGATCCTCGAAGGCAGGCGCAGGCAGGTCGAAGAACGCCGCGAAGGTCTGCGGGAGGCGATCAAGAAGGCGAGCGGGTCACTGGACCGCTACACACGCCAGCTACACCAGCTCGGTCTGGAATCAAGCGAGCGCGAAGTGCGCTGGCTCAACGAGTTGATTGCGGCGGAGCAGTCAACGAAGACGGCACCACAGAAAGAGGGAAACATCGGCCATGAGTGACACCAAGACGGCTGGTAACGCCACCGAAGTACGCGTGGCCATCGTTGGCGTGGGCAACTGCGCCTCCTCCCTGGTCCAGGGCGTGCAGTACTACAAGGACGCGGACGAGACCGCGACCGTGCCCGGTCTGATGCACGTCAAGTTCGGCCCGTACCACGTCCGCGACGTCAAGTTCGTCGCCGCGTTCGACGTGGACGCCAAGAAGGTCGGCTTCGATCTCGCCGAGGCGATCTTCGCCAGCGAGAACAACACCATCAAGATCTCCGACGTGCCGCCCAGCGACGTGAGCGTGCAGCGCGGCCCGACCCTCGACGGCATCGGCAAGTACTACGCCGAGACCATCGAGCTGTCCGAGGCCGAACCGGTCGACGTCGTCAAGGCGCTCAAGGACGCGAAGGTCGACGTGCTCGTGTCCTACCTGCCGGTGGGCTCGGAGGAGGCCGACAAGTTCTACGCCCAGTGCGCCATCGACGCGGGCGTCGCCTTCGTCAACGCGCTGCCGGTCTTCATCGCCTCCGATCCGGTGTGGGCGCAGAAGTTCGTCGACGCGGGCGTGCCGATCGTCGGCGACGACATCAAGAGCCAGGTCGGCGCCACCATCACCCACCGCGTGATGGCCAAGCTGTTCGAGGACCGCGGCGTGCAGCTCGACCGCACCATGCAGCTCAACGTGGGCGGCAACATGGACTTCAAGAACATGCTCGAGCGCGAGCGTCTGGAGTCGAAGAAGATCTCCAAGACCCAGGCCGTGACCAGCAACCTGAAGAAGGAACTGGGCGCGAACGACGTGCACATCGGCCCGTCCGACCACGTCGGCTGGCTCGACGATCGCAAGTGGGCCTACGTGCGCCTCGAGGGCCGCGCGTTCGGTGACGTGCCGCTGAACCTGGAGTACAAGCTCGAGGTGTGGGATTCGCCGAACTCGGCGGGCATCATCATCGACGCGGTGCGCGCCGCCAAGATCGCCCTCGATCGCGGCATCGGCGGCCCGGTCATCCCGGCTTCGGCCTACCTGATGAAGTCTCCGCCCAAGCAGCTGGCCGACGACGTGGCCCGCGCGCAGCTCGAGGCGTTCATCATCGACGCGCAGTGACCGTCATCCGCTGACGAAGCGAGCCGGCCGGAGAAATTCTCCGGCCGGCTCCGTCGTGTCAGGGGGCTGGTCAGTCCAGCGAGACGTAGACCTCGACCGAAGTCGGGCCGGTGTAGCGCTCCAGTTCGGCCGCGTGCGACCGGGTGATGATGCCCGCGCTCTCGGCCTTGGCAACCTGCGCCCACGCGGTGCGCAGCAGGTCGTAGGGCTTGTCGGAGACCACGAACCGCGCGTAGCGGCCGCGCGGGATGCGGGTCAGCACGTCGCCCGCGTCCATCTCGTCCATCGAGGCGATCTCGTAGCCGAGCACCGCGACGGCGTGATCGTTCTGACCTATGTAGGCGGCGGCGCGCGGCACGTTCTTCTCCCGCGCCAGGTAGCGGTCCCAGGTGAAGTTGACCAGGTCGAGATCGCGCGCGGCGACCTCGCGGCCCGACAGCGGGATGGTCAGTCCGGCGACCAGGCTTTCGTCCAGGGTGACGATCTCGAAGTCCACAGTCCGTTCCTACCCGTCGCTCGGTTCGTCCGCCAACGCCACGAAGACCTCCACCGTGCGGGCGTCGGGATAGTGCTCCCAGTCGCCGGTGTAGGCGCGGTGGATGCGGCCCGCCGCCTCCGCGTCCCACACCGCGCGCCAGATGGCGACGATGGTGTCGCCGAGGTCGTCGCCGCCCGCGATGAACCGGGCGAAGCGGCCCGCGGGCACCCGAGCGAGTACGTCACCGGGCAGCAGGTCGTCGAGGCTCTTGCAGCGGTAGCCGACGATGTGGGTCAGGTAGGAGTTGATCTCGGGGGCGTGGTCGACGTAGGCGGTGGTCGGCGGGCCGGGTAGGCGGTGGGCGAGCTTGTGTTTCCACGCCTCCTCCACCTTCGCGCGGCGCGGACCTTCGACCGCGAGCGCCGGGCTGCGCAGGACCGTGCCGGCCACCAGCGTCTCGGGTTGGTCAACGACATTGAAATCCACCGGCGTAGCCCCTATTTCTAGTCTGTCTTCACTGTGCGGCTGCCGGGCCCGTCGTGGCCGCGTCCGGCTCGGCGCTCGCATCTGATATCCACTCGGCGGCGGTCGCGGTCGTGCCCGTGACGCTCGCCGCGTTGTCGTCGCTCGAGCGCATATCCTCCCGCATGGCCGCGTCGTTCTCCGCATCGGCCCGATGTGACGGCCGTCTCGGTGAGTGCGGCAGCCGTCGCGAACGCGCCCCGAGGTCTCGCACCCCCGTGTGCCGCGCTCTGCATCGGCCCGATCCTCTCCACTCCGATACGCCCACTCTCGCCAAACGATGCTGCCACGTCGTGCGTTCCCCGTGGGCGCAGTAGGTCACAAGATCGACACTAGATGGCGCGCGCACGCCATCACCGCGGCACCGGGATGCTCAGGCCCGGGAAGATCTCGATCTGCTGGGGCGGCGGCTGGGTGGACGGCGGCGCGACCGCGGGCGGCGGTTCCTCGGTGGTCGGTGGCGGATTGAGGATGTCGTAGGGGCCGCCGGAGGGTCTACTGCTGGTCGGGACGGGAATGATCGCGCTCTCCGGCGCGGGGACCTCGCCCACCGGGAACTCCTCGAACGGGGTGCCGTCCAAGGCGTCGTCCATCGTCTGTTTCCAGATGTCGGCGGGCAGGCCGGACCCGTAGACGTCGCCGCCGCGCGCGGTGCGGATCGCCTGGGACCGCTCGGTGCCCACCCACACCGCCGTGGACAGCGACGGGGTGAACCCGATCATCCAGGCGTCCTTGTTCGCGTCGGTCTCACCGAGTTGGGTGGTGCCGGTCTTCGCGCCCGAGGGGCGTCCGCCCGCGAGGCCGTGTCCGTTGGAATAGGCGGCGATGGGCGTCATGGCCGCGACGGTGTTCTCCGCGATCCGGCGCGGGATGCGCTGCTCGCCCGGCGAGTTCTGCTGCCCCACCGGGTTTTCGCCGCGATCGAGCAGCACGCGCCCGTCGCCCGTCTCGACCCGCTGCACGAAATACGGCGCGTGGTACATCCCCGAGGCCGCGATCGTCGCGTAGGCCGAGGCCATGTCGATCGGGCGGACGAGATACTGGCCCAACACGATTCCGTTCAGCGGCGGCCCGCCGTCCTCGGTGAGGGTCTTGCCCGCGACACCCGGGATCTCCTTCGGGATGCCCGCCGCGTGCGCGGCGTCGGCGATCGCGCGCGGACCGTCGAACATCGACATCGTCAACCGGTAGAAGCTGGTGTTGAGCGAGCGTTTCAGCGCCTCGGCCAGCGAACAGCGCCCGCAGGATTCGCCGTCGACGTTGGTGATGGTGGTGCCGCGGTCGGTCACCGGGGAACTGTCGATCACCCGCGAGAGCGGAACGCTCTGCTGCTGGGCGGCCACCGCCGCGAACACCTTGAACGCCGACCCCGTCTGCAACGGGGCCTGCGCGAAGTCGTAGCCGATCCCGTCCGCGCCGCCGTAGTAGGCGCGCACCGCACCCGAGCGCGGATCGATCGACACCACCGCGGCCCGCAGTTGCGGCGGCTGACCTTCGAGTCGCCCGTTGACGGCGTCGACCGCGGCCTGCTGCGCCTTCGGGTCGACGGTGGTGGTGATCTTCAACGCGCCCGTGCGCAATTCCCGGTCGCCGATACCGGATTCGCGCAACTCGCGCAGGACCTGGGTGCGGATCAGCCCTTCCGGCCCGCGCGCCTCCTCGCGGGCGGGGACATCGGTGATCGGGATGATGTCGGGGAAGACGGTGGCATCCCGGTTTCCCGGGGCCAGTGTGCCCACTTCCACCATGCCGTCCAGGACGTACTGCCAGCGCTGCTTCAGTTCCGGCAGATGGGTTTCCGGGTCCAGCAGTGACGGGGTGCGCAGCAGTCCGGCCAGCATCGCGCCTTCGGAGAGCGTGAGTTCGGTGGTCGACTTGCCGAAGTAGGCGGCGGCCGCCGCGGCTATCCCGTACGCGCCACGTCCGTAGTAGACGGTGTTGAGGTAGGCGGCCAGGATGTCGTCCTTGCTCCACTGCCGCGCCATCTTCGAGGAGATGATCAGCTCGCGCATCTTGCGGGTCAGCGTGCGTTCGGAGCCGAGGAAAGCGTTCTTCACGTACTGCTGGGTGATCGTGGAGCCACCGCCCGCGTTGTCCTTGCCGAGGATGTTGTCGCGGGCCGCGCGCAGGAAGCCGGAGGTGGAGAAGCCGGGATTGGAGTAGAAGTCGCGGTCCTCGGCGGCCAGCACCGCCTCGCGCACCGGCACGGGCACCTGCGCCAGCGGGACCGGCGTCCGATTGCCTTCCGGCGGAACGACCGTCGCGAGCACGGTGGCGCCGTCGGCGGCGAACACCGTGGCGATCCGGTCGCCCGGGACCGCGTCGGGATCGGGGATCTCCGCACTCCAGTAGATCAGCGTGAACAGCAGCGACGGGAAGACCACGAACAGGATGAACAAGGCCAGCACCAGTCGCCGCCACCGTCTTCCGCGTGACCGGCGTAGTCGCTCGTCGCGTTCGGCTTTCGTCTCCGGGCCGAACCGCACGGCGGCCGGCCTGGGGCGGGGGACGGGGTCCGGTTCGTAGTCGTCGTCGGGCTCCCGCGGGCCCGCCGCGTCGGGATCGCGCGGCTTCCAGCCCGCGAGAGAGGCGTAGGGCGCGGTCCCTGGCTTCTTCTCGACATCGCGTCGCCTGCCGAAAGAGCGCACGGATCTCTCCTCCCGGAGCGTCGGTCGAACCCACCTACCACCGAGTCTTGTGGAACCGGACTCTACCCGCGCTCCCGCGCGCGGCGAAGGGTTCGCCCCGGCCGATCCGCGGGACCGGGGCGCGCGCTCAGCTCTTGACGCCGCCCGCGGTCAGACCGGAGATGATCCGACGCTGGAACAGCAACACCATGACGACCAGCGGAATCGTCACCATCGTGCCCGCCGCCATGATCGCCGCGTACGGCTGGACCAGCGGGTTGTTCCCGGAGAAGCGGGCGATCGCGACGGTGACCGGTTCGGTCGCGCCGCTGGAGAGCAGTCGGGCCAGCAGGTACTCGTTGACCGCGGCGATGAAGGCCAGGATGGCGGTGGTGAACACGGCGGGCGCGGCCAGCGGCAGCATCACCAGACGGAACGCCTGGAACTTGTTCGCGCCGTCGATGCGCGCGGCCTCCTCCAGCTCCCACGGCAGTTCGGCGAAGAACGAGGCCAGGATGTAGACCGTCATCGGCAGCACGAAGGAGATGTTCGGGATGATCATCGCCTGGTACTGCCCGATCCAGCCCAGGTTGGTGAACAGCTGGAACAGCGGGGTGACCAGCACGACCACCGGGAACATCGACGCGCTCAGGATCAGACCCGAGACCACGTACTTGCCCTTGAAGGTCAGCCGGGCCAGCGCGTAGGCGGCGAAGATGCCGACCACCAGCGCGATCAGCGTGGTCAACGACCCGATGATCAGGCTGTTGACCAGCGCCTTGCCGAAGTCGTTGCCGCGACTGGTGTCGAAGGCGTTGCGGAAGTTCTCCAACGTCACGTGGGTGGGCCACGGGGTGTTGTCGAAGGTGAAGGCCGGGTCGCGGAACGCCGTGACCGCCATCCAGTAGAACGGGGCGAGACCCCACACCAGCACGATCAGCGCGCCCAGGTACAGGCGCACCGAACCCAGCTTCTTCGTCCATGGCGTCGCGGCGCGCGCGGGGGCCTTCTCGGCCCGGATCGGGGCAGCCATCAGTGCGCCTCCCGCTGTTCTTCCTGGGTCCGAACCGCGTTCGCGCCCAAGATCTTCACCAGTACGAACGCGATCGCGAAGATCAACAGGAACGTCAGCGTCGACAACGCCGCCGCGCTGTTGGGACCCTGCCGGACCTGTTCGACCACCAGCACCGACACGGTCCGGGTGGAGGGGTTGCCGAGGGTCATGATCGCGGGCAGGTCGTACATGCGCAGCGCGTCCATGGTGCGGAACAGCACCGCGACCAGCAGGGCGGGCTTGAGCAGCGGCAGCGTGACGTGCACGAACCGCTGCCAGGCCGACGCGCCGTCGACGCGGGCGGCTTCGTAGACGTCGGCGGGAATCACCTGGAGTCCGGCCAGCAGCAGCAACGCCATGAACGGCGTGGTCTTCCAGACGTCGGCGGCGATCACCGCGAACCGGGACGGCCATTCGTCGGAGGTCCACAGGATGTGGGTCCCCAACACCCGGTTGACCACCCCGTCGTACTGGAACATGAACTCCCACAACCGCGCCGTCACCGCTGTGGGGATGGCCCACGGGATGAGCACGGCCGCGCGCAGCAGCGCGCGGCCCGCGAAGGTCTTGCCCATCACCATCGCCATGCCGAGGCCGATGGTGGCCTCCAGCGCGACCGTGACCACGGTGAAGAACAGCGTGATCCCGATCGCCGCCCAGAACTGCGACCCGAGAGTGCCGGTGGGACAGGAGATCGTCTCCCCGCCCGCCTGGCACTGCTGCAACAGCCAGTGGGTGTAGTTGGAGAATCCGGCGTTGCCGCCCTCGACGAACATGCCGGTCGCCGGGTCCAGGCCGGAGTCCTTCTGGAAGGACATCCACAGCGCCCGGACCACCGGATAGCCGATGACCACCGCCAAGGCGATCAGGACCGGCGTGACGAACAGCCACGCCTTCCCCGACTTGCGCATCTCCAGCGCGAGACGCTCACCGAAACCGCGCTTGCGCGGCAGGAACTCGTCGTTCGGCAGGCGCGTGGCCGTTCCCGAAGGATCCGACACCGTTATCTCACTCCTACGGGCTGATCGGGCCGCTGATTGCACACACCGCGGTTACGATCCGGCGGTCTCGATGCCCTTCTGCATCCCGGTGATCGCGTCGTCCACGGACTTGTTGCCCTGCAGCGCAGCATAGGCGTTGTCCTGGATCGCCTTGGACACCGCCCGATAGAACGGGGTCACCGGGCGCGGCACCGCGCCCGCGATCGAATCCTTGAGCGCGGGCAGGTACGGCATCTTCGCGATCAGGGCCGGATCGTCGTACATCGAGGCGCGCACCGAGGGCAGCGCGCCCGAGGCGACGATGTGCTGGGCGTCGTCGCTGATCAGGAAGCGCAGGAAGTCGAGCGCGGTGGCCTTGTTCTTGGAGAACGCGCTGATCGCGGCGTTGTAGCCGCCCAGCGTCGAGGCGCCGACACCGGTCTCGCCGGGCAGCGGGGCCACGCCGAACTTGTCCTTGACCGCGGAGGCCTCCGAGCCGAGGTCGCCGAAGGTCGACGGCCACGACCGCAGGAACAGCAGTTCGCCGCGGCTGAAGGCGTTGCCGGACTCCGGTTCCTTGAAGGTGATGGCCTGCTGCGGGATGTCACCGCTCTTGTAGGCCGAGACCAGGGTGTTCAGGCCGGCCCGCGCCTGCGCGCTGTCCACGGTCGGGGTCTTGCCGTCGGGGCCGACGAAGCTGCCGCCGAAGGCGTTGATCACCTCGGAGGTGTTCACCGTCAGACCCTCGTAGGGCGCGAACTGGCCCGCGTAGCAACCGATGTTGTTCTCCCGCGCCACCGGGCACTGCCCCAGCATCTCCGCCCAGGTCTTCGGCGGGGTGGGCACCAGGTCCTTGCGGTAGAACAGCAGGCCGCCGTTGGTGTTGCGCGGCGCGGCGTAGAGGGTGTTGTTGTAGGTGGCGCTGGCGACCGTGGGGGACAGCAGCGTCGAGGTGTCCAGCGCGAAGGAATCCTTCAGCGGCTGGATCCAGCCCTTGGCCGCGAACTCCGCGGTCCACGGCACGTCCAGCGCGACCACGTCGTAGCCGGACTGCTTGGAGCTCATGTGCTCGACGAGGTCGTCGTACTGCTGGGAGGCGTCGTTGGACTGCTCCTTGAACGTCACCTGCTCGTCGGGATGCGAGGCGTTCCAGCGTTCGATGAGCTGCTTGACCGCACCGGTCTCGGTGGTGTCCTTGCCCTCGACGTAGGTGATCGGGCCGCGGCCCTCGAGGTTCTGGCCGGTCGGGTTGCCCCCGGAGTCGCTCGAGCACGCGCTGGTGAACGTCGCCGTCAGCAGCGCCACCGACGCGGCCGCCAGCGCGGCTCGCGGTACGAGCGACGAACGTAGGGACGACACCTTCATCAAAGCCATCGCGGACACTCCATTGTTTACGACGTGAGCAGCGGCACACCCTGCGGTGCACAACGCAAGATACATCGTGTTCACGTGCCCCGCCGGACTACACCGTGCATTCGGTACCAGGACACAGTGCCACCCGTGTCCCACTGTGACGACGCCGGGCGGGGCTACCCTGAACGGCGATGACTTCGCCGAACGCGGTTCCCGACCGGATGCTGACCCGGATCGGCGGACTGCTGCGCAAGGCCGAGGCCACCGACAACGAGCACGAGGCCGAGGCGTTCCTGGCCGCCGCGCAACGATTGGCCACCCGTTCCTCGATCGATCTGGCGGTCGCTCGCGCGCACGTCACCGGGCGCGAGCGGCGCGCGCAGCCGACACAGCGCGTCATCGAGATCGGCGAACCGGGTCGCAAGGGCTTGCGCACCTACGTGCAGTTGTTCGTGGCGATAGCCGCCGCGAATGACGTTCGCTGCGATGTCGCGCGCACGTCCACCCAGGTGTACGCGTTCGGTTTCGCCGCCGACATCGACACCTGCGAAGCTCTCTACACCAGTCTGCTGGTGCAGATGGTCCGCGCCTCGGACCACTACATCAAGTCCGGTCGGTATCGCAGCGCCACCGTGGAGAAGATCGTCGAGGAGACTCGCTGGGGCCGCACGGTGCGCAAACGCGTGCAGGCCCCCGCCGCCGCCGTCACCGCGCGCCTCAACTTCCAGATGGCTTTCGCCGCCCGCGTCGGCCACCGCCTCGCCGAGGTGAAAGCCCAAGTCGAGACGGAAGCGGTCGACCAGGATGTCGCGCGCACCACCGGCACCGCGCTCGCGTTGCGCGACAAAGAGGTCGCCCTCACCGACTTCTACACCAGCACCTCCCAGGCCCGTGGCACTTGGCGCGGGCCGCAGACCTCCGCGGGCCACTCGGCCGGGGCCCGGCGCGCGGGCGACAACGCGGGTCGGGCCGCGCGCCTCGGCGTCTCTCCCGAACTCGACGCCGCGCGCGGCCAATTGGAACCCGGGCGCTGAGGTCGGTGACTTCCACGCGGCGTCTCCGTTGCGGGCGACTCGTCGGGCCGTCGTCCGAGCGCGGTGTGTCCGAGCGCCGAGTCGGGGTGCGTCTCGCCGTGGAGTGCGCGTGGTGACGCGCGATTCGCAGCGGGCGGCGGTGTACGACGCCGAGCGGTTGGTGCGGGTGGCCTTCGATCGCGCGGACGAGACGTCGACCCGGACCGTGGAAGTGCACGGGTCGCGGATCACCCTTCCGGTCGAAAGACGTTTCGCCTCGGTCGATTCCGTGCAGACCTACGTCGACAAGGTGCTGGCTCTCAACTGGGTCCGCGCGGGGTGGGAGCGCGCGGCTGCGCCGGTGCGGGTGCGCGCGCGAGCCGGGAACACCGCCGCCCACTACGAACCCGAGGGCGCGGTCCTGGCCGTTCCCGTCCATACCGGCGCGACCGCGTGGGCGCTGCGCGAACTGGTGGTGCTGCACGAACTGGCCCACCACCTCGAACCGACCGGCTCCACGCTCGCCGCCCACGGGCCCGAATTCTGTGCGCGCTACGTCGAATTGGTCGACGGGATCATCGGCGCGGAAGCCGCTTTCCTACTGCGCACATCCCTGCACGGATGCGGCGCGCGCGGCGCGTGATACGCGGAGAGGGCCGGTCGGGAGTGCGGCCGCGAGACAGGTCGGCGGAGGCGGCTCAGTCCCGGCCGTGATCAGTCGGCGTCGACCAGTTCGCGGACGCGGGCGTAGCGCGTCAGCCACCACTCGGTGCGCTCCGGGTCGGGGTGCCGGTAGCGCTCCAGCAGTTCCGGGTCGGGTTCGGGTGGGGTGTGGGCGACGGGGAGATAGCCGTCGACGGGTTGCGGGGACGGATCGACCACGTCGCCGGTGAACAGGGCGGCGGTGCCGAGACCGCAGGCGAAGTCGAGGCGTGGGAGCGCGCCGGCGAGGGCGAGTTGGGCGGCCAGGCCGACGCCGGTCTCCAGCGCGGAGGACACCACGCACGGCAGTCCGGCGGCCTCGGCGACGCGCAGCGCGCGCCGGACTCCGCCCAGCGGCGTGCATTTGATCACGGCGACGTCGGCCGCGCCCGCGACGGCGACCCGCAGCGGGTCCTCGGCGCGGCGGATGGATTCGTCGGCGGCGATCGGCACGTCGACACGGCGGCGCACCGCGGCGAGTTCTTCCACTGTCGGACAGGGCTGTTCGACGTATTCCAGTCCGCCCGCGGCGCGGTCGAGGCGGGTGATGCGGGCGACGGCGGTGTCGACGTCCCACACCGCGTTCGCGTCGACCCGGACGCGGCCTTTCGGACCGAGCGCGTCGCGCACGGCCTCGACGCGCGCCAGATCCTCGGACAGCGATGCGGGATGGTCGGCGACCTTGACCTTCGCCGTCGCGCACCCGGAGCGCGCGGTGATCTCGTAGGCCCGTTCCGGGTCGACCGCGGGAACGATGCAGTTGACCGGGATGCGGTCGCGGACCGGGGCGGGCCAGCCGCGGCAGGACTGTTCCAGCGCGGTCGCCAGCCAACCCGCGGCCTCGCGGTCGTCGTATTCGGGGAACGGGCAGAAATCGCCCCAGCCCAGCGGCCCTCGGATCAGCATTCCCTCGCGCACGGTGATGCCGCGGAAGCGGGTCCGCAGCGGTATCGCGTAGACGACGAGGTCGGGGTCGGTCATCGCGGTCCAGCTTACGGGTGGTGCGGGCGGCCGCGGCGGGGCATCCTGGGGTATGGGGTCGTATCGGCGGGGCGGGCTGCTCGAAATCCTGCGCGTGACACTGGGTTGTCTGCTCGCGCTGTCGTTCGGGATCTTCGTGTTCAACCTCATCCCGATCTACGAACAGGTGGATCGGGACGGGGATTCGTCGTTCGTGCTCGCCTACGCGGTGGCGACGGTCGGCGTCATCGCGGCGGCGGTGGTGGCGCTGGGCCGGATTGTGGGCCGGGTCCGCGCCGGACTGCCGGTCGGATGGGCGCCGCTGGTGGCGGTGCCCATCCTCGCGTGCACTTGGGTGCTCGGCCTGCTGATCGCGTTGGCCATCGAGGGCTGAGTTCAGATTCGTTCGATGATGGTGGCGTTGGCCAGACCGCCCGCCTCGCACATGGTCTGGAGGCCGTAGCGCGCGCCTCGCTCACCCATGGCGTGCACCAGCGTGGTCATCAACCGCGCCCCGGAGGCGCCCAGCGGATGGCCGAGGGCGATCGCCCCGCCGTTGACGTTCACCTTGGCCAGGTCGGCCCCGGTGTCCTTCGCCCAGGCCAGCACCACCGGCGAGAACGCCTCGTTGATCTCGACCAGGTCGATGTCGGAGATCGAGAGTCCGGCGCGCCGCAACACCTTTCGGGTCGCCGGGATGACGGCGGTGAGCATGAGCAACGGGTCGTCGCCCGCGACGGCGAAGCTGTGCAGTCGGGCCAGCGGGGTCAGGCCGAGTTCGCGGGCCTTCTCGCTGGTCATCAGCAGGAGTGCGGCGCTGCCGTCGCTGATCTGGCTGGCGGTGGCGGCGGTGATGCGCCAGTCGATCTCGGGAAAGCGGGCGGCCATCGCCTCGTCGTAGTAGGCCGGGCGCAGTCCCGCGAGGGTTTCCAGGGTGCCGCCGACGCGGATGCCTTCGTCGGTGTTCAGTCCGGCGATCGGGGCCAGTTCGGCGGTGAAGGACCCGTTCTTGGTGGCGAGCGCGGCCTTCTCGTGGCTGCCGAGGGCGAATTCGTCGAGTCGCGCGCGGCTCAGATCCCAGCGGGCGGCGATGAGTTCGGCGCCGATGCCCTGGGAGACGAGTCCTTCGGGGTAGCGGGCGGCGAAGCCGACGCCGGACGGGTCGGTCGTCCCGAGCAGGCTCGCGCCCATGGGGACTCGGCCCATGGATTCCACGCCCGCCGCGACGACGATGTCGTAGGCGCCGGAGATGATGCCCTGCGCGGCGAAGTGCACGGCCTGCTGGCTGCTGCCGCACTGCCGGTCGACGGTGGTGGCGGGCACCGATTCGGGATAGCCCGCGGCCAGTGCGGCGCGCCGGGTCATGTTGGCCCCTTGTTCGCCGACCTGGCTGACCACGCCGCCGATGACGTCGTCGATGAGCGCCGGGTCGATGCCGGTGCGGTCGACGATCTCGCGCAGGCTGTGCGCGAGCAGGTCGACGGCGTGGACGTCGTGCAGGGCGCCGGTGGGCTTGCCCTTGCCGATCGGAGTGCGTACCGCCGCGACGATGACCGCGTCTCTCATGGTGCTTCCTTTCGGAGCGAGCCGATCCCCTTCGATCTGACTCTCTTGTCCTGCAGTCAGGGTAACGCCTGACTATGACGAAGTGAAGTCAGAAATGGCTATGATGTGCGTCATGGCAGCCGTGATGGAAGGGCCGTTGGCCGACCTCAGTTCGTGGAAACCCACGCATTGCTCGATCGCCAAGGCGTTGGACCTGGTCGGTACCCGCTCGGCGATCCTGATCCTGCGCGAGGCGTACTACGGCACCCGCCGCTTCGACGGCTTCGCCGCCCGCGTCGGCATCACCGACGCCGCCGCCAGCGCGCAACTGCGCAAACTCACCGAGGCCGGCCTGCTCACCAAACAGCCCTACCGGGAAGAAGGACAGCGCACCCGCAACGAATACGTGCTCACCGACATGGGGCGCGATCTGCTGCCCGTGGTGTTGGCGCTGATGCAGTGGGGCGACGCCTATCTCCAGCCCGGGCCCGCGCCGCTACAAGTGATCGAGGAGGCCACGGGCGCGCCCGTGCGCGTGGAAGTGCGCAGCGCGGGCGGCGGAGAAATCGGCCTCGACGAACTGGGAATCCGACTCAATCCGGACTGGCGGCGCTGACCCGCGCCGCCGGTCCGGATCGGGGGGCGGCTCAGTTGAGCCTGCTGCCGTCCGCCGCGTCGAAGAAGTAGACGTGCTCCTGGGTGGTGGCCAGTCGCAGTCGCGCGCCGCGCGGCGGCGGATTGCGCCAGTCGGCGCGCGCCACGATCGTCTCGCCGCCGCCGTTCCACTGGCCCGGGGCCAGGGTCCGGCCGTAGACGTAGGCGTCGGAACCGAGTTCCTCCACCACGTCGACCTCCATCTCGATACCGTGCGCCCCCGCGCCGCCGATCTCGAAATGTTCGGGACGGATGCCGACCGTCACGGTGTCGGCGCGCACCGACCGCGGCAACGGCAGCGCGTAGCCGCCGAGGGCGACCCGGTCACCCTGCACCGGCAGCGTGAACATGTTCATGGCGGGCGAACCCATGAAGCCGGCGACGAACGCGTTGGCCGGATCCCGGTACAGGTCGCGCGGACTCGCGCACTGCTGCAACAGGCCGTCCTTGAGCACGGCCACCCGGTCGCCCATCGTCATCGCCTCGACCTGGTCGTGGGTGACGTAGACGGTGGTGGTGCCGAGACGACGTTGCAACTGGGCGATCTGGGTGCGGGTCTGCACGCGCAGTTTGGCGTCCAGGTTCGACAGCGGTTCGTCCATCAGGAACACCTGCGGTTGCCGCACGATCGCGCGGCCCATCGCCACACGCTGCCGCTGACCGCCCGAGAGCGCTTTGGGCTTGCGGTCGAGGAACGGTTCGAGGTCGAGCAGTTTCGCCGCCTCCAGCACCCGCTGCTGTTTCTCCGCCTTGGCCACCTTCGCCAGCTTCAGGGCGAAGCCCATGTTCTCGGCGACCGACATGTGCGGGTAGAGCGCGTAGTTCTGGAACACCATCGCGATATCGCGTTCCTTGGGTTCGGCGTTGGTGACGTCGTTCGCGCCGATCAGGATGCGCCCGCCGTTGACCTCCTCCAACCCGGCCAGCATGCGCAGCGAGGTCGATTTCCCGCAGCCCGAGGGGCCGACCAGGACGAGGAATTCCCCGTCCGCGATCTCCAGGTCCAAATGGTCGACAGCCGGTTTCGTCGCCCCCGGATAGATCCGGGTCGCGCCCTCGAAGGTCACCGTAGCCATGACAAATCCACATCCCATCCCGGCAGGAACGTGCCGGACGATCCGAGTACAGGGTTGACGCGCGATCCTAACGGGAACGGGGAGTCAGGGCGCGAGGGTGGCGGAGATCAGCTCGACCAGTCGCCAGGGGCGGTCGGTGTCGGTGGTGGCTTTGCCGCTGGTCAGGATCGCGCCCGCGAGGCGGCGCTGCGGGTCGGCCCAGCCGTATTGCGTGGTCAGCCCGCTGCGGCCGAAATGTTGACGGGTGTCGCGCCCGAATTTGGAGCGGCGTCCGCCCAGCTCGAAACCGGCGCGGCTGACGCGTCCGGCGACACCGGGGAGCCACGGGGCGGGCCGGACCGCCTCGCGCAACGCCTCCGGGGACAGGATTCGCACGCCGTCGAGTTCGCCGCCGCGCGCGAGGATCTCGTAGAAGCGGGACAGTTCGTTGGCGGTGGTGACGAGATTGCCGGAAGGCAGTTCGGCGGTGAGGAAGGCCGCCGTGGCCTCCGGGGAACGCGCCGCGCCGCCCATGCCGCCGCCGAGCGCCTTGCGCGCCAGCGCGGTCGCCACGCGGTTCGGGTCGGGGCCGGTCTTCACGCCGGGCACCACCGCCGCGACGTCGGCCGGGTCGACGCCGAAATTGGTCCAGCGGAACCCGAGCGGGGTCAACACCTGGTCGCGCAGGTGCTCGCGCATCCGTCGGCCGGTGGCCCGCCGCACGAGCAGCCGCAACACGAGTCCGCTGGTCATCGCGTGGTAGATCCGGAACCGACCGCGCGGGAAGCTCGGTTTCAGTTCCGCGAGCGCCCGCGCGGCCAGATCCTCGTCCAGGACCAGATCGAAACCGCGATACGGGCCGTTCAGGAACGGGATGCCCGCCGAATGGTCGAGGATGTCGCCGATCGTGATCCGCTGTTTGCCGTTGGCCGCGAACTCCGGGATGTGCTCGCACACCCGGTCCTCCGCCGCGAAGACGCCCTGTTCGATGAGCATCGTCATCACGGTGGCGGCCACGCCCTTGGCGGTGGAGAACCCCAGGAAGGGTGTGTCCGGGGTGGCGAGGATCTTCGGCGCGTCGGGCGGATCGGCGGGGCCGTTGCCCCAACCGTGGCCGATGGCGCGGTCGAGCACGACGTGTCCGTCGCGACGCAGGCAGATCTGGATCGCCGGGGTGGTGCCGAGCCGGTACCACTCGCGGACCGCCGACCACAGCGTGTCGACCTGCGCGGCGGTCAGCCCGGCCGCGGCCGGGTCGTCCTCGGGGCCGATCGTGGTCACCGCGTCGGTGTCGGCGGGGACGGTGACCAGGGCATCACTGGGCGTGCTCACTCCCGCGAGCTTATCGAGCCCACCTGATCGTCGGCTGAGCGTTCCCCGGGGGTTTCCTCGGCAGTCCGCTCGGGTTGGTGCACGACCATGACCGGGCAATACGCCTTCTGGACGAGTGTGGCGCTGGTCGAGCCGAGCAGGAACCGCGCGAACCGCCCGCGTCCGCGACTGCCCACCACCACCAGTCGCGCCGCCACCGACTCGTCGAGCAGGTGATCGCGCGCGCTGCCCCGCTCCACCGAGCGCTGCACCACCACCGACGGGAAGCGTTCCTGCCAGCCCGCCAACCGCTCGGCCAGCAGCGCGCGCTCCGGTGCCGCCAGATCCACCGGTTCCTCGGCGGCCGCCAGCAGTTTCGCGAACCGGCCCGCGTACGGATCGGCCCAACTGTGCACGGCCACCAGCGGTGATCCGCGCAGATCGGCCTCGCGGAAGGCAACGCCGGTGGCGGCGTCGCTGACCGGACTGCCGTCCACGCCGACCACCACCGGGCCGGTGCGCGGCAGGTCGGTCTCCCCGCGCACCACGACCACGGCGCCCTCCGCGCGGCTGACCACCGACAGCAGGATCGAGCCGAGCCGCCCGAGGCCGGGGCCGTCGTTCGGGCCGCCGAGGACGACCATGTGCGCGGTGCGCGACAAGGTGATCAGCGCGTCGGCCGGATCGCCGCGCACCAGGTCGGTGCGCACGGTCACGGTCGGGTTCGTCTGCTCGGCCAGTCGGCGGGCGTTGGCGACCAGGCGCGCGCCGATCTCCTCGACGGCCGCGCGCAATTGATCCGAGCGGGTCGCGTAGGGAGCGAGCAGCGCGTCGGTCGATTCGAGGTCCAGGCCGTGGACGACCAGTAGCTCGCGGCGGCGCGACGCGGCGGTCTCCACCGCCCAGCGCACCGCCAGATCGGACGCGGCGGTGCCGTCGACGCCGACCACCACCGGGGCGTCGGCGAGGGAGTGTCGATCCGGGGTCTCGGTCACGGGTCTACCTCCGCTGCTGGTGCGTCGGGATTTCCCCGATTCGGGATTTGCCACGATATTGCCATTGCGCCGGCTCTGCGCTCGCGGCGACACCGCGCTACGGCCCGCGCGCGGGTAGCCTCGTCGGGGAAACGCACCAGACGCGAGGAGTGCCGCATGAGTCGTCCCGTTCGGATCGGCGTCCAGCTCCAGCCCCAGCACGCACCCGAATACGGACTGATCCGCGACGCGGTGCTGCGCGCGGAGGAAGCGGGCGTGGACATCGTCTTCAACTGGGACCACTTCTATCCGCTGACCGGCGATCCCGACGGCGCGCATTTCGAATGCTGGACGATGCTGGCCGCCTTCGCCGAGCAGACCGAGCGGGTGGAGATCGGCGCGCTGGTCACCGGCGGCGGCTATCGCAACCCGGAACTGCTCGCGGATATGGCGCGCACCGTCGACCACATCAGCGCGGGCAGGCTGATCCTCGGCATCGGCGCGGGCTGGTTCCGCAAGGACTACGACCAGTACGGCTACGAATTCGGCACGGCCGGAAGCCGATTGGCGCTGCTCAAGGACAACCTCGCGCGGCTGACCGAGCGGTTGGGCAAACTCAACCCGGCCCCGACGCGGCGCATCCCGATCCTGATCGGCGGTGGCGGCGAACGCAAGACGCTGCGCCTGGTGGCCCAGTACGCCGACATCTGGCACAGCTTCGCCGATCTGGACGCGCTCGGGCACAAGAGCGCCGTACTGGCCGAGCACTGCGCCGACCTCGGCACCGATCCGGCGTAGGGAATTGCCGAGGGTCGGTCGTAGGAAATTGCCGAGGGTCGGCGTCGCCGTGCGGTGGTTTTCGACTCGAGCTGATCCGAACGCCCCGGCCAGGGTCGATGCGCCGCGCGGCGGGGTAGCCGGAGAATTGCGACGAGTCGGCGGCTAGATTCCTTGCATGGCTGGTCTGCTCGCTGTGCGGTTCCGTGCGTTGCTCGCCGTCCTGTTGATCGGCGTCGCCCTGGCCGCGACCGGCTGTGGTTCGGGGGGAGAATCCGCGGCGGGCCGCGACCTGTGCGCCCCGCCCGGCCTGTCCGCCGCCTCGGCCGCGCCGACCAATCTGGCCGACTCCGCGTCGGCGGGGCCCGACCGGTACACCACGCCGACCGCGCCCCCGCTGTCCTCGATCGACGTCTCCCGGCTGAACCTGATCACCCCGGGCACGCTCAGCGTCGGCACGCTGTCCGACGCGCCGCCGAGCATCTGCGTCGACAGCAGCGGACAGTTCACCGGCTTCGACAACCAACTGCTGGCCGCGATCGCCGCGAAACTCGGTCTGCGCGTCGAATTCTCCGGCACCGAATTCTCCGGACTGCTGGCCAATGTCGCCGGCCGCCGCTTCGACGTGGGCTCGTCCAACATCACCACCACCGACGCGCGCCGTCAGTTGGTCGACTTCACCAACGGCTACGACTTCGGGTACTTCGCGCTGGTCGTCCCGAACGGGAGCCCGATCAAGGGGTTCGCGGATCTGAAGCCGGGCAGTCGGATCGCGGTCGTGCAGGGCACCGTCCAAGACGAATACGTCGTCAACACCCTGAAACTCGATCCGGTCAAATTCCCCGACTACAACACCGCCTACGCGAATCTGAAGACCGGCCAGGTCGACGCGTGGGTCGCCCCGTCCGCGCAGGCCGAGGGCGCGATCGCGCCGGGTGACGGCACCGCGGTCGTCCAGAACGCCTTCAGCCTGGACAATTTCGCCGCATGGGCGGTCGGCAAGGGCAATCAGCCGCTGGTCGACGCGCTCAACAGCGGTCTGGACGCGGTCATCGCCGACGGCACCTACGCGCGCCTCTACACCGACTGGGTGCCGCGTCAGCTCCCGCCCGGCTGGAAGCCCGGCTCCAAGGCCGCGCCCGTCCCGGAACTGCCCGATTTCGCCGCGATCGCCGCGGCCGAAGGGCCCGCGCAGACCGAGCAGACCGCGCCGAAGTCCACGCTCCAGCAGTTGCGCGAGACCTTCTTCGACTGGTCGCTGTATCGGGAGGCGTTCCCGGACCTGCTGAAGACCGGTCTGCCGAACACGCTGATCCTGGCGGTGGTCTCCGGCGCGCTGGGTACGGTCATCGGCATGCTGCTCGCGGTCGCGGGCATCTCCCGGACCCGCTGGCTGCGCTGGCCCGCCCGCGTCTACACCGACATCTTCCGCGGTCTGCCCGCGGTGGTGATCATCCTGATCATCGGCCTCGGCGTCGGCCCCGTGGTCAAGAATCTGACCGGCAACAACCCGTACTGGCTGGGCGCGGTGGCGTTGGCGCTGCTGGCCTCGGCCTATATCGGCGAGATCTTCCGCTCGGGTATCCAGTCCGTCGAACCGGGTCAGCTCGAAGCGGCCCGCGCGATCGGATTCGGCTACACCCAGTCGATGATCCTGGTGGTGATCCCGCAGGGCGTGCGGCGGGTGCTGCCCGCGCTGATGAACCAGTTCATCGCGCTGATCAAGGATTCCTCGCTGATCTACTTTCTCGGACTGCTCGCCACCCAGCGCGAACTGTTCGCGGTCGGCCGCGATCTCAACGCCCAGACCGGCAACCTGTCCCCGCTGGTGGCGGCCGGTCTGGTGTATCTGCTGCTGACGATCCCGCTGACCCACCTGGTGAACTACATCGATCGGCGGATGCGCACCGGCCGACCGGACCGGCCCATCGATCAGCTCGAGCAGGCCACGATCACGGAAGGACGCTGATCATGAGCGAGTCGACCGGCGAATCCCGCACCGGTGCGTCGCTGACCGGGACCGGACTGCATCTGACCCTCGGCGGCAATCCCGTGCTGCGCGGCATCGACATCCAGGTGGACGCGGGCCGGACGGTGACGGTGATCGGGCCGTCCGGTTCGGGCAAGTCGACCTTGCTGCGGGTGCTGAACCGGCTGCACGAGCCCGACAGCGGCGACATCCTGCTGGACGGCGTCTCGGTGCTGAAGGAGGACCCGGACCGGCTGCGTCGCCGCATCGGCATGGTCTTCCAGCAGTTCAACCTGTTCCCGCACATGACCGTCGCGCAGAACATCGCGCTCGGCCCGCGCAAGCTGCTGGGGCTGTCGAAGGAGGCGGCGCGGGCGGCGGCGGTGGAACAGTTGGAGGTCGTCGGGCTGGCGAATCGGGCCGACGCGCGTCCGGCGAACCTGTCCGGCGGGCAGCAGCAGCGGGTGGCGATCGCGCGGGCGCTGGCCATGCGACCGGAGATCATGTTCTTCGACGAGGCCACCTCCGCGCTGGACCCCGAATTGGTCAAGGGGGTGCTCGCGCTGATGGCGGAGTTGGCCTCGGGCGGGATGTCGATGGTCGTGGTGACCCACGAGATGGGGTTCGCCCGCACCGTGTCCGACAGTGTCCTGTTCATGGACGCCGGTCAGGTGGTGGAGACGGGTGCGCCGGACGCGGTGTTCGAAGATGCCAAGACCGACCGGTTGCGTCGTTTCCTTTCCCAAGTTCTCTGAATCGTTGCGCGGACAGGTAGCACACCCTCAGCTACCTGCACTGATGCGCACCTGCTAATGTGTCGGTGTTCACAGATTCATCCGTCCCTCGGCATGGAGGAAGGCTTCTGATGACCACAGCACACGTCGAGCACACCGATCACGGACATGTCCACGGCCCCGACTGCGGCCACGTCTCGGTCCCGCACGGCGACCACGTCGACTACGTCCACGACGGACACCTGCACCGCGCCCACAACGGACACTTCGATGAGTGCGAACCGGCCGGGCACGCCGAACACACCACCCACGACCACGTGCACGGCGAAGGTTGCGGGCATGTCGCCGTCCCGCACGGCGACCATGTCGACTACATCCACGACGGTCACCGCCACGCCGCCCACGACGGGCACTACGACGAACACTGAGCGGTAACCGGCCCGGTCCGCCCGCCGAAAACGCCCCCCGGATATCCGGCGAAACGGTCGGGGGGCGCGGCTAGAGTCGGCGGGATGATCGAGGCAATCAAGGTCCCCACCGCGGCGGGCACGTTCGACGCGCTGTCCTGCGGTGCCGCCGGCGGTCGGGAAGTGCTGATGCTGCACGGCTTCCCGGAAGCGGCGATCCAGTGGGAGTTCCAACTCACCGCACTGGGCAACGGGGGCTGCCAGGTCGTCGCCCCCGATCAACGCGGCTATTCCCCCGGCGCGCGCCCCGAACACGCCGCCGACTACTGCCTCGAGGAACTGGTCGGCGACGTCGCCGCCATTGCCGACGAACTCGGCTGGGAGCGCTTCGATCTCGTCGGCCACGACTGGGGCGCCTATGTCGGCTGGGCCGCCGCTGCCGCCCTCCCCGAACGCATCCGCACCCTCACCGCGGTCTCCATGCCGCATCCCGCCGCCTACCTGCGCGCCCTCACCGAGGACGAGGACCAGGTGCAGCGCTCGCAATACCTCGACGTGCTACGCAGACCGCGGGTCGCCGAACGACTGCTGCTCGCCGACAACGCCGCCGGCGTGCGCAAGATCTTCGACCACAAGATCCCGCAGGAACGCATCGAGGACTACGTCCACCGGCTCACCCAACCCGAAGCCCTGACCGCCGCGCTCAACTGGTACCGCGCCATGCATCTGGCCGGTCCCACCCCGTCCGTGCACGTCCCCACCCTCTACGTGTGGGGCACCGAGGACGCCACCATCGGCTCCACCGCCGCCACCACCAGCGGCGACCACGTGGACGGCCCCTACCGTTTCGAGATGCTCGACGACATCTCGCACTGGGTGCCCGAACAAGCCCCCGAGGTCCTGACCATGCTGATCATGGAACACCTGCTGGCCCACAGGGGTTGAGCTCGCGGCGGTTCGGCCGTATGCGCGTCAGCCGCACAGGGTCGCGAAGGCGGACCACAGGATCGGGGAGTTCTCGATCACCGGCTCGGAACGCCAGCGCGCGAGTCGTTCTCGCTGCCAGTACGCCAACGCGGCAACCGGATCGGGTCGCTCGTGCGCGGAATCCACTGCCAGGACGGCGTCACGCAGCGGTGTGGCCGCCTCCGCGTGCGCGAGTCGGTGGAAGGCGAGGTCGGTCGGCAACGGCCAGCGGCTCGCGGTGACCAGTTCCGCGCCGCCGGTGAGCATCGCGGCGGTGAGTCCGAGCGCCTCGGAGAACCGCAGATCGCCGCCGCTCTCGCAGGCGATCAGGGCAACCCGGCTCGGCATGGGCCACAACCGGTTCCCCGCCTCCGGGGCGTCGGCCAGTGAATGCGTGCCCAGCAGCAGGTCTTTGGCCGAGAGCGGGCGGTGCGCGCGCATGGGTTCGGCGAAACCCGTCGCCTCCGCCGCGCAGGACAGATGCAGTTCGGCGTGCTCGCTGCGCCCCGAATCCGGTGCGGCGGCGGACACGTGACCGACGTAGAGCAGTCGACTCGCGCCCGCGCGCAGCGCCGCACCCAACCAGCCGCGATCCACATCGGTGCGCCGGAACACCGCGGCGGGATCGTCGGCCGCGGGCCGAAGGCGGTCCTCGGCCAGATAGCGCGCGACCCGGTCCAGCAGCGGCGAGGGCGATTCCACCCGACCCAGCACCGATCCCAGCGCCGAATCCGCCCGGAACCCGGGAATCCTGGGGTCGAGCACCGCCACGACCGGCAACTCCCGATCCGTCGCCCACCGCCGTACCGTCCGCCCGGGCGCGCCGCTGATCCCCGCCGCCGCGAGCAGCGCGATATCGGCGAGATCCACCAACCGCACCGTCGGCGCGGGCGCGAGGATCTCCCACGACACCTGCGCGACCCGAGGAGACGGTTGCACCCGCAGCAGCGGCCGTACCCCGTCGCGCGCGAACGCCGCCACCTGCTCGGCCAAGTCCTCGGGCAGCAACGCTCGCGAAAGCTCGCGCGCCAGATCGTATTCCGTCTCGCCGCGCGCGAGATCTCCCTCGGTGAGCGCATATGACAAGCCGTCCGGTGCGGCCGGATCGGGCAGCGCCCGCGTCAACCGCGCGACCGCCGCCTCCGCAGGCCCCGAGGGCACCGCGACCACTCCCGGCGCGGCGACGTCGTCAGCCCACCGCCACGACATGTACAGATTCCCCGCGTCGGCCATCCGCAGGAACACCGTCGGTCGTGCCCGGAGGTCGTCGGCGGCGCTGTGGGCGGTCACGTCGGCACGCCGGTCGGCCTCGACCGGGCGGTCGCCCGGGATGTTCCGGCTCCTGCCGTCGACCTCGGGATCGCGCTCGAATTCGGTCGCGCTCACGTCGGGACCACCAGATCGTCGCGCACCCGGCGACCGTAGCGCTGCTCGGCGGCGGCGATATAGGCGGCCAGCGCGATGTGACGATCCGAGCCGACCGCCAAGCGCGGGGGCGGCGCGACCGGAAGTCCCGCGCTCGCGGCCACTTCCGCCAGCGCGGTACCCAGTCGCAGCGCCCCGGCGGTGGCGTGCGGGTCCTCCGGAACGCGCGCTGTTCCCGCCATCAAGGTCGGTCCGTCGAATTCGGCGGAGGTTTCGGGTGCGTGGCTCGACGGCGGGCCGTCGGAGATGACCGGCGGTTCGACGAGGTCGAAGGGGAGGGAGGTCGGGGTGCCGGGGGTGGCCGGTGCGATGTTCAGGGTCGATCCCGCGCAGCGGGTTTCGATCAGATCGGCCAGCAGGGGGGCATTGCCGGCGCGATGAGCGAAACGGAAGGCCAAGTGGACGGCGGGGTCGGCGATGCCGCGGTTCCACTGGTCGCGCTGGGTGCCGTTGGCGAAGGTGTGGCGGACGGCGTCGATGGCGACGGCGGAGGTGACGGCGAGGTCGGTGGCGGCGGCGAGCAGATGCGGGTCCGGGGCGGGCAGGGCGTCCAGGACGGATTCGAGCAGCATCGCGTGCCAGTAGTCGATCTGCGCGCAGTGCAGACCGAGGCCGCGCTCGGCGTAGGCGGTGAACGCCGCCGCCAGCAGTTCTTCGCCCTCGGCGGCGCGACCGGTGCGGAAGGCGACCGTCGCCAGGCGGACGCGCACGTCGGCGGCGTCGAGGACCGCGCCGGAGGCGGTGAACCAGTCGTGGCCGCGCTGATAGTGCCGGTGGGCGGCCTCGAGGTCGTCGCGGGCTTCGGCGAGGAAACCGAGGGTCTTCCGGCCGATGCCCGCGCGATGCCCGAGTCCGGCGCGCTCGAAATACTCCTGACTGGTCAGCAGCAGCGGTTCGGCCTCGTCGGGGCGGTCCATCCGCAGCAGCATGGTGGCGGTGTTCTGCTGGGTCTCGGCGACCCCGTTGCCGTCCTGCGCGGTTTCGAACGCCGCGGCGGCCTGCCGCGCGAAGTCCACCGCGAGGTCGCGGTGACCGGTCTCGAAGTACGCGCCCGCCAGGTTCATCAGCGGATGACCCGCCAGGTGCGGCGCGAATCGCACGGCCGCGTCCAGGGATTCGGTGGCCAGCGCGATGGTGCGCTGCCATTGCCCGTGGTGGAAGGCGACCGCGCACAGCGACAGCAGGCAGGCCACTCGCAGCGACCCGAACTCCTCGCTGTCGCCGAGCAGGTCGCGCGCCTGTTCCAGTGCGGCTTGCGCGTCGGCCAGATCGCCGACGTGCTGGAGGGCCTGCGAATAGTTGATCAGCGCCGAGGCCCGCTTCTCCACCGCGTCGGCGGGCAGTTCCCGCAACGCCTCGCGATACCAGCCCAGCGCCGTCACGTGATCGCCGAGTTCGTCGGCCATGCTCGCGGCGTTGATGAGCGCGCTCTGCCGCAGCCCCCCGGTCCCCGTGCGAGCGGCGTCCTCGAAGATCCGCAGGGCTTCGGCGACCTCCCCGCGCTGGTAGGCCGTCGCCCCCTCCAACAGGATCGCGCGCGCGGCGGCGTCGTCTGCCGCGCGCGCGTCGGCTCCGGTATCGGCGGAATGTTCGGTCATCGTCCGCTCGGTTTCGCGTTGGTCGCGCATGATCGCGGCGGCCACGTCCACAATGCCGATCCGGTGTTCGCTGAGGGTGGTTTCGCGTTCGTGGCGGTTCTCGCGCTGCCCGGCCAGGCCCGGCATGCCGAGGGTGACAGCGTCAGTCCGTCTCGGGCGGCCGAGGAATGCGCGATGTCCTCGGCGCGCGCCGCCGCCAAGGCGAGTGACGGCGTCAGTTCGTCTCGGGCGGTCGTGGGGTATGCCGATGACGGCCGGGCCGTGCGCGGTTCGCCGGGACTCCGCCGCAGGGTGATCGAAGAACCCACGTCAGAAGTCCGTATCCGTCGCGGCGGCGGCGATTTCGGCGGGCAGGGGCGCGTCGAAACCGCCGGCGTCGGGGTCGGTGGCGCGGTCCAACCGGCGGCGGGCGAAGTCGCGCAGCGCACGACGGGTTCCCGTCTCGTCGCCGTCGACGGCCCATCCCACGCCGGGCACCCGCACCTCGACCCGCGTCACCGACTCGGCGGCGATCGGGCTCTCGCCGACCCAGGTGTCGCCGACCAGGTTCAGCGCGATCTCGGTGCTGTCGAGGAAAGCATGGGGCCGCAACGGGATCGGGACGTGGGCCCGGACGTCGGGGGCGGCCGCGGCGCGCACCGTGACCAGTGTCGCGCCGGTTTCGCGCGTCACCTCCCAGGAGACCGCGCGTTCGGAGGCGTCGAGCAGACCGGGCGGGCAGCGCCGCCAATCCCAGCCGCCGACGCCGCGCGCCACCGTCAGCCCGGCGCCGCCCGACTCGCCGCCCGCGGCCAGCGCGTAGTCGTCGCGACTGCCGACGGCGACGGTGACGGCGGGCGGGTCCGTCTCGGCGTCCGAGCCGTCCACGAGTTGTTCGCACGCCTCGGTGAGTTCGGCGATGTCGGCACGCAGCAGGTCGGGATCGAGGGCGGCGATGCCGTCGATGGTGGAGGCGGGCCACCAGCGACTCGCCCAGTGCGCGTAGGCGAGTCGCCACGCGTGCGAGAGGAGTTCGGGCCGTGCGGGTTCGGCGTCCACGGGACCGGGGCGCAGGTCGGCGACGGCCAGTGTCGCCGCTTCGCCGTAGAGCGCCCACAGCCAGTCGGCGGCGGCGTCCGTATCGTCCAGCACGGCGGCCGGAAGACGTTGCGCGCCGGTGAGTTCCCAGCTCAGGTGACCACCCGCGACTTCGAGGACGAGTACGCCGAGCGCTGGTGCGCCGTCGAGCACCGTGGGCGCACCCGCCGGGGCGATCACCAGTACACCGGCCGCGCGGTGGACGCGCACCTCCGTCATCAGCTGGCCCTCGATTCCGGTGCGCTCGCGACGGTTTCGGCGCTCAGGGCGTTCTTGACCCGGCTGCGATGGTCAAGGATCACCGACCGCGCGACCCCGTCGAGCAGATCCCACAGCTCGTCGGGATCGTGCACGCCGATATCGCGGGAGTCGCGCCCGTGCAGCCGCACCCACAGTCGACGCAGGTAGGGCCGCCACGGAGTGCGCAGTTCGGCGGCGATGGCCTCGAGCGGATTGTCCGGCGCGAGTTCGGCGTTCGCGTCCAGCACCAGGCGGCGCGCCTGGAGTACATACGCCTCGCGCTGCCAGCGGCTGTTGATGACCCGGCGTGCCGAGGACCCCGGCCCGTCCGGATCGGGCGGTGCGGGCAGCGCCCTGGTGGTGGTGCCGTCGACGGCGCTGAGCCGGGCGGGCGCGCCGATGGGCGCGAACCCGTCGGCCAGTGCCGCGCCCGCCGCCGCGGTGACCCGCAGCGATTCCTCCAACAACGCCCACGGCGCGCAACTGCGCGCGATCTCCGCGGTGACCAGTTCCGGGACCGGTGGCAGATCCGCGCGGTCGGTAGACCCTTGCAGGACGGTGAACACCCGCTCGTAGACGCTGCGATCGAAGGGGAGTCCGAGATTCGCGGTGGACGCGGACGCGCCGAGGGCGGGCCGCTCGGGCAGCGGATGCGCGGTGAGGCCGAGTTCGCGGGCGCTCGGCCCGGCTTCGCGCTGCCACAGCGCCAGGCCGGAATGGGTGCCCGCGTGGGCGGCGACGAGATCGTCGAGCAGGTCCTGCCCGTCGCCGCCGTCGTCGTCCCACCGCGCGTCGGCCGCCGCGTCCAACAGGTCGGCGAGGGCGGCGAGGTGGGTTCCGCTGGGGGTCTGCGCGGCCGGGCGACGCCGCCACGCCACTTCCAGCAGCGCGGTGAGTTCGCGCGCCCGACCTTCGTCGGTGACGTGCTGTTTGAGCGCCTGGGTGGTGCGGCCCGCGCTGAATTCGTGGATATCGCGCAGGTTCTCCTCGGCGACCGCGCGGTCACGGTCGGGGTCGGGCAGGCCGCGGGTGGTGGCGAGTTCGAAGCAGCGCTGGAAGTACAGGTCCTGCGGATTGCCCTCGGTGACGCGCAGCGCCCGGCGCACCTGCTTGAGCAGGGTGAACCAGTTCGCCGTGGCGCGCAGGACGTCGGCGTTGGCGTGCACGCGGGCGGTGAGCAGGGTGGCCCCGTCCTCGGTGAGTACCGCGCCCGCGCAACTCGGGTTCTGCACCGGGCGGATCACCAGCGGGTCGAGCAGCAGCTTCACGGTGCGCCGCAGCGGGCCGCCGCCGGGGCCGCTGAGCGGTTCGACTCCGTCGAGTCCGCGCCACACCTCGTCGAGCACCATGGCGCGCGGTCGTCGCATTCGACCAGGTTAACGGAGTTTTCGGGGAACGCCACCGCCGAAACCTGGGATCGGTAGGGCGCGCGCCGTTCCTACATTTCTCTCAACGGCACCGACCGAGGAGCCGCACCAACCGAAAAGACAAGGAAGACATCATGATCACCAGCACCCGCCTCGCCGCCACCACCGTCGCCGCCGCCGCCGCGCTGGCCCTGCTCGTCACCGGATGCAGCGACGACGCAGGCACGAGCGCCTCCCCGAGCTCGTCGGCCCAGCCCGGCACCTCGGCGGCTCCGGTCGCCCCCGCGGGCGGCAAGTCGGCGGCCGCGGTCGACGGCAAGGCTTTCGACGGCAAGTTCGACACCACCTGCGTCAAGCAGGGCGGCACCCTGGCGCTGGCCCTGACCGACAACGCCAACGCCACCTACGGCCAGCTCAGCGTGAGCGCCACCCTCGAGGGCGACACCGTGCAGGCGGTCGGCATCGCGGGCAGCAAGGGCGGCTCCAACGGCATGCCTTACGCGGTCGCCTTCGGCGCGGGCTCGGGCGGTTCGGCCAAGGTGGTCAAGGACGGCAACACCTACAAGGTGACCGGCGAGGGTGTCGGCGCCCCCGACATGACCAACCCGCTGGCCGGCCCCAGCACCTCCAAGTTCGACATCACCTTCGCCTGCTCGACCATCGTCGGCTGATGTCCGCTCGCCTCGAATTCCGCGCCCCGCCCGAGGAGCGCGGGGCGCGGATTCGAGTGCGACCCATTTCATCCCCACCCCTCCCCAACCCCCACCAGGAACAACCATGAAGAACACCGCCCGCTCCCTCGCCGTCGCCTTCGGCGTCCTGGCGATCGCCTACTACCTCTGGACCGGCCTGACCTACGAGGACGACTTCTTCCCCGCCTACATGGGCTGGGTGGGCTGGCAGATGTCCCTGCCGATCATCGCCCTGACCGTGGTGCCGATCGTGTTCGCCTTCACCGGCGACGGCATCATGCCCGCGCTGACCGGCCTGAACAGCACCGAATTCCGCGGCGGCCTGATGGGTCTGGGCACCGTGCGCTCGTTCCGCCACACCGGCGTCACCCTCAATGACCAGCCGCAGGTGCGCATCGAATTCAGCGTCGAGGGCGCGGACGGCAAGGTGTTCCGTTCCACGGCGCGGATGATCGTGCCGCTGACCGAACTGGCGCTGCTGCGTCCCGGCGTGGTGCTGCCGGTGCGCTACCTGCCGGACCGCACCGACAAGGTCGAGGTCGACCTGTCCGGCAACGGCGCCGAGGCGCAGCGGGCGATGAACCAGTCGATGATCCGCAAGGGGTTCACCACGCCGGAGAAGCTCGACATCGCCGAGCGCGGGGTCCGGGCCCAGGGCGTCGTGCAGGCGCTGGCGGTGCCGGGCGAGATCCGCGACGGACATTCCAAGGTCGAGGTCACGCTGATGGTGACCCGCCCGGACGGTTCGACCTTCGGCACCCGGGTGGAGAAGTTCCTCCCGCCGACCGCGGTGGGCTACGTCCAGGTCGGCCGGATCGTGCAGGTGCACTACCTGCCCGAGAACGAGCGGGAGGTCGTGCTGTCGCTTCCGGTCAATGCCTGAGCCCCGCCGCCCCCTTCGCCGTCCCGACGATCCGAATCCCGCGACCGGACTCTCCACGACCCGAATCCCCACCACCCGAGACCCGACGAGAGGGCCCCACCGGACCCGGTGCCCGCGCCCCAGCGGACACCGGGTTCCTTGCGTCCGCACCCCCTCAGCTAACTGAGGGTTACCTAATTGTCCGGTCGTTCACCCCGGCTTTTCCTACGGATAGTGTCAGGCGTTTACCGTGCGGCGCGTCGGACCTACCCGGGAGTCACCGTGAAGTCGAAACCCCTCGCCCTTTTCGTGAAACACGACGGCCAGTCCGGCCGCGCGAACCTCACGTGCGAATACAAGTGCGGCAACGCCTGTTTCCACGAGGCCCCGAACACCTCCGACGGCGCCTACTTCGGTGACATCGTCGCCTCCCTGAACCGCCGCGGCCTGATCAAGGGCGGTGCGGCCGCCGTGCTGGCCGTCGGTGTCGGCGGCGCGCTGGCCGCCTGCGGTGGCGACGACGAGTCCGCCGACGCCGTCACCCCCACCTACACGCCCGCCGGTAGCGCGGGCACCGGCACCGACTTCGCCGCCGTCGCCCCGAACAAGGACGACGCGCTGGTGGTGCCGCAGGGCTACCAGCAGTCGGTCGTCATCCGCTGGGGCGACCCGGTTTTCGCCGACGCGCCCGCCTTCGACTTCGACCGCCAGACGCCGGCCGCGCAGGCCAAGCAGTTCGGGTACAACAACGATTTCGCCGCGCTGCTGCCCATCGAGGGACAGCCCGATTCGTTCCTGCTGGTGGTCAATCACGAGTACACCACCGGTCCGCAGATGTTCAAGGGCTACAACAAGGACGCGCCCACCGACGAGCAGATCGCCATCACCAAGGTCGCGCACGGCCTGACCGTGATCGAGGTCAAGAGCGAATCCGGCAGCGGCAAGCTGACCCCGGTGTTCGGCAAGTACAACCGCCGGATCACCGCCGAGACCGAATTCGAGATCACCGGTCCGGCCGCGGGCAGCCTGTTCACCAAGACCACCGCCGACCCCTCCGGCAAGAAGGTGCTCGGTACCTTCGCCAACTGCGCGGGCGGCGTGACCCCCTGGGGCACGGTGCTTTCCGGTGAGGAGAACTTCAACGGCTACTTCGCCAACGGCGACAAGGTCAGCGATCCGCTGGACAAGCCGCGCAGCAAGCGTTACGGCTTCCCCAAGGGCGCGACCACCCCGAACCAGTGGGAGCGCACCGACAAGCGTTTCGACATGGCGCAGGAACCCAACGAGCCCAACCGGTTCGGCTACGTCGTCGAGATCGACCCGTGGGACCCCACCTCCACCCCGGTCAAGCATTCCGCGCTCGGCAGGCTCAAGCACGAGGGCGCGACCATCTACATCACCAAGAACGGCGAGGTCGTCTCCTACACCGGTGACGACGAGCGGTTCGACTACATGTACAAGTTCATCTCCTCGCGCAAGATGCAGTCGGGCGCCGGCCAGTCCGCGACCCGCCACAACATGGGCATCCTCGCGCAGGGCACCCTCTACGTGGCCAAGCTGACCGGCGATCATCCCGACAAGATCGACGGCTCCGGCACGGTGCCCTCCGACAAGGGCTTCACCGGCAAGGGCCAGTGGATTCCGCTGCTGGAGACCGGCGCGGACGGCAAGGGCAAGTCGCTGGTGGACGGGTTCTCGGCCGAGGAGGTCGCGGTGTTCACCCGGTTGGCGGCCGACAAGGTCGGCGCGACCAAGATGGACCGCCCCGAGGATTTCGAGGCCAACCCCTACACCGGCAAGGTGTATGTGGCGCTGACCAACAACGACAACCGCGGCAAGGACGAGAAGTCCGCGGGCCCCGACGAGGCCAACCCGCGCAAGCTGAACAAGAACGGTCAGATCCTGGAGATCGACGACGACCACGCGGGCACCGAGTTCACCTGGTCGCTGCTGCTGGTCTGCGGTGACCCGGCGGCCGCCGACACCTACTTCGCCGGCTACGACAAGACCAAGGTCAGCCCGATCTCCTGCCCGGACAATCTGGCTTTCGATCCGTACGGCAACCTGTGGATCTCCACCGACGGCAACGCCCTCAAGAGCAACGACGGCCTGTTCTCGGTGGTGCTCGACGGCCCGAACCGCGGTCAGACCAAGCAGTTCCTGACCGTTCCGCGCGGTGCGGAGACCTGCGGTCCGATCGTCACCGAATCGCGGGTGATCGTCTGCGTGCAGCATCCCGGCGAAGCCGATGACGCGTCCCCGGAGAACCCGCTGTCGCACTGGCCGGACGGCGGCGCTTCCCAGCCGCGTCCGTCGGTAGCGGTGGTCTGGAAGCCCAACGGCCGCATCGGCGTCTAGTCCGGCGGGAAGGGGGGCGCGTCGCTCGCGGGCGGCGCGCTCCCTTCGTTGTCGGTGGACACTGTAGTCCGACAGGTGTTCTCGGCTCAGCGCGGCGGGAGCAGGACGTCGTTCAAGGTGACCATCGACAGGTGGCGCTCGCGGATGATGTCCACGAGTTGGCCGTAGCAGTGGGTCACCGCGGGCGCGTTGGCGTGTCCGATGACGATGGTCTGCGGGGTGAAATACTCCCGAGCGCAGGCGATCAGGTATTCCTCGGTGATCACCCCGGAGTCCGACAGCGAGCCGTACCACATGGTCGGGACGGTGTAGCCGAGGTCGGCGGCGACACGGTCGACGGTGGCGTTGTGCCTGCCGAAGGGCGGCCGGAAGTAGGGGGTGCCGTCCACGCCGAAGGCGTCGCGCAGGTAGGTCTTCGCGCGTTGGAGTTGGCTCGCGACCGCGCTCGCGGAGATCGCGGTGAGGTCGGCGTGATCCCAGGTGTGGTTGGCGAGTTGGATCTGGCCGGAGTCCACCAAGGGGCGCAGCGCGTCGCGGTGCAGGTTCCAGGAGTCGTAGTAGGCGGTGACGAAGAAGGTGAACCGCGCGCCCGTGTCGCGGGCGAAGCGGATGTACGCGCCGACCACCTCCGGGCTCGCGCCGTCGTCCACGGTGAGCGCCATATTCGTGCCGGGTCCGGGCAGGGCGGTGATGGTGCCCGCCGGGATCGGGGTCCGCACGCCGGACGGTGGCGGCAGGAGCGGAGTCGTGGGGCCCGGCGCGGGCGGCAGGGGGATGTCCCCGGCGGAGCCGCTCCGGAGCGGGTCGCCCTCGGCCACCGCGCACCCGGTCAACGCCACGGCGGTACCTGCCGCCAGCAGCGTCAGCAAACGACGTCGTTCCACGATCACATACCTTCGGGGTCCGCTCGGATCGGTGTCCCGTCGCAGGTGGGAGAGCCGGGGTGTGCGACGGACGGATGAACAGGCGGCACTCTATCGGCGCATTCCGACCATTCGGTTAACCGCCGCGCACACGTGAGCGAACCGAGACATATCGGACGCTGAACGCCGAGTGACCCCGGGCTCGGGACGCGGCCGGGGTGCCTGCCGTCGCGGGCGCGCGCCGTCGCCGAGCAGTCGGTGTCGGGAACTCGGTGTCGGGAACTCGGTCGCGGCCTCAGTAGGGCCGCAGCACGATCTCGGTCGGATGCCCGTCGCGCGGAGTCTCGATCGCCTGCCGGACCGCGATGGCCACCGTCTCGGGCCGCAGGAATTCCTCGGGCCGGTAGTCGCGACCCTCGCCCGCGATGATCTCGCGCTGCATGTCGGTGTCGACGCGCCCGGGATGGATCGAGGTGACGCGCAGCGCCGGCTCCTCCTGACGTAGCGCGTCGCCGAACGCGCGCAGACCGAATTTGCTCGCGGCGTAACTCGCCCACCCCGGATGCGCGCGCAGACCCGCCCCCGAATTGATCAGCACCACATGGCCGTCGGCGGCGCGCAACGCGGGCAGCAGCACCCTGGTCAGCTCGGCGACCGCGATGAGGTTGGCCTCCACCGTGTTCCGCCACTGCTCGACCGACGAGTCCGCGATCGTGCCCAGATCCGCGATCCCCGCGTTGTGCACCAACACGTCCAGTCGTCCGATGCCCGCCGCCGCGGCGGCCACCGCGGGATAGTCGGTCAGCTCGACCGGCCACGGCGTCGCCTCCGGCAACTCCGCGAGGATCCCGCCCAGCGACTCCCGCGACCGCGCGCCGAGCAGCAATTCGTGGCAGGGGGCCAGTTCTCGGGCGATGGCCGCGCCGAGACCGCGACTCGCACCGGTGATCAGGGCGGTCGGCTTCGGCGTGCTGGTGACGGCGGAGGTCATGGGCCCACCGTAGTGGTTGCCCGTTTCGGCCGTTCCCGGAAGTCGGGACCCGGATTCCGCAACGCCGGAGCCGCCGCGAACGATGCACGCATAACGTCGGAAAGAATCTCCCACGGGACGGGGCATGCGCGAGTGAGGTCCGGATACCTGCCGATCGACCGAGGCCGGCACGAGGTGTCGTCCGCGCCACGTCCCGCTGAACGGGCGTACTTGCGGGTGTCATCGCAGAATAGGGGGATGACTCATCCGGGGTTCACCCCCACGCAGCTCGCGGCCCGCGCCGCCTACCTGCTGCGTGGCAACGATCTGGGCACCATGACCAGTGCCGCGCCCCGGCTCTACCCGCACATGTGGAGTTGGGACGCCGCCTTCGTCTCGGTCGGATTGGCGCCGCTGAGCGTGGAACGCGCCGTGATCGAGATGGACACCCTGCTCTCGGCGCAGTGGAAGAACGGCATGATCCCGCACATCGTGTTCGCCAACGGCGTCGACGGCTACTTCCCCGGCCCGGCCCGCTGGGAATGCCGCAAACTCGCGGTCAACGCCCCAGCCGGGCCGGACACCTCCGGCATCACCCAGCCGCCCGTGCACGCCATCGCCGTCCAGCGCATCCTCGACCATTCGCGCAGGCACGGCCGCGGCACCCGCGCGGTGGCCGAGGAGTTCCTGAACCGGCGCTGGCCGGATCTGGTGCGCTGGCACCGCTGGCTCGCGCACGCCCGCGACCCCAAGGAGAACGGCCGGATCACCCTCTACCACGGCTGGGAATCCGGCATGGACAACTCGCCGCGCTGGGATCGGGCCTACGCGAATGTCGTCCCGGGCGATCTGCCGCCGTACAAGCGCGAGGACACGGTCATCATCTCCGACACCTCGCAACGCCCCAGCGACCGCGAATACGACCGCTACATGTGGTTGGTCGAACAGATGCGGCGCGCGGGCTACGACGACTACCTGCTGGCCTCGAGCATGAGTTTCGCGGTCGAGGACGTGTTCGTCACCGCGATCTTCGCGTTGGCCTGCGAGGTGCTGGCCAATATCGGCGAGGAGTACAAACAGCCCAACGCCGACGTCCGCGACCTCTACGGCTGGGCCGACCGGTTCCGCGCGGGCGTCGTCGAGACGGCCGACGCCCGCACCGGCGCGGCCCGCGATTTCGACGTGCGCGCCCAGCGCTGGATCACCACCGAGACCTTGGCGGTGTTCGCGCCGCTGCTGTGCGGCGGCCTGCCCCGCGACACCGAACGCGCCCTGTTGCGGCTGTTCGAGGGGCCGCGCTACTGCGGTCATCCGGATCTGCGGTACGCGCTGCCGCCCTCGACCTCGCCGGTGTCCAGGGATTTCCGCGCCCGCGAGTACTGGCGCGGCCCGGTGTGGCCGGTGATGAGCTGGCTGTTCTCCTGGGTCTTCGCCCGTCGCGGCTGGGCCGAGCGCGCGTTCATGCTGCGCGCGGAAGGGCTGCGGCAGGCCAGCGACGGCAGTTTCGCCGAATACTACGAACCGTTCACGGGCGAACCGCTGGGCAGTATGCAGCAGTCCTGGACGGCGGCCTCGGTCCTCGACTGGCTCGGGTGAGCGCTCGGAGATAAACCGGCGATCGGTCGGCAAAGGTCGCCCTGGTCACGGTGAAAGCCATTGGCTATCGTTGGCCGGCATGAACAGGTCCCGCTGGAGATCGCTGCGCGTGCTCGCCCTGTCCGCCGCCACGCTCGGCGGCCTGCTCACCGCCACCGGCACGGCCCACACCGCGCCCGTCGGACCGGATGTCTCCTCGTGGCAGCACATCGACGGCCGGTTGATCGACTGGTTCGCGGTGCGCCGGTCCGGTCACCAGTTCGCGATGGTGAAGGCCACCGAGGGATTGAGCTACGTCAACCCGTATTTCGTGCCCGACAGTCTGCTGATGCGCGCGGCGGGCGTGGCCCGCGGCACCTACCACTACGCGCGCCCGCAGTTGCCGCCCGAACCGCAGGCCGCCCTCTACGCGGCCACCGTCCTGGGCCAGAACGGGCCGCTGGACCTGCCGCCGGTGCTCGACCTGGAACATTCCGGCGGCCTGCCGCCCGGCGCGCTCATCGACTGGACGCACCGCTATCTGAACACGGTCAGGACGCTGACCGGCCGAATGCCGATCGTCTACACCTACCCGAACTTCTGGAAGACGGCGATGGCGAACACCGACCAGTTCACCGCCTACCCGCTGTGGATCGCCGACTACCGGGGCAACGACCAACCCGAGGTCCCCGGCGGCTGGCCGACCTGGACCTTCTGGCAGATGACCGACGACGGATCGATCCCCGGCATCTTCGGCCCCACCGACGTCAACGTCTACAGCGGCGCGCAAGGCGATCTGGCCGCCTACGCGAACATGGTGGGGACGGGCAGCGGCTAGCGCCGCCCGCTCTCACGCGACGATGTTGACCAACCGGCCCGGCACCACGATCAGCTTGCGCGGGGCGGCCCCGTTCAGCAGCGCGGCGATCTTCTCCTCGGCCAGCGCCGCCGCCTCGATGGCGGCGTTGTCGGCGTCGGCGGGCACCAGGATGCGGCTGCGCACCTTGCCGTTGACCTGGATCGGGTACTCCACCGACTCCTCCACCAGCAGCGCCGGATCGGCGACGGGGAACGGGCCGTGGGCCAGGGATTCGGTGTGGCCGAGCCGTTCCCACAGTTCCTCGGCGATGTGCGGGGACAGCGGGGCCAGCATCAACACCAGCGATTCCACCACCAGGCGCGGCGCGCCGTCGGGGTAGGTCTTGGTCAGGTGGTTGGTCAGTTCGATGAGCTTGGCGCCCGCGGTGTTGTCGCGCAGCGCGGCCAGATCCTCGTCCACGCCCGCGATGGTGCGGTGCAGCAGGCGCTGGGTGGCGTCGCCCGCGACGTCCTCGGTGACCCGCAGCGCGCCTGTCTCCTCGTCGACGACCAAGCGCCAGACCCGTTGCAGGAACCGGTGCGCGCCGACGACGTCCTTGGTCGCCCACGGCCGCGAGGTGTCCAGCGGACCCATCGACATCTCGTAGAAGCGGAAGGTGTCGGCGCCGTAGAGGTCGCACATCTCGTCGGGTGAGATGGCGTTCTTCAGCGATTTGCCGATCTTGCCGTACTCCTGGCGCACTCGGATCTCCGCGCCGTTCGCGTCGGTCCAGTAGAACTGCCCGTCGCGTTCGACCACCTCGGCCGCGGGGACGTACGCGCCGCGCTCGTCGGTGTAGGCGTAGCCCTGGATGTAGCCCTGGTTGAACAGGCGGCGGTACGGTTCGCAGCCGCTCACGTCACCCAGGTCGAACAGGACCTTCTGCCAGAACCGCGCGTAGAGCAGGTGCAGCACCGCGTGTTCGACGCCGCCCACGTACAGGTCGACGCCGCCGGGGTCGGTGGGGCCGTGCTCCTCCGGACGCGGACCCAGCCAGTACGCCTCGTTCGCGGCGGCGCAGAACGCGTCGGTGTTGGTGGGGTCGGCGTAGCGCAACTGGTACCAGGAACTGCCCGCCCAGTTCGGCATGACGTTGGTGTCGCGCCGGTACTTCTGGACTCCCTCGCCCAGGTCGAGTTCGACCTCGACCCAGTCGGCGGCCTTGGCCAGCGGCGGCGACGGTTCGGAGTCGGCGTCGTCGGGATCGAAGGTGACCGGCGCGAAGTCGTCCAGTTCCGGCAGGCGCACCGGCAGCATGGATTCGGGCAGCGCGTGCGGCGCGCCGTCCTCGTCGTAGACGATCGGGAACGGCTCGCCCCAGTACCGCTGGCGGGCGAAGAGCCAGTCGCGCAACTTGTACTGGACGGTGCCCTTGCCGTGACCGTCGGCTTCCAGGCGGCCGATGACGGTGGCCTTGGCCTCCTCCACCGACAGGCCGTCGAGGTAGTCGGAGTTGACCAGCGCGCCGTCGCCGGTGTGCGCGGCCGCGGTGATGTCACCGCCCGAGATGACCTGCACGACGGGCAGTCCCAACGCGGTGGCGAATTCCCAGTCGCGCTGGTCGTGGCCGGGCACGGCCATGATGGCCCCGGTGCCGTAGCCGCTCAGGACATAGTCGGCGACGAAGACCGGCACCCGGGCCCCGTTGACGGGGTTGACCGCGTGCACGCCGAGGAACACCCCGGTCTTGTCCTTGTTCTCCTGACGTTCCAGATCCGATTTCGCCGCGATGGCGTCGCGGTAGGCGGCGACCGCCTCGCCGGGCGTGGCCGCGCCGCCGTTGGTCCAGCGCGGGTCGGTGCCCTCGGGCCACGCGGCGGCGGTCAGGGTGTCGACCAGGTCGTGTTCGGGGGCCAGCACCACGTAGGTCGCGCCGAACAGGGTGTCGGGCCGGGTGGTGAAGACCTCGATGCGCGACCCGTCGGCGTCGAAGACGACCTGCGCGCCGCGCGAGCGTCCGATCCAGTTGCGCTGCATGGACTTCACGTTGTCCGGCCAGTCCAGGCGCTCCAGATCGTCGACCAGGCGATCGGAGTAGGCGGTGATGCGCATCATCCACTGCCACAGGCGTTTGCGGAAGACCGGGAAGTTGCCGCGCTCGCTGCGCCCTTCGGCGGTGACCTCCTCGTTGGACAGCACCGTGCCCAGCCCGGGACACCAGTTGACCACCGAATCGGTCTGGTAGACCAGGCGATAGGAGTCGATGACCGCGGCGCGCTCGGAGGCCGACATCTCGGCCCAGCTGTGGCCCTCGGGCGCCGGGCGCGCACCGGAGGCGAACTGTTCCTCCAGTTCGGCGATCGGGCGGGCGCGGCCCAGTTCCAGGTCGTACCAGGCGTTGTAGATACGCAGGAAGATCCACTGCGTCCAGCGGTAGTACTCGGGATCGGTGGTGGCGAACGAGCGGCGGCGGTCGTGGCCGAGGCCGAGGCGGTCCAACTGCCGCTGCATGGTGCGGATGTTGGCCTCGGTGGTCTCGCGCGGATGCGCGCCCGTCTGCACGGCGTACTGCTCGGCGGGCAGGCCGAAGGCGTCGTACCCCAACGCGTGCAGCACATTGCGCCCGTTCATGCGGTGGTAGCGCGCGAACACGTCGGTGGCGATGTAGCCGAGCGGATGCCCGACGTGCAGGCCCGCGCCCGACGGATACGGGAACATGTCCTGGACGAACAGTTTGTCGGCGGGGGTGTCACCGGCCAGCGGGCCGGTGGGGTTGGGCGCGTGGAAGGTGCCGCGCTCCTCCCACAGCCGCTGCCACCTGCGCTCGACACGGCCCGCGAGCTCGGCGTTGTACCGGTGCTCGGGTACATCGCTTCCGGTTGCACGTGTGTCCTGCACGGTCCTGCCTTCTTGTTCTCGCCAATCCCCGACATGCTTGCCCCCTCAGGGTAGAACGTCGGGGTCGCAGGCTTGAAAAACGGGCCGACACGGTTCCGCCGCGCGGCGCGTCCGTCGGCCGCGCGCGCGTTCGGCCCGGCCGTCGGTTGTGGTTGCCCGTCGATAGCCATGGGATGTGTGGACGGTCACGGAGGGTGGGTGCGCTACCCTGCTGGGGTGTTCGTCGTAGCTCTGGTCCTGTTCCTGTCGGCCCTGGTCGCCTTGGCGACCGGCGTGCTCGGGCTGACCGGTCGCCTGCCGCGCAACCGTTTCGTCGGTGTGCACACCGAGGACGCCCTCAGCACCGAGGAGACGTTCCGCCTCGCCAACCGGGTGGCCGCGCCGACCAGCCTGATCGCCGGATTCCTGCTGTTCGCGGGCGGTCTGGTGGCTTTGTCCGCGCACTGGGCGGTCGCGCTCGGCGTCGCCGTGTCGACCATGGTCATCGCGCTGTTCACCCTGGGCGCGGGAGCCAACGCGGGCATCCGCGCCATCGCCGACCTGGTGCCCGCGCAGACCGGCGGCTGCGGTCAGTCCTGCGGCGCGTGCTCGCTGCGCGACACCTGCGCCCCCGCCAACTGAGGCCCCGGCACTGCGCTGCCGCTGATCGGGCTCGCGCTGATCGGGCCTTCGGTTGACCGGGCCTCGGCGAGCTGAGGCGTGGCCCGGTGTGCCCTGATCGGCTCTGAATTCTCGCCGACCGACCGCCCCTAGCGCGCCTCTTGTTCGGCCACCAGTGTCGAGACGAAGGTCATCCGATCGCCGCGGTAGAGCGAGCGACGGTGTTCGATCGGCACGTCGTTCTGGTCGTAGGAGATCCGGTTCATCAGGAACATCGGGGTGCGGGTGTCCACGGTGAGCAGGGCCGCCTCGCGCGCGTCGGGCAGGGTGGTCTCGATCTTGTCGAAGGTGCGGGCGAAGGCGATGCCGCGCTGTTCGATGGCCGCGTACAGCGATCCGCGGTGGTCGAAGGTGTCGAGCAGGTCGGGATAGCGTTCGGCCGGTAGTTTCGTGGTCTCCAGGCCGACCCTGGTGTCGTCGGTGGTCAGCACGCGTTCCAGTTGCAGCACGGGCACGCCGACGGCGATCGCGAGCTGGTCGGCCACGACGCTGTCGGCCTCGAATTCGCTCCAGCCGACCAGGATTCGGCTCGCGCTGCGGCCGCGCGCGAGGGCGGCCTCGGTGTAGGAGCCGATCATCAGCGGCTGCACCACTTTGGGGCGGCCGACGATGGTGGTGCGCCCGCGGCGTTCGATGCGGCCCGCGAGCAGCAGTTCGCGCAGTGCCTGGCGCACGGTTTCGCGCGCGGCGTCGAATCGTTCGGCGAGTTCGCGTTCGGCGGGAAAGGGGTCGCCGGGGACCATGTCGACCAGCAGATGTTCCAGTTCGGCGCGGATCATCTGGTGTTTGAGCACGCGTGGTTCAGCCTCGGTCGTCACCTCACGACTCTATCAATCGTTGGTCTATACCAAAAATGCGGCGGGAGTTCACCGACAGTTAACCCGATCGGGTGCTCATGGTCTATACCAAACGTCATCGTCGCTTCTGCGTTCCCGCAAGCATCACCAGAAGGACTGACGTACGTCATGAACCGCACCCTGCGCCGCACGTTGACACCCCTGTTCACCGCCGCGGCCTGCCTCACCCTCGCCCTGACCGGCTGTTCGAGTTCGGACCCCGCCACCAACGACAAGGGCTTCCCTGAGACCATCACCCTGGCCGCCGTCCCCGCCGAGAACTCCAGCGACCTGAAGGCCAGCTACGCCCCGGTCATCGCGGTCCTCGAGAAGGAGACCGGCGCGAAGGTCGAATTCGTCCAGGCCAGTGACTACGCCGGCGTCGTGGAAGGCATGATCGCGGGCAAGGTCGACCTCGCCTTCTTCGGTCCCTTCGCCTACGTGGTCGCCGGGATCAACGGCGCCGACATCAGCCCGCTCGGCGCGGTCGTCAAGGACAAGGGCGGCAAGCCCGGCTACCAGTCCTACGGGCTGGCCAAATCCGACAACGCCGCCGTCTCCTCGCTGAAGGATTTCGCGGGCAAGAAGGTCTGCTTCGTCGACCCGAGTTCCACCTCGGGCTTCCTCTACCCCTCCGCGGGGCTCATCGAGGCGGGCGTGATCAAGTCCGGCTCCGAATCCGACATCTCCGCCGGCGTCACCCCGATCTACGCGGGCAGCCACGACGCCTCCGCGCTGGCCATCGCCTCCGGAAGCTGCGACGCCGGCTTCGCCTTCGACACCATGGTCGACAAGACCATGATCGACAAAGGCGACCTGAAACCCGGTCAGCTCAAGACCGTCTGGAAGTCGGAGATGATCGCGGGTTCGGTGTTCGCGGCGAGCAACAAGCTCGGCGAGACCAATGTGCGCACACTGTCGGAGATCTTCACCCGGCAGATCAACGCCGAGAGCATGCTCGCGGCCGGCCTGTGCACGGGCGAATGCCGCATCACCGACGAACGCGCCTGGGGCGTGGCGCCCGTCGAGGATTCGGCCTACGACGGCGTCCGCAAGGTCTGTCAGGTCACCGGCTCCAAGAAGTGCAAGGGCTGACATGAGCGGCCAGGGCGCGCACACCGTCGCGGGTGACGATGTCGTCATCTCCGCGCGCGGGGTCACCAAGCGGTTCGGGCGGACCCTCGCACTCGACGAGGTCTCCCTCGATGTCCGGCGCAGCGAACTGCTGGTGCTGCTCGGACTGTCCGGATCGGGCAAATCGACCCTGCTGCGCTGTGTCAACGGATTGACCCCGCTGACCTCGGGGCGGATCGATGTCGGCGCGACCAGCGTCGGCACGGCCTCGGGGCGGCAGTTGCGCGCCCTGCGCCGCGATGTCGGCTTCGTGTTCCAGAGTTTCAACCTGGTCGGCAGACTCAGCTGCCTGGAGAACGTCCTCATCGGCGGACTCGGTCGGCTCACCTTCCCGCGCTACGGCGCGCCGACCTACCCGAAGACCATGCGCCGCGAGGCGTTCGAGCATCTGGAACGCGTGGGTCTGGCCGACTACGCGCAACGGCGCGCCGACACCCTGTCCGGTGGCCAGCAGCAGCGCGTCGCGATCGCGCGCACGCTCATGCAGCGCCCCTCGATCGTGCTGGCCGACGAACCCGTTGCCTCGCTCGATCCCGAGAACGCGAGCGTCGTCATGGATCTGCTGTTCCAGGTCTGCGTCGAGGAGAAACTCACCGTCGTGTGCACCCTGCACCAAGTCGATCTGGCGATCGGCTGGGCGCATCGCATCGTGGGCCTGCGCGGCGGCGCGAAGGTCATGGACCGGCCCGCGGTCGGCCTGACCCGCGAGGATGTCATGGGCATCTACCAGCGGGTCGATCCCGGCATCGATTCCGCGCGAACGGATCACGGATGACCGCCCTGCTGACGCGGCGCGTCGAGCGCGCCGAGCGCGACCGGGTGCGCCGCCCGTGGCTGCTGCCCGCGCTGAGCGCGGTCGCCGTCCTGGCCACCCTGATCTCGGCGTGGTCCATCGAATTCGCGCCCGCCGCGCTGCTGGAGGGCCTGGACTCGGTCGGTCGACTCCTCGAGCGGATGTTCCCGCCGCGCCTGGACGAACCCGGCCGGATCGGTGTGCTGGCCCTGGAAACCCTGCTGATGGCGGTCCTGGGCACGGTGCTCGCGGCGATCGCGTCCGTGCCGCTGGCCTTCCTCGCCGCCCGCAACACCACCCCGCACCCGGCCGTGTACGCGGTGGCGCGCGGCGTCATCACCTTCTGCCGGGCGATGCCGGACCTGCTGTTCGCCGTGCTGTTCGTGCGCGCGCTCGGCATCGGCGTACTGCCCGGCATTCTCGCGCTGGCCCTGCATTCCATCGGCATGCTGGGCAAACTGTTCGCCGACGCCATCGAACGGACCGACGCCGGACCGCGCGAGGCCGTGCGCTCGGTCGGCGGCGGCTATCTACGGGAACTGATCAATGGCGTGCTCCCGCAGGCGATCCCGTCCTGGATCGGCACCTTCGTCTACCGCGTCGACATCAACCTGCGCATCTCGGTCGTGCTCGGCTTCGTCGGCGCGGGCGGTATCGGGTTCGCGCTCCAGGACGCGCTGCGCGGACTGATCTATCCCGACGCGCTCGGCATCGTCGGCGTCATCCTGGTGCTGATCGCGGCCATGGAACTGCTCGCGATCGGGGTGCGGCGGGTCCTGCTGACACCGTCGCGCGCCGATCCGCGATGGGACCGGGCGGCTCGTCTGGCCTGCGCCGCACTGCTGATCGGGACGACCGTCGCCGCGCTGTGGCGGCTGGAGATCTCACCGCTGTCGCTGCTGACCTGGGTCGGCCCCTCCCTCGAGGTGTTCACCCGCATGGTTCCCCCCGATTTCAACGCGCTCGGGGCCGACCTGTTCACCGCCGCCGGGGAGACCGTCGCGATCGGCGTCGTCGCCACCGCGCTGGGCGCGGTGCTGTCGCTGCCGGTGGGAATCCTGGCCGCGCGCAACGTCACTCCGCACGCTGTCGTGTACTGGCTCGCGCGCGCCTGGGTCCTGGTCGTGCGCGCGGTCCCCGAACTGATCCTGGCGGTGATCTTCGTCGTCGCGCTGGGACTCGGTCCGATCGCGGGTGCGTGCGCGCTTGCCGTCGGCTCGATCGGCTTCCTCGCCAAACTCGTCGCCGACGCCGTCGAGGAGATCGACCCGGGGCCGATGGAGGCGGTGCGCGCGGTGGGCGGCGGGTGGTGGAAGACGTTGGCGGCGGCGGTGTTACCGCAGGCCATGCCCGCGATCGTCGGCTCGACCCTGTACCTGCTCGACGTCAACATCCGCACCTCGACCGTGCTCGGCATCGTCGGCGCCGGCGGTGTCGGCTTCCTGCTGTTCGAGTCGATCCGCACACTGAACTTCGAGGTCGCGGGCGCGATCGTCGCGGTGATCTTCGTGATCGTCTACGCCATCGAAAGGGTGTCCGGGTGGATACGGTCCCTGCTCGTCTGAGTCGCGCCGCGGTGTGGTCGGGCACCGGAATCGAGGTGCGGGAAGTTCCGCTGCCCCACCCCGGCCCGGGCGAACTGGTGGTGCGGGTACGGTTGGCGACGGTGTGCGGCAGCGACCTGCACACCGTCTCCGGCCGGCGCGGCGGCGCATGCCCCTCGGTGCTCGGACACGAAGCCGTCGGCGTGGTGACCGCCGCCGGGACGGGCGCGCCCGCGTCGGTGGGCGACCGGATCATCTGGTCGGTGACCGTCACGTGCGGAATCTGCGCGCGGTGTCGGACCGGGCGCACGGCCAAATGCGAACGCGTGCGCAAGATCGGTCACGAAGCCTTCACCGCCGACTGGCCGCTGTCCGGTTCCTACGCCGAACACATCGTGCTGCCCGCCGGAACCGCGGTCGCGCGGGTCCCCGACGGCGTTCCCGACGCGGTCGCCGCACCCGCCGCCTGCGCCACCGCCACCGTGATGGCCACCCTCGAAGCGGCAGGCGACCTGACCGGACGCCGGGTACTGGTGTGCGGGGCGGGCATGCTCGGCGTGACGGCGGCCGCCGCGTGCGTGTCGGCGGGCGCGCTGGTCACGGTCACCGACGTCGACCCCGCGCGGCTGCGCCTGGCCGAACGATTCGGCGGCGCAGCCGATTCCGGCGGAGCGGTCGATGTGGTCCTCGACTACTCCGGCGCGCCCGCCGCCATCGCCGCGGGCGTGGACCGCCTCGACATCGGCGGCGTGCTGGTGCTGGCCGGTTCGGTCGCGCCGGGGCCGGCGCTGCCCCTCGACCCGGAGCGCGTCGTGCGTCACCTGCTGACCGTCACAGGTGTGCACAACTACGAACCCCGCCATCTCGACCGGGCGATCGCCTTCCTCGAGCGCACCGCGAACCGCTTCCCCTGGGCGGAGGTAGTCGCCACCCCCGTGGATCTAGACGATCTCGCCGCCGTCCTCACCACGCCCGCCCCCGGAATTCTGCGAGCCGCCGTCGCGCCGTGACGATTACCCTGGCGTCGGCGATATACCGAACAGACTCGAGGGTCGAGTCGTGGCGGCGATGCGCGCCGCGTGTTCGGGGGAGGTGCACATGGGAGCCATCGTGATCCTGGTCATCGCGTTCATCGGGCTGTTCCTGATCTTCGTGGAACCCGTTGTCGGAGTCCTGGTCCTGGCGCTGGCCGTACTCGTGGCGCTCGCCGTGGCCGCGTCCCGGCGCGGCTCGCCCACCGGTGGCGCGCGTGGTGCGCGCCGGCGCTCTCGCTGGGGCGCGGGCGCGGCGGGCGGCGGCACCTATTACGGGGGCGACAGCGGGAGCAGCTGTGGCGGCGGCAGCAGTTGCGGCGGCGGAAGTAGCTGTGGTGGCGGAAGTAGCTGTGGCGGTGGAGGTGGCGGCTGCGGCGGTGGCGGCAGCTGAGTCGCACCGCCGCCTTGCTCGCAGGCCCAGCGGTCATCGGGCTCGCGGGTCCAGCGGGCTCGCGCGTCCGGCTGGTGGCTGACCCGGGAAAGGGTGCGTCCGGCGGGTTGGCCCGCCTGGGAGAGGGCGCTTCTGGCGGCTTGGCCGGATCGGCAAGCGGGCGGTTCGCGCGTCCGGCTGGTTGGCCGGGCCGGGAGAGGACGCGTCCGGCAGGTTGGCCCGCCCGGGACTGGGCGCGTCCGTCAGATCATGTGTCCGGTAATGCACGCATGTCCGGTATTTCACGCATCCGGCGGGTCGACCGCGCGTGACAGCGGTGCGCCGGCGGGATTCACGTAGAGCACGGTGATCGCGACCGGTGTGCCGCCCCGGTTGCGTGCCTCGTGCGCGTGGTGCGGGCCGCTCGGTTCCCGGAACACCCGACCGCGTCGGTAGACCACCGGTCCGCGATCGGCGTACGGGTGGTCCAGCGTGCCGCGCGTGACCAGCACGAACAGCGTGCCGTCGTGGTAGTGCCATCCGGAGCCGCCGCCGGGGTCGATCACGGTCTGCCGCACCACGATCTCGCGCGCGAACAGTCGGAATCGCAGCAGGACGCGACTGGCCGTCCCGGTGGCGGGCGGCGGATTCGGTCGGAACCGCCCGCCGGGCCGTCGGCTCACCTTCTCTTGTCCCGTGCGCACATCCCTACACGATCGCAGAAACCGGGCATGACCGCCGCGAACTGCGCAAACATTCCCCCTTGCGTGTACGTATACATCTACGTATAGTAAGTGCCATGCCCAACAAGACGATCTACGTATCCGACGAGGACCTGCCGCTGTTCCAGCGGGCCCAGGAACTGGTGGGCGGCAATCTGTCCGGTGCGGTGACGACGGCGCTGCGCCGGTTCATCGAACTGGAGGAGGGGCGGCACGAAGGCTTCGAGGAGGTCGTGCTCCGCGTCGGCCACAACGGTGTCCGTCAGGTGCGGTTCTCCGGCGCGCTGCTCGGGGAATGGAACGACCAGAACGAGACCAGGATCGAGCACGTCCGGGTGTTCCGCACCCGCAAGGGCAAGATCGCGCTGCACGCCCAGTACTCCAACTGGGAGGACTATCCGGTCGACAACAAGAACTGGCTCAACGACATCAAGAACTGGCGGCGCATGCTCGGCGTCGGCGAAACCGACTGGGGAGATTTCACTTTCGAGGTCGTCGACACCGTCGGCGAACTGAAGGGCCGCATTCCCGACAAGCTCTACGAACGCGTCGCCGATATCGCCGACCGTCCGCCGGTGGAGGATCTCGACATCTGACCCGCCCCGCCGCGTAAGCGCACCCACCCATCCGAACACCGCGCCCCCGAGGGGGCGGTGTCGATAAAACATGCATACATGCGAATTAACTGATCGGTTGAACCGTCCGGAAGGATCCCCCATGTTCGTCCAGCATCGCCCGCCCGCCATCGCGGCGCGGGGCCTGCGCAAGGCATACGGCGAGCACGTGGTGCTCGACGGAATCGACATCACCGTCCCCGAAGGCACCGTCTACTCCCTGCTCGGCCCGAACGGCGCGGGCAAGACCACCACCGTCCAGATCCTGTCCACGCTGATCGCCGCCGACGCAGGCGAGGTCACCATCGGCGGCCACGACCTGGCCACCGACAAGCGCGCCATCCGCGGCCACATCGGCGTCACCGGCCAGTTCGCCGCCGTCGACGAACTGCTCACCGGCCGCGAGAACCTGCGCCTGATGGGCGATCTGCACCACCTGCCCCGCCGCGAAGTCGAACAGACCGCCGAGGACCTGCTGCGCCGCTTCGACCTGGTCGACGCCGCCGACAAGACCGCCGCCTCCTACTCCGGCGGCATGACCCGACGCCTGGATCTCGCGATGACGCTGGTCGGGACCCCGCGGGTGATCTTCCTCGACGAGCCCACCACCGGACTCGACCCGCGCTCCCGCCGCACCATGTGGGAGATGATCCGCGGTCTCGTCGACGACGAGGGTGTCACCGTCTTCCTCACCACCCAGTACCTCGAGGAAGCCGATCAGCTCGCCGATCGGATCGCGGTGCTCGACCGCGGCCGCATCGTCGCCGACGGCACCGCCGACGAACTCAAGCGCACCGTCCCCGGCGGACACATCCGCCTGCGCTTCGCCGACCGCGATCGTCTCGACGCCGCCGCCCGCGCGCTGGGCGAGACGGCCCGTGTCGTCGGCGCCGCCGAGGAATTCACCCTCGCCGTGCCCAGCGACGGCGGGGTGGCCGCCCTGCGCGGCGTTCTGGACGATCTCGACGCCGCTCGCGTCGAGATCGACGGCCTGGCCGTGCACACCCCCACCCTCGACGACGTATTCCTCACCCTCACCGGACAATCCACCACCGAAACGGAGACCGCGGCATGAGCGCGTCCACCCACGTCCTGACCGACTCGCTGACGATGTTGCGGCGCAACATCACCCACGCCAAGCGGTATCCGGCGATGATCTTCAGCGTCGTGCTGATGCCGGTGCTGCTGCTGATCATCTTCAACTTCGTCTTCGGCGGAGCCTTGGAGAAATCCTCCGGCGGCAACTACATCGACTATCTCGCCCCCGGGATGTTGTTGATGATCCCCGCCTACATGACGGTGTCGGTGGCGGTCTCGATCGCCACCGACAAGACCAAGGGCATCGTCAACCGGTTCCGCACCATGGACATCGCCCCGTCGTCCATGCTGACCGGACATGTCATCGGCACGCTCATCCAGGCGATGCTCGGCACCGTGCTGATGATCGCGGTGGCCTTGGGGATCGGCTTCCGCCCGTCGGCCTCGCCGCTGGAATGGCTGGTCGTGTTCGGTCTGGTCGCGCTGGTCGTGCTCGCGTTCACCTGGTTCTCGGTGGCCCTGGGCCTGCTGGCGGCCACCCCGGAGAGCGCCAGCAACGCGCCTTTCCCGATCGTGCTGCTGCCTTTCCTCGGCAGCGGCCTGGTCGCCACCGACACCATGCCCGTCGGCCTGCGTCAGTTCGCCGAATACCAACCCTTCACCCCCATCACCGAAACCCTGCGCGGCCTGCTCATGGGCAGCGAGATCGGCACCAGCGCCTGGTTCACCCTGGGCTGGTGCGCCGTGATCGGCATCGGCGGCTACCTCTGGTCGGCCTCGATCTTCGCCAAGCAGACCGCGAGCTGACCCCGCCCCGCGAATCCCCGGCGCACCCGCGCCGGGGATTTCGTCAGTTGCGTTCGACTTCGATGGGGTGGGTGGCGAGCAGGGACAGGGGGAGGGGTTGGCGGCGCAGAACGTGCGCCCACAGGTCGGAGCGGCCCAGGTCGATCGGGTCGGAGGGCAGGGCGGAGACGACGATCCAGTCGTCGTTCTGGAGTTCGCCCTCCAACTGGCCGAAGGTCCACCCGGCGTACCCGGCGAAGATCCTGATGCCCTCGACCAGCGGCGCGATCTCCTCCGGGTCGGCGTCCAGGTCGACCAGCACCACCCGGCCGTCGACGCGACGCAGACCGCGCACGCCGTCGATGCTCGCGCCTACGCGCAGGGTGCCCAGGCACAGCGCGGCGTCACGTTTGACCGGGCCGCCGACGAACAGGGTCCGCGGGGTGGCGGCGATCTCGGACCACAGCGGCAGCACCTCGTGCACCGAGGTGTCGTCGGGGCGGTTCAGGACCACGCCGAGGCTGCCGCCCTCGTTGTGTTCGATGACGTAGACGACGGTGCGCCGGAAGGTCGGCTCCACCAGATCCGTGGCCGAGACCAGCAGGGAGCCCGCTCGGACCGACTGTTCGCCGTGCCTGGACTCGCGCCGCCGACGATCACCGTGCCCGCCGTGAGTCTGCCGCTCGTCCGGTTCATCTCCGCGTGCCACTCGGACATCATCGCAGCTGGATCGGGTTTGCGCACTGAGTCGTTGTCGGTCCGATGCCGACACGGTGGGCGTCGTAGGCTCGGCGTCATGCAACCCCCCGAGGTGATCCTCGACAACGCCGACACCGTCTACGACTACTATCTCGACCATCGGCAGAACCGGTTGAAGGCGATGGCGGCCTACGCGCTGCTCGGCAGGCGCTACCATCCGCGCGTCGACTACGCCGCGGGCGCGGCCGAGCGGGTGAAGGCGCTGATCAAATCGGGGCGGCCGACGATTTTCGCCATCAACCACCTCTCGCGCAACGATCCGTACACGGTGGCCGCGGCGGCGTGGCGCAGTCCGCTACGCTCGATCATCGGCCGGGTCCGGGTGCTGGCCAAGGACGAGCTGTTCGTCGAGGCGGACCAGCGCCGCAAGGTCGACATGATGGGCGGCATCCCGGTCTTCCGCGGCAAGGACCACGGCATCCGCGCGGTGAACGCGGCCGGTCAGCGCATGATGGACGTCTGCGCGCGGCGTCTGGCCCGCGGCGACCACTTGGCGATCTTCCCGGAGGGCACCTGCAACGACGTCGATCCGACGCAGGTGCAGGCGGTGGGCAGCGGGATCGGGCACATCGCCTTCCGCGCGATGAAATTGGGCGCGCCGCCCGCGCTGGTCAGTCTCGGCCTCAGCTACGGCCCGCGCGCCGATCCGACGGTGGAACCGGACCGCGAGGAGGTCGAATCGGCCAGCTTCTACTTCCGTCCGCCGATCACCGACCTGCCCGCCAAACCCGGGGAGATCGCCCGACTGGTCCGCACCGACCTCCAGGCCGCCCTCGACGGCGCGATCGCCCGCTACTAGTAGCCCGATCTCACTGGGGAAGGCCGAGGCGTTCCCTGGCCCACTGGGGCACCGAGGCGACGTACTGGTTGTGGGTCTCCACATAGTGCTTGACCATCGGGCACAGCGGCAGGATGCCGAAACCCTCGTCGCGCGAGGCGTCCAGCGCCGCGCCGACCAGCGTGCGGCCGTAACCCAGGTGTTCGTGCTGGGGGTAGATCTCGGTGTGGACGAACGCGCGTTCGGAAGCGGTGTCCTGGTACTCGGCGTAGCCGGCGAGGGCCCCGTCGACGTGGATCTCGAAGCGTTCCAGTGCGGTGTTGTTGCGGACCTCGGTCGACATGGTTCGACGCTACTCCGCGCGGGCCACCCTACCCACATCGTGCGGCGGGCGTCGCGTTGTGAATTACCCGGTTCGACTTGTCTGGCGGGAGTCGACCTGCGCAGAATGCTTTGGTCGCGGCGTGGCCGAACGGTGCGGGCCCCGGCGGAGGTACGAAACGATGATGAGGACGCTCAGTGGGGGGCCGCGGACGGCCCGATTAGTCCGGCGCGCGCTCGGCGCGGCCGCGGTCGCCGCGATGATCGGCGCGTCGACCACGACGGGTTTCGCGCACGCCGCACCGACCGCGGCCTTCGGCGACTGCCCGGACGGGTCGGTGGCCCCTGATCGCGGGGCGCGCTGTGCCATCGTCACGGTGCCGATGGACTACACCCGCCCCGACGGTCCGACGATCGAACTCACGGTTAGCCGGATCGCGGCCTCGGGAACCAGTCGCGGCGCGATCTTCACCAACCCCGGCGGTCCCGGCGCGGACGCGTTGAACTACTGGGCCGCGCGCACCGACGTCCTGCCCGCCGAATTGTTCCGCGACTACGACCTGGTGGCCGTGCAGCCGCGCGGATTGCGCTGGGGCACACCGTTGCAGTGCGCCGGGGCCACCGCGATCGCCGAGACCGACGCCAGCGGCAAACAGGTCTCCCTCGGCGGCGGCAGCCGCGACGAGATCAAGGCCGCCTGTGACGCCGCCCAACCCGGCTACCTCGACACCATCACCACCGAGAACACCGCGCGCGACATGGACGCGGTGCGCGCGGCCCTGGGACTCGAGCGCATCAGCTTCTTCGGCACCTCCTACGGCACCTACCTGGGCGCGGTCTACGCCTCGCTGTTCGCCCCACGGGTGGACCGGATGGTGTTGGACTCCAACGTGAATCCGAACTGGGTGTGGACCGAGGAGTTCGCCCGCCAGCAGGTGGCGGGCAAGCAGCGCATGGACGACCTGTTCGCCTGGATCGCCGAACACGACGCCGACTACCGCCTGGGCGGCACCGCGTTGCAGGTCTACCGCAACTGGGTGCGCCTGGTCTCGGCGCAGGGCGGCGGCTGGTACGCCAACCTGACCCCGCCGCCCGCGAGCGTCGCCGACCTGCCGGGCGAACTGCCCGCGCCGTTGGCCGAGGTCGCCCGCGACGGCGTCAACCAGACCGCCGACCAAGGCGCCCAGGTGCAGAACCTGGTGCGCACCCTGCTCTCCGGCGGCGCGTCGGCGCAGGTGCCGCTGGTCGGGGCGACGGCGGTCGCCACCTACACCCGGTCCTACTGGCCGACCTTCGCCAAGGCGATGGCCGAGGCCAACTTCGACCCGTCGAACGTGCAGCGGCTCATGGCCATCGAGGGCGCGACGGCGACCGACCCGACCGGACGTTTCGTCTTCTCCGCGATCACCTGCAACGAGAACGCGGTGGAGCCGCGACCGGAACTGCTGGCCTCGGCGGTCGCCACCATCGCCTCCGGCGGCAACGCCATGGACGCGCGCGCCGACATGGTGCGCTCGGGCACCAGTTGCGGCGGATGGCGGCCGGTGACCAAACCGGTGCCGATCACCGGCGCGGGCCTGGAGACCCGTCCGCTGTTGCTGCACAGCAGGCACGACGCGCTCACCGAATACGAGGGCGGACCGGCGCTGGCCCAAGCCCTCAACGGTTCGCTCATCACCGTCGAAGGCGGCGACCACGGCACCTTCGGCCGCGCCAACCCCACCGTCGACGACGCCGTCCTGACCTACCTGAGCACCGGTCGCGTCTCGATCGACCGCGCCGATCAAGCCCCGCTCCCGACCCGCTGACCCGCTGCCTGCCGTGCTGAGGCGCTGCCCGCCGCGGCTGACCCGCTGCCCGACGTGCTGAGGCGCTGCCTGCCGTGCTGACCCGCTGACTGCCGCGGCTGACCCGCTGCCCGACGTGCTGAGGCAGCTGCTTGCGGTGCTGAGGCGGCTGCTTGCCGCGCTGAAGCGCTGGCCGGTGTCCCGCGCTCTGGGCGCAGCCCCACCCGCTGTGCCTCGTGCCGAGGGCGTTGCCTTCTGCTGCCGGCAGGCCCGCGCGGATGGCGGCTCGAATCGGGCGTGGTCTGGCGTGCGGCGTCCGCCGGCGCGCCGCAGAATGGCGGGCATGACTCGCGTGGTGCTCGCCCCCGACAAGTTCAAGGGTTCGCTCACCGCGCCCGAGGTGGCGGCGGCACTCGCGGACGGGATCGCGCGGATGCGTCCCGACGCCGAGATCGTGCGGGTTCCGGTGGCCGACGGCGGTGACGGCACCGTGGACGCTTTCGTCGCGGCGGGCTGGGAGCGGGTCGACCTCGAGGCTCCTGGTCCCACCGGAGACCTGGCCGACACGTCCTACGCCCTGCGTGGGAAGACGGCGGTGGTGGAGTTGGCCGCGGTGGTCGGTGCGGCGAAACTGCCCGGCGCGCGGTTCGATCCGCTGGGCGCGAGCACCTACGGACTCGGTGTCGTGATCGCCGACGCGCTCGACCGCGGCGCGCGGGAGATCGTGCTGGGGTTGGGCGGCAGCGCCTCCAGCGACGGCGGCGCGGGCATGGCGCAGGCCCTCGGCGCGCGCGTCCTCGACGCGCACGGTCGGGAGGTGCCGCGCGGCGGGGCGGCCTTGGCCGAGGCGGCGACGCTGGATCGCACGGCGCTGCACCCGGCGCTGGCCGAAGCGCGGGTGAGCTTGGCCTGCGATGTCGACAACCCGTTGCTCGGCCCGCACGGCGCGGTCGAGGTGTACGGCCCCCAGAAAGGGACCGACGCCGCGCAGCGCGCACTCCTGGAGGCCGCGCTGATCACGTGGTCGCGGATCGCGGGCCCGGAATTCGTCGACAGCCCCGGCGCGGGCGCGGCGGGCGGTACGGGGTTCGGCGCGATGGCGCTCCTCGGGGCCTCGGTCCGCAGCGGAATCGGGATCATCCTGGAACTGCTGGACTTTCCCGCGCTGGTCGCGGGCGCGGATCTGGTCGTCACCGGCGAGGGCTCTTTGGATGAGCAGAGCCTGCGCGGCAAGGCCCCGCTCGGCGTCGCCGAGGCGGCGCGGGCGGCGGGGGTGCCGGTGGTCGCCGCCGTGGGCCGCACCTCGCTGAGCACGGATCGCGTCCGCGCGGCGGGCTTCGCGGACTGCTTCGCTCTCACCGACCTCGAATCCGATCCGGCCCGCTGTCTGTCGGCGGCCGCGGAACTGCTCGGTGAGGTGGGCGAACGCCTCGCGCGCGCCCACCTACCCGGCTGAGTCGGACCATGCCCCGCACCGCCCGGTGCACTTGCCCGCCCAATACCGTTCGACCTGCCCGCGTGCGCATACCCGTGGGTCCGAGCGGACCGCCTGCGGCCCCCCGGGCGGATCTCAGGTGCCCGGACCTGTCGGCGGAGGTCAGGCCGATTCGGTGCGCGACCCCAGGCGGGGGAACGGATCGGTGGAGAAGATCACCTCCACGGCGACGTCGAAGTAGGCTGCTATCCGCAGCGCCAAGTGCAGGCTGGGACTGTATTCGCCGCGTTCGAGGTAGCCGACGGTCTGGTAATGGACACCGAGGGCCTCGGCCAGTTCGCGCCGCGAGATCCCGCGTTCGGCGCGCAGCATCGCGATCCGGTTGTAGATGGCCTCAGTAGACACGCTGGAGCGCCTTCTCCCGTCGTTCCTCCATTCCGACGCCCGACTCGCGCCGGGCCATGCGCCGCAGCAGGGCGGGCGCGAAGGCCAACCCTACGACGGCCCATCCGCCGAGTACCGCGACGGTCTCCAGATGCCGCCAGGACTGGTCGATCTCCACCACCACGGCTTCCGGTGGCAGCAGCGCCGAACGCATCCCCAGACCCAGCCAGTACATCGGGAAGACCTGTCCGACCGCCTGCAACCAGCCGGGCAGGCCGGTGATCGGGTAGTAGATGCCGGAGATGCCGATCAACCCCATCAGCGGCATGGTGAGCAGGAAGGTGCTGTACGAATTGTTCAGCGTCGCACCGAGGATCGCGCCGAGCGGCAAAGTGGCGAGCAGGCCGAGGACAAGCACCCACAGCAGCGTCGCCCACGCGCCGGGATCACCGAGGGACAGTCCGCCCACGATCAGTCCGCCGAGGACCAGCAGCACCGCGATCTGCACCAGGACCGTGCCCGCGCTGGTGCCGATGCGTCCGACCAGGTAGCCGAGCATGCCGTTCGGTACGGCCTTGGCGCGCAACAGGGTTCCGTCCTCGCGGTCTAGCACCAGGTACTGCGTGATCGCGTACAGGCCGTTGAAGGCGATCACGCTGCCCAGCACGCCGGGCAGGGCCAGCGACCCCAACTTCCACGGCACGTCGCGGAAGGACCCGTCGCGCAGGAAGAACAGCGCGACGAGAATGACCGCGGGCGTGAGGAACTGGGCGAACAGGTCCTGGCCGTTGGTGTAGGTCTGGCGCAGTTCGATCGCCGCGCGCGTGAGGCCCGCGCGGAACGCGGTGCGGCGCGGGGTCGCGGTTCGCGGGCTCATCGGGAGACCTCCTCGAGGGTGCGGATATCGGTCTGGCCGGCGTCGTGGCGGCGGACCAGGGTCATGTAGGTGTCCTCCAGCGAGGCGCGGCGCACCTCGAGTTCGGCGATGCCGTCGCCGTGCTGTTCGAACAGGTCGTGCACGAATTTCGTGGATTCCACGGTGGTGTGGACGAAGCGTCGCCCGTCCCGGGTCCAGCGCACCTCGGCCTCGCCCGCGATGCGGCGGGCCAGGTCGTCGGCGGTGCCGTCGGCGATGATCCGGCCGCCCGCCAGGATGAGGATGCGGTCGGCGAGTTTGTCGGCTTCGTCCATGTCGTGGGTGGTCAGCAGCACCGTGGTGGCGTGTTCGTCGGCGAGTCGGTGCACCAGGTCGTGGAATTCGCGCCGGGCCTGCGGGTCGAGGCCCGCGGTCGGCTCGTCGAGGAACAGCACCTCGGGACGGCCGACCACCCCGATCGCGACGTCCATGCGTCGGCGCCGGCCGCCGGAGAGCGTGTTGATCCTGGCCTCGGCCTGTTCGGTGAGGCCGACCAGCGCGAGCAGTTCGCCGGTGGCCCACGGGCGCAGCGCGGTGCTGTCGGCGTAGGGGGCGTAGAAGGAGCCGAGGTGGTCGAGTAGTTCGCGCACCCGCCATTTGCCGTGGTCGCGCCAGGACTGCAATACCACGCCGACCCGGGCCCGCCACGCTTCGTCGCCTTCGGCCGGATCGACCCCGAGCACCGAAACCGTTCCCGCCGAACGTTTCCGAAAACCCTCGAGGATCTCGATCGTGGTGGTCTTGCCCGCCCCGTTGGGGCCGAGCAGGACCAGGACCTCTCCCCGATGCGCGCGCAGGCCCACCTCCTGTAGGACGTCGGTGCTCCCGTAGCGCATCCGCAGTCCGGTGACGTCGATCGTGACGCCTTCACCCACCGTCATGGTTCCCTCCCTGTTGTGGGTCGCTGATGATTCGTAGCATACCTACTACATTTAGCGGCAACAATGCTGTCGCAGCCGCAACGGGGGCGAAAGATAGAGAGCAGTGCTCTTGTTTTGCGGGCCCACCCGTGGAACACTGGTCTCAACAGAGAGCAGTGCTCACGAAGGAGAAGTCATGAACGCCGGCGCCCGCTACATCGCCCCCACGGGTATCGACCCGCTGATGAACCGGATCTTCAACTGGCTGCCCAGGATCGGGATCAGCGTGCTGGGTTCGCGCCTGCTGGCGGTGCGCGGCCGCAAGAGCGGGGAATGGCGCACCACGATGGTGAATCTGCTGGAGACCGAGGACGGCGCGCGCTACTTGGTCGCGCCGCGCGGGCACACGCAGTGGGTGAAGAACCTGCGGGCCGCGGGTACCGGGGAACTGCGCCTTGGCCGCAAGGTCGAACCGTTCGCCGCCACCGAGGTCCCCGATGCCGAGAAGGTCCCGCTGCTGCGCCTCTACCTGCGCAGATGGGGCTGGGAAGTGGGCAAGTTCTTCGAGGGCGTCACCAAGGACGCCACCGACGAGCAGTTGGCCGAGATCGCGCCGGGCTTCCCGGTGTTCCGTATCGGTTGACCGTTACCGCGTGGCCAGGAATTCCACGGCGGCGGCGTAGCCGCGGATGCCCATGCCCGCGATGACCGCCGTGGCGATCCCGGAGACGAAGGAATGGTGCCGGAACTCCTCGCGGGCGTGCACATTGCTGATGTGCACCTCCACGATCGGCGCCTCGGGGATCACCAGCGCGTCGCGCAGCGCCACCGAGGTGTGGGTCAGCCCGCCCGGATTCACCACGATGCCCGAGATCTCGCCGCGCGCCGCGTGGATCCGATCGATCAGCGCGCCTTCGGAATTGGACTGGAACGCCACGATCTCCCGGTCGAAGCGGGCGGCCGTGGACCGGCACAGGTCGACCACGTCGGCCAAGGTCTCCGCGCCGTAGACCTCCGGTTGCCGGGTGCCGAGCATGTTCAGGTTCGGCCCGTTGAGGACGAGGATCGGGGCGACGGTGGCGGCCATGGTCAAACCCTAGCCGCCCCGATCCGCGCGGTCACAGACCCTGTGGGCCCTCCGAGCGCAGGTCGTCCACCTTGCGCATGGCCGAGCGCAGTTCCTCGAGCCAGGATTCGGCGTGCTTGCCCGCCAACTTGACCGTCCAGGCCAGCGCGTCGGCGCGGGAACGCGCGACCCCGGAATCGACCAGGGTGTCGAGCACCTTGCGCTCGGGTTGGCGCAGTCGGGTCATGACCGGAACGGCCAACTGGGTGAACATGATCCGTTCGCCGTCCACCGAGACGCCCCACGCGACATTGCGTCCGTAGCGGTGCTGGGCCTCGCCCGCGATCTGCATGCGGGCGGGCCGCGTGGATTCGCGGAAGCGGGCGATCGCGCCCTCCTTGGTGGCCTTCGGCAACTGTTCGGTGGGCGCGTCGGCCTCGCCCGCGGTGGGCTTGTCGGGTTTCGGCAGCGGGAGTTCGCCGATGACGACGATCTCCTCGCGGTCGATCTCGATCAGCGGACTGCCCGCGAACCAGTCAATGGGCAACCTTCCGGCGAACCAATCGGGCACATCGGACGGATCGGGGAGATCGGCTTGCTGCCAGCCGCCGGACCTGCCGAAACGACGTCCCTTGTTGTCGTGTCCCATGGGATCACCTGCGTTCTGCTTTCCTTGTCACCGTGCCTACGACGGTGCAGTGATTACAAGATTACGTCGCTAGAAGCGCGCGTGGTTCCGCTAGGAGTGAAACGGTGCGCGAGGGGGTACCCCCAGGGGGAACCCGTGGGCGCCGCGACGGTGCGGGGCGCGAATCTCCGGACGGATTCCCGAGGTTGACGGTAATGGTCCGCCGTCGAGTCCCGACCGGTACGGTAACGGCGGCCGGTTATCGCCTTGTGACTGGACACCGTTCACGATCGACCCCTCCGCGTCGCGATCTGGGGCACAATCGAGATGCTGAGCATGGGTAACGTCCCAGCTAACGGGGCGCTTACGGGTCGATAAAGTTCAGGTACGGTGATCTTGTTGCGGAAGTGACAAGAGTGAAGAGTGGGCGACATGGATGTGTGGGGATCCCGCCGCTTTCGCCTCCGGGGCGCGTTCGCACTCACGGGGATAGCGGCTGTGGTGATAGCACTGGGATCGTGTGGATTCCAGCCGGAACCGAACGAAGCCGAGGACATCGTCGAGCGGTTCACCGAACTGATCGACGACCGTGACTACACCGAGGCCGCGGGCCTGACCTCCTACCCCAACGCCGCCGAGGCGACGCTCAAACAGATCTTCGAGGGCCTGGAACCGGGCACCGTCGACTACCGCAAGACCCAGTTCATCGGACTGGACGCCCAGCAGGGCATCTTCAGCGTCGACGTCGCCTGGAACTTCGGCGAGAACCGGAACTGGACCTACAGCCTCCAGGGCACCGTCCGCAAGCTGGCGATCGGCTGGCGAATCTCCTGGGAACCCGGGCTGATCATGCCGGACCTCGCCAACAACCGCACGGTGAAACTGGTCCGCACCATGCCCGCGCCCCCGCCGCGCGTGGTCGACATCACCGGCGCGCCGCTGATGCACGAGCAGGTCATCAACGTGATCAAACTCGATCCGACCAAGACCAACGACCCGGTCGGCTCGACCAACGCGCTCGCCGACGCCATCGAACCGGTCGCGCCGCTGATCACCGGTCCGTCGCTGATGCAGCAGTTGGCCGGTTCGCAGGGCAAGCCCGTCGTCGCGGTCAACCTGCGCGAAGGCGATTTCGAGATCCTCGAACCGCGGATGGCCCCGATTCCCGGCGTCGTCATGGAGAAACAGCCCCGGCTGATCTCCTCCGACCGCCGCGTCTGGTCCCCGCAACTCGACGCCTTGCGCAAGGTGTGGCAGGACAGCCAGGAGCAGCACTCCGGCTGGGGCGTGCAGGTCTTCGAGGCCGACGGTCGCTTCGTCAACCAGGTCGCCGGCTACCAGGGCCCGCCCGGACCCGATATCGCCGCCACCATGGACCAGCGGTTGCAGCGCGCCGCCGAGGACGCGGTGGTCAGCGTCGGCACGCCCGCCTCGATCGTCGCCATCCAGCCCTCCAGCGGCGCGGTCGTCGCCGTCGCGCAGAACAGTCAGGCCAGCGAACACGGGCCCGTCGCGTTCACCGGGCTCTACCCGGTGGGGCGCAATATCGAACTGTTCCGGGCGCTCGTCTCCGCCGCCGACAAGAAGGCCCCGCAGGACGTGTCCGTGCAGGAGGCCGCCGAAGCCGCCACCAAACTCGGCGTCGGCCTGGACTTCCAGGTCCCCGGCCTGGACGAGGTGACCGGCAGGCTCGCCATCGCGGGCCGCAGCGCCGAACAGGTCCGCCAGGGCGGCGGCGCCGACGCGGTGCTGGCCAGCCCGTTCGGGATGGCCATCGCGGCCGCCGCCATCGCGCGCGGCGGGGTGCCCGCCCCGATGATCGCCCTCGGTCATCCCGGCAGCATCGACGCCGAACTGCCGCCGCTGCCCGGCGAGGTCACCGACCGGTTGCGCACGATGCTGCGCGATTCGGCGGGCAGCCCGGAGTTCACGCCGCTGCGTCCCTACCGCGACGTCACCGGATTCGCCGCGACCGCCAACGGCGACGGATGGCTGATCGCCACCATGGGCGATCTGGCCTTCGCCATCCACATCGACGACGCCGACAGCGACAACGCGACCAGCAGGATGGCCGCGCGGATGCTGCAATCCCTCGCTTCGCCGGAACCCTGATCGACCGCGCGGCGGCGGCGCCGACTTCGCCCGCCGCCGGGGCGTCGAATCAGCCCTGGCGGGCGGTTCGCTGACGTGTGCCGGACCTCAGTGGCCGAGCAGTTTGCGCCAGTGCGCGGCGAACGGGTGCTTGGCGGTCAGCGAACCGAACCGGATGCTGCCGTGCACGACCAGGTGCAACCTGCCCAGCGGGGGGCCGGTGCGGACCTTGTTGTTGATGCTGGAGCCGACCAGGTCCACGCCGTTGAGGTCGACCGTGGCCTCCGACGGGACGATCAGCGTCAGCGAACTGCAATAGTCGTCCACGTGCAGTTCGACCACCTGGGTGGTCATCACCGCCTCGGTGAAGTCCAGCGTCACCCCGGAGAACCAGTTGTTCAGCAGCAGACTGGGCGCGACCTGCCACGGGCCGCGCCGATTCACGCCGGACATGCGCGAGCGGATGACGTTGCCAGGGGTGCCCGCCGTCGGCCGCGGCGGAGCGGGACGCGGACGCGTGAACGACTGCGCGGCGTTGCCGAACGCCTGCGCGGCGTTGACGAAGTGGGTGCGCGGCGCGGCCGTGGGCTGCCCGACCAACCGGACGCCCGGTAGATCGATGAGCACCGAGTTCAGTTCGGCGCGGGTCTTGGCCGCCAGGGCGGTGTCCATGCGCTCGGTGAACTCGCCCAGCGACAGCATGCCGAGACCGACGGCGCGTTGCAGCAGTTGTCCGACGTGTTCGCGTTCGGCGTCGGAGACGCGCAGTTCCCGATCGCCCACGGTCTCGCTGGGTGCCGAGCCGAAGGCGGCGGGTCCCGAGGGCGCGGATTCGGATTCGGGGCCGACCATGTCTTCGAGGTTACCGACGCGCGGCCGTGCGCGACATCAGGGCGAACCCGGATTCCGCGCTCGTCCTCGCGAACCACCGGAGGCTATTCGAGCCCCTGCTCGATCGCGTAGCGGGTGAGTTCCACCCGGTTGGCCAATTGTAGTTTGCGCAAGGTGGCCTGGACGTGGTTCTCGACGGTGCGGTGACTCAGATTCAGGCGAGCCGCGATCTGTTTGGCCGAGAGCCCCTTGGCGACCATCCGCAGCACCTCGGTCTCCCGGTCGGTCAACGCGGGGCGGTGCGGTTCGTCGGGTTCGGCGGGTGTGGTCGCCATGCGGCGGTATTCGCCGAGTACCAGACCGGCCAGCCCCGGGGTGAACACCGGCTGACCCGCGGCGGTGGCGCGCACCGCCTCCACCAGTTCGGCGATCGACGCGCTCTTGACCAGGTAACCGGAAGCGCCCGCCTTGATCGCGTCGAGCACGTCCTCGCGTTCGGCCGAGGCCGAGAGCACCAGCACCCGCGAATGCGGGGAGACCCGCAGCACCTCGGCGGTGGCCTGCGCGCCGTTGCCGTCGGGCAGTTGCATGTCCATGAGCACCACCGAGGGACGCACCGCGGCGGCCCTGCGGGTGGCCGCCCCGACCCCGTCGGCGGTGGCCGCGACATCGAATCCGGCCTCGGTCAGATCGCGCGAGACACCGTCGCGCCACATCGGATGGTCGTCCACGACCATCACCGAAATGGCCTGGACCGTCTCCGCGTCGGTCACCGCGCACCTCCCGTGCCGTTCTCCCGCGGCCTCCGCCGCCCGGCCCTCATCGTGCCAGATCGCCGGTCAGCCGCGCGGAAGGTGGAATTCCCATTCGACGCCCTCGCCCGCGCCCTCGGTGAGCAGTTCGGCGCGTCCGCCCAGCGCCTCGACGCGGCCGACGATCGACCGCGACACCCCCATGCGGCCCTCGGCCTCGGCCTGTTCCAGGCGGCCCGCCTCGATGCCGACGCCGTCGTCGCGCACGCTGACGATCACCTCCGCGCCGGTGTCCTCCAACAGCACATACGCTTTCGCGTCCGGTCCGGCGTGCCGGTCGACGTTGGACAGCGCGGTGGCGACGGCGGCGGCGATCTCGGTGGCCGACCACCGGCCCATCGGCACCGGGTCGCCCGGGGTGGAGACGAACACCGTCGGGGTGGCGTGCGCGGTCAGCAGCGGACGCAGGTCCACCTCCGCGCCGCCCTCGTCGGTGCGTTCGCCCTGCTCGGAGATCAGTACCCGCAGCGCCACCTCCTGCTCGCCCGCCCGCCGCGCGAGTTCCCCGGTCGGACCGCCGATCTCGGTGCCGCGGCGTTTGATGTAGGTGAGCACTTGCAGGACGCCGTCGTGCACCTCGCGGGCCAGCCGTTCGCGTTCCTCGGCGGCGGCGGTGAGCCGGACGGCGCGCTGGAGTTGTTCCTGCGCTCCGCGCGCGGTGTTGGCGGCCAGACCCAGCGCGAGTCCGATCGAGACCAGCACGGGCATCGTCGCGTCGGCCCACACGTCCTGGCCCCACTGCTCGCGCACGGTGATGATGACCAGCGAGATCAGCACCCCCGAGGCGATGCCGAGCACCGGGCCGCGCAGGATCGCCGCGGAGATCACCGCGTTGGCGGCCCACAGCGTCGTCGGCAGGGTCTGGTGGCCGTGGTACCAGTCGTAGTCGGCGACCAGCCTGGTCGCGCACACCAGCGCGATGACCACCACGTGGTCCCCGATCACCACCGAGGTGCGCACTTTCGCCACGTTGGTGACGTTCCAATGCGAGAGCAGCAGCGCGGACGCACCCGACCACACCGCCATCAACGCGATGAACACCCAGCTCAGCCGCTGGTTGCTGTAGTAGGGGACCGAGGCGATCTGCTGGCCGATCGCGTAGAGCAGGGTGACCAGTCGGAACGCCTGCACAGCCCGCCACAGCGGCGCGGTGGCCGCGTCGGACGGACTCAGTTCGGTGACCCGCGGATCGGGCATCGCGGTCAGCCGCCGCCGCGGTCGGTGTGGTCCCGGGCGGGCGATTCGCGCGGTATCGCTTGGTCGTGGCGCAGCGTGGCTACCTCGTCGTCGCGCAGCGTTGCCGCCTCGTTGTCGCGCAGCGTGGCCGCCTTGTCGTCGCGCAGCGTGGCCGTGACATCGTGGCGCAGCGTGGCCGCGACGTCGAAGCGGTCCGGATCGGGCATGCGGTCCGGTTCCGCCGAATACATCCTGCCCGCTTCGCCGGTGCGCAACTCCTCGAACGCCTCGTCGGGGTCGCCCGCCAGCAGCGAGCGCAGCGCGGTGTTCATCACCGCCACGAACGGCACCGCCAGCAGGCCGCCCGCGATCCCGCCGACCACCACGCCCGCCGTGATCGCCAGCACCACCGCCAGCGGATGGATGCTCACCGCGCGGCCGAGCAGCAGCGGTTGCAGCACATGGCTTTCCAACTGCATGACGCCGATGATGATGCCGAGCACGATCAACGCCGTCACCAGACCCTTGGTGACCAGGGCGATGAACACCGCGATGAACCCGGCCAGGAACGCGCCGATGATCGGGATGAACGCGCTGATGAACACCAGCGAGGCCAGCGGCAGCGCCAATGGCACCCCGAGGATCGCCAGGCCCGCGCCGATGCCGATGGCGTCGACGCCCGCGACCACCACCGTCGCCCGCACGAAACCGACCAGGGTGCCGAAGCCGAGTTGCCCGGCCACCCGGACCCGTTCGCGATGCGGCGTCGGCACGATCCTGGTGACGAAATGCCAGATCTGGTCGCCGCCGTAGAGGAAGAAGATCAGGATGAACAGCGTCAGGAAGGTGCCGGTCAGGATGTGGCCGATCGCGGTGGCGGTGGTGAGCGCGCCGCTGGTGACCGTGTCCTGATTGGACTGGATCATCTTGACGATCGTGTCGCCCGCGCTGCGGATCTGCTCGTTGCTCATATGCGCCGGACCGTTGATCAGCCAGTCCTGGATCTTGTGGATGCTGTCGGTGATCTCGTCGGACAACTGCGGCAGACCCGCCACGAACTGCTCGACCACGAAGGTCATGATCCCGGCCACCAGACCGAGCGAACCGACCAACGCGACGAAGACCCCCACCCAGCGCGGCACGCCGAGTCGCTGCATCCAATCCACCAGCGGGGCCAGCAGCGCCGCCGCGAGCAAGGCGATGGCCAGCGGGATCACCACCGTCGCCAGTCGCTGCACGACCATCGTCAGCACATAGATCGCGGCGAAGATCACCAGCAGCCGCCACGACCACTCCGCGGTCTGCCGGACCAGCGGATGCACCGCTTCCGCGCCGGCGGACCTCGCCGCCGACCCCTGCTTCTCCTCGCTCACCTCCGCGAGCCTAACCGGCGTGGGCGTCAACGCAGGATGATGGCGAGCACGTCCGGTGCGATGAACCGCCGACCGTAGGAGCTGTCTCCGTATCGGCTGAGGGCGCCCGCGTCGATGAGTTGCCCGACGAGCGCATTCGCGCGGGTGTAGGTCACGCCGAGATGCCTTTCGACGTTGCGGACGGTGAAGATCGGTTGCGCGAGTGCGTAATCGACCAGACGCATCGCGTTTTCGGCCCGCAGGCCCGCCGCGCGCACCTTGGCCTTCAGCTCGCGCTGAACACGGATGAGATCCGTGAGCTGTCTGGCCGTGTTGTCGGCCGAGACCGCGACCCCTTCGGCGAAGAACCTGATCCAGCTGTCCCAGTTGCCCGTCGTGCTCACTGCCAGAAGCTTGTCGTAGTACTCGGCGCGCCTGGCCTCGAACCACGGTGACACCGTCAGCGTGGGTTCCGACAGGATCCCGCAGCGGTGCAGTTGTAGAACGATCAGCAGTCGTCCGATGCGGCCGTTCCCGTCGTTGAACGGATGCAGCGTCTCGAACTGATAGTGCGCCATTCCTGCCATGACCAGCGGATCTATGGCGTCGTTGGGTCGCATGACCCATTCGACGAAGTCGCGAACTCGTGCCTCGAAGTCGATACCGGGCGGCGACGGGATGAAGCGGGCATCGTGTACTCGGGCACCCTGATGGCTTCCGATCACGACTTGGGTGGTCCGTATTCGGCCGGCCTGCGCGGTGTTCGCCGGGGTGCCGTCGACCAGGATCCCCTGCAACGACTCGAGCATCCCCACCGTGAGGGGGCGACCGTCGCCGACCCAGTGGAACGCTCGATCGGCGGCCACCACGTAGTTGAACACTTCTCGCATGGTCGCGTCGGACGGTTGCTCGTCGGTGTCCAGACCCAGGACATCTTCCAGCGGCGCGAAAGTTCCTTCCAACGCGGAGGTGCTCTGCGCCTCTTGGCGGAGCGTTGGTTGCCGAAGCAGCGCGGGGTTGGGCAACTGACGTGCGGAAGCATCGAGTGCCGCGAGTGCCGCTCGCGCCTTCGCGACGACGTTGAACGTCGGTACGGTCAGTTCGGGAGTGACTTGGGGTAGGGGATCGGGGACGAACGCCACGTGCGACCACTCACCCCACCGGGGGTCGGTGCCGCTGATCGGCACAAGAGCACCTGTCGAGCTGTTCACGAACATTTCCGAGCGCACAATGTAAGTCTACGGTATCTTTGCTTACATTCTTGCGGGCTTTCGGTCGCGCAATGCAAGCCATCGAGACTGCTGTCCCCCGGGTCTCCGTGCACTCGTTCTCGCCGAAGGGCAGGTGGGCGGGGCCGACTGGCGTCGACACCGTGCCCATGAGACCGAAACGCTAAATTGATGTCTGTGTCAGCGCCCTTGGAAGCGGTCAAACAGACCATGCGAACGCGCTGGCCGCTGTACCTGACATCGATGCTGTTGGCCAATGCCTTCGGCGCGGTGCTGGTGTGGGCGTTCATCCAGTATGGGCTCCCGGTTCCGGAAGGGGAGGCGGCCGGCGGACGAAGCGTCGGCCTGATCGTGCCCGCCCTGGTGTTCATCACCGGCGGGCTGCTGAGTCTGGCCGCTTCCGCGTGGATGCTGCGACCGGTCATGCGCTGGCAGATGCGTGGCGGCCCGCCGAGCCGCCAGGAACAGATGGCCACCCTGCACGCCCCGCTGCGGCAGTCGATCGTGCACCTGGTGCTGTGGCTGGTCGGCGGCGCGGTGCTGGCCACGCTCATCATCTCCGATACGCCGGAACTGGCGGGCGCGGTGATCGTCACCGAATGCATGGCCGCCACCATCGTGTTCGGTTTCACCTACATGCTGGGCGAACGCATCCTGCGCCCGGTCGCCGCCGAGGCGCTGACCTCGGGCACCTTCGACCACACGCTGACACCCGGCGTCGGCACCCGCATGGGGATGACCTGGGGTATGGGCACTTTCGCCCCCGTCATCGCGATCGTGCTGCTGTGCGTCACCCAGATCACCTCGGACGTGAAATTCTCCGCGCAGTCGCTGGCGATCTCGATCCTGCTGCTCTCGGGCGTGGTCATCATGCAGGCGCTGGCGCTGTCGATGCTGACCGCCTCCAGCATCTCCGACCCGGTGCGCCAGCTCAGCCAGGCCATCGACCGGGTGCAGGAAGGCGCGCGCGACGTCCAGGTCGAGGTGTTCGACGGCAGTGAGATCGGCCTGCTCCAGGTCGGTTTCAACCGGATGATGGAGGAGGCGGCCAAGCGCCGCCAGTTGCAGGAACTGTTCGGTCAGCACGTGGGCGAGGAGGTCGCCCAGCGGGCGCTGGACTACGGCACCGAACTCGGCGGCGAGACCCGCTTCGTCGCGGTGCTGTTCGTCGACATGGTCGGCTCCACCGCGACCGCGGCCGAACGCCCGCCCACCGAGGTGGTCAGCCTGCTCAACGAGTTCTTCCGCATCGTGGTCGACGTCATCGACCGGCACCACGGGTTCGTCAACAAATTCGTCGGCGACGCTGCGCTGGCCATCTTCGGCGCGCCGCTGGACCGCCCCGACGCGCCCACCGCCGCACTGGCCGCGGGCCGCGAACTGCGCGAGGCGCTGCGCGAGGTCCCCGGCCTCGACATCGGTATCGGCGTCTCGGCCGGACTGGCCGTCGCCGGGAACATCGGCGCGGCCAACCGCTTCGAGTACACGGTGATCGGCGACCCGGTCAACGAGGCGTCGCGGCTCACCGAACTCGCCAAGGACCAGCCGGGTCGGGTTCTGGCCTCGGGCAGCGCGCTGTATTTCGCCGACGAGAGCGAGCAGGAACTGTGGATCCCCGGTGAGGAGGTCCAACTGCGCGGGCGACGCCGCAAGACCCGTCTGGCGTGGCCGAAGGACGGCGGCGGGCGGGCCGAGGGTGCGGACGCCGAAACGATCGGTTCGTTAGGCTGACCGCGTGACGGCCAACGGTGAGACGACGGGTGAATCCCTGCCGTCGGACTCGTCGGCGTCCGAACTCCCGGTCTCGTCGCCGCCTTCGAAGCGCGGGCGCGGCCGATTCCGCTGGGTCAAATGGGTTCTCGGCTTCGCGCTGGCCGCCGTCCTGATCGGCGAGGGCTTCTACCTGTGGCCGCGACTGCACGAATCCTGGCAGAGCCTCACCGAGATCCACTGGGGCTGGATCGCGCTGTGCGTCTGGTTGCAGGCCCTGTCGATGAGCGGCTTCGGCCGCGTGCAGAAACAACTCCTGCGGGCGGGCGGCGTTGACGTCAGCCAGCGCAAGTCGGTGGCGGTCGTCTACGGCGCGACGGCGATGTCGGTCACCCTGCCCGCCGGTCAGGTGTTCTCCACGGCGTTCACCTACCGCCAGACCCGGCGGTGGGGCGCGAGCCCGATCGTGGCCTCCTGGCAGTTGGTCATCTCCGGTGTGATCGCCACCGCCGGACTGGCCCTGCTCGGCGTCGGCGGCGCGCTGCTGGTCGGCAATCGGGTCGGCCCGTTCAAACTCGTGCTCACCCTGGCGGGCGTGGCGGCCGCGATCTGGGCGGGCAACTACGTCTCCCACAATCCCGGCTCGCTCGAGGCCGTCCTGCGCCGGATCCTCGCGCTGGTCAACCGCGTCCGCAAACGCCCGCCGACCCAGGGTATGGACAAGGTGCGCGAGATCCTCGGCCAACTGGAATCGGTGGACCTCGGCAAACGCGACGGCGTCCTGGTCGGGTTCTGGGCGCTGGTGCACCGGTTCAGCGACGTCGCCTGCCTCGGCGCGGCCTGCTACGCGATCGGCGCGGAACCCAAGCTGTCCGGCGTGCTGCTGGCCTTCGCCGCGGGCAAGGCGGTCGGCTCCATCCCGTTCGCGCCCGGCGGCATCGTCTACGTCGACGCCACCCTCATCTACGGACTGACCGTCGCCGCCGGACTGCCCGCCGCCCAGGCCGTCGCCGCGGCCTTCGTCTACCGGTTGGTCAGCTTCATCCTGGTCGCGATCATCGGGTGGATCGTGTTCGCGTTCCTGTTCCGCGTCCGGCAGGCCGACGAGGTCGAATACGAGAAGGAATTCGAGTCGCGCCGCCTTCCGTGACGGCCGTGGCGTGCCCGGGGACCGACGCGCCGGTGACTAGGCTGGTCGGGTGAAGAAAGTCGCCCCGTTCGCCGCCGACCTCGCCCTGGTGATCCTGTTCTGCGCCATCGGCAGGCGCAGCCACGACGAGGCGGTGCTCACGGGTCTGGCGAAAACCGCGTGGCCGTTCGCGACCGGGCTGCTGCTCGGGTGGGCGGTGGCCTATGCGCTGCACCGCGGCCGGTCCGCCGACGTCGCCTTCGACGGGCGCGCGCTGTGGCCGACGGGCGTGGTCATCTGGGCGCTGACGCTGATCGGCGGCATGCTGCTGCGCGTCGTCGCCTCGCAGGGCACCGCGGTGAGTTTCGTCATCGTCGCCGCCACCGTGCTCGCGCTGTTCCTGCTGGGTTGGCGGGCCGCCGTCGCGGCGCTGCCGCGCAGCCTGAGCCGCTAGCCCACCACGCGCCTCAGTCGTTGACGCCGATCCGGCGGGCGAAGGCGCGCAACGGAACCCGGCGGTCGTGGTCGAGCAATTCGGTCACGATGTGACGGGGCAGGGTCTGGTACTTCATCCAGTCCGCGCCACCCACCCGCTCGGCGTTGAGCAGGGCGTCCAACGCGCGCTGATGCTGACCGGTGCGGGTCAGCGCGACCGCGGTGTCGGCGAGGTGGCGGGCCCGCGACGCCTGCGGGAGACCGACCGTCACCGGCATCGCCTTGGCGGCGGTCAGCGCCTCGGGATAGCGCTCGGAGGAGACGTTCACGTCCACCGTCTGCATGACCACCTGCGAAGGGCCGAAATAGGTCTCGTAGTCCTGCCGGTCGCAGCCGATCCGCAGCGCGACCTCGCCCGCCGCCTCCACCAGCGACAGCGCCTCGCCCACGTTCTGCGCGCGACCCGCCGCCGTCGCCCCTTGCAGCACCAGCGACCCGTACGCGGACAGATGCGCTTGGCTCTCCTCGCCCGCGGGTTCCAGGCCCGCCGCCGCGCGCAGCGCGACCTTGCGCGATTCGTCGTAGCGGCCCTGCACCAACAACTGCCAGGCCACCGAACCGCGAATCGTGGCCAGCAGCAACGGATCGTCGCCGTTCTCGGCCGCGCCGAGGGCCTGCCGGATCGCCAGGAACGCCGGATCGGTCTGGCCGAGATGGACCAGGGTGCAACCGGTCACCCAGTACATCCGCGCCAGCAGTTCGTTGGCCGGAGCCACCGAACCGTTGCGCGCGGCGTGGACGGTGGCGCGCAACTGGGTCAGTCCGAGCGGCAGGATGGAGGTGAGCAATTCGTACCGCCCGGCCCAGTACGCGCCCCACGCGTAGTCCACCGAACGGCCGCCCTCGTCGAGAGTGACGGCGGATTCCTCGGGTTCCTCGCCGAGCAGGTCGTCGACCGGTGTGAGCGCCCTGCGAATGGCGACGATCCCGGCGTCGGGGTTGCTGGACGGTATCCCGTGGCGTTTGCCCACCAGATCCGAGATGTCGACATCCAGTGCGCGCGCGAGTTTCTGCAAGCTCGCGATGGAGGCGGTCTGGCGTCCGCCCTGCTCGAGCTTGCGCACGAGATCGACACTCACCCCGGCCTGATCGGCAAGCTGACGTTGCGTCAGCGCTTTGCCACGGAAGCGCCGGATCCGCACCCCGATCGACGTATCGTCCATGTACCCAAGTCCTTTGTTACATCCGGGTTTCAGAGTACGACGCTAAGCGATCGCGGTCACGCGAAGTGGGACATTACGTACGACTCGTTCCCGGCCGGTTGGAATACCGTTGCCTTTCTGCAACTTTGAGAACGCAAAGGGCGGCGGCGATGAACAACTTGCCGAACACCACGCACAGGCCCCGACGCGCTGATCGCGCGACCGGACCGGCGGCACATCCCGAACGAGGAGCGCGTGAGACCCGCGACGCCACTCGATCGGGATCGCGACTAGCTCCGCGGCTCCACCTCAGTGCCCAGTTCACCGAAGTCCTGTCCACCGAATACGGCGAGGGATGAAAGCCATGTTCGAGAGCTGTCACACCCCCGACGAGATCCAGCGGTTGCTGCGCGACGTATACGGCCTGCCCGTCCAGTTGCTCGCGGGCCGCCCGATGATCGTCACCGGATCGATCCTCGGTGCCATCACCATGCCCTCCGACCTGGGGCGCAAAGTGCTCGGCACCCTCGACCGCGGGTACACCGCCCCCGTCGTCGCCGATCCGGGCGAACGCACCTGGACCTTCCTGGTCGCCCCGCCCAGCCCCGCCACCCCGGTCGAGATCGCGGTCCGGCGCTACCTCGGCGGCCACGACGTCACCGTCGTGCCCGGCGGCCGTCAAGTGCTGTTGCCCACCACCGATTCCCCGCTGGGCTGGCACTGGGCGGGCGAACCCGCGCCCGGCGTGCTGCGGATGCCGCCGCGCGCGGCCGTCATCGCCGCCGTCCACCAGGTGACCGGCGTCCGCGCACCCGCCCAGTAGAGACCGCCCGGCGATTCCGGCCCTCATCCGTCCAGCGGGTGGGGGCCGGTCGCGTAGTAACCGACCGCCGCCCGCGTGTTTCTACTCATGTCCCGCACGCCCCCGGAACCGACCATGGTCCTATGACGACCTCTCTCGACCCGGCGCTGATCGCACGCCTCTCCGGTCAGTTCACCACCCTGGGCACCCAGATGGACGTCCTCGGACGTGAACTGGACCTGCTCTACACCCAGGTCCGCGCCGAAGTCCGCGCGCCCCTGCCCGAAACCGGCCCCGCACGGCCCGCGACCGGCGAGACCTCGGCCGCGAAGACCGGTTCTGCTCGGGGCGAGGACGCGACGCCTCCGTTGCCCGGATCGCCGGGGAGCCCCGGTCATGAACCGGCGCAGCGCGTTTCCGCGCCCGGGATCGCGGCGACCAGTGCGGCGGGTCACCGAGAAAGCGGGTCGCCAGGACCGGGCAGCGTCCCCGCGCCCGGGATCGCGGCGTCGACCGCGGCGGCACCGGAACAGGCGACGGGTGCGCCGCCGCCTCCGCCGCCACCCCCGGTGCCGGACGCGCCGGTCACGGGCGCGGTGTGGCCCGGCGGTCCTTATCCCGCCGCTCCGCAACCGGCCGGTTCCTATCCCGCCGCTCCGCCGCAGGCCGGTTCGTATCCGGGCGCGCCTTTCGCTGGGCAGCCCGGCCAGTACCCGGGTGGCCGATTCGCGGGAGGCGTTCCCCCGCGCGGGGTTCCGATGCCGCCGCCCGGTCCGGGGCAGGCGCCGCGGTGGGGTGGGCCCGCGCCCGCGTGGCCGATGCCGGTGCCGCCGCGGCGTCCGGTCGAGCCGCGCACCCCGTGGTGGCAGCGCGAAGGCGTGATCAGCCGGGTGCTCGCGGTGGCGGGCGTCGGAGTGACGTTGATCGGTGTGGTGATGCTGCTGGTGCTGGCCGCGCAGGCCGGGATCTTCGGACCGGTGCCGAGAGTGCTGGCAGGAGCGGTGTTCTCGGCCGCGCTGGTCGGTGCGGGCGTGCGGGTCGCGGGCCGCAGCGGCGGCCGGGTCGGCGGTATCGCGTTGACCGCCACCGGTATCGCGGGCGCGTACCTGGATGTGGTCGCGGTGACCGCGCTCTACCACTGGCTGCACCCGGTGCTCGGGCTCGCGGTGGCGTTGGGTGTGGCGGCGGGTGGCGTCGCGCTGGCGATGAAATGGCAGTCGCAACCGTTGGCGGTGCTGGTGGTCGCGGGCGTCGCGCTGCTCTCCCCCGGCGTGAGTTCCGGCCTCGTCCTGCTGGGATTCCTGATCGTGTTGCAACTGGTCTGCCTGCCCGTGCACTGGGCGCGTGACTGGCCGGTGCTGCACGTGGTGCGCACGGTGCCCGCGATGGCGGCCGCGCTCGCGCTGATCCTGCTCGCGACCCTCGACAGCGTCGAGGGCGCGCAGATCCACCAGTTGCTCGCCGGGTGCGTGGCGATCGCGGCGGTCGGCGTCGTCGGCACCCTCGTCGTGGTGCGCCGCAGGGCGAACGACCTCACCGCGACGGTGTCGCTGGCCATGTCGCTGACGCCGCTGCTGGTCGTCCCGGTGCTCTACGACCGGATGCCCGCGAACCTCGTCGCCGGCGTCACGGCGGCGGTGCTGCTCGCGCTCGGCGCGCAGTACCTGGCGCCGAGAACGCGCGAGTTCGTCGGCATTCCGGGCCACACCGCCACCGTCGCGGCGGTCGCGGGATCGTTCGCGCTGCTGGAACTGTGCTTCGGGGTGACCGACGCGCGGACCGCGCCCGCCGCTCTGCTGCTGGTCGCCATCGGCTACCTCGCGGTCGCCGGACAGCGCCGTTCGGGCGTGGCGGCGATCCTCGGCGCGGGTTTCGGACTGCTCGGCGGGATGGGCTTCCTCTCGCACGCGTCGCCGGAGAACCTCGCCGTGCAACGGCTTGCCCAGGAACAGCTCGACCTGTCGACCGTGCTGGCCGCCGTGGTGCTGGTGGCGGCCGTGGCGGTGGCGATGTGGAGCGCTCGGAGCGTGCCGTCGCTGTCGGCGGGCGGGTCGGAGCAGTCGGTGCTGTGGATCGGCGCGAGCGCGGTCGGACTGTACGCGCTCACCGCGGCGACGGTTTCGCTGGGCGTGGTGTCCGGCGCCGCCGACGGATTCGTCCTCGGCCACAGCGTCGCGACCATCCTGTGGATGGTCGCGGCTACCGGCGCGCTGTTCTACGGGCTGCGCAACCTGGCGACCTCGCCCTCGGTGGCGAAGGTCGCGCTGGGGTCCGGCCTGCTGGTCACCGCGGCGGCGCTGGCGAAGCTGTTCCTGTTCGACCTGGCGACCCTCGACGGCTTGGTGCGCGTCGCGGCCTTCCTGGTGGTCGGCGTGCTGCTGTTGGTGGCGGGCACCCGCTACGCGCGGGCGTTCGCCGAGGCCAACACCGCTACTCGTGGTCCCGGCGACGAAGCAACTCGTTGACGCTGACCGTGCGACCGTCGTTGCCGCTGTGCCGACCCTCGTCACCCGTCTCGACGCGCCGTCGGGAGGACCGCAGTTCCGCCATCCAGTTCTCGATGCTGCTGCGGTTCTCCTCCGGCGTCTCCTCGACGTCGGGGGACTGGGCGTGATGGGTCGGGCGATGCGGTTCGGCGGCCGGGGTGGACGCCTCGGGAGCGTGGTCGGCCTCGCGGGTCGGCCCCGACTCGCGAGGCGTTGCGCCGTTCTCCGGCCCGCGCACGCCGCCGAATCCGGTGACACCGTGGGATTCACCCGGCGTGCCTGCGGTACCGGGGTCGCCGATCGCCGCGTCGTCGCGACGCGAGAACCCGGAGCCCACGTCGGCACGCGGGAAGCCCGCACCGGAATCACCGCCGGGAGAGAACCGGTCGGCAGGGGACGCCGTGTTCTCGGACGGCGCGTTCCGGGGGGACTCGGCGTTCGGCGCGGGCGCGGTGCGGCCCGGATCGGCATCGCCCGCGGGCGCTGTCCGCGGACGGTCGACGGCCGGCGGGGTGCGCGAGAAATCCGCGCCGCCGTCACCGACGGTCCGCGGCGGTTCGGCGAACCCACGGAACGATCCCGCCGATTCACCCCGGCGATCGTCGGACCCGCCGGGCAGGCCGAACGGCATCTCACCGGGCAGAACGCCGCGGGCGGGTTCGGCGGACGCCGGGGTCGCGTCGCGCCCCGTCGCCGAGGTGTCCGCGCGCAGGGCGTCCGGCGGCGTCGAACCGCCGTTGCGGATGTCGCCGAGCACGCCGTGGTCGCGCGGGGCCGGACGCGACACCGCGGGGGCGGGTTCGGTCGGGGGCAGCGCGGGCGAGAGTGGATGCGAGCCCGCACCGGTGCGCCCGGCCTCCGCGCCGGACGCGGTCGGCGGGACGGCACGCGGCCGGGTCGGATCGGCGGGCGAGCGCATCGGGGTGGCGCGCGGCCGGGTGGGTTCGGCGGGAGCCGGGCGCGGCGGCGCGGATTCGGCCGACGTCTTGGTCTGGTTCGCCCGTGACGCGCTGCGCCCGAGGCTGCCGATCCGGGCGGTGGGCGCCTCGGCCTCGATCTCTTCGACCGTGCGCGGACGGCGCGGCGAGCGCCGCAGTTTGCCGCCGTCGACGGCGGGCATCTGCATGGTCACCGGGTCGGTGACGGGCGTGGTCTTGACCAAGTCCACGACTTCGCCGCCGCCCGGACGCTCGTTCTCCAGGGTGACCTCGCCGAGGCCGACGCGTTCCTGGATGCGCTTCATCCACGCGGGCGCCCACCAGCAGTCGTCACCGAGGAGTTTCATGGTGGCGGGCACCAGCAGCATGCGCAGAATGGTGGCGTCGATGAACAGCGCCGCGATCAGGCCGTAGGCGATGTACTGCATCATCACCAGGTCGGAGAAGGCGAACGCGCCGACGACCACCAGCAGGATCAGCGCGGCGGCGGTGATGATCCGCCCGGTCTGCGCGGTGCCGATGCGCACGGCCTCGGTGGTGGACGCGCCCTGCGCGCGCGCCTCCACCATCCGGGACAGCAGGAACACCTCGTAGTCGGTGGACAGGCCGTAGATGACGGCGATGATCAACACCAGCACCGGTGACATGATCGGCTGCGGGGTGAAGTTCAACAGTTTCGCACCGTGGCCGTCGACGAAGATCCAGGTCAGGATGCCGAGTGTCGAGCCGAGACCCAGCGCGCTCATCAGCGCGGCCTTGATGGGCAGCACCAGTGAACCGAAGGTCAGGAACATCAGCACCGTGGTCACCAGCAGCACCAACGCGATCATCAACGGCATGCGGTCGAGCAGCGCGTCGATCGAGTCCTTCTGGATGGTCGGCTGCCCGCCCACGTACATCTGGACGCCGTCGGGAATCTCCAGGGAGCGCAGGTAGTCGATGGTGGGTTCGGCGTTCTCCGAATCCTCGAGGGTCGCGCTGGTGCGGTAGACGGTCTGGTAGGTGTTGGAGCGGCTGGGCACCTCGAAGTTGCCGGTCAGGCCGGGCGCCTCGTTGGCCTGCTTCCACAGCGTGCCGACCGAACCGCTGTCCTCGGAGACGAAGACCAACTGGACCGGGTCGGTCTTCTTCAGCGGGAAGATCTGATAGAACTCCTCGAGCGCGGTGCGCGTCGGGTTGTCCGGGGGCAGATAGCGCTCGTTGATGCCGCCGAAGGCCAGGTTCTTCACCGGGATGATCAGCAGCAACAGCAGCACGCAGATCGGCACCGCGATCTTGAGCGGATGCTTCATCACCCACTGGGTGCTGCGGCCCCAGATGCCGTTCTCGATCTCCTCCGCGGTCTTGGTCTTGCGGAACCGCTTGAGGCCGAGCGCGTCCACGCGCGGGCCGAGGATCGCCAGGGCCGCGGGCAGGATGGTGATGGAGGTCAGCGCCGCGAGCGAGACGGTGGCGATGGTGCCGAAGGCCACCGATTTCAGGAAGCCCTGCGGGAACAGCAGGATGCCGCCGAGGCTGGCGATGATCATGGTGGCGGAGAACACGACCGTGCGGCCCGCCGTCATGACGGTGCGGCGCACGGCGGCCGGGGTGTCGTAGCCCTCGGCGACCTCTTCGCGGAACCGGCTCACGATGAACAGGCCGTAGTCGATCGCCAGACCGAGTCCGATCATCGACACGACGCCGCCGACGAACGAGTTCACCTCGGTGAACCGGGTCAGGAACATGACGATGCCGTTGGCGCCGATGATCGTCAGGCCGCCGATCATCAGCGGCAGCGCGGCGGCGACCACGCCGCCGAAGATGAAGAACAGCAGGATCGCGACGGCGGGGATGGCCAGCATCTCCATGCGCTTGGAATCGCTGGCGATGGTGTCGTTGAGCGTGCCCGACACCGCTTGCAGGCCCGTGACCTGCACGTCCACACCCGGAATGAAGAAGGCGTCCTTCACCTTCCGGTAGTTGCGGACCATGTCGGTGTCGTTGTCGCCGACGATGGCCAACGAGGCGAAGGTGTAGCGCTTGTCCTTGGAGCCGAAGGTCAACGGCACGCCGGGACCGGTCTCGGTCTGCCAGTAGGCGCCGTTGACCTTGGCGATCTCGTTCGGGAATTCGCGCGGCAGCTTGTTGAGACTGTCGACCACCTGCTGCCGGAACTGCGGGTCGTCGATGGTCTTGCCCTCGGGCGCGGTGTAGAGCACGATCACGTCGCTGGTGTGATCGCGCCCGAACGCGCCGTCGGCGATGCGCGCCGCCTTGGCGGATTCGGAGGTGGGGTCGTCCCACCCGCTGGAGCTGAGGTGGTCCTCGAGGCCGAGGCCGTACCCGCCCAGACCCAATAGGGCGGCCACGACCACGCCGATGACGGCGAAGCGCAGCCGATAGACCAGATCGCCCCAGCGTGTGAACACTAAGCGACTCCTTGAGCGGGGCGCGAGGCGAGCAGCGCCGACAGCGGCCGGAACGGCTGCAACCAAGCGCCCTCGTCGGGCAGTGAGTCGAGGCTCACCCTCGGCAGCGGTTCACGGAACACGCCGGGGATGTCCTCGAGGTCGATGAATTCGAGAGTATCGGATGTGACGGCCCAACTCGCGTGCTCGCGGAACCCGAGCACCTGGACCGGGATCCCGTGCGCGGCCAGCGACTCCAGCGGTTCGCGGAAAGCCTGGCCGTCGGCCGAGGCCACCATGATCCCGGCCAGTCCGGCGCCGCGAACGCGCATGTCGATGTGCGCGAGCATGTCGGCGTCGACGTCGGAGTCCTCGTCGATCTTGGGTTTGGCGAACACCGCGTAGCCGACGTTGCGCAGCGCCTCCACCCACGGCCGGACCACGTCGGCGGTGCCGGGGGCGATATTGGTGAACACGGTGGCTTCCGGTTCGACCCTGGTCTTGCTGCCGACCGACAGTTCGGCGGTGCGCGCGAGCAGCCAGCGGCCCAGTGCGTCGAAGCGCGGCCGGTAGGCGGCGGTGGGCCTGCCGCCGAGGATCGCGCCGAGGCCCATGTCGAGGTTCGGCGCGTCCCACACCAGCAGCACCCGGCGCACGTCGGAGGCGGCGCCGCCGAGACTCTCGGGCCCTTGCGCGCGGCCCGCCACGTCCACGACCTCGTGCGCCATCTCGCTGACGTTCATGATCGGGACTCGGGGGTGCCGCGCCGCGGGCTTGGCTCGCTCATCATTCGATCTTGCCCCATATGAACTCCGTGATGGCGCTACCGGCGCGATGCGCCTTTCCTTCGAACTTGGTGACGGGGCGATCGAAGCCGATGGGCGCGTCGGCCGCAAGGGCTCCCGCGCCGGTGGTCTCGTTCAACCCGACCAGTCGCGGTTCGCCCGCGCCGACTTCGGCGATGTGCTCGGCGTAGTCGGCGTGGTCGGTGGCGACGTGCAGGACGCCGCCGGTCTTCAGCCTGCTCGCGATCAGCGCGAGGGTGGCCGGTTGCAGCAGTCGCCGCTTGTGGTGGCGGGCTTTGGGCCACGGGTCCGGGAAGAACACCCGCACGCCCGTCAGCGATCCTTCGGCGATCATGTGCTCGAGCACGTCGACGGCGTCGCCGCGCAACAGGCGGATGTTGGCGATGTCCTCGCGTTCCACGCGCTGCACCAACTGGGCCAGACCGGGCTGGTAGACCTCGATCCCGATCAGGTTCACCCCCGGTTCGGCCTGCGCCATGACGGCGGTGGCCGTGCCGGTTCCGCAGCCGATCTCGATGACCAGCGGCGCGTCCCGGCCGAACCAGGCCGCCGCGTCCAGCGGTTCGTCACCGACTTCGCGACCGATCTTCGGCCACATGCGGTCCCAGGACTGCTGCTGGTTGGGCGTCAGTGCGCCCCGGCGGGACCGGAAACTGGTCACCCTCGGGTACAGTCGCGAGCCGGTCGGGGAGCGTCGGCCCGCTTCCAGCGGGGCCGTGGATGTGGACGGCCGGCCAGGAACCGACTCGGCTGTGGGGTTGGCGGCGTCGTTCACGGGGTCCATTGTCCAGCATCGGGTGAGCAGCCCGGCAATCGAACCCCCGGGGCGGTGGTCACGGCGGGCTCAGCCGGGCAATCTGCCTGTGTCGAGCGGTGTCATCAAGCGGCGCGTTCGCTGGGGATCGGCGGCGGCGGCGTCCGCGGGCGGCCCAGCGGCCGACCGAGCAGGACCTTGGCCGTGGTGGCGGCCATGTCGACCATGCCGCGCAGCCCCGCCCGCGAGGCCAGCACCGACCAGACCGTGACGTCGGCGTCCGGGGTGTCCGGTTCGCCCGCCAGTCGGTCGGCTAGCCATTCCAGGCTCGGCGGGGCCGCCAACACCAGCATGGAGAAGTGCTCGCTGAGCCGATCGAGCACGTAGGTGACCCGCGCGCCACCTTCCCGGTACCGCGCGACCTGGCCGTCCACACCGTCCCGGTGGATGACCTGGTCGTGCACCGGTTGGATCACCAGCAGCGGGCAGGTGGGGATCGAGTGACCCAGGCGCAGGTCGTCGAACATCGTCCGGAACTCGTGAGTGGCGAGGATCTCGGTGATGCGCCGGGTGCGCAGGTGGTCGTCGAAGCGACTGCCCGCCAGCGACAGGATCGCCCACAGCGGGTTGGCGCGTTCGGCGTGCGCGACCATGCGCTGTCCGGCGGGGGTCAATTCGGCCTCGAGCAGCGCGTCCAGCGCGGGATAGAGCCTGCGCAGCGCGGCGATGACGATGGCGGGCAACCCCGCGTAGTGGGTGCCGTCGAGGCGCTCGAAGACCTGCCCGGGATCACCGACCGGCGCCCCGAGCGCCGCGCCGACGATGCGCAGTTCCGGCGCGTAGGTCGGGGCCATCTCGACCGCCCAGGAGGCCGCCATGCCGCCGCCGGAGTAGCCCCAGACGCCGATCGGGGTGTCCGGACGCAGGTCGAGCGGGTCGAAGGACAGGGCGGCGCGCAGGCCGTCGAGGACGCGGTAGCCGGGTTCGCGCGGTGCGCCGAAGTTGCCGTTCGGCCCCTCGTGGTCGGCCAGCGAGACCGTCCACCCGCGACGCAGCGCGTCGGCCACCAGCAGCCACTCGAACTGGGTCACCGAGCCGAGCGCCCGCGCTCCGCGACGCAGCGCGTAGGACGGGGAGCAGCGTTCGGAGACGGCGTCCATCGCGGTCTGGAAGGCGAGCAGCGGACGGGCGGGGTCGGCGTTCGCGGGGAGCAGGACGGTGGTGACCGCGACTTCGGGGCTGCCGTGCAGATCACAGCTGCGGTAGAGCAATTGCCAGGCCGTGACCTGCTGCGGGACCAGGCCGAACAGCGCGAGTTCGACGCGGCGACTGCGCAGGACCGTCCCCGGCGCGGTGACGGCGAATCCGCGCGGCGGCCGGTGGAAGGGATCGGCGCTGGGTAGCTGCGGGCGGGTGTCGATCCGTGCACCGACGACCCCGATGACCTCGGCGTTCATCGCGACCTCCTGGGCGGGTTCCGGCGTATCCGGCCGGTTTCGCTCGAAAGGCGAAGTTGCGCACCGATATCGATGCCGACCTGGATCGAGGGTAGGGGATGGGAGGGTGTCTGTGAACCCCGGTTATAGCGCCGAGCGGCGCGACTACACTGCCGGACATGAACTCACCGACGGTGTTCATCACCGGTGCGGCGGCCGGAATCGGACGGGCGACGGCCCTGCGTTACGCCGCTCACGGCTATCACGTCGGCGGGTACGACATCGACGAGGTCGGCCTGTCCCGGCTGGCCGCCGACATCACCGCGGCGGGCGGAACGGCCACCACCGGCGTCCTCGATGTGACCGACGACACGCACTGGGCCGAGCGACTGGCCGAGTTCCACACCGCCACCGGGCGACTCGACATCCTGGTCAACAACGCGGGCATCCTGCGCGCGGGCCCCTTCGAGGAGATGGACCTGTCCGCCCACCGCGCGATCGTCGCGGTCAACCTCGGCGGCGTGCTGACCGGCACGCACGCGGCCTTCCGCTACCTGCGCGACACCCCCGGCGCGCAAGTGGTCAACCTGTGCTCGGCCTCGGCCATCTACGGCCAACCCGAACTCGCCACCTACGGCGCCACCAAATCCGCGGTCAAGAGCCTCACCGAGGCACTGGATCTGGAATGGGAACGCCACGACATCCGGGTCCTCGCGGTCTGGCCGCTGTTCGTCGCCACCGCCATGGTCGACGGCGTCGACACCGCCTCCACCCGCTCGCTCGGCGTCCACCTCACCGCCGAGGACGTCGCCCGCGGCATCCACGAGATCACCTCCCGCCGCGGCCGACTCCCGCGCGTGCACTACGAGATCGGCGCACGCACCAAAGCGCTGGCCCTCGCCGCCAAATACGCCCCCGGCTGGGCCGTGCGTACGGTCAACAAATACGTGAGCGGGAGCACCGCACACTGAGCGGTCGGTCGCCGCCTTCTGACAGAATCGCAGCGACACGAGGGGGAGTGACCATGTCGACAGCCACCGGATTCCAAGGCAGGCCACGCGAACGCGGAGTGCCGACGCCGACCAGGGAACGGGACCAACTCGACCGACTGCTGGCCGACCTGCGCGACGCGGCGGGGGCCGACACCGGGATCGGCTATCACGCGAGCGTCGCCGTCAACGTGTGGCACCGCCCGCCGCGCATCCAGGTCGCGGGCCGCGCGCACACCGGTCGGACCACCGTGCTGCACGCGCTGGCGCTGATGTCGGCCGCCGAGACCGGCCCGGTCGACGAACCCGGCTCGCCCGACCCCGAACTCGACGCCGACATCGTCGTCTACGTGCTGTCCGGCTCGCCGTCGCCCGCCGACCGCCGGGTACTGGCCACGCTCGAGCCCTCGCGCACCGTGGTCGTGCTGAACAAGGCCGACGCGATCGGCTCGCGGTGGGGCGACGCGGTCGTGGCCGCCGACCAGTACAGCCGCGAACTGGGCGTCCTCACCCTGCCGGTGGTGGCCTCGCTGGCGGCGCGCACGCGGGCGGGCGCGATCACCGAGGAGGACATGGCGACCCTGCGTCGCCTGGCCGCCTCCGCCGACCCGTCACTGACGTTGTCACCGGACCTGTTCGTCTCCCCGGCGGCCGGTCCCGATGTCGCCGAACGCGAGACGCTGCTGCACCGCTGGGATCTCTACGGCGTGGCCTGCGCGTTGACCGCCCTGCGCGCCGATCCGTCGCTCGGGCCGCACGCGATCCTGCAACTGATGCACGCGGCCGCCGGGATCGACCCGCTGCACCGCCTCCTGCACCGCCGCTACGAGCAGGTCTCCGCGCAACGCGGCGGACGCCTGCTCGACGAACTGGCCCGGTTGGCCGCCCGCGCGCTGCCCGCCGACGGCGGCGCGCGCGACGTGTTGGAGAACTACCTCTACGGCGACGACGCGATGTGGCTGGGATTGTGCGCGGGCCTGGCCGATCCGTCGGTCGCGCACCTGGCCGCCGGCTACCCGTCACCCGCGCCCGCCGACGCCGACGACGCACTCCAGCGCGCGGTCCGCTGGCGGGCCGTCGTCGGCAGCGATATGCCGCCACGAGCCCGCCGCGCCGCCCTGCGAGTGCACAACGGCTACATCAGGCTGTGGGAGCGGATGAGCAGTGCCGGACTCTGATCCGGCACGACGAACCTCCGGCGAGGCGGCCTCTCGGGAGTCGGCGGATCTTCCTCGGGAGTCGACGGGCCGTCCCGGTGGGCGAGCCGATCTCGCCAGGAGCGCAGCGGCTGACCCGCCTGGGGACGCGGCGGCTGAACTCCGTCGGGAGGCGGCGGATCTTCCTCGGGAAGCGGCGGCCGTGGTGGCCCGCTGGAATCCGCAGGGCGCGGCGCTGCTGACCGCCGTGCGCGGTGCGGGCGCGGCGGCGAAGGTCGCGCTGATCGGCCCGGACGACGCCAACACCGCGCTGCTGCGCACCGAACTCGCGCGCTTCGAGCCCCGTGCGGACCTGACCGAGCCGATGTCCGACATCACCGCCCACCGACCGGTTGGCGGCACGCCCACAAGGCACGAGACCACCACGGCCGCATCCGGCGCGCCGTCCGTTCGCCCCGAAGCCATCTGGGGCGCATCCGGTGCTCCGCTTCCGCGGCCCGAGGCGACCGCCGGTGCTCCGCTCATGCGGCCCGACGCGACCGCGGGCCCGCCCGGCACTCCGCTTCTGCGGTCCGAAGCGAGTTCCGGTGTGGTCGGCGTGCCCGTGCCGGTCGCGCTGATCCTGCTGGATGCGGGAAGTGCCCTCGGGGCGGACACCTTGCGTCTGCTGACCGGGTTGCGCGGTGAGGGCACGCGCGTGCTGCTGGCGATGAACGGCATCCACGCCTACGCCGACTGGCGATCGGTGCGTGAGCGCAATCTGGAACTGCTGGCCGTGCACGGCTTGGGCGAGGCGGACCTGTTCGCGGTCTCGGCCCGGTTGGCCGCCGCGGCCCGCGCGAGCGGCGACCCGGCGCTGCTGGACCGGTCCGGTCTGAGCGCGCTGCACGCGGCGTTGACCGCGGCGGCGGGTGCGGCGGCGGGCGACCCGCATCGACAGGCCATCCTGACCGGACGCGTGCTGGCCGAGACTCGCGAGCGGATCGCGGCGCAGGTGAGCACGCTGCGCTCGGGCGCGGAGACGACGCGCTTGCGTGCCGAGCGCGCGGAACTGATCGCGGGTCGCGACAGCGGTCGCGCCACGGCCATGTCGACGTTGCGCGGTCACCTGCATCTGGCCAGGGTGGATCTGCTGACCGAGGTCGGCGGGCAGGTCAGGGCCTTGCACGTGGCGGCGCGCGCCGAGTTGGATCGGCTGCCTCCCGCCGAATTCGAGGACTATCCCGCGCGTCTGCAACACGCCGTCACCGAATTGACCGGTGCCGTCGATCAGGGCATCGACCGGCGCTTCGCGGATCTGCTCACCCGCCTGGCCGCCACCGACGTCGGCGCGATCACCGTGCCGCAGCGGCGGCGCGATCCGGCGCCGCGGGTCGGCCCGGAACCCGAGCCGAGGCACCGGGGTGTCGAAGATCACCTCATGATCGCGTTGGGCGCGTCGGCGGGCGTCGGATTGGGTCGGCTGCTGGTCTCGCCGCTGGCGCTGGTGCCCGCTCTGGACGTCGCCAGCATCCCTGTGACACTCCTGCTCGGCGCGCTCGTCGCTTGGTGGGTGGTGCGGGCCCGGCGGCAGGTGGCCGACCGCGCACACGTGCGGCAGTGGCTCGCCGAGGCGTTGGTGAACGTGAAAGCCCAGCTCGAGCAGCGGGTCGCGACGGCGTTGGTGGGAGCCGAGACCGAATGGTCGGATCGGGTGGTGCGCGCGAGCGCGGCCCGAATCCTCGACACGGACCGGAGAGTCGCGGAATTGGAGACGCGGATCCGGCGAGCAGTGGCCGAGCAACCTGCCCAACTCGCGGCCTGTGAGCGCGATATCGCCGTGATCGATCGGTTCGGCTGATTTGTTGGATTGGTAACTAAACGGGTATTCGATAAGTACCCGGTGCCGTACGGACCGTCACATCGCGTTAACCTCTATGGCAGGAACCTGGGCGTCCGCTTCGTCCAAGTACGCCGTCCAGCCGGGGCGCGCATTCGACTGGTCGTAGCGGGTGCCTACCCGCCAACGGTGGCGCTTGATGTGTTCGCGCTGGTCATGGGCCTCGGGCCAGAGTGGCGAAGCATCGACGCACCGCCAATCTCAGGAGAGTTTCATGACCTCAGCGACCATTCCTGGTCTTCGTGGATCCGACGGCAAAGCGCCGACCGAGCATAGCGAACTACTCGCCTGGGTACAGGAAGTTGCAGAACTCACTCAGCCCGACCGGGTGGTGTGGGCGGACGGTTCCGAGGAGGAATGGGAGCGGCTGACCGACCAGCTCGTCGCGGCGGGCACCTTCCAGCGCCTCGACCCCAAGAAGAAGCCGAACTCCTTCCTCGCCCTGTCGGACCCCTCCGACGTGGCGCGGGTGGAATCGCGCACCTACATCTGTTCGGAGTCCGAGGCGGACGCGGGCCCGACCAACAACTGGGTCGACCCGGCCGAGATGCGCGCCACCATGACCGAGCTGTACCGCGGTGCGATGAAGGGCCGCACGATGTACGTGGTCCCGTTCTGCATGGGCCCGCTCGGCGCGGCCGACCCGAAGCTCGGCGTGGAGATCACCGACTCCGAGTACGTGGTCGTGTCGATGCGCGTGATGACCCGCATGGGCGCGGCGGCGCTGGAGAAGCTGGGCGCGGATCGCCCCTTCGTCAAGGCGCTGCACTCGGTGGGCGCTCCGCTGGCCGAGGGTCAGGCCGACGTGCCGTGGCCGTGCAACGACACCAAGTACATCACCCACTTCCCCGAGGCCCGCGAGATCTGGTCCTACGGGTCCGGCTACGGCGGCAACGCGCTGCTCGGCAAGAAGTGCTACTCGCTGCGGATCGCCTCGGCGATGGCCCACGACGAGGGCTGGCTGGCCGAGCACATGCTCATCCTCAAGCTGATCTCCCCGGAGAACAAGGCGTACTACATCGCGGCGGCGTTCCCGAGCGCCTGCGGCAAGACCAACCTCGCGATGATCCAGCCGACGGTTCCCGGCTGGCGCGCGGAGACCCTGGGCGACGACATCGCCTGGATGCGTTTCGGCGAGGACGGTCGCCTGTACGCGGTGAACCCGGAATTCGGTTTCTTCGGCGTCGCGCCCGGCACCAACCGCAGCTCCAACCCGAACGCCATGGCCACCATGGAGGCGGGCAACACCGTCTACACCAACGTCGCCAAGACCGACAACAACGACGTCTGGTGGGAGGGTTTGGAGGGCGAGCCCGATCACCTGATCGACTGGAAGGGCAACGACTGGTACCTGCGGGAGACCGAAACCCTTGCCGCGCACCCGAACTCGCGCTACTGCACGCCGATGTCGCAGTGCCCGATCCTGGCGCCGGAATGGGACGACCCGCAGGGTGTGCCGATCTCGGCGATCCTGTTCGGCGGACGCCGCAAGACCACCGTCCCGCTGGTGACCGAGTCCTTCGACTGGCAGCACGGCGTGTTCATGGGCGCCACGCTGTCCTCGGAGCAGACCGCCGCCGCGGAGGGCAAGGTCGGCACCGTGCGTCGCGACCCGATGGCGATGATCCCGTTCATGGGCTACCACGTCGGTGACTACCTGAACCACTGGATCAACGTCGGCAAGAACGCGGACGCGGGCAAGCTGCCGAAGATCTTCTACGTCAACTGGTTCCGTCGCGGCGACGACGGCCGCTTCCTGTGGCCCGGATTCGGCGAGAACTCCCGCGTGCTGGAGTGGATCGTCGGCCGCATCGAGGGTTCGGCGGAGGCCGAGTCCACCGCGATCGGGCACGTCCCCACCGCCGCCCAGATGGATCTGGAAGGTCTGGACGTGGAAGCCGCCGACGTCGACGAGGCCCTGAAGGTCGACGCCGAGGAATGGCGCAAGGAGATCCCGCTGATCGAGGAATGGTTCCAGTTCGTCGGGGACAAACTCCCCTCCGGAGTCCGCGACGAATTCGAGGCCCTCAAACAGCGCCTCGCCTGATTCCCCACTCGAAGCCGCCCGCATTCCTCGGAGGTGCGGGCGGTTCCGCGTTTCGCTATTCGGGGAAGGGGGCGAGGCGGACGGTGAGGTTGAAGCCGGCGGTGAGCATCAGGGCCACGCGGCCCGCGGGGACGGCGGCGGCTTCGGCGCGGAAAGCGGCGACCAGGTGACGTTTGAGTTCGTGTCGGGGGTGGCGGGTGAGCAGGTCGGCGACCCAGGCGCGGTCGAGTTCGCCCAGGCGCGCGCCGACCACGTCGACGGCCGCGCCCGCCGAGACGAATCCGCCGGGGTCGGTGAGGTCGCCCGCCACACCCGGCGTGACGTGGGCCGCGATGGCCGCGCCGATGGCGGTGGCGCGTTCGGCGGGCGCGCCGTTGTCCAGGGCGAAGGCGGCGGCCCGTTCACCGCCCACGACCGCGAAACAGCGCCCGGCCGTGGGGTTCTCGAGGTTCAGGTCGTGCAGTAGGCAGGCCACGTAGACGAGTTCGTCGTCGTAGCGCGCGCCGTCGAGGTCGGCCAGCACCCGTCCGAAGAAATAGGTGCGGTAGGAATGTTCGAGCATCGCCGCGGACAGCGTTTCCCGCGCTTTCTCCTCCGTGGCACGGGCGAGACTCGAATCCGGTACGCGCAAGCCGTCGAATTCCAGCCGTCCCCGCCCCCGTTTCGCGGACCATGCCGCGCGGGTCGCGAGCAGGGCCGGGATCTCCCGCGCCAGCGCGCCGCGCAACCGCCACCGCTGCCCCGCCGACAGCGTCCCGCCGGTCCGCGTCGCCCAGTCCCAGCCGAATCCCTCGGGCCCAGCCATGATTTCCCCTCTCCGGGATGAATTCCTATCCGCGCCCGAGGTTTCGGGAGGTGTCCGAGACCGTACCCGCCGGGTCCGCTTCGTGGGTGGAGACGGGACAGGTCGGGTCGGTGTCTCCGGGTCGACGTCGGGAGTGGGTTCGGTCATTCCGACGAGCTCATCCGTTCGAAGTCGACGCCGTTGGGAATTCAACCAACAGGGTCGGCATTCGCCCTGTACAGGAGACGGTTTCGAGGAAAGTGAACCGGGCATTCAGGGGCTGTCCATTAAGCTGAAGCCGCGCGGAGTTCCACTGTTCACTCAGCCCTCGGCTGACTGCTTCCCCTATCGGCGGTCGCGACGACGTCGCGGTCGGCATCGACACGTGAGAGGTGGTTGGGATATGACCGATCTGGAGTCGGTGCCCGCCTCACCCGAGGTGAGTACGGCGTTGTGCCGGGCCGCGGGCCGGTTGCAGACCGTGTTGCCGCCGGGGTGGAGCGTCGAGGTGGCGATGGAACCGGGCGAACCGGGCGAACGCTGCGAACCGATCCTGCGGGTCTGCGACTCGGGACAGCACTGAGGGGCGAGAACCGCAGTTCTCGCCCCTCGCGCGTGGAAGTCCTAGCCGGTCCAGCCCAGCGGCATGAGCAGCGACTTCTGCTCGCAGAACGAGTCGAGCCCCTCGGGGCCGTTCTCCCGGCCGAGACCGGAGTTCTTGTAGCCGCCGAACGGCGAGGTCGGGTCGAAGGCGTACCAGTTGATCGCGAAGGTGCCGGTGCGGACGCGGCCCGCGATCTCGGCGCCGTGCTCGATGTCGGTGGTCCACACCGAACCGGCCAACCCGTAGACCGAGTCGTTGGCGATCGCGACGGCCTCGTCCTCGGTGTCGTAGGGGATCACCGACAGCACCGGGCCGAAGATCTCCTCCTGCGCGATCGTCGACTTGTTGTCGACGTCGGCGAAGATGGTCGGTTCGACGAACCAGCCGCGGTCCAGGCCCTCGGGGCGTCCGCCGCCCAGGACCAGGCGCGCGCCTTCTTCCTTGCCCTTGGCGATGTATCCCTCGACGCGCTCGCGCTGCTTCTCGGAGATCAGCGGGCCGAGTTGGGTGCTGGGGTCGTCGGGCATGCCGACCTTCATGGTCTTCACGTGGTCGACCAGCGCGTCCAGGATCTCGTCGTAGCGGCCGCGTGGTGCGAGGATGCGGGTCTGGGCGACGCAGCCCTGGCCGCTGTTCATCAGGCCGGAGAAGGCGAGCACGGGGATGCTCGCGGCGATGTCCAGGTCCGGGAGCAGGATCGCGGCGGATTTGCCGCCGAGTTCGAGCGAGACGCTCTTGAGCTGTTCGGTGGCGATGGCCCCGATCTTGCGGCCGACGGCGGTGCTGCCGGTGAAGGTGACCTTGTCGACGCCCGGGTGCGAGATCAGGTATTCGGCGACGTCGGCTTCGGCGGGCAGCACCGAGATCACGCCTTCGGGCACGCCCGCCTCGGCGAAGATCTCGGCGACGATGTTGGCCGAGATCGGGGTGAGCGGCGCGGGTTTGAGCACGAGGGTACAGCCGGCCAGCAACGCGGGGGCGAGTTTGTTGACGGCCAGGAACAGCGGAACGTTCCACGCGGTGACGGCGGCGACGACGCCGCGCGGTTCGCGGGTGACCCGCGAGGTGCCGAACGCGCCGACCCGGGTCTCGCTCCACGGGAAGGTCTCGGCGAGGGCGGCGTAGGCGTCGAGCGCCGCGGTGGCGGGGAGCTGGTTCAGCGTCATACTCGCCATGCCGGGGGCGCCGACTTCGGCGGTGAGCGCGGCGAGCAGGTCGGCCGAGCGCTGTTCGATGAGCCGTGCGGCGCGGCTGAGCAGGGCCGCGCGTTTGGCGGGCGGGGTTTTCGGCCACGGGCCGTTGTCGAAGGCGTGACGCGCGGCGGCGACCGCGGCGTCGACGTCGGCACGGACGACGACAGGAACGCTGCCCACCGACTCGACCGTGGCGGGGGAGATGACCTCGAGGCGCTCGGAGGAGGTGGGCGGAGTCCACTGGCCGCCGATGAACAAGCTGTCGTAGTGCATGAGAACACGTTACAGTTTTGTCGTCCGGTTGTCTGTAACATGTTTCAGTTTTGCCGCGCGTCACCGCGTTGAGCTGGGCAAATGCCGACCCGTTGGTATCGTTTTTCCGCAAACGCACTATTGCGTTCCGGGGGGCGACGGAGGATGCTGTAGCTACTGATCAGCTGCTCGATTTTGAACCGATTCTGCATTGATCCGATACCGCAGGGGTGAACCGAACATGGCGGTGCAAGTGATCGGTCGATCGCTGATGACCAGCGACCAGACCGAGCATCAGGCGAAGAGCGTGGGCCACGGGGGATGGGTGGTTTCTTTCCTCCCGGGTCGCACGCTGACCATCGAACAGGCGACGGCGGCCATGCAGGCCGCGGAGGCGGTCGCCAGTGTGCACGCGCTGGCCGACCAGGTCGGGCTCACGACCTTGGAGACGGTGGGGCTGGCGATGCAGGAATCGCCGTGGGGGCAACCGCTACCGGGCGCGTGCGGTCCGCGCGGGTGGCGGCGGGGTTGGCTGGAGAAGTAGTCACTTGGTCGCGACGACGACCAGGTTGCTGACCAGCAATTCCCGCACCACCGGAACGCGCACCAGCCACCACGCCCACGCGGGGTGGTACCGGGGAAAGACCGTGTGCACGCGCGCTGACGTGCGGCCCGCCCAGCGCAGGCCGTCGGCGGCGCGCACCGCGAACAGCGAGGTCCCGAAGCGGTTCTTGGGTTCGCGGCCGTGCTTGCGGCGGTACCGGCGCGCGGCGTACTCGCCGCCCAGGTAGTGCCACGGACCGGTCTCGTGCCCGCCGAACGGGCCGTGCCACACGGTGTAGGAGAGCACGATCAGGCCGCCGGGGCGGGTCACGCGCACCATCTCCTCGGCCATCAGCCACGGATCGGCGATGTGCTCGGCGACATTGGAGGAGAAACAGATGTCGACCGAATCGTCACGGAACGGCAGGGCCGTACCCGATCCGCGCACCGCGCCCGGGACGGTGAGCCCGGCGGCGTGCATCTCGGAGGGGTCCGGTTCGACCGGGATGTAGCGCGCGCCCGCGCGGGCGAATTCGTCGGCGAAATAGCCGGGGCCACCGCCGACGTCGAGAATCGTCGAGCCGCGCAGGTCGCGGCCGGTGACGTCGAGGTGGAAATCGCCGATCATGGCGGCGCTGTCGTGGGCGATCCCGCCGTAGAAGCGGGCGGGGTCGGTCTGCTCGAACCGGAAACTGCCGAGCAGGCGCAGCGATCGGCGCAGGGTCGCGCGGCGGGCGAAGCGGGACGCGGTGTTCCGGGCGGCCGGCGCGACCTGCGGGGCCGCGGTGGCGACGGGCGGCGTCTCGGTTCTCGGCACGGCGGCCAGTTTCGCACAGTGCCCGCGTCGTGTCGGACACGGTGTCGGACATGCCACCGGCCCGGCGCCGCGCGCGCCGGGCCGGTGTGTCCTTCGGGCTAGCCGAGGCCGCTGCTGGCGCCGCTGCCGGTGGACAGCGACGAGCCGAGCAGGCCGAGCAGCAGGGTCAGCACGCCGCCGAGGTCGCCGTCCGTGGTACCTCCGCCCGTGCCGCCGCCGGTCCTGGTCCTGGGTGTCACCTTCATTTGCCACTCCTCATCGTGATGGTGAACATCGAGGCGGACGCTATCGGAGTCGACTGTGAAATGTGTACGTTTCAAAAAATTCCTGAGGATCGATGCCGGGCGGCCCTTCGCGACCGGGTGCGCAAGTTATGGTGTAGCCCGATATCCGAGTTCCCGCCCGGGACCAGACGAAGCGAGAGAAGCTCCACTGTGCGCGAAGTCCTCCTGCTCTGCTGGCGTGACACCGGGCACCCGCAGGGGGGCGGCAGCGAACGCTACCTGGAGCAGGTCGGCGCCCAACTCGCCGCGCGCGGTGTCAAGGTCACCCTGCGCACCGCGCGCTACCGCGGCGCGGCCCGCCGCGAACACGTGGACGGCATCGACATCAGCCGCGGCGGCGGCCGCTACACCGTCTACCCTCGGGCCCTCGCCGCGATCGCCTTGGGCCGATTCGGCGTCGGCAGCCTGCGCGGCGTGCGCCCCGACGCCGTCATCGACACCCAGAACGGCATCCCCTTCTTCGCCGGACTCGTCGCCGACGCGCCCTCGGTGGTGCTCGTGCACCACGGCCACCGGGAACAGTGGCCGGTCGCGGGCAAGCTCATCGGACGGGTCGGCTGGTGGATCGAATCCCGGCTGTCCCCCCGCGTGCACCGCGACAACCAGTACCTGACCGTCTCGCTGCCCTCCGCGGAGGAACTGGCCACCCTCGGGGTGAATCGTTCCCGCATCGCTGTGGTCCGCAACGGAGCCGAACCCGTCCCCGACGGAGCGCCCACCGGCACCACGCACACCCGCGACCCGCAACCGCGCGTGGTCGTGCTGTCCCGCCTGGTCCCGCACAAGCAGATCGAGGACGCGCTCGTCGCCGTCGCCCGCCTGCGCGAGCGTGTGCCGAACGTGCACCTCGACGTCGTCGGCGGCGGTTGGTGGGCCGACAATCTGCGCGAATACGCCGCCGACCTGCGCATCGCCGACGCCGTCACCTTCCACGGTCACGTCGACGAACAGCGCAAGCACGAACTGCTCGCCCGCGCCTGGGTGCACGTCATGCCCTCGCGCAAGGAAGGCTGGGGCCTGGCCGTCATCGAAGCCGCCCAGCACGGCGTGCCCACCATCGGCTACCGCAGTTCGCGCGGACTCACCGATTCCATCGTCGACGGTGTCACCGGACTGCTCGTCGATGACGTCGCCCACCTGACCGAAGCCGTCGGCGACCTGCTCGACGACGACTCCACGCGGGCGATGATGGGCGAGAAGGCCCGCGCCCGCGCGAGCGAGTTCTCCTGGGAGCAGACCGGGAACGGGGTCTACGAAGTGCTCGCGGCCGCCGCCGACGGCAGGCACGTCACCGGACTGGTCGCTCCGGCCGCCGACTGACCGTCTCGCGCGGAGCCGGAGCGGCCACCGCCAGACCGCCCACCAACAGGATCAGCCACAGCGCGTGCGCGGTGATCGCGAGAGTTCTTTGCGCGCCGAGGGATTCGACGTCGCGATCGCGGGCGTCGGGGACACGGTAGAGCGCGAGACGCGCGTCCCCGTAGACGGGTTCCAGCGTCGCCAGGGTCTCGGCCGATCGGCCCAGCGGGCCGGGGGTGTCGCGTTCCACCAGCACCCACCCGACGCCGAGATCGGCCAGCTTGCGCGCCGAACCGCCTTGCAGCAGCGTCGATTCCACCTGGCGGGCGCGCGCGCCCTCGCCGGCGACCACGACTCCGCGCACCGGCAGTTCCCCGGTCTGCAAGACATCGCCGGGCAGCATCCGCGGCGCGGGATCGAGCACGGGCGCGTCGCCGCTGTAGGTGAACCGGCGGAACATCCCCCCGGGCAACACCGCCACGTCACCCGGGCCGTCGACCTTTTCGGCGACTCGCTGCCACGCGATCGGGTAGTGCACCGGCCGCAACGCCCCGCCCACACCCCACGCCAGGTCCAGCAGCGGGACGACCAGGACCGCGATACAGGCTGCGGCGGTGAGGGTGTATCTCGACGTGGTTGTGACTGCGCGCGGTGGGCGTGATCCCGTAGTCGCACCGGCCGAAGTCGACCGACGGTCGCTCGCGGAATCGACCCGGCCCGAGGACATCTCAGCGATCGCTCGGCAGCCCGCGGCGGCGCACAGCGCGTAGGCGGGGACGGCCAGCGCGACGTACTTCTGGGTGTCGCGCAGCAGACCCGCACCGGGGACGTGCACCACCAACCACTCCATGACCGCCATGCCCCATCCCGTCGCGGCCAGTGCGGGCAGGACCACCGCCACACCCGCCAGGACGAGCAGCGCGCGTCGGATACGCAGTCCGTCGCGGTCGGCGGAATCGCTCGTCCAGACCGCGCGCACGCCGAACGCCACGAGAATCAGCAGCAGCGCGGTACCCAACGCCGCGACCGGCGTCGTGCGCGAAGCCGGAACCGCGTCGCCGTTCCAGATCCCGCCCATGCCGGCCAACGACCCGAGTGTTCCCAACCACGGCTCGGCGCGGGCGGCGAACGCGGTGATCCCGGTCGGGTCCGAGGGTTCGGCCCCCGCGCCGGACAACGCGGTCGCCACCGTCCAGGGGGCCGACACCGCCACGATCAACAGCAGCGTCGCGGGAAGACGGCGACGCCCGACCGTCACCAGGGCGACGCACCCCGCCAGCAAGGCCCCCGTCGGAGTGAGTCCGGCGGCGGCCAGGCAGGCCACCAGCGCCCCCCACGCCCCGACAGCGGGAGTCGGGCGGAGGCGCGCGACCATCGCCGAACGCGAGCGGACCCCGGTGGATCGCGCAGGGTCGTCCGGCGTGCCGACGGTGGGATCGATCTCCGCGGCGACCAGGTCTGCCGACGCCGTGGTCGGGCGGGGGCGCTCGACCGGGGGCGGTGCGATCGGTGAACGTGCCGTGCCCGGATCGACGCACGCGCGCAGGCGACGGGCGGCCAGGACCGTCCACGGCAAGGCCGCGTACCCGGTGAGCAGGCTCCAATGACCTTGCAGCAGGCGTTCGGCGACGTAGGGATTCCAGATCGCGACGGTAGCCGCGACCAATTGCGGACCGATCGGGACGCGCAGCAACTCACGGGCCGAGAGGGCGGCTCCGTAGCCCGCCGCCCACAGCGCGACCAACAGAATGGCCTTCACCAGGACGCCACCGTCGACCACCGGGGTCAGCAGAGCGAGCAGGGCGTCCTGGGGGACTGCGCGCGGTGCGGCGTCACCGAGGCCGAGCGCGGAATCCGTCGGATAGGAACGCGGGGTGCTGACGGCATCGCGGAGCAGCAGATATCCGGGGCCGAGCAGCGGGCCCGCCACCAAGGCGGTGAGGACCGCGCTGTACGCGGCCGGAATCGTTCCGGCCCATCGTGCGTCCCGTCCCTCGCTCACGGACCCACACCCTACGGACCCGCCACGCGCGCCCCCACCCGGCTACGCGGATCAGCGCGCTGGGCGCGCCCGGTGCGGATCGGCGGCGGGACGGTTCCGCGCGTGTTGTCGGCGGTCTCGGGTTTCGGGCGCTGGACGCGACCGGTGCGGACCAGGGGCGGGACGACCTCCGCGCGGGTCCTGGACCAGTCCGGGTTTCGGCGCGCTCGGCTGCCCTGGTGGCGGCGTCGGGGGGCTGAGGTGCGACGATGGGGTGTGCTCGCCGTCCGTCGTCTCCCCGTGGTGGCCGATCTGACGTTGGTGACCGCGGGCGCGATGACCGCCAATGTGGCGGGTTATCTGTTGCAACTGCTGGCCGGGCGCTGGCTCGGCGTCGCGGGATACAGCGAATTCGCCAGTCTGCTCGCGGTGCAGTTGTTGTGCGCGGTGCCCGCGCTGGCGTTGCAGAACGTCGTCGCCCGCGAGGCGGTGCGCGGTGCGAGCGTGGCGGCGCTGCGCGGGTTGCGGTGGCGCTGCGCGGTGATCGTCGCCGTGGTGGCGGCGGCGCTGATCCCGGTGGTGACGGTCGCGCTGCAAGTGAGCGCGGCGGCGTGTGCGGCGGCCTTGGGCGCGGCCCCCGCGTTGGTGCTGCTGTCCGGTGAGCAGGGAATTCTCCAAGGTGCCAGGCGGTTCCGCGGTTTGGCGGTGGTGTTGGGGACGGCCGGGATCGCGCGCGTCGCGCCCGCGCTGGTGGTGTTGGCCCTGGGCGGTGGCGCCGCCGCCGCGCTGCTGGCCGCCGCGCTGGGCATCGCGGTCGCCGCCCTGTTCGCCCGCCGTGTGGCGGGCACGCCCGAGATCGCCGCCGCGGCCGCCGAACCGATGCCCGTGGGTGTGGTGCCGGTGCTGCGGGCGGCCCAGGTGCAGGCCGCGCTGATGGCGCTGTCCTCCGCCGATCTGATAGTGGTCCGCATGGTGCTCGACGAACCCGACGCCAGTCGCTACGCCCTGGGCACCATCGCCGCGAAGATCGCGTTCTGGCTGCCGCAGGCGGTCGGTGTGGTGCTCTACCCCCGGATGGCCCAGCCCGCGCATTCGGCGCGGGCCATCCGCGACGCGCTGGGCGTGCTGTCCGGAATAGGCGTGGCCGCGGTGGCCGTGGCGGCGCTCGCCGCGCCCGTCGCCCCGGTGCTGGCCGGTCAGGACTACGCGCCGATCCAAGGTCTGCTGTGGGTGTTCGCCCTGCACGGGGCGATCCTCGCGGTCCTGCAAGGCGCGGTGCTGTCCGCGATCGCCGTCGACCGCACCGCCTTGGCCGCGCTCACCTGGCTCGGCCTGGCCGTCGAGGTCACCCTGATGCTCGTCTTCGCCCGCAGCGTCACCGCGCTGATCGGCACCGCCGTCTCGGTCGCCGCCGTGACGACGCTGATCGTCGCGCTGGTCGTCCTGCGCTCCGCGCGCCGCACCGCCCTCGACGCCCCCGTCCGCGTGGGAGCCCCCGAACCTCAGCTCTGAGCGCTCAGGCCCTCGACCGCAGATCGCCGTAGTGGGTGTGCGCCTCGGCCGCGAGCGTCCGCGGCGAACCTGCGTCGGTGACGGAGGCGGGGCGGAACGCCATTTCCAGGACGAAGGGTCGATTCCGATTCATTGTGCCTGCCCCGGGCGGTGTCGCGGTTTCGATGTCCCTATAGCGGCCGACGAACACCGGGACCAGCGTCGGCGCAGCGAATTCCCGCGCACCAGATGACAATTCGTGCCGATCACGGCCGGATTTCAAGGAGGTTTCGGCGCATCGCGGAACGTTTGCCGGAATAACCGGCCGTGCGATTTTCGTCGCGTACAAAAGAATTCGGCTCCCCGGTGAGGAGGCCGGGGAGCCGAATTCGAGGTTGCTCGCGTCGAGCGGCGGATCAGAGACCCTTGCGGATATCGATCTGCTCGGTGGGCGAATCGTCGGGGCGCGGGCCGCCGACGGGGGAGCGGTAGCCGCCCGGGCCCGCGGGAGCGGTGTTGCCGCCGCCGCGCAGGCCGAGGACGACGCCCGCGATGACGGCGATCACGCCGAGGATGCCGAGGATGATCGGCATGGTGCGGCCGTACAGCGACAGCTTGTCGATGTTGTCCTTGGCGATCGAGATCTGGGACTCGACGGTGTTCTCGTCGAAGATCAGGTTCGACTTCAGCGCGGTCACTTCCGGCTTGTCGGCCGTGCGCGAGTAGTACAGGTGCAGTTGCTCGCCACCCTTGATGATGGTGCCGGTCTGCGGCTCCACCCACACGTCGCGGGTGTTGGTGTAGTAGCGCGACATGGTGACGTCGCCTTCACCGGGAACGCCCCACTTGGCGGCGGGCAGGGTCAGGCGGTTGGTGGGGGCCTGCACGACGTCCCACAGGTTGGTGGCGGGCACCGACTGCTGGAAGTGGTAGACCTTCATGCTGTTGATCTCGGTCTCTTCGATGAAGTTGATGTCGAAGGTCGCGCGCGCGTTGAGATCGAAGTAGGGGTAGGTCTTCTTCTCGGTGCCGATCGGGAACCGGTACTGCAAGCCGGTGTGCTGCACCGGGTCGGCGATGCTCTCACCGGCGGTGTTGGTGCTGACCGCGATCGAGCCGTTGGGCTCGGTGTCGACGGGCATGCCGTCCTTGCGGTCGATGGTGACCCGGTCCACGCTGGCGGTCAGCAGGCCGGTGTCGCCCTGCTTGTCGATGCGGCGCAGGGTCTGACCGGCCTGGACGGTCATCTCGCTCGCGCCGGACGGTTCCTCGACCGTGACGAAGCGCTGCGAGATCAGCGGCACGTTGGTGTCGATCTTGGCCGACCCCTCCGGCGCGGTCAGCGACTTGGAGTCGAGTACCAGGCTTTCTTCGCCCGCCTTGTTGTTCGCGATCGTGGTGATCTCGAGGTCGAGCGGAGTTTTCGCCAGTTTGCCGACGGTGTAGGTCGGGATCAGCAGCGCCATCACGATGAGTAACGCGCCGAGACCCACGAGTAGGCAGGCCACCGTCCTTCTGGTACCGGCACTCAGTGCCATGCAAACTCTCCTCGTCGTAGAACACAGGTCCATCCGGCGAGTACTGCGAGCAGGCCGCGGCACTCGTGAGCCCCGACACTAACAGTCCGATGTCGTACCATGCGGTGCCGAGGCCGGATTTCGACCAGAAATCGACCGAGTTTAGCGCGAGAAGTGAAACGAGTGGTTCTCAACCCGGGGAATCGGGAAGGCAGATCGGTGATCCGATGACGGTGACTCTTTCCGCCACGAACGCGCCGCCGCGTGCGCGCGGTTTCGTACCCGCATTGGAGGGAATGCGCGCGATGGCGGCACTGGGTGTGCTGCTCACCCACGTCGCGTTCCAGACCGGCGCCGCGGGCACACCGGTGCTCGGCCGGGTGTGGGGTCGCTTCGACATGGCCGTGGCGGTCTTCTTCGGTCTGTCCGGATTCCTGCTGTGGCGACCGCACGCGGGTGCGGCCCGCGGGTTCGGCGACGCGCCGAACGCCGGACGCTATTTCCTGCATCGCTTCGCCCGGATCGTGCCCGCCTACTGGGCGGTGGTGTGCGCGGTGCTGCTGCTGTTGCCCAACGCCGCCGACACCGCGGGCTTCCGGGTGTGGCTGTCCAATCTCGCGCTGCTCCAGGTGTTCATCCCCCTTACGCTCACCGACGGCCTGACCCAGATGTGGAGCCTGTCGGTCGAGGTGGCGTTCTATCTCGCGCTGCCGCTGTTCGCCTGGGCGCTGGTGGGTCTGCGCGGACGGGCCGTGCGCTGGCGGATACCGGTGATCCTGGGCGTCGGCCTGCTGTGCCTGGGCTGGAACTTCCTGCCGGTGCCGACCCCGGACGCCATCCACGCCGACAACTGGCTGCCCGCCTATATCCCGTGGTTCGCGGGCGGGATGCTGCTGGCCGAGTTGGTCGACAAACCCGACGTCCCCGCGCGGTGGCGGCGAATTCTCGGCAGCCAACCGCTGATGTGGACGATCGCGGCCGCCGCTTTCCTGCTCTCGGCCACCGATCTGGCGGGCCCGCCCGGACTCACCAGGGCCGAACCGTGGCAGTACGTGCTGAAGATGGTCTTCGGCGCGGTCATCGGATTCGGTCTGCTGGCCCCGTTGGTACTCGGCGAAGGCCGTCACCGCTGGCTGACCTCCCCGGTGGCGGCCATGCTCGGCCGCTGGTCCTACGGCATCTTCCTGTGGCATCTGGCGGTGCTGTCGATCATCTTCCCGGTGTTCGGAATCCTGCCGTTCCAGGGCGATTTCGGCTACATCCTGCTGCTCACGGTCGCCCTGACGCTGCCGTTGGCCGCCGCGAGCTACGCGCTCATCGAGGACCCCGCCCGCCGTTTCGCCCGGCGCTTCGACAAGTCCGCGCGCCACTGACGCCGCGCGGCCCCGGCGGATTCGGCGGCGCGCGTCCGTCGCGCGCGGATCAGTCGCCGGTATCCGGACCCTTCGGCCGCTGCCGTCTCGTGACGGGTAGCGCCGCGAGGCCGACGGCGACCACCGCGACGACCGCGGGCAACTGCACCCAGATCGAGTTGCCGACATAACCGCCGGGCGATCGCCACGGCCCGGTCGACAGCGCGGCCAGCGACACCATCGTCGCCACGCCCGCGACCCCGGCGAGCCAGTTCACGCGCACCCGTGGCGCGAACCAATACATCGCCGCGAGGCCGGCGACGGTCAGGGCCGCGCCGACGACACCCGCGATCACCGTGGCCGCGGCGAGCACACCGAGCACGGCGAGAACGCGTGAGTTCCAGGTCCGCGGCGGGTCGTGCGGTGTCACGCGGGGACCGCGCGGGACGGCGAGCGCGAACAGCGGCAGCAGGAGCAGCAGTCCGCCGAAGATGCCCAGGCGATACCAGCGGTCGGCGGGGAAGGAGACGGTGACCGGTCCGGCGGCCTCGGCGTCGGCGGGGAGCAGCCACCCTTGCTGCCAACCGTCGACCACCACCGGGTCGAGGGCGGTTCCGTCGCCGGTGTGCGCCTCCCAGCCGACGTTGGTGCTCAACGGCAGGACCAGCAATCGCTGCGAGGTCGGCGCGGGAGCCGGGGGCGGATCGGTGCGGTCGAGGCGCAGGCGGTCGACCGAGAAGACGTCGGTGGGGCCGACTTCCACGCTCGCCCGGCCGGGCAGCAGCACCAGTTCCGGCGGCGTCTCGGCCGGACCGGAGTCATCGAGCGCGCAGACGCGCGCCGGAACCGGCGCGCCGGAGCGCAGGTCCTCGACGGTCGCGGTGATCGTGGTCCGCATCGCGATGCCGTCGACGCTGACCGACGGGCCGAGCGCGCACGGCACCGTAATCAGGCGGTCGAGGCCGGCCGGTTCGGGGTAGTCGGGGCCGAGTACGGCGATCTCGGCGAGCCCGGCCGGTTGGGTCTGGGCGAAGCCGAGCGCCGTGCGGTCCAGCACCGGTTTCCACGACTGGATGCTCACCTCGACGCGATCGGTGACCGTGGGATACAACTCGATGCGCGCGGGCGTGCCCGGTTCGCGGTCCGGGTCGAGTTCGCGCACCTGCGGGCCGTTGCCCAGGTTGACCGACACCGAGGTGGCCTCGGCGGGCAGTTCACCGAGCGAAGTGGTCAGGTCGAGACCGGTGACGAGTGCCGGTTCGGGCAGTTCGACGGTGAGGGTCGGTTTCGCGCCCACCACGTCGCGGGCGGTGTCCTCGGGGGCGGTCCAACTGGTGCGCGGGTCGCCGTCGGTGGCCGCGAACGCCGACCCGCGCAGGTCGCCGACATCGGCCTTGCCGCGCGCCACCGGACGATCCGGATCGGTGAGCAGCGCCTCCAGGGCCGGACCCTGGCGGGTGCGCACGGTCAGATCCGGCGTGACGCGCAGCGGTTCCGGCACCGACAGCGTGCGTTCGAAGTGGCCCGGTTCCTCCGGGGCCAGCCCGAGGCCCTTGCCGCAGCGGACCCGGTCGGGTGCGTCGAAACAAGCGCCGCGGCCGGGGAATTCCTGGCCCAGATCCCACCCGATGACCGGCGTGCCGGACGGGACGGGCGGCAGCACGGTGCGATGGGTGATGTCCACGCGGTGCGGCGCGTTCCGGTCGCTGTAGTCGTCCAGCGACAGTTCGCTGATGCCGAATTGTCCGCCGCGCCCGCCGCCTTCGGTGCGGATCGCGGTGACCTTCAGCCAATCGGTCTTCCCGACCGGCAGCGAGATCGTCACCGACGCACCGGGTTCGGTGACGCGCGCGGACACGCTGCCGTTGGCGGTGCGGACCTCCACCCACTTCACCGGGTCGCCGATCGCGGCCGGACTCGTGGTCAACCGCAGCAGTCCGTTGCTGATCGGTTGGTCCAGGTCCAGCCGAATCCATTGGCCGACCGCGTGCTCAAGGCCGCCGCTGAACCACGACGTCGACGGGTCGCCGTCGATCACGGCGGCGGTGGAACTGCCCGGCGCGGCCCCGCCGATCTGGGTGGCGTCGGCGGCCGAACTCGACGCGGTGATCGTCGCGCCGGACCATTCGCCCCGGACCAGGTCGGTGTCGGCCACGGGATAGTCGGGGACGAGGTTGTGGGTGCGCCGCGGATCCTCGGGGGCGCGCAGCGCGGAGTTGTGGTTGTCGACGCGGCCGACGTCGGTCTCCCGGTCCATCGGGGTGTCGGTGATCAGCGTCGGTCGGGCGGGCAGACCGGCGCGGGCGGCGTCGGCGGCGAGCACGGCCGGCGCCTCGGGGTGGTCGGGGTCGCGGCGCAGGCGTTCGAGCACTTCGGGGCCGCCCGCGACGGTCGGTACGGCGTCCAGGTCGACGGTGTACGCGCCCGGCACCCGCGGCGGTGCGCCCACGCCGCTCTCGAACTGCGTCGGAGTGCCCGGCGGGGCGGCGTCCACCCGGTAGATCTCGACCGCGCGGTAGGCGGGACGGAGATCGCCGTCCACGACCAGACCTTCGGCGATGGCGGGGGCGACGATCGGATTGCCGAAAGCCGCCACCTTCGTCAAGCCGGGTGAACCTTCGATGGCGCGATGCGCCAGCAGCGGACGCGTCGACCGCGAGGTCTCCGGGTCGAGATCGTTGCGCAGCACCAGGACGCCGATGCCCTGACCGGCCAGCGCCGCCGCCAATCCGGCCGACGGACGTCCGTCGGCGATCAGGCGCTGCACCGAATCCATCGCGCGGATGGTCCCCGGCGGGTTCAGCGGGACGGCGTCGCGCACCGCCCAGGGTGTGGTGGCCAGGGCCTGCAACGGTTCGTCGCGGGTCAGACCCCACACCTGACTGCCGAACGGCGCGCCCGGCACCACCAACGCGCGCGTGTCTGAGGCGTTGTCGGCCAGCCACCGCGCGGTCTGGGTCCAGTACTCGGGGACCTCGTCGTAGGCGCCGCGCGGCGCGAGTTTGCCGGTCCAGGCCAGCGAGGTCGACAGCGCCAGCGCGGTCAGCACCAGCGCGGCCACCGCCACCGTCCGGTCGCGTTCGGGATGGGCGAACGCGCCCGCCCACTCGCGCATCGGCGCGGCGGCGGGCAGCGGAACCCGGCCGAGCAGATGCGCGACGCCGAGCACCAGCGGCAACCGGATCAGCGGTTCCAACTTGTGGACGTTGCGCAGCGGCGCGCCGCCGGAATCCAGGAACAGGCGCACCGATTCGGCGAACGGACCGCTGAGCTCACCGACATAGCCCGCGCAGATGCCGACCAACCCGACCAGCAGGATCAGCGCCAGCCGACCCCGATGCGGCATCGACCGCATCGCCAGACCCGCCATGCCCGCCGCCGCGAGCAGACCCGTCGCCAGCACCGCGCCCGGTTGGGTGACCAGCACCGCGCCCGCGATGCGCTCCGGGGAGACGAACGGCGTCCAACTGTCGGTGCCGCGCAACACCTCGGCCAGCGAGGCCCACTGCGTCGTAACGCCCGAGGATTCGATGTAGTCCAGAAATGGCGGACTGACCCGCCCGAGCAGCAGCAGCGGCACCGCCCACCACAGCGTCGCCATGGCCAGCAGCGGAATCCAGGCCAGCGTGAACCGCCGCCAACTCCGGTTCGGACGCATCGACGCCCACCACAGCAGGGCGGGCAGGAAGGCCGCGACCGTCGCCACGGCGTTGACCGCCCCCATCAACGCCAGGGCCACCGCGCTGCCCGCCGGGGAGGCCGCGCCGCCGCGCCGCCGTCGTCGACAGGCGGTGCCCAGCGCGGCGGGCGCGAGCAGCACCCACGGCGCGAGCATCATCGGCAGCGTCTCCGAGGAGATCGAGCCGAGGGTGGTCAGCACGCGCGGGGACAGCGCGAACGCGACGGCCGCGATCACCCGCGACCCGCGATTGCCGATGCCGAGGACCTCGTACAGTCGGACGATGCCCCAGAATCCGGCGAGCAGCAGCAGCGCCCACCAGATCCGCTGGGTCACCCAGGCGGGCAGCCCCAGGACGTGACCGGCGGAGAAGAACGCGCCGTGCGGGAAGAAATAGCCGTAGGCCTGGTTCTGCACCTGGCCCATGGGGGCCTGACTGCTCCACAGGTGGGACGCGCGGTCCAGGAAACCCAACGGGTTCTGCGCCAGGTCGTATTTGGTGTCGGCGACCGTGAGGCCGGGGGCCTGGAGGAAGGTGAGCAGGAACGCCACGACCACGGTCGCGGCGAACCACCGTCTACCCAGTGGCGCGACATCGGGACCTGCCGGTGCCGCGACGGAGGTCAGTGGCTCAGCGTGAGCCGTACTCAACGTTGTTGAGCAGCGAGGAGCTCGGATCGCCGTGATCGAGTTCCGGGCGAGAGTTCTGCTGCACCGCGGCGGTGATCACGAACACCGCGATCGCGCCCAGGACCGCGCCCGCGACCGCACTGGCAACACCGGGGACAGCAAATTTCATCGCGGGACTCCAATACTTCGCAGCAGGCACATTCCGGGTCAACCTAGCAGGCGGATCGGCTCCGGGGTGCCATCAGCCCGCGATTCGGCATGCCGACCGTCCGGATCGTCCGCAATGGTCGGTCCTCCCGCCGGCCGGTCCGACCCGGCTCTCGATGGGTGCGGGTCGAGGTGGGGCCGTTCCCGGGGGGCTCAGCGTTCCGGTGGCGGACAGTCCAACGCGCGCAGGAACGTGCCGAGTTTCGCCGTGGTCTCGTCGAGTTCGACCACCGGATCGGAGGCGGCCACGATCCCGCCGCCCGCGAACGCGCGCAGCGTGCGCCGGTCGGGGGCGAGTTCGGCGCAGCGGATCGCCACAAGCCACGAGCCGTCACCCGCGGCGTCGCACCAGCCGACCGCGCCGCCGTAGCAGCCGCGGTCGCCTTCGTCGCGGGTGATCGTCTCGAGGGCGAGCGCGGTCGGGGTGCCGCAGACCGCAGGGGTGGGATGCAGCAGGACGGCCAGGTCCAGCGCCGTGGTCGACGGGTCGCGCAACGTCGCGGTGATCGGCGTCGCCAGGTGCCAGACCTCCGGCGTCCGCGCCAGTTCCGGCTCCTCCGGGACGGACAACTCCGCGCACAGCGGGTCGAGCCGTTCGCGGATCCAGTCGATGACGTAGGCGTGTTCGGCGCGGTTCTTGGCGTCGGCGCGCAGGTCGCGGGCGCGGGCCGCGTCCTCGTCCGGGTCGGCCGCGCGCGCCGCCGTCCCCGCCAAGGGCCGCAGCGACACCGTGTTCCCGTGCCGGGTGACCAGCACCTCCGGGGTCGCCCCGACCAGCGTGGACGCGCCGCGCCCGGCGGGCGAGAGGTCCACCGCGTAGACGTTCGCGCGCGGGTGACGGGTGAGTAGATGCGCCGCGATCACCTCGGCGTCGAGATCTCCCTCGGCCCGCAGCAGCACCGACCGCGCGGCGACGACCTTGCGCAGCGGTTGCGACGGATCGTTCAACGTGTCGACCAGTTTGCGGACCCGCGCGATGTGTTCGGCGGGATCGGGGATCTGTTCGATCACCCGCACCGACGGCAGCGGGGGCACCGCCGCGGGCCGCCACGGCCCCGCCGTGTGGGTGAACTCGGCGGGCTCGAACAGCGCGGCGGGCGCGTGCGGGTCGAACGGCAGCGCCCCGACGACCGGACCGGTCGACCCGCCGCGCAGCGCGGCGATCGCGGCGGCGGGCTCGGTGAAGATCCGCCGGTGGCCGCGGGCCCGCAGGACGCCGTCGGGCCTGGCGAGCAGGAATTCGTCCATGATTCCTCGACCCTAGCCCCGGATCGGCGTCACTCCCGCCGAGTGCGACGGGGATCTCGGGCTCTCGGTCAGGGACGGGGTTCGCGACCGGGCGGGACCAGCAGCACCGGCCGGTGACAGTGTTTGAGCACCGCGTCGGCGACACTGCTGTGCAGCAGCGCGCGAACCCCGGTGGCCCCGCGGGTGCCGGCCACGATGATGTCGACGTCGAGTTCGTCGGCGCAGTTCACGATGGCGTTCCAGATGCCGGTGACGCATTCTGCGGTGCGGGCCTCGGCGTTGAGTCCGGCCAGTTTCGCCAACCGGACGCCTTCGATGTTGATATTCCGGGCGTCGACGTAGGCGATGTCCTCGATCTCGTCGTCGGGGACCCATTCGGGCTGCATCACCCCGGACAGTCCGGACAGTCGCGCGGCCTGGCGGACCATCGGCTCCCAGGCGGTCAGGACGACGGCGCGTTCGGCGGAGAGGAAACGACCCGCGTATTCGACCGCCCGCTTGGCGTTCTCCGAACCGTCGTAGGCGATGAGCATCAGATCGCAGGCCACGATGACCTCCTCCACGGGGCGTCGCACGGCTGTTTTCCCAGATTACCCCCGGAATCGATGGCCTCGGGCCGGGCGCGCCCACCCCACCCGGGGGCAGCCGCCGTTCGGCCGCGCACTACCGTTGAGCCATGCGGAAGACGCCTCTCGTTCTGCTCGCAGTCCTGACCGCGGTGACCGCCTCCTGCTCCGGCGGCGACTCCGAACCGGTCGCCGCCACCTCGACCACGACGGTGGCGGCGGGCCCGACCGGTCAGGTCACCGGTTCGCCCTCCGACACCCCCGCCCAGCAGGACTGCTCGACGGCCTATCTGGCGAAGTTCACCCAGCGCCAGAAGCTCGCGCAACTGCTGACCGTCGGCGTCACCGGCGGGGCGGACGCGCTCGAGACGGTGCAGTCCGAGCAGGTCGGCGGCATCTTCGTCGGCGGCTGGACCGACAAGACGATGCTGACCGACGGCGAGTTGGACCGCATCCAGACCGCCGCCATCGTGCCGATGATGGTCACCATCGACGAGGAGGGCGGCCGCGTCTCCCGCGTGGGCGATCTGATCGGCACCGCCCCGTCGGCGCGGGTGACGGCCCAGACGATGACGCCCGAGGAGTTCTACGAGGCCACCGTGACCCGGGGGCGCAAGTTGAAGGCCCTGGGTGTGACGGTCGATTTCGCCCCCGACGTGGACGTCAGCGATCAGCCCGACAATTCGGTGATCGGAGACCGGTCCTTCTCCGACGACCCGCAGGTCGTCAGCCGCTACGCCGACGCATACATCCGGGCCATGAACGAAATCGGTCTCGGTTCGGTGATGAAGCACTTCCCCGGTCACGGGTCGGGGTCGGGTGATTCGCACACCGGCGCGGTGCGCACGCCGCCGCTGGATCAGTTGCAGACCGTGGACCTGGTGCCGTTCCGTGAGTTGATCGGTTCGGGCGCGGCGGTGATGGTCGGTCACCTGGACGTGCCGGGGCTGACCGCGCCGGAGGTGCCCGCCAGCATCAGTCCGGCGGCGATGTCGCTGCTGCGCGACGGAACCGGTTACGGCGCCGCGCCTTTCGACGGGGTCATCTTCACCGACGATCTGAGCGGCATGGCCGCGATCACCGACCGTCTCGGCATCGAGGCCGCGGTGGAGGCGGCGTTGGCGGCGGGGGCGGACAACGCGCTGTGGATCAGCACCTCGGCCGTGTCGAGCGTGCTCGACCGCCTCGAGCAGGCCGTGGCGAACGGCACGCTGCCGCCCGCGCGGGTGGACGCCTCGGTGCTGCGCAACGGCGAATACAAGGGCGCGTTGCGCTGCTGAGCGGGGTGCGCGGTCGTTGGCGGTGGCCACCCGACTGCCCGTAGTGTGTGCGAATTCGATCCACCCGCGTGCGGACGCCGTGCGCGGGTGGTTCGGTTCGTGGCCGGTGCGGGTCGCGGCGACGGGGCAGCAAATCCGACCCCGCCGAACTTACCTTGGAGTAATATAGGACTTCACTGTGCGGTAGGAGAGTGGATGGCGGGCGGTACGAAACGGCTTCCCCGAGCGGTTCGTGAGCAGCAGATGCTCGATGCCGCCGTGGAGGTCTTCTCGCGCAAGGGGTTCCACGATACCTCCATGGACGCGATCGCCGCCGAGGCGAAGATCTCCAAACCCATGCTGTATCTCTACTACGGCTCCAAGGACGAATTGTTCCGCGCCTGCATCCAGCGCGAGGGCCTGCGCTTCATCGAATCGGTCGCACCCGCGGGCAACCCCCTGCTCTCCCCGCACGAACAACTCCGCACCGCCCTCGAGGGCTTCCTCGGCTTCGTCGACCACAACCGCAACTCCTGGCAGGTGCTCTACCGGCAGGCCATCGGCCAGCAGGCGTTCGCCTCCGAGATCGAGAACGCGCGGGAACGGGTCATCGAACTGACCGCCAAACTGCTGGAATCCAGCGCGCGGCACCCCGAACCCGGCACCAATTTCGACATCGTCGCCGTCGCGGTGATCGGCGCGGGCGAGGCCATCGCCGACCGGGTCGCCAGCGGACGCATCGAGGTCTCCGAAGCGGTGGACCTGCTCGACGATCTGGCCTGGCGCGGCCTGGCGGGCCGCAAGAAGGCCGACTAGCGCGCGACTCGCCGTGGACGCGGCACGCTCGGCTTGCCGGAGCGCGCGCGGACTGTCAGAGTTCCCTATCCGCGGTATCCGGCCGCGACCTGGCATCGAAGGAAACGGGGCCGCATGTTCGGTCTGCTCACCCCGTGCGCCCACGGCGCGCGCAAGTACGGCATCGACGAATCCGAGTGGCACGCCCAACTGTGCGGGCTGTGCGTGGGCCTGCGCGACGGACACGGGCACCTCGCGCGCACCGCTACCAACACCGACGCCCTGGTGCTCAACGTCCTGGTCGACGCCCAGCGCGGCGGCGTCGCCACCCGCACGGCCGCGGGCCCGTGCGCGTTGCGCGGGATGCGGCGCGCCGAGATCGCCGCGGGCGACTCCGACGGCGTGGTCCTCGCCGCCACGGCCTCGCTGCTGCTGGGCGCGGCCAAGATCCGCGATCACGTCCAGGACGCCGACGCGCCCGGAGTGCTGCGTCATCCGATGGCGCGGGTGTCCGACAGTTGGGCGCGGCGGGCGGGCGCGCAGGCCGCGCTGATCGATCTCGACCTCGCGCCGCTCGTTTCGGTGCTGGAGGCCCAGTACGCCGTGGAAACCCGTGCCGCGGCGGCGGATTCGACCGTCACCCTGGACGATCTGACCGAGTCGACCGGGCGGTGCGCGTCCGAGTTCTTCGCGCACACGGCGGTATTGGCGGGCGCCACCGAGAATGTCGGGCCGCTGCGCGAAGCGGGGCGACAGTTCGGGCGGATCGCGCACCTCGCCGACGCCGTCGAGGACATCGAGGACGATCTCGCGCACGGCCGGTTCAACCCGCTCACGGCCACCGGCACCTCCCCGGAGGCCGCCTACGGACTGCTGCGCGAATCGGAAACCGCACTGCGCGAGGCGATCTCCCGCACCGGCTTGGACAGCGAGTCGACCGTGCGCTGGATGCTGCTCGACCCGCTGTCCAGCGTGCTGACCGGAATGGGGCGCGACCTCGGCCTGCACCCGGACGGCCACCACCCGCAGCAGTATCCGTACCAACCGCCGCACGATCCACGTCAGCGGCAGCGCAAACCGACGCTGCGCGAAGGTATCGGCCTGCTGTTCCAGTACCCCACCGGCTACGCCTGCTTCGCCGACCACACCCGCCCGTGCAGCGGCAAACGCAAACGCGCCTGGCGCAAGCGGATGGACTGCTGCTGCGACTGCGGCGACTGCTGCTGCGACTGCTGAGGACGCACGCTGACCGGGTGAAATGTCCGGCTCGCGCCGCGGCGCGCGGCCTGTCAGGATGCCCATGATCGACATGAGGAACCGGGCGGCGCGCGAGGGTCGCCCTACGAAACGGGGCGGATATGTTCGGAATGCTGCGTCCGTGCGCGCACGGCGCGGACCGGTACGGCATCGACACGACGCAGTGGCGCGCCCACCTGTGCGGGCTGTGCCTCGGTCTGCGTGACGGTCAGGGGCAGGCCGCGCGCGCCGCCACCAACACCGACGCGCTCGTGCTCAGCGTGCTCACCGAAGCGCAGTCGGGCGCCGAGTCCCGCCGCACCGCAGGACCGTGCCCGCTGCGCGGGATGCGTCGCGCGGAGGTCGCCGCCCCGGACTCGCCTGGAATCCGGTTGGCGGCCACCGCCTCCCTGCTGCTGGGCGCGGCGAAACTGCGCGACCACGTCGAGGACCGCGACGGCCGTGCCCTGACGCGCGCGCCGATGACCAAGGTCTCCGACCGCTGGGCCGACGGGGCGCGCGCCCAGGCCGCCTTGATCGGCCTCGACCTCGAACCGCTGGTCACCGCCATCGCCGCGCAGGGCGCGCTGGAACGCGGCGCGGGTCTGTCGCTGGAAGAACTGACCGCGCCCACCCAACTCTGCGCGGCCGAACTCTTCGCCCACACCGCCGTGCTCGCCGACCGCCCCGACAACGTCGGACCGCTGCGCGAGGCGGGCAGGCACTTCGGGCGCATCGCGCACCTGGCCGACGCGGTCGAGGACATCGAGGCCGACCGCGCCCGCGGTCGCTACAACCCGCTCGACGCGACCGGCACCGACCTGCCCGCCGCCTACGCCCTGCTGCGCGAATCGAGTGCGGCGCTGCGTCGTTCGGTCGCGGCGGCCGAACTGGCCGACGTGCCCACCGTGCGCTGGATGCTGCTCGACCCCCTGCACGCCGTGCTGGCCCGCCTGCGCCGCGGCATCGGCGAACCGCTCGCCCACGCCTGCGCCACCCACCGCGACGCCCCGACCGCGTCCCGCCGCACCGGCCACCGTCCGCCCACACAGCGTCCGGGGCTCGGCGCCGGTCTGGCCATCGTGCTCGGCGTCTACTGCACCGGCGCGGCCTGCTGCGTCGACCACACCAGTCCGTGCACCGGCGAACAGAAGGACGCCTGGATCAAGAACTGCGACTGCGGCAGTTGCTGCGACTGCGGTGACTGCTGCGAATGCGACGGATGCTGCTGCGACGGGTGCGGGTGCGACTGCTGATCCCGCCGGTCTGGCGGTGATCGGCGACCCGTGCGGCACGGCTGCCCCCGGAGACGCGAAAACCCCCGAACCGGTGCAGGTTCGGGGCTCGCGGAAGAACTCAGCGCAGGGTCGCCGTCAGGTGCGGATACCCCTTCTCGGGATGCCGCATGGCGAGATCCCAACCGCCGTCGACCTTGTCCGCGTACACGTTCACCGTGGACGGCAGCAGGATCGGCTTGCCGAATTTCACGTTGTAGGTGGTGCTTTCGGGAATCCGGCCCTCGACACTGCCGAGGATCGTCGCCGCCGACCACATCCCGTGCGCGATCGAACGCGGGAACCCGAACGCCTTCGCGCCCAACGCCGAGGTGTGGATCGGGTTGCGGTCGCCGGAGGCCGCGGCGTAGCGGGTGATCGTCTTCTGGTCCACGCGCAGCGATTTCAGCGGCGGGGGCGGCACCTCGTCGGGCTTGGGCTCCGGCTTGGGACCGCCCGAGAGCGAGGTCTTCTGCTGGTGCAGCAGCGTGGCGACCTGCCGCCACACCAGTTCCCGGCCCACCTTGGCCTCGGTGACCGCGTCGATGAGCAGGCCGCGCGGATGTTCGCGCAGATTCTCGGATCCGGGTGTGGAAATCGAGCGGTTCGGCCATCGAGATCTCGCGGGTGCGCTCGATGCGGTTCTCCGCGTGCACCGCGCCCACCGCGACGAACGGGAAGTCGCGGGCGACGATCAACTGCATCGTCAGCGGGAAGGTCAGCACGAACGGATAGGTCAGCGGGAGCGCGTCGCCGAAGCGCAGCCCGGTGGCCCGGCAGTAGGCGGCCAGGTGTTCCGGGTCGACGCGGAAACCGTCCAGGCGCAGGTCCCGGTCCGGCAGGACGGATTTGCGCCGCGACAGCAGCGGCACCGCGCCCAGCGCGGCCTTGACGTAGAGGCGACCGTTGTCGGGCGGCGTCGCCAGCGCGATGGTCTGCGTCATCACGCCCCGATCAGGCTCTGGCCGCAGACGCGGACGACGTTGCCGCTGACCGCGTTCGAGGCCGGACTGGCGAAGTAGGCGATGGTCTCGGCGACGTCGACGGTCTGACCGCCCTGCAACAGCGAGCTCATCAGCCTGCCCGCCTCGCGGGTGCCGACCGGGATCGCGGCCGTCATCGCCGTCTCGATGAAGCCCGGCGCGACGGCGTTGATGGTGATGTTCTTCTCGGCGAGCTTCGGCGCTTCGGCGGCGACCATGCCGATGACGCCCGCCTTGGACGCGCCGTAGTTGGTCTGGCCGCGGTTGCCCGCGATGCCCGCGATCGAGGACACGTCGATGACGCGGCCACCCTCGCGCAGCGCGCCACTGGCGACCAGGCCCTCGGTGATGCGATGCGGCGCCGCGAGATTGACGTTGATGACCGCGTTCCAGCGGCCTTCGTCCATGTTCGCGAGCAGCTTGTCGCGGGTGATGCCCGCGTTGTGCACGATGATGTCGATGCCGCCGAAGCGTTCGGTGGCGAAGTCGGCCAGCTTCTGCGCGGCGTCGGCGGCGGTGACGTCCAGGGCCAGCGCGGTGCCGCCGACCTTGTTCGCGGTCTGCGACAGCGCTTCTCCGGCGGCCGGGATGTCGGCGACGATGACCGTCGCGCCGTCACGGGCGAAGACCTCCGCGATGGTCGCGCCGATGCCGCGCGCCGCGCCGGTGACCACGGCGACCTTGCCCGCCAGCGGCTTGTCCCAGTCGGCGGGTGCGGTGGAATCGGCCGAGCCGACCCGGATGACCTGGCCGTCGACGAAGGCGGACTTGGCCGAGAGCAGGAAGCGCAGCGTGGATTCCAGGCCGGTGGCGGTGGGCGCGGCGTCCGGGGAGAGGTAGACCAACTGGGCGGTCGAGCCGCGCAGCAGTTCCTTGCCGACCGAGCGGGTGAAGCCCTCGAGGGCGCGCTGGGCGATCTGCTCGTCGACGCTCGCGGTCAGTTCGGGGGTGGTGCCGATGACCAGGACACGGCCGGAGGCCGTGAGGCCGCGCAGTGCGGGCTGGAAGAACTCGAACAGTTGCGAGAGGTCCTCGATCGAGCCGATGCCGGTGGCGTCGAAGACCAGCGCGCCGTACTTGGTTCCCTGGGCGACGGTGTCGTGGAAGGTGTAGTCCGACAGCAGCGCGCGCACCGGTTCGGCCACGCGGCCCTTGCCGCCGAGCAGGACCGGACCGGTCAGCGGCGGTTCGCCCGCGACATAGCGGCGCAGTTTCTCCGGCTTGGGCAGGCCGAGCTTGCCCGCGAGGAACTGGCCGGGGGCGGAGTTGACGAACGATCCGTAGAGGTTGGGAGCACCCTTGCTCTTGCTGGCTGCCACTGTTCCTACCTTTGCTGTGTCTGGGGTGGTCTCGTCCCTTGCATGCCCCGAGGCGAACGTGTGAACACGTGCCGGGTACGGTGTCGACAATTAACTTACTCCAGAGTAAGTTCAAAGTAAACCGACACCGCGCCCCCGCCGGTCGGTTCCCCAGCCCCCACGAGATCTGGAGACCCGAGTGACAAGCACAGCCAAGACCCCGCGGCAGCCGCGTCCGATCGCGATCGTGGGCGGCAACCGGATTCCGTTCGCCCGCTCCGACAAGGCCTACGCCCACGCCTCCAACCAGGACATGTTCACCGCGGCGCTGAACGGGCTGGTCAGCCGCTTCGGCCTGAAGGGTGAACGGCTCGGGATGGTCGTCGGCGGCGCGGTCCTCAAGCGGGTCGGCGAACACGGCCTGATCCGCGAATCGGTCCTCGGCTCCGAGCTCAGCCCCTACACCCCCGCCCACGACCTGCAACTCGCGTGCGGCACCGGCCTGCAGTCGGTCGTCACCGTCGGCGACGCCATCGCCGCGGGCCGCATCGACGCCGGCATCGGCGGCGGCTCCGACACCACCTCCGACGCCCCCATCGGCGTCAGCGAGAACATGCGCGAATGGATGCTCGACGCCAACCGCGCCAAGACCAACAAGGACCGCCTCAAGCTGGTCGGCCAGTTGCGTCCCGGCATGCTCGGCATCGAGATCCCGCGCAACGCCGAACCGCGCACCGGACTGTCCATGGGCGAGCACGCCGCGATCACCGCCAAGGAATTCGGCGTCAGCCGCGAGGCCCAGGACGAACTGGCCTACCTGTCGCACAAGAACATGGCCGCCGCCTACGACCGCGGCTTCTTCGACGACCTGATCACCCCGTTCCTCGGGCTCACCCGCGACGACAACCTCCGTCCCGGCTCCACCGTCGAGAAACTGTCCACCCTCAAGCCCGTCTTCGGCGTGGCCGCGGGCGAGGCCACCATGACGGCGGGCAACTCCACTCCGCTCACCGACGGCGCGTCCGCGGTGCTGCTGTCCAGCGAGCAGTGGGCCGCCGAACGCAACCTGCCCACCCTGGCCTACCTGGTCGACTCCGAGGTCGCCGCCGTCGATTACATCCACGGCCCCGACGGTCTGCTGATGGCCCCCACCTACGCGGTGCCGCGCATGCTCGCCCGCAACGGTCTCACCCTCCAGGACTTCGACTACTACGAGATCCACGAGGCGTTCGCCTCCGTCGTCCTGGCCACCCTCCAGGCGTGGGAGTCGGACAACTACTGCAAGGAACGCCTGGGCCTGGACGGCGCGCTCGGCGCCATCGACCGCACCAAACTCAACGTCAACGGCTCCTCCCTGGCCGCGGGCCACCCCTTCGCCGCCACCGGCGGCCGCATCGTCGCCTCCACCGCGAAGATGCTCGCCGAAAAAGGCTCCGGCCGCGCCCTCATCTCCATCTGCGCCGCAGGCGGCCAAGGCGTGGTAGCCATCCTCGAACGCTGACCCGACCGGGCGGCACCCCCGCGTGCCGCCCGACCCGGTTCACCCTTCGGCCGCGGGTTCCTGGACTCGCGAGCGGCGGAAGGGTGTTGTGGGGTCGGTCATCGGAGGATGCCCAGTTTCAGGCCGACCACGTCGGCGGTGGCGGCTACGGTGCCGATGCCGGTGGAGCCGGTGCCGTGTTCGATGTCGCGAATGGTGCGGGTGGAGGTGCCCGCCAGTTCGGCCAGTTGTTCCTGGGTGAGGCGGTGGCGGCGGCGTTCGGCGCGGATGGCCTGGCCGATGTCTGTCAGTGCTGCCAAGGGGTTCTCCCGTGAGCGGCAGGATTCTGCCGGATCAGTGTTGTCGGCAGCAGACTATCGGGTTTTCGGGGTGATTGCGGCAGGATATTGCCGATCTGTCGTGAATCGCGCCCAGGGGGCTCTGGACTCGGCGTGTTCGGCAGAATTCTGCCGAATCGGCGATGTGGATGCTTTGGCACGGCTCTTACAGGTCTATTCGGCAAAATGTTGCCGATCGGGCGGCCGTGATGGAGCGCCGCGAACGCTCCTGGCGTGGGCGTAGGCGGTGGAGATGATGTCGACCACCTGGCGATTCGAGTGGTGGCAAGCGACGGCGCGCCGAGGAGTCGCGAACCCGAGAGCGGCATCCGGTCCTTCCCCGGGACCGGATGCCACCTCGGTTTGCCGACACCCGGTTCCCGGTCGGGATGATCGACGTCTCGGGCGCGGGAGCGGCCGCGAAACGGATCCGGTCGGGGGTCGGCAGGTCTGAAACGTACTGTAAACGGCCGCTTCGGGTGACCGGAACGGCCGGTTTATCCGGCTGACCGGGTGATACCTGCTGGTTTGCCGGGCGCGTCATGGGAGTTCGTGGTGGCCGCCGAAGGCGCTGCGCATCGCGGAGAGCATCTTGTCGGCGTAGACCGCTTCGCCGCGCGAGGAGAACCGGCCGAACAGGGCGGCGGCCAGCACGGGGGCGGGCACGGCGATATCGATCGCGGCGTCCAGGGTCCAGCGCCCTTCGCCGGAGTCGGAGACGCGGCCGTCGAAGGAGTCCAGGTTCGGATCGGCGTACAACTCGGCGGCGGTGAGGTCGAGCAGCCACGACGCGACCACCGAACCGCGCCGCCACACCTCGGTGATCTCGGGGATGTCGAGGTCGTAGCGGTAGAACTCAGGATGGTCGAGCGGCGTCTCCTCGGCGGAGAACTCCCCGGGACCCTGGTTCCCCAGATTCGCCTTGTGCAGGATGTTGAGCCCTTCGGCGTAGGCGGCCATCGCCCCGTATTCGATCCCGTTGTGCACCATCTTCACGAAATGTCCCGATCCGACCGGCCCGCAGTGCAGATACCCCTGCTCGGCGGTCGAGGGCTCGCCGGTGCGTCCCGGCGTGCGTTCGGCGGCTTCGACCCCGGGCGCGATGGATTTCAACAGCGGGTCGAGATGCCGCACCGGGTCGGTCTCCCCGCCGATCATCAGACAGAACCCGCGCTCGAGCCCGAAGACGCCGCCCGAGGTGCCGATGTCGACGTAGTGGATGCCGCGCCGACCCAGGACCGCCGCGCGTTTCAGGTCCTCGTGGTAGCGGCTGTTGCCGCCGTCGATGACGATGTCGCCCGGTTCCAGCAACGCCGCGACGTCGTCGATGACCGCCCCGGTCGCGCCCGCGGGAATCATCACCCACACCACCCGGGGCGTCTCGAGCAGTCCGACGAATTCGGCCAGATCGGTGGAGCCCGCGAAACTGTCGCCCAATTCCGCGCGCAGTCGGTCGATCTTCGCGGCGGCGGGTTCGTATCCGACGCAGGTGTGGCCTGCCCGCACCACCCGCCGGACGATATTGGCTCCCATCCGGCCCAACCCGATCATTCCCAGCTGCATCGCGTCGCTCTCCCTCGTCGGTGTGAGTTACCTGCCTCCCCGACAAGTTTCCCGCTCGGGGGTGTGTAACGCATCGGACGCACCGGCGATAGACAGATCGGCTCCGCGTAGTTGCCAGACCCCCGACCCGGCAACTGCGCGGAGCCTCTTCGTGTGCCCGGTTCGGTGGCTTTGCGTGGTGTTTGCTGTAGCTCCGCGCTCTGCGGACCTCCGCGATAGGGGCCACTATCGTTGAGGAGACCCGCACAGTGCGGGTCGCGATGTCAGCCGGGAGGACGGTCGTGACGAGCGAGTCGAGCGCCGGAGGCCGCGACCGAGGTAGAGCCCAGCAGGGCGGCGAGGTCGGGCTACGTCAGCTGCTCGAATCGAACAGGAACACCGGTCAGCAGCCTGTTTCCGATCCGGCCTCCGCCCCGACCCAGCCGTTGCGCACCCAACCCCCGCAGCCCCGCCGCGCCGGTGGGGAGCCGCCGAATCGTCCGCCGGTCCCGCCGCGTCCCGGCGGTCCGCAACCGCCCGCTCCGCGCCCGCCCGCGCAGCCGCGCCGCCCGATTTCCTCGCGTCCGGCCACACCGTGGTGGAAATCACCCGCCACCAGACGGGTGGGTATCGCGGTGGGCGCGGCCGTCGCCGTCGCCGGTCTGGCCTACGCCACCGACCTGCTGCGCACCTCCGGCGAGGTGCCGCGCGGCGTCGTGGTCGCCGGGATCGACGTCAGCGGTATGGACCCGGCCGCCGCGGACGCGAAGCTGCGCGACGCGCTCGGCGACCGCGCGAACGAGGAACTGCCCCTGACCCTCGGCGACGTGCGGACCAGCATCGTGCCCGCGCAGGCCGGTCTCGCCATCGACTGGGACGCCACCTGGGACAGCATCGGCGGCCAGCCCTACAACCCGTTCACCCGCTTCGCCTCGCTGTTCGGCACCCGCGACGTGTCCGTGGTCAGCAAGGTCGACCAGGGCGCGTTCGACCGGACGCTCACCGACCTGCACGGTCACGACATCGCCACCGTCGACGGCACGATCCGCTTCGACAACGGCCGTCCGGTCGCGGTGCCGCCGGTGCCGGGCCGTCAGCTCGACACCGAGCCCGCCCGCGAGATGATTCTGGACCGCTGGGTGCTCGGCGCCGCGCTCGACCTGCCCGAGGTCCCCGCGCCGCTGCTGGTGCGCCCGGAAGCGGTCGACAAGGCGCTGCGCGAGGTCGCCGAACCGGCGGTGCGCTCGGCGGTGATCTTCGCCGGCAAGGGCGGTGAGGCGAAACTCGATCCCGCCCAGATCGCGACGTTGATCTCCTTCGCTCCCGACGGTCAGGGCGGTCTGGGACTTGCGGTCGACCAGAACGCCGCCACCGCCGTGCTCGCCCCCCAGCTCGCGGGCTCCGAGGTGGAGCCCAAGGACGCGAGTTTCAGCCTGTCGGGCGGCAAGCCCACGGTGGTCCCGGCGATCGTGGGCGACAAGGTCAACTGGGCCAAGACGCTGGAACAACTGCCGACGTTGCTGGTCGCCTCGACCGGGCGCACCGGTCAGGCCGTCTACGAGAAGGTCGATCCGGCGCTGACCACCGAGGCCGCCACCGCGCTCGGTATCACCGAACCGATGGGATCGTTCACCACCGGCGGCTTCAGCGGCCCGTCCGGCGTGAACATCCGGGTGGTGGCGCAGAAGGTCAACGGCGCGGTCGTCAAACCCGGGGACACTTTCTCGCTCAACGATTTCACCGGTCCGCGCGGTATCGAACAGGGCTATGTGGAGTCCGGCATCATCGATCACGGCCGCCCCAGCACGGCCGTCGGCGGCGGTATCAGCCAATTCGCGACGACCCTCTACAACGCGGCCTATTTCGCGGGTCTCGAGGACGCGGGCCACACCGAGCACAGCTATTACATCTCGCGATATCCGGCCGCCCGTGAGGCCACGGTGTTCGACGGCGCGATCGATCTGAAGTTCCGCAACAACACCCAGAGCGGCGTCTACATCGAAGCCGTCGCCACCGGTTCGGATATCACGGTGCGCCTGTGGGGCACCAAAACCGTGAACGTGGAGTCGGTTACGGGCGACAAGTCCAAGCCGACCGAGCCGAATACCGTCACCCTGCCCGCGGGCAAGGATTGCATCGCGGCCGAGGGCGCCCCCGGTTTCACCATCTCCGACACCCGGATCATCACCGACCGCAAGACCGGTCGCGAGGTCTCCCGGCACACCCGCACGGTGAAGTATGACCCGATTCCGGTCGTGAAGTGCGAGAGCCCGGGGGACAAGGAAAAGGACCCGGAGCGCTGACCGTCGCCCCTTGGCTTCGCAGGGGCCTCGAGCACGTTCCGACAAGAGTCTTTCGTCCCTGTATTCCACTGGATCGCCCGTTTTCATCGGGATAACCGGTCGGTCGTTACAGCCCTTTTCGGTGAGCTTTCTCTCATGCTTGCTGGAGATTAACTGCGTAATTGATCGAACCCCTGGAATTCGGGTCTTCCCGACTGGTTCGGTCTTTTCGTAAGGAATGCGGCACCGCTCAGCTAATAGTTGATCCGTCAGTGACGATTCGTGTGCCGCTCTCGACCCTCGAGCGCGGATGGTGCATCCGACACCGGCAAAGGCGCTGGTAGTGCCGCTGCTGTGGACTCAAGATGCTGTCTCGCGCAGTATTTCCCCGCTGTCCGCGTTCTGCGTCGTGGACGTTACGAGATGAAATCCTCGTTAACGGCAGGCAAAGTTGACTGGCCAGTATTGGCGAGAACGCATTTCCGGCGCGGCCGGGCATTCGTGATAGGACTGTTCGCAGCCGGTAGCCAGAGCGCAACCGGTAATGGGACAACAATTTTCGAGGGGAATGATTCCGACCATGAAGAAGATTTCGATGCTCGTCCTGACCGGTGCCGCCGCGGCGGGTCTGCTGCTTTCCGGCGCGGGAATGGCCGCCGCCGACGAGGGCGCCGGCACGGGAACGGGCACCGGCACGGGGACCGGTACCGGCACGGGCACCGGTTCCGCCGACGCACTGGCGCAGATCCTCCAGCAGTTGGTGACGGGTTCGGCGCAGACCCCGGATCCGACCGACCCGACCGAGTCCTGATCCGGTTCGGTAATTCCGGACGGAACCGTCTCGGCCCCATCGCGACATCGGTCGCGGTGGGGCCGCGGTGCTGTCGAGGGTGTTTCGCGCGGCAGCGATGTCGATCCGGTAACAGCGAATGACAGGCAAACGGGCGTGCGAGCCTCGTTACTTTCGGGTAGTACCCAAACGCCGTGGAAGAGCGCGTCTTTGATGCGCCGCCGGGGTTTGTATGCGATATAACTAGCCCTGATTCTGGGACGCGGGTTCGAAACTGCAACCCAGGTTCACTTTGCCCGATCTCGGGCGAATGAGTTGAAGGGGAACTAGATCGTGGAGAGTATCGGCACCGTTGCGGAGCTTGCGGCGATTCGGGGTACGGGAATCGCGTCGGCGCTGGGTGTGAACGTGGGAGAGGATGTGGCCCGCCGAATTCTTCGGGGCGGCGCCACCGTGTGCGACGTCGTACTGGCGTCGTTCGTACTCGGAGTCGACTCGGTGCAGGCCGTGGTCGACTACGCGGAAGTCGTCACCAAGACCGCCTCGGCGGAGGAAGCGGACTTTCGCTGCGCGTGAACCAGACGCGACATCGGGCTCGATTCGAGAGCGGCCGTCGGGGTCGCCGTGGCGACGGCTGAACCGTCGCCACGGCGCACAGGCCGTCTCCGATCATTCCTCCGGCAGTTCGATGTCCTTGAGTGCGAGTGTCACGAACTCGCGCATCGGCACCTCGAGCGCCCCGCACAGCGCGTGGAGTTGCTGCATATCCGGTGAGCGTTCGCCGTTCTCGAACCGCTGGATAGTGCTCACGGCCAGGCCGGTCAGCTCGGCGAGCTGCTGTCGCGTCAAGTCGCGACGAGCCCGGGCGGCACGGAGTTCGTTCCCGACCGCGCGGTTGATTGCCGTAGCCGTCTCTTTCGCACCCATACGGACCATTCTGAGGTCCGAACGGCTATGTGGCAAACGGCATGGCGAGTTTCCTGGTCTTTTGGCACAGATTTGCCATCGATGGAAAAAATGCGCCATTGGGAGTTGCAACTAGTCCGTTCGGACCATAATCTTCTCCGTATGGAACATCTGGACGAGATGGTGGCGGCGAGTGTGCGTCGAGCGCTCGCCGAAACCGGGATCGGTGTAGGAGACCTGGTCAAGGGCACCTCGATACCCCCGTCGGTGCTGCGTCAGCAGTTGGCCGCGGAGGCGTCGTTCACCCTGTCCGACCTGGTCGGTATCGCGGCGGCCCTGGGGCGGCGCACCATCGATCTGCTGCCCGACGCGGTGCGCCCGCGATGATCGAACTCGAGGGCGGCTGTCCGCAGTTCGAAGTCCCGCGCCCGCGGCCGGTCGACCAACAATCTGTGATTGATGTCACAAATTCAAAAAGAGGGGAACCGGTCCGATGAGCGATCGGTCAGCAATCGATCCGGAGGTCGGATCGGGACGGTTCCGGCGCCACATCGGCCGCCGTGTGGTGTTCACACCGCCGGGCGCGGGGCGCGTGGAGACCGGAGTCGTCACCCGCGTCGACGCCCGGATGGTCTACGTCGACTACGGCTACCCGAACCCGGTCTGGCCGCACCTCGGCAACGCCATCGCGACCCACCCGAGCAACCTGCGACTCGATTCCGCGGCAGCGGAGCCGAACCCACCCGTCGCGGCGCCGATCTTCTCCCACGCCTCCGCGCGCTGAAGCTCCGAAAAATACTCCCGCACCGAGAAAGCGATTATCGTCGTGGCCGGATTCTTCCCCGAAAGCCTTCGCGTATTCCGCAGTTCGCCGTCCGCCGGTCCGATCGACGTCCTGATCGTCGGCGGCACCTGGAATCCGAACGGCGAAGGCGTGACCCGAACCTTCTCCGCCGCACTGGAACCCGCCCGCTACCGGACGAGCATGGTGCCCTACCCCGCGGACTACGGCGGGACGGTCCCCTACGCCGACAGCGTCCACGTCGGCCGCGACGCCCTCATCGCGGCGGTGAAAAGCGCTCCGGGACAGGTCATCCTGGCCGGGTACTCGCAGGGCGCGGCCGTCGCGGGCGACATCGCCGCCGCCGTCGGCCGCGGCGAACTGGACCTGCCCGCCGTGATCGCGTGCGCACTCATCGCGGATCCGCTGCGCCCGCAGGGGCATTGCGTCGGCGCGGACCCCGGCGGCTACGGCATCGCGGGCCAACGCGACATCCCCGGAATCCGCACCTTCTGGGCCGCCGCCCCCGGCGATCCGATCACCGCGCTGCCCGCGGGCAACCCGCTGCGCACCGTCGCCGACCTCAGCGCCTACTTCGGCCTGTCCAGTCCCGAAGCCGCCGCGCGGTGGGGAGCGAGCCTGGTCGACGTCGCCGTCCGCGGTCAACTGCAACGCTGGTGGTCACCGGCGAACTGGCGCAATTGGGGCGGCGCGCTCGCCTACGCGCGCGGCTACCTCGTCGACGGCCGACACACCGAGGACTACATCCGCCACGGCCACCTCACCCGCTTGGCGCAGGCCCTCGACAGGTGGGTCGTCGAGCAGGCGACCGCCCGGTGAACCACCTGTATCTCGACCGCCCCCAACTGCGCGCCGTCGCCGAACTCCTCCGCGAAATCCCCGAACTCGCCGAAGATCTCACCATCGCCCGCACCAGACAGGCCCGCACCGGTTCCCGTGACGGCCACCGCGCCCACCGCCGCCCCGGCGAACAACCCCTGCCCTACGACCCCGCCGCCGCCCGCGCCGCCGACGACCTGCACGCCGTCCTGGTGTCCTGGGTCCGTCTGGTCTGCGAACAGCGCGCCGTCGACTACACCGGGTCGCCGACCACCGCCGGCCTCGCCCGCTGGCTCGACCGCAACCTCATCGCCCTCGCCATGACCGAAGGCGCCCACGACGCCCCCGACGACCTCCGCCGCGTCGTCCACGCCGCCAACCTCGTCGTCTGCCCGCCCGCCGCACCCACCGTCGACCTGGACGAGACCGCGCTCACCCGCGCCCGCGCCCAACGCCTCAACGCCTCCGGCATCGCCGCCCTCGCCAAAGCCCTCGGCGACGAATACCGCACTCTCACCGTCCGCCGAGTCCAAACCCTCCGCGACGCGGGCCGCATCAGCCCCGTACCCGGACCGTGGTCGCTTGACTGGCCCGAACTCTTCCTCGTCGGCCAAGTGCTGGACGAACACCTCACCTACCCGACCCGCAAGCGCCGCCCCGCGTTGGCATCCTGAGGGTCCTTCCTCTGCCGCGAAGATTTGTGCGCGCCGAATGGCATCGCGCCGCAGTCCTTCCCGCACCTGTGCCGTTCGGCGTAGCCGTGGTCGCGTTCTCTCTGGTGAGTGGACGCATCGAGTGTCTCCACCTGACAGGCGGTTGGTCGTGGCAGCGGACTCGTCCGCACTCACGGGTGTGCTCGGCTTCGGCGCGGATGTCGTGGGTGTGCCCGGCTTCGGCGCGGATTCGCGCGTGTGCCGGTACCGGTGTGGATTCGCGTGTGCCCGGTACCGGTGTCGACTGGCACTCGGTCGACAATGGCCCGACCTCGAGCTGAATTGGCATGTACTGGTGTAGCTTTGCAACCTCGCGGTGGTCCAGTGCTGAACCAATGGACGGTGGGAGTGTGGTGAAGTTCTTCGAGACGAACCCCGAATGTCCAGCGGGGTTCGGCGGTGTCGAATGGGACGACAGCTTCGACCCGCCGCACCAGATCTCGGCGCGGCTGATCTTCGCCGTCCCGGTCCGCGCGGAATTGATCACCTCGTACGGTGCTGCGTTCGCCGTCACCGAACCCCTCGCCGCCGCGTTGTCGCGGACCGATCTGACCGGGTTCGCGTTCGGTCCTGCGTCAGGGTCGCCGCGTTCCGACCTCGAAGAGGACGCGTGGTTCGAGATTCCGCCATTGCGCGGCCTGGTGATCACCGGCCGTGCATTCCTGGACGACTTCGGTAGCCGGCAGCAAGGCTTGTTGATCCTTTCCGAGCGAGCTGTGGACTTTTTGGAGTCGAGGGATCCGAAGTTCCGCGACTACGTCATGGAACCGCTGTAGCGCCGAAGCGGCGGTGTGCCGGCGGTGTTCGCGTCTCGAACTCGACCGCAGTTCGACCGCGCCACCATGGCCGGCCGGTGGCGTCGAGGCGCTCGATTGGAACCCGTCTTCAGTGTTCGGAGTGTAGCGAACCCGGACCGTTGGCCGAATCCGGTGCGGCATCGGTCGGTCTGACACCGGCGTCTTCGGCGAGGCATCCACCCGCGACGGCTCGCGGATCGCCGGTCGCAGACCATCGAAATCCGTTGTCTACCAGCAAGAACAATCCCCTCCGAAAACCGAGGGTTGACATTTGATCTTCGCTACGTGAAGCTTGGTGCAGCGCCAGAGCTGTGCCCGAAACTCCAAAAGTTCTTCGGCCGAACGGTTCTGGTCTCAGGCTCTCCGAGCCATCCCCAATCCCGATCTGTGGCTCCGTAACCCGCGTGGTTCCGGAGCCACGGTCGTTTCCACGCCGGTGCATCCCCGAACCGCCCGGCGTGCGTGCGCGGCACGCCCCCGAATCCCTTCCGATGTCTGTTGACAAGCGGGTGGAGCCCGCCGCGCACCGCCCGATTCCCGTCGTCCCGCCACAGCCGGCGCACCCCTCGACGGCGGGAATCCTCGGGCGACCCCGTTCCCGGCCCGCCCCTGGCCGGGAACGGGGTTCTCGAACTGGAGGCCCCATGCTCGACCCCCTGAGCGACCTGCTCGTCATGGCCGCCCACACCACCCCACCGACACCGCTCACGGTCGACCACGCGCACACCGCGATGCGCGTCCATCGTGCCTGCACCGTCGACACCTGCCCCCACAAAGCCGCCGCCTTCCACACCTTGGTCGCCGCGGGCAGGCTCACCCCCGACTCCGCACGAACCCGCTGACCACTGCCGGGCCTGCTGACCGGGACTGGCCCGCTGACCAGTACCCGGAGTCGCAAACCTTCGGTGTTCGCCGGTCCGCCTCCGACCTCCGACCCGCCCCGACCCGCTCCCGCCTCCCGCGCGCCCGACCGCCGCGGTCGCAGCCGAGGTGAGCATCGGGGCGCACCGCCCCACCCCCGGTCCCCTCGACCGGGGGTGGGGCCACCCATTCGACCGCCGACCAGGGGGTGACCAGCCATGCCTCCCGACGCCGACCTCACTCCGCGCGTCCTCTTCGACACCGACGACCTCGACCACATCCGTGAGCGCCTGGGCCCGACAGTCGCTTCCCGCATCCGCCGCGACCGTCCCACTCTGTGCGACCTCATCGCCGCGTCCCACCTTCTCGGACGTGACCCGCTGACCTGTCTTCCGTAGACCGGCCGCCTGCGCCTTGATGCCCCAGCGCATCTCGATAACACGAACCGTGAGCCTGGCCCGTCGGGCGGGGCCGCGGCTGGATCATTTTGGAGAATTCAATGGAGAAAGCCACCATTCTCATCGGAGATTCGATGGGGTACACCGTCTTCTACATCCCCGGTTTCGTGCGAATCGCCGCGGCTCGTACCGCAGGCGACGACGGCCGCACTGAGTTCTACGTCGTCTATGACGACCAAACGCTCGACACCACCTCACAGGTCGTTGTGCGCCCGGCGTTTCCGCCCGGCCCGGCGCCCGCCGTCTCGCTCGGCCTGGTGGGCCGGCACCGCGAGTCGTCGTTCTTCCTGTCCTACGAGGCGACCACGGTCACCACGCCGAACACGCAGCACTCCATCACCTTTCACAGCCGCGGCTTCCAGTCGGAGTTCGTCGTCAAAGGCTTCCTCGGCATCGATCGTGTCGAACCGGTCGACGGATTCGACAACTACGACCTGGTGGTCCGATACGACCCCTCGGAGCCGGAGGTGAGCAAACTGACGGTGTTCGTGAGCGGCCCGCATCCCGAACTGTTCAGCGGTGATGTCGATCTCGGCGTTGTCTACCTCCAGGGCCTGCCGAAATACGCGCGCTACAACCAGCAGATCGTCACCCCCTGAGCGCATCCGCACCCCGTCCCCGGACTGCTGAGACCGCGCGGTCCGGCGCGATTCTTTAGACATAGCGAAGAGGTTCAGTTGTGGATTCGACATGGGTTGGTGAACGGGAGAAGTGGTTTACCTCGATCGTTCCGGACCTGGCGACGGTAGGCGCGTCAGCAACCGCATCGACTGGCACGGTCACCAGCTTCCACGGAATGACGCCTACCTCCGCGGCGCGCATGATCGAGCGAATCGACGCCCGCCGGGCGATGGAACAGGCACTCACGGTCCAGCCTGTGTCGCAGCAGTATCCGACCGCGTCGCCGATCGCCGGTCGGGACTACTCCGACCCGGGCATCGTCACTCCCGGCGGCGACTTCCCCGGCGACAACATGCCGGACATCCCGCCCGCCGTCCCGCCCGGATACCACCCCGTACCCGTCGAGCCGGACGAGAAGGGCAACATGACCCTTCCGTTCAACTACGAGAAGGGACCCCCGCCGCCGCCAGAAGGCAACACAGGCGGCGGTGCCGGTGCGGGCGGTGCCGGTGCGGGTGGAGCAGGGGCCGGTGGCAATAAGGGACCCGGCTCTAAGAAGGAGCCGAAAAAGGACAGTCCTTCATACCCGAACAACGGCGCCGATGTCGGCCCGCCCGGAACGCAGCCCGGTACCCCACACGGTGACCCGCGTACCCATACCGGCCCTGACGGGCAATGGGACGAGACAAAGCCGCACGGCGACCCCTCGCAGGTTCCCTCCGAACACACTTTGCCGGATCCGTGGCTGACCGACGAAACGGAGCACAAGCAGGCACAACAGAACAACCCACCTTCCGGGACGGGTGCGGGGGCGGCGCAACAGCCACCCACTACCGCGCAGAGCCCATCTACCGATGGCACGCCGGACGAACAGACTGTTCCGATTCTCGGCGAACCCACGCCCGAGCCGTCACCAGAGGGACAAGAATCCGCGCCTGAAGCGAACCCCGGCACGGACCCGAACTCGCCGACCCCCGAAGCGCAGGCCGAAACCCCGCCCCAGCCCGCGGAACCGGAACCCGAGAAGCCGGATTCGATCCGTCCGCCGAACTTCCTCGAGAGTCTGATCCCGGTCTACGGATCCGCCCGCCAGGCGATCTACGACTTCCAGAACGGCAACTGGGTCATGGGCTCGCTCAACGTGATCCTGGCCATCAGCGATCTATTCCTGGTGAAGAGTCTCTTCACTGTCGGCGGCAAGCTCCTGTGGAAGCTGGGAGAGACCCTACTCCGCGACCCCGCTGCCCTCGCCAAGGCTTTCGCCGGAATGATCGACGGCGTCGGAGCAGGCATCGCCAAAGCCGCCGACGTGGTCAAGGAAGGCGTCGAGAAGGCCGTCGACAAGGTAGTAGACAAGGTCGGGGACATCTTCGGCGGGATCTTCAGAGGCGGCGGAAAGAAATCTGCCGATGATGCGGCGCGTGAGGCGCAACAACAGGCGGCTCAGAAACAGTGGGAAGAAGCGAACGCCAATCCGCGACTGACAGATGACACCAAGTCGAAATCACGGCCCCGTCAACCCGCGCAGTGGAAGCCGAGCAATGATGGGTTCGATGATCTTCGTCGGGAGTTGGATGATATCCAGCGCAATCTCCCGAATACCAAGCGATCGCACAGCAAGGTGCATGCCGCTGCTGAATTCGAGCCGGACGCGGGCCCAGCGATTCGAGCCCGAGCATCCAGCGGGCAGGACGAGGTTCTCGAGCGCCGTAATATCCAGCCGGAAAATGCGGCGCGGGAGCCTGCCGATCCGCAGAAGCGGTATCCACGTCCGAAACGCGAGACGGCCGACCCGAACAATGATGCCGAAGCGAAGATCGTCGAGGAACTCAGCAGTAGGCTGAAGCCGAATGCCTCGGGTAAGCTCAAGATCGTTGTCGACCGAGAACTGGCCGATGATATGAGTAACCCCAAAAAGGTCATTTGCGATGACTGCCAGGCTACCTTGAAGAAGTTCTCGGAAGACTTTCCAGGCATCAAGGTCGAGGTCCGCGATATGTACGGCCGAATTCTGGGCGAATGGAAGGAAGGGAAGGTTGTTCGGTGACTTCGACCGATGACGAATTGGCCGCGATATCCGAGATCAGAGAAGTGCTCGATGATCTGATTCGGTACGGGTTCGATCCAGGCAGTATCACGGGTGCCAGCGACGCGGAGATAGATGAAATGGCGGCGTCGCAGAAGGTGCCGGTCGTGCCGGCCGCGGTCCGTGAAATCCTCAGGTTGATAGGGCTGCGCCAAGGGTTGTTCCACAAAGTTGGCAGCTTCAACATCGGGTACCTGGATGCCGACTGGAAGTCGGATGTCGTCGAATTCTTGGAGGAGTACCCTCCGGGACGCAACCCGATAGCTGATACGGAACACATGCTGGTCTTCCTCTTCAATCAAAGTGAATCCGCTGCTGTGGTGGACGGGACTCGAATCCATGAGCCTGATCCGCCCATGTGGGGCGTCTTCGAGGGTGGGCGAGTGGTTGGTGTGGAATCGGTCACTGCCTTCTTCCGGTCTTGTGCGGAAAGCGTGAAAGGCATGATCGATCTCTGATCGTCCAGCGACGCCCACACGCCTCGATTCTGTCTGTGTGTCATGGACATACGCAATGTGGTCAGCACGAACTCAGAAATGGCGATATCAATGACCGATAGTGAAATTGTGGAGTCTCGGCGGTTTGCGGGCGATCGGATGCCGCCGCCGACTTATGCGCGGACCGAGGAGGGGCAACTCGTCACGCCGGAGTTCTTGGCGCTGATCCAGCAGATGCTCACCGGAAAGCCGGCCGAGCGGGAGTCGAACGCGGAGTTGGATCCGCAGGTGAAGGCGTTGGCCGAGGAGTTGTCGGTCATCCATTTGCCGGAGTGGCACGACGAGATCGGCCGTAAGCGGGCCGAGCCCACGGTGACCGGGATCAAACAGGCGACGCGGGTCGCCGAATACCTTGTCCGACGGGGTGTTCGGGTGCTTCCGGAACTGGAGGAGATCCGGTGGATGCCGACCCCTGACGGGCCGCCCGCCGCCTTCGATCTGGGGATACACATCGGCAAGGACGCGGAGGGGCGGTGGCCCGCGCCGGATCCAGAGGAGTTCTACGACTTGGAGGCGATCGAGGTCAAGCAGACCGATGACGGTCTGTGGTGCGCGGTGCACCCGCGCGGACTGGTCGCCGAAGGGGCCACCAAGACGGCGGCGTACGCGGATCTCGTGGGGAAACTGCGGGAACGCATCGAGCACGCGCGTGGCGCGAAGGAAAGGTCTGCACACGATGAGTGAACGAATCGTGTATCCCGACATCGAATCGACGCTGGTCGACTATCTGAGCGCGGAACTCGCGGGAATCCCCGACAGCGCCGAAATCGCGACGGTCGTCGCCGATCCGCGCCCGCCGCGATTGGTGCGGGTGCGGCGCGATGACCGGCGCAGGCGGATGGACCGTGAGGACGAGCAGGGCAGTCGCGGACCGCAGTTGATCCTGGATCGGCCGCGTGTGGTGTTCGAGTGCTACGACACCGGCGGTGGCGCGGCGGAATTGGCGGCGCTCGTGCGCGCCGTTCTCGCCGGCGCGGCTCCCGGTTATCTCGGCCCCGTGTGGTGCGATTCGATCGCCGACGCCGGTGTCGTGAACGAGATCGATCCGGCGTCGTCGGAACCTCGGCAGGTGATCACCGCCGACCTGATCGTGCGGGGCACAGTCCTCGCCTGACTCCCTGAATCACCGGAGTCACAACTGAATATCCATTCCCCAGGGCCTGCGCAAAGATCCTAGGGAGTAACACAATGGCTCTGCCCTCCAGCAAGTTCATCGGGGCCGGTACGCCGAATATCGCCGTGACCGGCGGTGTTCTGGTCGCGCCCCTCGGTACCGCGTTGCCCACCTCGGCCGCGGGAAGCATCAACGTCGCGTTCAAGCCGCTCGGCTATGTCTCCGAGGACGGCATCGAGTCCAAAGGCGAGCGCAAGGTCGAGTCGGTCCGCGACTGGAACGCCGACATCATCGCCCAGCTCCAGGTCGAGCATTCGGTGCGATTCGGTCTGACGCTGTTCGCCGTGTGGGACCGTGATGTCCTGGGCGAGGTGTTCGGTGCGGACAACGTGGCCGTGACCGCCGCGACCCCCAGCACCGGCACCCTGATCAAGGTCGAGGAGACCGGTTCGGTGCTTCCGCACCGCGCGTGGGTGTTCGACATGCTGCACGACACCAAGAAGCTGCGGATCGTGCTGCCGAACGCGAAAATCTCCGACATCACCGAGAACCGTTTCGTCTCCGACGAATTGGCCGGTTTCCGCATCACCGTCGAGGCGTTCAAGGACGACGCGGGCGTCAAGGCGTACCGCTACCTCGACGACGGCGTCCTGAGCGCCTGACAGACCCCCAGTGGCGGCGGCTCACACACCTATGCGCAGGCCCGGCCGCCGCCGCTGGGCCCTCTCTCATCCGCCTGCGCCTCACCAGACTTCTCCACGAAAGGGCCTGCGACCCATGACCTCCACAATTCGTGCCGTGACCGATTCCGGTCCGGTGAAAGACAAGTTCGTTCGCGTCATCGACGGTGTCGAGGTGAGCCTGCCCTCCCTGTCGTATCTGCGGCCCGGTCTGATCCGGCGCATCCGCAAGCTAGGGGATGTAGACGCGCTGTACACGCTGCTCGAACTGGAATTGTCTCCGCAGGCGTTGGCCGTGGTGGACGAGATGGATCCCGAGGACTACCGGGAGTTCCTGGACGCCTGGCGCGAGCATTCCGGAGTCAACCTGGGGGAATCCTGAGCCTCGATGCGCTCGTCGAAGAGCACAGCGAGGCTGTCGAATTCGATCTGATCGCGCTCGGTCTGCGGTTGCGCAGGCTGGGAACCGAGGATTTGACCTGGCGCGATCTCAAGGTCGTCGTCGCCTGCGCGCCGCCGGATTCGGCGCTGTCGCGCGCCCGGCGGCCGGACGACCATCAATGGCAGTTGGGCCAGCACCTGTTGGCCGATATCGCGGATTCGTTGCGGTGGCTCGTGTGGGCGAAGACGAAGGACGCCCAGCGGGGACGCAACCGACCCGACCGCATTCCGCGGCCCGGTCTGAAGTCGACCGCGGAACGTTACGGCTCGGCGGCTCCGCTGACGGATATGAACGACTTCCTCGGCTGGGAACAACGGCCGTAGGGGGACACGTCGCGCCGCGGGCGCCGTTGCTCATTTCCCGGCCAATGAAGGGTTCATTTGAAATGGTAGATACACGTTCTGCCGGAACGACTCTCGTGGAGAATCTCTCCGCGGGCCTTGGTCCGGGACTGGCCGCGCGGTTGGCCCGCGGCTCGTTGGCGGGTGATTCCAGCGGCTCACTCGAGGACTTGCGGGGCTCGCTCGATGGTTCGATGGCGGGTTTCGGGGAATCGCTGGGTGCGATGTTCGGCTCGTTCGACGGGTCGAGCGGTCTCGCGAACTCCAACTCGTTCACCGACCAGGCGACCAGTGCGATCCAGAGTCTCGGTTCCGGGTTGCTCGACTTCTCCGCCCAGGTGCTCTCGGTCGGCGGTTTCCTGGGCGACGCCAGCGCTCGCCTCGGGCAGATGACCGGAAGTAGTTGGTTCGACGGTTCCCCCTCGGGGGGCTCGCCGGTGACACAATCTTCATCCCGGTCGACCGGATACACCTCGGGCGGTACAGGCTCGGGGACAGGTCGATCGGTCACGAGCACAGCGCCGTCCGGCTCCGCGTCGGTCGGATCACTGCTGAGCGCGTTGTTCGGCGGTAGCGCCGCGACCGGTGGCGGCCAGAGCGGCGCGGCACCGTCCGGAACCAACGGAGTCCCGCAGGTCGTACCCGGCGGGATGTTCTCCTTCGGTCCTTCGACACCGGCGTTCCAGACACCGGTCGGGACTCTGTCCGACCTGCCGGGTGCACCGTCCGGACTGCTGGATGTCGCATTGGGAACGGTGGATGACGTCACGTACACGCCTCAGGTCTTGTCGACGCAGAGCTTCGGGCCCGCGCAGACAGGTGGCGCCGCGATTCCCGGCATCGACTTCGCGAGCATCGCGCAGAGCGCGCTGCAAGGCGCTTCCACCGGGGCCGGGCAAGGCGGCCTGCTGGGAGCCGTGACCGGTGGCATCAGCGGACTCGCCTCCTCTGCGGGAAGCCAGATCGGCTTGGCCATCGGCACCGCGGTCGCGCCCGCACTGGGACCGGTCGCGCCGGTGGTCGGCCAGATGATCGGCTCGATGGTCGGCAGCGGTGCCGCCGCGGCGCTCGAGGCACCCATCGAATATCTCGGCCAGACGGCGAAAGAGGTGATCGGAACCGGTTTCGGTCTGGTCGATCTGGCCAACGGTCCGGGCGGGCACACCGCGCGCCAGGACATCTACAACTTCAACGGCATGGACCCCAAGAGCGCCGCGATCGCGGTGGAACGGGTCCGCAGGCGTCGCACGCTGGCCCAGCAACGCGGAGGAGGTCTCGGTCGATGACCCATCAGCTCTTGGATTCCCACGACACGAAGGTGGTCGTGTGGGACGTCAACGGACGGGTCTGGCATCTGGCCGGACCGAATGCCGGACGCGAGGGCGTCCGGCTGTCGCGGCAGGCCGGCTTCATGTTCGCCCCGGTGCAGTTGCTCGTGTCGGAGGGCGCGCGGCAGGACGGAGCGACGTTTCTGCGTTCGGTCCGCTCGAAGAAGGAATGGGATTTCCTGGTCTTGATCTCGCCCGCGGCGAAAGCGGGTACGCAGAATCAGGTCCGGGATTTCCACGCCGTGCACGACGCGTGGTTCCGCGGTTGGTCCACCGACAAGCCGGTGACGGTGGGGTATTTCACCCGGCACCAGGGCTGGCGGTTCCAGCGGGCGCAGCTCGACGCCGCGCCGGAGGCGGTCGGCGACGTGGACCCGGCGCGCAACGCGCTCGCGATCTACAAGATGTCGGCGACCGCGATGGACCCCCTGGAACGTCATTTCGAGGAGACCGCGGTGTGGACGAACACCCTCGGCCTCAACGAGGGCGTCGTGCGGGCCCGCAACGCCGCCGATCAGCCCGCGTGGCCGCGCTACACGATGAACGGTCCAGGCCGGTGGTCGATTCTGGACCCGGTGGGCGGTGAGACGCCGCGTCTGGTGCAGACGCCGACGTTGCTGGCGAACCAGACGTTGCGGATCGACACCCATCCCCGGCATCGCACCGCGCGTCTGCACACCGACGGCAATACGGCGGGGGTGAACGTGTGGGCGCAGTTGGCGGGTCGCCGCTGGTTGGCCGCGCTGCCCGCGTGGAGTTCCACCGATATCACGGTGCAGGTGGAGGGCGGTAACACCGCGTCGAGTCTGATCGTCGCGGTGACGCCCCGATCCTCGAGGCCGTTCTGATGAGCGCCTGGGATCCGCACGCCGAGTCGCGGCGGATGGACGAGGTCCGCCTCGAGGAGCAGGAGCAGTTCCGCGATCCGCCCGTGCTGGTGCGGTATTGGGACAAGTTCATGCGCGAGGTCGGCGAGGAGCACAGCTACCTGTCGCTGGAGTTCACCTATCCGCGCAACGCGGCGGGCGGTCTGAAGATGATCTGCCCGCGCGACATGGTGCATTTCGACCACCTGTTCAACAACGAGTTCGGTGAGGACGCCACGATCCCGATCACCGTGGACACCAAGGGTTTCCGCTGGGACGGGTACATCACCAAGGCGTCGATCGTGCGGGACGAGCAGGGCGTGGAGACGGTCGACATCGAGGCCATCCACTGCTGGAACCACATCGCGACGATCTGCTGTTGGGCGAATCCGTTCGCCCCGATCCTCGCGCAGTTCCCGCGCCATCACATCCTTTTCGGTCCGGCGCGCAGCATCATCACCACCTATCTGACGACGAACCTGATGCGGTTGCAGGCGCCCGGCTGGGTGCCGACCCAGGACGCGGGTTCGCCGGAGTGGGGCGGGATCGGCAATTCGCTGTTCCCGATCGCGGTGGTCCCGGTCGACCCGCTGACCGACACGAGCCGCTGGAACGCGGCCTCGGCGCGATTCGACATGGCGGACAAGCTGTTCGGGCCGATGCTGGAGGATTCCGGGGTCAACCTGACCGCGCGGTTCTTCCTACCCGGCGAGGACGAGCAGCCCGCGCCGGAGTACTTCTACCTCGACCGCCCCACGGTGGTGCTGGAGACGGTGGACAAGTCCGGCGTGACCGGCCCCACCGGCACACTGCTCGACGGAATCACCTCGTGGATCGAGGAATTCACCGACGACGGCACCACGCCGGTCCGGTACCCGAACTTCGAGTCGACCACCGAATACGAAGCCGTCTACGGCCAGTACGGCAGGCTCGGCACGTTCCGGAACTTCCCGTGGGTCTGGTATTTCGAGGGCGAGTATTCCGGGATCGGGCCGTCGGAGGTCGCGCTGCACAAGCCGACCGCCACCGACGTCATCATCGGCGGCCGCTCACCCGGCTGGGTCAACGCGGGCATCGAACTGGCGATCAAAGGTCTGCTGTCGCTGATCGGCCTGGACTGGCTGTATCGCGGGCAGTTGAACGACGTCTTCCTGGCGTGGATGGTCTACCGCGACACGGGCCGCGTGCACCGCGCGGGACCGTACGCGTTCCGTGAGCTCTACATCACCGGCAGCGACAAGGCGTTCACGCTCGACGGCCTGGTCGCGGGCTTGCAGGGCCTGCACCTGACCCGCGGCTACACCAGCAAGCGGGTCACCGTGGAGGACAACGCGCCCTACATACTCGGCAAGGATTTCGAGCTCGGCGACCAGATCGGCTTCGCCATCGGCGACCAGGTCTTCACCGACTTCGTCACCGAACTGACCTTCGTCGACAGCCGGGAGACCGCCGCGACCTGGCAGATCGTCGTCGGCGACGGCTCCGACGAAGAGGACTCCACCGTCAAGGCGTGGCAGCGCCTCGGGCGCGTCGCCGCCGCCATCAAGGACCTGGCCACCGACGTGGGCGCGGACCTGGACCTGCTCATCTTCTGACTTCCCCCACGAGGAGGAACCCATGGCGGACATCTCATTCCCCGCCCACATCACCGTGGTCCGGCAGGCCGACGTGGACGGCCTGCCGATCCTGACCGCCGAAGCGCAGGTCGTCCCCGAGGTCGCCGCGCTGCCGCTGCCCGCCGGACCCGCCGGTCCGCGCGGCCGTCGCGGCCGCCCCCGCACCACCTTCCACAAAATGGGGGCCATCGCGAACGCCGCCGCCCGCCCCACCGGACTCGGCGCCGAGGACCGCGGCAAATGGTGGCATCGGCTCGACACCGACGGCATGGACCTGTGGACCGGCAGCGCCTGGTCGCACTCGCCCGGCGCGGTCGGCCCGCAAGGCCCGGCGGCGTTCGCGAACACGCTCGAAGTCATCGGCACCGAGCACAACGAGAACCTCACCGAACCGGCCATCGAATTCACCGGCGCGGACGGAAACCAGCAGGTCAAGGTGACTGTTCCGGCGGGTCTGCGCGGTCCGAAGGGGCCCGCGGGCGCGTCCGGACAGATCACCGCGTCACCGGATTTCGACACCGCCACCACCCCGAACGCGGGCGACGTATTCGCCTGGGACCCGGCGCTGCGCAAATTCCGGTCCTCGCCCGCGCCACTCGGCGCCGGGCCTTGGTCCTGGTATCAGGAGGATTTCCCCACCGCCGAGACCGTCACGGCCGTCAGTCGGATCGAGGGCGGGGTGTTCACCATCCCGGCGCAGCCGTTCACGTGGCGGCCGGTGGTCTACGGCCATCTCTACGCGTATTCGGCGAACAACGGCGCGCAGAGCGTGGAACCGACCGTGCGATTGGGTCATTCGCAGGGCGCGCTGGTCGCGGCGGGCGTCGCGTCGGCGGGCGGGTGGATCTACGGCCCGGTCTTCCCGACCTACCGGGACGGCACGACGACACAGGTGCTGTCGCCCAGTTCCACCTTCGCCACGGTGCCCGCCGGACAACCGGCGACTCTCGTCGTCGCCAGCGAACGGGTCGGCACCGGTACGGGCAACATCGGATTCAGCCCCGCGCGAGCGTCGCTGGTCGTCTTCGCCGAACCTATCGAATGAGGTGAAATGTCAACCGTAGGCGAATACTTCGCATCGACACTGATCCGCGGAATCGACGAGGGCATCGACGATCCCGCGATCGTGCAGGCCATGCACGGAACTCCACGTGACGGCTCACTGGAACTGATGACGGGCACCCAGGGGCCGGCAGGCCCCGCGGGCGATTCCGCCGCGCCGTTCCGGTGGGAGGGCGATATCGCGGACCAAGCGGCACTGACCGCGTTGTCGGCGAAACTGACCACGGCGCACGCGGGCAAAGCCTGGCGTGTGCTCACCACGGGCGCGTTGGTGTACTGGAACGGAACGGGCTTCGACTCGTTCACCGACGCGTTCGGCGCGGCCGGACCCGACGGACAGGTGTGCACCGTGACCCTGGGCACCGTCGACACCGGCGCGGTCGGGTCGGCGTTCCAGGCCACGCTGGTCGGCGCCGCCCCGAATCTGACGCTGAATCTGACGGTGCCGCGCGGCATCAAGGGGCGCAAGGGCGAACCCGGTGGACCGGGACCGATCCGGCAAGCGCCCGACTACACCGACGGCACGCACCTCGACCGCGCCGTGCCGGTATGGAATTCCGGTACCCAGAAATGGGTCCCGCGCGCGTATCCCGGACTGCGCGGGCCGTGGAGCATCGTGGAGAACCAGGCGTGGGACGGCGGGGCGGGATTCGTCGCCTCGCAATCCGGGATCACCACGGCGACCAAAACCGTCGCCCAATTGAATGTCCCGGCGCAGGACACCGCCTGGCGACCGATGATCGCGGGCGGTGTGGTGGTGCGGTCGGTGGAGAACTCCGATCAGTTCACGACCCGGATCGACGCCGAGGTCCGCATCGGTTCGGCCACCGGCCAACTGGTCGCGCTCGGTGCGGGCGCGGTCACCGGCGCGACCACGCGCGCTCGCTTCCAGCCCTACTACGGCGTGCGCGGACTCACCCCCGACAGCACCACCGGGGTGATCAGCGCGGGCCAGCCCGTGACGTTGTTCGTTGTGCTGCAACGCAACTCGGGCGGAAGCGCCAACTACGACTACACCATGGCCGGCTCGCAGATCGTGTGTTCGGCCCGACCCGTGGGGGCAGCGTGAGCACCGACGATCCGGAACAGACCGTCGTCTACGACGACGACGTCATGGTCACCATGCGCGGCGTAGCCGATTCGGTGGGGCTGCCCTACACGATCAATCCGTTCGAGCTGATCGACCAGGAGGCGCTGGCCGAACTCCGTGAAGGGGCCCCCGGTCCGACCGGGGCCGAGGGCGCGCCCGCCTGGCCGTGGTCGTGGCAGGGCGACATCGCCGACCAGGCCGCGCTGTTCGCGCTACCGCTGACCACCGCCGACGCCCGGAAGGCGTGGCGGGTGGTCGCGGCCGACGCGGTGTACTTCTGGACGGGACTGGAATTCATCGCCTTCGAGGACGCCTTCGGCGCGCCGGGACGCCGCGGTGCGCCGAATCCCCTGTCAGGAACGGTCCAGGCCGGCGCGGCGGGCTCCTCGGCCGCCGCGTCCGTCACCGGCACCGCGCCGGGGCAGGTCGTCGAGGTCACGATTCCCCGCGGCGCGACCGGTGACGTGGGGGATCCCGGTGCGGCGGGCCGTATCCAGGACGCCGCCGACGTGCGGATCGACGCGACCTATCCGCTCGGCCAGAATTTCGTCCTGGCCTGGGACGCGGCGTCGGCGACGTTCCGCCCGGTTCCCAGCCCGCGCCCGCGCGGCCCCTGGGTGATCGGCGAGAAGCAGTTCACCGGCGGCAAGAACCTGCTGGACGCCTCCAAAGCCGTCGCCACGGTGACGATTCCGGCGCAACCGAATTCGTGGCGTCCGCTCGTCGAAGGCGCCCTCGGCCTGCAATCCGAACAACCCACCCGATGCGATATCGAAGTCCGCATCGGCGGCCCCGACGGCGATCTGGTCGGTTACGGCTGGGGTCATCTGGTCTCCCGGTTCGGCCACGTGCTGATCTCCGGCAGCCATCAGTACCCGATGCAGCCGGGCTCGACCATCGGCGTGGTTCCCGCGAACCAGACGATCACCCTCTACGTCGTGGTCAAGCGGGTCGCGGGCGCGGGCAGCTACAACATCTACACCAACTACTCGCAGCTGACGGTGCGCGCCCAGCCGGTGTGACCCGGCCGGCGATTCTCTCCTTCCCGGCATGCCGTTCCCGGCTGCCTCCTGTCCGAAAGGCATCGATCCATGGCCGATCTGCCCCCGCTGAAATACGGCAAAGTCGTCGGGCGATTCCTCGCCAACGTCATCGACGGACCCGATATCGGCGATCATCCCGAATTCCCGCCGCTCACCGGCACCGTCACCTTCCTCGCGGACGCGCCGAAGGTCCTGGTCGCCGCCGCCGAACCCAGTCCGGCGACCTACGTCCAGTTGCCCAGGCACTACGAATGCTCGCTCGACGAATTCGGCTACCTGACCTGGCGCGGCAAGCGCGGCGTGAGCCTCGTCGCACCCGGCGCGGCCACCAATCCGTCGGAATGGACCTGGCGGGTGTCGTTCGACCTGTCCTACGACGGTGAGCGCGTCGCGCTGGATTCCTTCAGTTTCGCCGTGCCCGAATATGTTCCGGGCCCCGACGCGGAGAATCCCGACACGGCTTCGACCGGACTGGTGGATCTGACCCTGGTCTCGCCGGTGCCCGCCTCCGCCGGCAACGCCGTGGTCCGAGGGCCCGCAGGCGCCGGCATCACGATCGACGGCCAGGTCGCGACCTATTCGGCCTTGCCCGCCGCGCCTGCCGACGGCAAGCAGTACGTGGTCCAGGCCGACGGCCTGCTCTACGTCTACCACGCCGCCACGGGCGGCTGGACCCCCAACGGCCAGGGCATCGCGATCCGCGGCCCGGCGGGTACCACCACCTGGGCCGGAATCACCGGCAAGCCGACCACTTTCGCGCCGACCATCGGGTCCACCTCGACCACCGCCGTCGCCGGCGACGACGCGCGGCTCACCAACGCCAGAACCCCGGTCGCGCACACCCATCCGGCCAACCAGATCTCGGACTCGACCACCATCGGCCGCTCGCTGCTCACGGCTGCCGACGCCGCCGCGGTCCGTACCGCCCTGGCCGTCGTCGCCAACACCGACACCCGCCTCACCGACGCGCGCACGCCCACCGCCGCGGGCCAGGCCTACGATGTGGCCTTCAAATCGCACAGCGGCAATCGCGCCGCAGGCGCGGGCAACACCATCCCGGAAGGTCTCCGTCTCGAACGCGCGGTCAAGTTCACCTCGGTGACCTACCGTGGCGAGACGGCGGGCACCGGCAACCTGGTGGTCGAACTGCGTCGCAACGGCACCGCCGTGACCGGCACCTCGGCGACCATCGCGGCCGCCAACCACGCCGCCGACACCACCGTCACCGGTGAGTGGAACTTCTCGGCGGGCGACCGGCTCACCGTGTACGTCACCACAGTCGACAGCCCGGTCGGCCGCGGCCTCCAGGCGAGCCTGAAGGGGGCCACCCTCTGATGGCCGGGATGCATGTCGGTGGACCGGTGCTCGTCGGTGACCCGGTGCTCGATCCCACGCCGGTCGAATCGGGCGGCATCCCGGAATGGGCCACCGTCGAGTCCGGCTACCCCGGCACCTACCAACCGCCGGTCGCCCCGCAAGTCGAACTGCTCGTCGGGGGAAGCGTGGTCGCCGTCGGGTCGCTGGCCGACGGCGATGTCACCACCTTGACCGTGGCGTCCGACGTCGCGATCACCGCGGGCGAGGTGCTGACCGTACGGGTCGCCGAACCCGAGACGGAGGGGGAAGCCTGATGCCGCTGATCGTCGCCACCGGCATCGTCGGCCTCGATCCGATGGGCATGAACAAGAGCGGTGACCAGGCCGTGCCTGCGAGTTCGACCGACCTCAAAGTGATCAACTGGACGGCGCGCAGCGGATATCCGAACACCGTGATCACGAACAACGAACTGATCGCCAACGGCGGTGGGGCGGTGGTCGTGCGCTGCGGGGTGAGCGTCACCGGCACGTTGTTCATGACCACCCGCCGGTTCCAGCTCATGCACAATGACACCGCGGTCAAGACCGTCGACACCGACCAGGCGACCGTGGCCCTCTCCGACACGTCACTCACCCTCGCGTTCGGAGATCGGCTGTGGCTGAGCATGACTCAGCCCGCCACCTATTCCGCCACGATCGTCGGCGGTGTCAACACCTACGTCTACTACGACCTCGCCTGAGCGGCGGGTCCGAAGCGGACGAAGAAAGGCAGAAGCCCATGTCGTGGACCGGTGATCCGCTCTGGCTGGCCGACGTGCTGCGTCAGGAAGGACTGCGCGTCGTCGAATTCCCCGGTTGGCGCGACCGCGGGCACGGCGATTTCCGGGAGATCTGGGGAATCGTCGCGCACCACACCGGCAGTTCCGGTGCGCCCGCCGCCGAGATCGCCTACGGGTTCCCGACATTGGCGGGTCCGCTGTCGCAACTGCACCTGGCCCAGGACGGCACCGTGACGGTAGTCGCGGCCGGCGTGGCCTGGCACGCGGGCCGCGGAGCGTGGCCCGGCCTGCCCGAGGACGACGCCAACTACTACACGATCGGCATCGAGGCCGCCAACAACGGCACCGAGGGCTGGTCGCGGGCGCAATACGACGCCTTCGTGGGATGTTGCGCGGCGATTCTGCGCAGGCTGGGCCACGGGGCCGATCGCGTGATCGGCCACAAGGAATGGGCCGGACCCAAACAGGGCAAGTGGGATCCCGGCGCCATGGATATGGACAGATTCCGCGCCGACGTCGCGGAACGTTTGAAAGGCGGTGCGCTGATGGCGCTTTCCGATCCCGAGCAGCGCGAGCTCTTGGACAAGTTGCGCAGAGTGCATTTCGAGTTGACCTACGGATTCCAGTCGCGTGTCGCCGATTCCGAGTACCGCGACACCGTGGCCGGCTACGTGCTCAACGCCGACGCCGCCGACTACCGCACCGAACAGCGCCTCAAGGCGCTGGAACTGAAAATCGATCGACTGTTGGCCACCACCGAGGAGAAACACTGATGCGCGTCAACGGCTTACCCGAACCGGCGCTGATCCGCTCGCTGCTGGTCGCGATCACCGGCGTGCTCGCCTATCTGCTCGGGCACACGATCGACACCGCCTGGATCGAAAGCGTCCTCACCCTGTACGGCCTGCTCACCCCGCTGATCGCCGGCATCCTCATCCGCCCCGCGGTCACCCCCGTCGCCCGCGCCGACAGCGGGAGTTAGCCGGTGCCGTCATGGTTCAATCCCGAATTCGTGCAGGCCTCCGGCATGGCGATGGCCTCGGTCATCGGCGCGGTCACCGCGTGGCAGGCCCGTGAGGTCAACAAACTGCGCTCCCGCGTCGAGTCCCTGGAAGCCCAAGCGGTCGACGACAAGAAACGCTTCCGCGACGCCATCCGCCTCATCCGCGCCCTCCTGGACCACATAGACGAATTGCGCCTGTTCCTGCGCGTCCACGTCCCCGGCCAAGAACCCCCCGAGGCCCGCTACAAAATCCCCGCCTCCCTCGAAGAAGAACTCTGACCCGAGTCCGGCGACCAGACGCGGGATTCCGCCGTTGCTGGGGGCCGAATTCGTGAACGCGCCTATCAGACAACATATCCCGCCCGAACCGTTCGACTCGCGTTGATTGATTTCATTGTCGGTACCCGCCTACGCGGAGCAATCTTTACCCGGTATTCGCGGGGCGTTCATCAACGCTTCGTGGGTGGAAAAGTCGGGGTGGTAGACATATCCCCGTCGGACGCCTGCCGCGTCCTCCTGAACTTTCCGAAGGAAGAGATTTCTCCATGCGCGTGATTCGCCTGTTCGGTGCCGCTGCCGCCGCGGCCGGAATCGTCCTCTCCGGTGTCGCCGTCGCTTCCGCCGACGTGCCCGCCGCCAAGCCCGCCGCTGCGGACTACGAGGATTACACCGGTTCGGCGTCGGGTTCGGCGAACCTGGGACTGGGCCTGGCGAACCTGTTCGCGACCGGTTCGGGCGAGACCAAGCCCGCTGCCGCCGATTACGAGGATTACACCGGTTCGGCGTCGGGTTCCTCGAACCTGGGCCTGGGTATCGCCACCCTGCTGGCGACCGGTTCGGGCGATGTGAAGCCGCTGCCCACCAAGTCCGATATCGCCGTCGAGGGCTACCAGAACCCGTGGCTGGACGGCTGGGGCAACGGCTCGGCCAACCTGCTCGTCGGTCTGGGCGGCCTGCTGACCAGCGGTTCCGCGGAGTAATTTCCGCCGACTACGCGCCTACGAGAAACGGCCCGGAGGATTCCGGGCCGTTTCGTCGTTTCGAAGTCAGTCCAGCGCGGTCCGCATCAGGATGACGTTGTACTGGGTGTGCACGGTCAGCAGGAAGTACAGGTCGTCGCCGGTCTGGTACGGGAAGATCATCGGCGCGTAGGCGGTGGGCAGCGCGGCGGCTTCGATGAGTACGCGCGGCGGACCCCACGGGCCCTCGGGGTTGGGGGAGGTGCGCATGACGACCGAATTCGCCGGATCGGTGGTGAGCATGACGAATTGGCCGAGGTGGTCGTTCCACATCACCGACAGTTCGGCGACGTCACCGACGACGGGGGCCGCGACCTTGATGTCGGGCTTCCATTCCTTGCCGTCCCAGTACTCGTAGCTGTCGAGGTTGGCGATATCGGCTTCCCGGGTGCGGGAGACGAATCCGGGATTGGCGCGACCGGCGGGCGTGCCGTACCGGTAGATGTAGCCGTCGTCTTTCAGGAACGCGTTCTGCTGGAAGTTCTGCCAGCCGTCGACATTGGCCCGGCGCGTGTTGGGCAATTGCACCCAGCCGTTGCCGCCGTCGCCGGAGACGGCGAGGGTGGAGAAATTGGTGGTCCATTTGCCGTGGTCGCCCCAGCCTTGCACGGACATCATGCTCATGTACTGGACGCCGCCGACGGAGATGCCCGCGGTGGGGATGAAGCTGATCTCGATGCCGGGGATCTTGGGGCTGGGCAGCGGGTTCGGGATGACCTGGTCGAAGCGGATGCCGTCGGACGGGTCGGTGGTGTGGCTGCGGAACAGCACGTTCGACGACCACGCCCACACGCTGCCCGCGAGCAGGTTGGGGAAGCCGAGGCCGGCGCTGTCACCGAAGGCGGTGAGCATGCCGCCGCGGCCGTCGTCCCACATGATGCCGAGGTCGGTGCCGAGAACGTTCTGCCGTTCGGTCCGGTTGGGGCTGTCCATCCCGGTCATCTGGAAGACGGCTTCGGTGGGGCCCGGGAGGCTGGGCAGTCCGCGCCAGCCGTTGAGCCCGGGAATGGGGTTGACGTTGTTCGGGTCGGCGATGGCCGGTCCGGCTACCGTGACGGCGAGTACGGCGCCGAGCGCGCAGGCCTTCACCAGAGCCGACAGCGATCGTTTCATCCGGACGCATCCCTTCTGTCGCGCGCGAGTCTGCCGAACATTGTGCCGGTAGTCGGGGCGCGCGTGTGGTCGCGGGCACTGTGGGTCGGAACACGTCGCGCGGAACGTTGTTCGGGTGCGAGGCCGGGGCGGGTGGAATCCCGCCGGTCGGCGCGACGAACCGACCGGTTGTGTGCTGTCACACAGCCTCGCCCGTCGGGCATGAATCGGGCGCGCCTAGACTACTCGGACGACCTGGTGGGAATCTCTGGGATTTCCGCACTCGGCACTGCGAACGTTGGGCGAACGCGGTCGGGACCAAGGGTGAAGTTGAATGAATGACGGCAAGACACTGCGGACCTGGTGGAACGATCCTGTCGACTACCACTGGCTGGTCCGCACCCTCTCCGCGCGCGCGGCGTTGCGTCCGCTGAAGTGGTTGGTCGGGTGGGGCGGCGCGGCCATCGCGCTGATGGGTCTGGTCGTCATCGGCATCCCGGCGGGGCCGCCGCTGATCGCCTCGATCATCGGGGTCACCACCGGGATCCTGTGGTCGCTGCGCTGGTGGCTGCTGCCGTGGCCGAGCAAGGTCGAATCGCTGGTGCTGATCGGCACCGCGGATTTCTTGTTCGTCGCGCTGTTCATGACCTGCGCGGACCGCCTGTACGGGGCGATGGGCGCGATCCTGCTGGTGGTCACCGGCAGTTACCTGGGGTTCTTCCACACCGCGCGGGTGCTCGCCGTGCACGCGGCGTGGTCGGCGGTCTCGGTGATCGTGCTCTCGGTCAGGATCGCCACCGGCGGCGGCGATGTGCGGTTGGCGGTGGCGGTGTGTCTGCTGCTGTTGGCGGGCGTGGTCGGCTGTCTGCCCGCCCTGCAATTCCTGTCCTGGCTGCTGCGCACCGAATCCATGTCGGACCCGCTGACCGAGGTGTTGAACCGCCGCGGTCTGGAGACCCGCCTCGGGCGACTGGTGACCGAGGGGTTCCCGGCGATCTGCGTGATGACCTTCGACCTCGACCGGTTCAAGAGCGTCAACGACACGTGGGGGCATCGCGTCGGCGACACCGTGCTGATCCGCACCGCGCGGGGCCTGCGTGAGGCGGCGGGCGCGTCCGCGCTGGTGGCGCGAACCGGCGGTGAGGAGTTCGTCGTGGCGGCGCCGATCCAGGCCGTGGCCGCGCAGGCCGAGGCCGAACGGTTGCGGCGCGCGGTGGCCACGACGACCTCGGAATCCGATGTCGAGGTCACCGCGAGCGTGGGGGTGGCGGTATTCGACGCCTCGCGCTGTCCGGAATGCCCGCGGCCCACCCCGGATCTGCTGCTGCAATCGGCCGACGCGGCCATGTATCGGGCCAAAGAGGCGGGCGGGAACCTCGTCGTGGTCGATGAGCTCACGCCGCCGCGCGACCACACCCACCGTCGGGTCCCCCGTTAGACGCGAAACGGCCCGGAGGAAGACCTCCGGGCCGTTCGGTCAGCGGATCAGAACGCCGCTTCGTCCAGTTCCATGATGTCGTTGTCCAGGGTGGCCAGGATCGCGCGGGTCGCGGTCAGCTCCGGCAGGATGTTGCGGGCGAAGAACTGCGCGACGGCGACCTTGCCGGTGTAGAAGTTCGCGTCCGCGCCGGTCGCGCCGTTGTCCAGGGCCGCGATGGCGACCTCGGCCTGACGCAGCAACTGCCAACCGATGAGCAGGTCGCCGACCGAGAGCAGGAAGCGCACCGAACCCAGGCCGACCTTGTACAGCTCGCCGGAGTCCTCCTGCGCCGCCATCAGGTGACCGGTGAGGGTCGCCGCCATGGCCTGCACGTCCTCGAGCGCGGTGGCCAGCAGCTTGCGCTCGCCCTTGAGGCGACCGTTGCCCGCCTCGGACTCGATGAACTTCTGCACCTGACCGGCCACGTGACCCAGGGCCACGCCGCGGTCGCGGGCGATCTTGCGGAAGAAGAAGTCCTGCGCCTGGATCGCGGTGGTGCCCTCGTAGAGGGAGTCGATCTTGGCGTCGCGGATGTACTGCTCGATCGGGTAGTCCTGGAGGAAGCCCGAACCGCCGAAGGTCTGCAAGGACTCGGTCAGGTACTGGTAGGCCCGCTCGGAGCCCACGCCCTTGACGATCGGGAGCAGCAGGTCGTTGACGCGGAAGGCGGTGTCCTCGTCGGCGCCGGAGACCAGTTGCGCCACATCGGCGTTCTGGTGGGCGGCGGTGTAGAGGTAGATGGCGCGCAGGCCCTCGGCGTAGGCCTTCTGGGTGGCCAGCGAGCGACGCACGTCGGGGTGGTGGGTGATGGTGACGCGCGGCGCGGTCTTGTCGGTCATCTGGGTGAGGTCGGCGCCCTGCACGCGGGTCTTGGCGTAGTCGAGCGCGTTGAGGTACCCGGTGGACAGGGTGGCGATGGCCTTGGTGCCGACCATCATGCGCGCGTTCTCGATGACGTCGAACATCTGCGCGATGCCGTTGTGCACCTCGCCGACCAGCCAGCCCTTGGCGGGCACGCCGTGGCCGCCGAAGGTGACCTCACAGGTGGCCGAGACCTTGATGCCCATCTTGTGCTCGACATTGGTGACGAACACGCCGTTGCGCTCGCCGAGGGTTTCGGTGTCGAAGTCGAAGTGCCACTTCGGCACGTAGAACAGCGACAGGCCCTTGGTGCCCGGTCCGGCGCCCTCGGGGCGGGCCAGCACCAGGTGCATGATGTTCTCGAACAGGTCGTCGGAGTCGCCCGAGGTGATGAAGCGCTTGACGCCTTCGATGTGCCAGGAGCCGTCTTCCTGCTTGACGGCCTTGGTGCGGCCCGCGCCGACGTCGGAGCCCGCGTCGGGCTCGGTGAGCACCATGGTCGCGCCCCAGTTGCGCTCGGCGATGGCGGCGGCCCACTTCTTCTGCTCGTCGGTGCCGTTGTTGTAGAACACCTGCGCGAAGCCCGCGCCCGCGGCGTACATCTGGGCGGGCGGGTTGGCGCCGAGGATCATCTCGCCCAGCGCCCAGCCGACGACGCTGGGGGCGCCGAGGCCGCCCAGTTCCTCGCGCACGGGTACCTTCGACCAGCCGCCGTCCTCGAGCGCGCGGTAGGACTTCTTGAACGACTCCGGCAGCGTGACGGTGTGGGTGTTGGGGTCGAAGACCGGCGGGTTGCGGTCGCCGTCGACGAAGGAGTCGGCCAGCGGGCCCTCCGCCAGGCGACGCACCTCGCTGAGCATCTCCTTGACGGTCTCGGTGTCCAGGTCGCCGTACGCGCCCGCGTCCAGCAGCGATCCCAGGCCGAGAACCTCGAAGAGGTTGAACTCGAGGTCGCGGACATTGCTCTTGTAGTGACCCATTGTCGGTACTCACTCTCCGTTGAGTTGGTGCGGTCGGTCGTGTGCCGTTCCCGCCCGTTCTTCGCTCCACCGGGTAGCCGGTTTTCCGCATACTACTCGCGGGTAACTTAGGAGCCATATTACCGACCGGTAATGCGACCGCAAAGGCGGAATCGGACATTGTGACGCGAAGTACATTCCGGGCCGCGACCTGGTGATCGCGCACAGGTCGCCACTCCCGACGGTGAGGTGGTGCGCGACCCCCGCCGGGTTCGCGGGCTACCGTGAACTGTGCTCATCGAGACCAGCGCGGGTCCGGCCGAAGTCGACCTCGACAAGCCGCGCGGCGCGCGGTTCCTGCTGCTGCTCACCCACGGCTCCGGCGGCGGCGTCGACGCGAAAGACCTGCTCGCGGTCCGCGACGCGGCCCTCGGACTCGGCGGCGCGGTCGCCCGGGTGGTCCAGCCGTACCGGGTCGCCGGTCGACGCGCACCCGGATCGGCGGCCGTCCAGGACGCGGCGTGGCTGGAGATCGTGGCCGCGCTGCACCGAAAAGTGCGCAAACCGCTCATCCAAGGTGGTCGCAGCAACGGTGCGCGGGTGGCCTGCCGCACCGCGAAGGCCGCGCGCGCCCGCGGGGTCCTGGCCCTGTCCTTCCCGCTGCATCCGCCGGGGAAGCCGGAGAAGTCCCGGCGCGAGGAACTGCTCGCCGCCGGGGGCATCGAGGTCGTGGTCATCAACGGCGCCACCGACCCGTTCGGCATTCCCGACCCCGCCGACGCCGCCCAGGTCACCGTCATCCCCGGTCAGCCGCATTCGTTCCGCTCCGGCTTCGACACCATCGCCGCGACCGTGGAACCTTGGTTGACGCGCTGGTCGAGTTAGATCGCGGCCCCGACGACGCGCTGACCGGCCGCTGGTGCCCGATCATCTGACAGCGGTCGATGCTGCCCGCTGCCCGCTGCCCGCTACCCGGGGTGCCGGTGTTCGGGTGCCCGCTTGCCCGTGCTGCTGGGGGCTCGGATGCCTGTCACCCGCGCTGCCGGCGGCCCCCGGTGCCCGGTGGGCGGACTGTCCGAGTGCCCGCTGTACGGGCCGTCGGTCGGGCCGGAATTTCGTCGTCCCCTGGCGCATCGATGACGGGGGTGAGATCCGCCGCCGGGTCGTCGCGCTTGGTGGCGATGACGAGCGCGTCGATGGCGTCGCGCCCCTCGGTCGGCCGGAGGATCGGTTCGGCCTTGCGGATGTCGACCCCGCTGTCGCGCCCGAGGTCGGCGACCACGTCCTCCGGGGTGAACAGGATCGCGGGGTCCTGCGGCCCGCCGTAGCCCTCGGTGAGGTTGCGGGTGTCGTGTCCGAGGACCAGTAGCGTCCCGCCCGGCGACAACAGGTCGGCCGCGCGGCGCAGCAGGGCGCGCCGTCGGTCGGCGGGCAGGTGCAGGAAGACCATCAGGATCAGCTCGAACGGGCCGGTGACGCCGGCCGCGTCGAGATCGGTGACGTCGGCGCATTCCCAGGTGACGCGGTTGCGTACCGACCGCGACAGTCGGGTCGCGACCGTGCGCCCCTTGTCGACGCCGACCTGGGAGAAGTCCACGGCGTGCACCTGCCAGCCGTGGGTGGCCAACCACAGCGCATTGCGTCCCTCCCCGCACGCCAGGTCGAGTGCGCGCGGCAGCGGCGGTATCTGCCCGTCGGGACCCTCCGGACGTAACGTGACGATGCGGTCCAGTCCGATGACGTTCGCCACGACCGTGGCATTCGGCGGTGCGCCCCACACCAATTCACCCTGCGAGTACCGCGCGTCCCATTCCGCCGCATCCATGCCCGCGAGTCTATTGACCGTCGGCGGTCCGCCGGAAAAGACAGGACCGGCGTCGCGCGGTGGCGACGCCGGTCCCGGTGGTCGTGCGAGTCAGAGCGTGGTGCGCATCAGCACGACGTTGTACTGGCTGTGCACGGTCGTGAGGAAGTAGAGGTCGCGTCCGGTCTGGTACGGGTAGATCGACGGCGCGTAGGCGGTCGGGAGTTCGCGGGTGTCGATGATGACCTCGGGCGGACTCCACGGCCCCTCGGGGGACGGGGAGCGGCGCAGGACCACCGAGTTGAACGGATCGGTGGTGAGCGAGACGTACTGGCCGAGATAGTCGTTCCACATCACCGACAGTTCGCCGACGCCGCCCATGATGGGCGCGGCCGCGTTCACGTCGCCCTTGTGCGACCAGTGCTCGCCGTCCCAGTACTCGTATTCGGCGAGGTTCTGGATGTCGCGTTCGGCGACCCTGGCCACGAACGCGTCGTTGTTGCGTCCGGAACCGGTGCCGTACTGGTAGACGTAGCCGCCCGATTTCAGGAACGCGCCCATCTGGAACTTGCTGTTGGGGCCTTCGTTCGGCCGCCGGGTGTTGCCGAGGTCGGCCCAGGTCTCGCCGTTGTCGGCGGAGGCGGCCAGACCGGAGTAGTTGGTGGTCCACTCGCCGACGTTGTCCCAGGTCTTGACCGACATCATGCTCATGTACTGCACGCCGTCCACGGAGATGCCCGCGGTGGGGATGCGGCTGATCTCGATGAAGGGGATCTTCGGGCTGGGGATCAGGTCGCGCGCCTGCCCGAAGACGTCGCGCACCACGCTGTCGAAGTAGATCCCGCCGCCCGGGTCCTTGGTGTGGCTGCGGACCAGGATGTTGCTGCGCCAGGCCCAGGTGCTGCCCGCCAGCAGGTTCGGGAAGCCGATGCCCGCGGTGTCGCCGAACGCGGTGAGCATCTCACCGTTGCCGTTGTCCCACATGATGCCCAGGTCGGTGCCGAGGACGTTGTAGGTGTGGGTGTTGTTCGGGCTGGCCATACCCGTCACCTGGAAGACCGCGGCGGTCCTGCCGTGCAGGCGAGGCAGCCCGTTGGTGCCGTTGAGCACCGGGATCGGGTTGATCGCGTTTGGATTGGCTAGGGCAGGGGTAGTCGCCGTCAGGAGCAAAACCGTGGCACCCGCCAACGTGGATAGCAGGAGTGAGGCGGTCTTGTTCAAGGTCTCTCGGCCCTCCGGTTCTCGCCGAAGGCGGCACGCATCACCTCCCCCCGATTTGTGCGTCGCGCCACATTCCGACTGGTTGGCAAATCTCGCTGATGCTAGCAGTCGGGTCGGCGAAAATGGGGGCCCACAAGGGGAATGCTGAAAATGTGACAGTCAATCCGTGGATTTCTTGTCGCGGGTCCGGGCCATCTGCAGGATCAACGGGAGTTGGGTCGCCCGTTCGGTGGCCAGCGTGCGCCGCGGGGAGGAATGCCAGGACTTGTCGAACAGTCGCTTCGCGGCGGCCACGGCCTGCGCCGGACGGGTCGCGATCCGGTCGGCCAGTTCTTCGGCGGCGGCCACCGGGTCGTCGCTGACCTCGGTGATCAGTCCGATGCGCGCGGCGTGCTCGGCGTCGACGATGTCGGCGGTCATGGTCAGCAGCAGCGCACGGTCGACGCCGAGGAGTTGGGACAGGGTGACCGCGCCGGACATGTCGGGCACCAGTCCGTAGCGGGTCTCCATGACCGAGAACTTGCTGTCGGGGTGGGCGATCCGGATGTCGGCGGCGAGCGCGATCTGCAGACCGCCGCCGAAGCAGTTGCCGTGCACGGCGGCGATCACCGGGACGCGCAACCGCCGCCAGGCCCAGCACGCTTCCTGGAAGGTGTTGGTGCCCCGCCACGGCAGCGGCACGAAATTGCGGACGATCGCGAGCGGGTCGCGGGTGGCCTTCGCGATGTCGAGGCCGCTGCTGAAGCTGGGGCCGTTGCCGGCGAGGATGACCGCGCGCACGTCGTCGCGGCGGCCGATGGCGCGCGCCGCGGCGACGAGTTCGCCCAGCATCTCGAAGGTGAGGCCGTTGTGTTTGTCGGGCCGGTCGAGGGTGACGTAGGCGCGGTCGGCGTCGAATCGCAACGCGATGGTGGAACCCATGCCCGGATGTTACCCAGCGGTCAGTTTTTCCGCCGGAGTCGTTGCCCGCGCGCGTGGGCTCTGCTGTAATCGAGAACAAGTTACCGTCACGATTGACGGTAACCGCGATGAGAACCGGGTCGACGTGACCGCGCGACAGCGATCGAGAGTGAGTGCGAAACCTATGCTGCCAGCCGGAATGGATCCCCGGACACCCGTGATCGTGGGAGCGGGACAGATCACCCACCGCGGCGACGAACCGGGCCTGCCCGGGCCCATCGCCCTGTCCGCCGAGGCGCTGCGGCGCGCGGGCCAGGACAGCGGCGTCGGCGACCGACTGCTGCGCGCGGCCGACCTGGTCGCCGCCGTCGCCCCCGTCAGCAAGCCCTACACCGATCTGGGCGCGCTGGTCGCGGCCGACCTCGGCGCGAGCCCCAAGCGCACCATCCAGTCGGTGCGCTTCGGCGGTGACGCGCCGCAGCGACTGCTCAACGTCGTCGCCCAGGCCATCGCCGACGGACAGTCGGACGTGGCGCTGCTGACCGGCGCGGAAGCCGTCTACTCCGGCAATGTCGCGGGGCGGCGCGGGCTCACCGTCGACTGGCCCGACCAGTCCGAGCACGACCTGCCGACCCAGGTCATCGGCTCCGACCGCGGCCCCAACTCCGAGATGGAGAGCGCCGCCGGACTGTGGGGTCCGGTCTACTTCTACGCGCTGATGGAGACGGCGTTGCGGGCGCGTCTGGGTCTGAGCGAGGACGAGCACCGCGCGCGGATCGGCGGACTGTGGTCGCGGCTGTCGGAGATCGCGGCGCGCAATCCGCACGCCTGGATGCCCGTCGCGCACACGGCCGAGGATCTGGTGTTGCCGTCGGCGGGCAACCGGTTGGTCTCCACCCCGTATCCGAAACTGCTGATCGCGAACCTGTCGGTGGACCAAGGCGCGGGCCTGATCCTGTGCAGCGCGGCCGCCGCCGACGCCGCCGGGGTGCCGCGCGAGCGCTGGGTGTTCCCGCACGGCGGGGCCACCGCCACCGATGAATGGCATGTCACCGAACGCGCCGACATGGCCGCCTCGCCCGCGATCGCCGCGGCGGGCGCGTCCGCGCTGGCCGACGCGGGCATCGGCATCGACGACGTCGCCCACATCGATCTCTATTCCTGCTTCCCGATCGCGGTGCAGGTCGCGGCCGAGGCGCTGGGCCTGCCGATCGACGACCCGGCCCGCCCGATCTCGCTGACCGGCGGACTCACCTTCGGCGGCGGCCCCGGCAACAACTACGCGCTGCACTCCGTGGCGACCGCCGTCGGACTGTTGCGTGCACACCCCGACAGCTACGGCCTGACCACCGCGCTGGGCTGGTACATCACCAAACACGGTGTGGGCGTGTACTCCGCGCGTCCGCCGCGGCGGTTGTTCCGCGCCGTGGAAGCCGAACCGAGGCCCGCGCGCCGCGAACCCGCCCCCGACTACACCGGACCGGCCACCGTCGAGTCCTACACCGTCGCCTACCGCAAGGGCCGCGACGGCGACGAACCGGAGGCCGTCGTGATCAGCCTCCTGAATCCGCGAGGGGCGCGCACACTGGTGCGTGCCGGCGATGCCGACACCATCGCCGCCTTCGTCGACGGCGACCCGCTCGGCGCGCCCGCCGAGATCACCGCCGTCGACTCGCTCACCCTGCTCTGAGGAGAGGACTGTCATGACCGAACCTGTTCTGGTGGAACAGCGCGGGGCGATCACCGTGCTGACGGTGAACCGCCCCGAAGCCCGCAACGCCGTCGACCTGGCCACGGCCAAGGCCATCGAGGCCGCGGTCGACGCCTTCGAGGCCGACGACGCGGCGCGCGTGCTCGTCCTCACGGGCGCGGGCGGAACGTTCAGCGCCGGAATGGATCTCGTCGCCGCCTCGCGGGGTGAGATGCCGATGACCGAACGTCGCGGCCCGCTGGGACTGACCGCGAAGCCGCCGCTGAAGCCGACCATCGCCGCCGTGGAGGGTTTCGCGCTGGCGGGCGGTTTCGAGCTGGCCCTGGCCGGTGATCTCATCGTCGCGGCGAACAACGCGCAGTTCGGCATTCCCGAGGTCAAGCGCGGACTGGTCGCGGTCGGCGGCGGTGTGCTGCGGCTGACCCAGCGCCTGCCGCGCTCGATCGCCGCCGAACTCGCGCTCACCGGCGGACGGATCAGCGCGGACCGGTTGTATCAGCTCGGCTTGGTCAACCGGGTCACCGAACCCGGTGGGGCACTGGAGGTCGCGTTGGAGTTGGCCGCCGAGATCGTCGCCGCCGCGCCGCTGGCGGTGGCCGCGAGCAAGCGCATCATCGACGAGTCCCCGGACTGGACGACGGCCGAGGCGTTCGCGAAGCAGGGCGAGATCGCGCTGCCCGCGCTGGTGTCCAAGGATGCCGCCGAGGGCGCGTTGGCCTTCGCGCAGAAACGCGAACCCCAGTGGCAGGGGCGCTGATTCGATGACCGAGCGCGTCCGGGAGACGCAGGAGCAACGGCGGACGCGGATGCGCGCGCGGATCCTGGACGCGACGGTCGCGAGTCTGGTCGAGGTCGGGTATTCGGGGACGACCACCCTGGCGGTGCAGCACCGCGCCGGGGTGCCCCGCGGCACCTTGCAACATCACTTCCCGACCAGGCCCGCGCTGCTCGCCGGCGCGGTCGAGTATGTCGCCCAGCAGCGATTCGACCAGCTGACAAGGGAATTCGCCGCCATTCCCGAGGACGTCGACCGGCTGGAGAGCGCGGTCGAGCTGACCATGCGGATGCTAGCGGGCCCGACCTTCCTCGCCGCGCTGGAGATGTGGGTCGGCGCGCGCACCGACCCGGAACTGCTGGCGGCGTTCCTGCCGCTGGAACGTCGCCTGTTCGACCTCATGCACACCGGCATCCGCGCGGCCTTCCGCACCGAATTCCCGGATGACCCTCGGGTTCCCACGATCACCGAGTTCACCATCGAGGTGATGACCGGTCAGGCGATGCGGGTGCTGCTCACCGGCGACCTCGACCGCAACCGGCTGATGACCCGCCGGTGGACCAACGCGGTGCGCATCCTGCTGGGCACCGCCGACCCGTCGACGTTGACCGACGGCTGAGGTTCAGTCGCGCGCCGTCTCCAGCAGGACCTGCGCGCAGGCTTCGGGGTCGTCGTAGAACGGGGTGTGCCCGCTGCCGCGCAGGGTGACGTGCCGCGCCTCGGGCAGTGCCGTGCGGGCGCGGCGACTCTGCGTGGAGTAGGTGAGCAGGACGTCGCGGTCACCCCAGGCGATGGTGACGGGGATGTCGGTGAGCGCCGCGCGGGATTCGTCCAGGCGCGCGGTGTCGAAAGAGGCCAGCGCGTCGGTGAAGGCGGGGGCCTGGGCCGCGCCGTTGGCGGTGTCGAGGGCGACCTGCGGGTCGACGGCCCACGGCTTGGCGAACACCAGATACAGGAAAGCCGTTCGGCCCGCGGCGGTTTCGAGCACCTTCGGGATGAGCGGGCGCAGCGGGCCGACCAGGCTGCGCGCGCCGCCGAGCGAGCGCTGGCACCAGATGCGGCCGGGGGTGTCCCAGAAGCCGATGGGGGAGTACGCGGTGACCGAGCGGGCCAGTCCGCGCGCGCCGAGGTTGAGCGTGATGAGTCCGCCCATCGAATTGCCCGCCAGGTGCGGACGTTCGATGCCCTGCTCGGCGAGGAAGTCCGCGAGCGCTTCGGTGAGCGTGCCGACGGTGGTGGGCGGGGTGTGCGCCGGGGAGGCGCCGAAGCCTGGGAGGTCGACGGCGATGACCTCGAATTCGCGCGCGAGGGTGTCGATGATCGGTTCCCAGACCTGCCAGCGGCTGCCGATCCCGTGCACCAGGACCAGCGGTTCTCCTCGGCCGACCCGGTGGTGGTTCAACGTCGTCATTGGCATCCTGACTCTCGGGGCGTGCCTACCGTAGCAGCGCGTTCCGGCCACTCCCATTGCAGAGCGACAAAGAGTAACTTATTGTCGCTCTATCTCTATCGAGAGTGAGGGTGCGATGACGACGACCTTGGCCGACACGGAAACCGAACCGGTGACGCTCGGCCCGGACAGCCTGCTGTGGAAGTACTTCGGCGACTGGCGGACCATGCTCATGGCGCCCGCCGCGGGCATCATGCAACTCATGCTGCCCGGACTCGGCGCGGGCGTCACCCAGCACTCGGACTTCTTCAACGAGCCCTGGGAACGGATCTTCCGGTCCATCCCGCAGATCGCGGGCACCGTCTACGACGGCCCCGAAGCCGTCGCCACCGCCGCGGCCGTGCGCGACTACCACCGCGACATCAAAGGCATCGACGCCGACGGCAACCGATACCACGCCCTGGACCCCGAGGTCTACTACTGGGCGCACGCCACCTTCATCTGGGCCGCGATGATGATGGCCGACATCTTCGACCACCGCCTCAGCGACGCCGAGAAACAGCGCATGTACGACGAGAGCAAGCAGTGGTATCGGCTCTACGGCGTCAGCGAACGGCCGATGCCCGAGGACTGGTACGCCTTCCGCGCCTACTTCGACCGCATGTGCGCCCAGCGCCTCGTCGTCACCGAATCCGCGGAATGGGTGGTGCGCCAACTGGATCGGCCCGCCGAGATGCGACTGCCCTACGTTCCCGAGGTGGTGTGGAAACTGTTCGGCACCGCGTTCATGCACCAGTACCGCCTCATCGCGGCGGGCACCATGCCGCCGGTGATCCGCGAACGCCTCGGCCTGCCGTGGGGTCCGTGGGAACGCAGGCAGTTCAAACTGCGCGTCGCGGTGGTCCGCCGCGTGTGGCCGCTGCTGCCCGAGCGGGTGCGCTACCAGCCGCGCGCGCTGGCCGGGATCGCGCGCGAACGGGCCGCGGGCTGATGCGAGCCGGACCCGGCGCGGGTCCGGCATGGCAGCATGGACAGATGGCCGGATTGCCCTCGCTCACCGCCCTTCTCGAACGACCCAGTGCCGCCGCCGATCCGATCACCGAACGGATCCTCGACGCCGCGCTCGCCGAGTTCACCGACTTCGGGCTGCGGCGGGCCTCCGTCGACGACATCCGGCGGCGGGCCGGGGTCAACCGCGCCACCGTCTACCGGCGCTTCGGCTCCAAGAACGAACTGGTCGAAGCCACCTTCCAGCGGTGGCTGCTCGGCCTGCTCGCCGAAACCGCCGCCGCCGTCGCCGACCGGCCCACCGTGCGGGAACGGCTGGTCGAGGGCTTCGTGCGCGCGGTGCTCATCGTGCGCACCGACGCGCTCGTCGCCCGCCTGCTGACCAGCGAACCGGAGACCTTCGTCCCCTACCTGACCACCGCGGGCTCCCCCATCCTGCGCGCCTCCCGCGAATTCCTCGCCGACAAGTGCCGGGAACTGCAAGCCCGCGGCCAGGCCGCCGACGTCGACGCCGACGCGGCCGCCGAGATCGCGTTGCGCCTGGCGCAATCGGTGGTCCTCACCCCCGACAGCTACTTCGGCCTCGACGACGAGACCGCGCTGCGCGCTTTCGCCGAACGCTACGTCGGACCGCTCGCGGGCTGACCCCTGTCCCGCGCGGCCCGCATACGGCATCATCGTTGCCGCGCCCCTTCGGTGGCGTGTGTCACGAGAGAAAGAGGACGAACAGGTGCGGATCCTGCTGATCACCGCGGCGGTCGCGGCCCTGCCTTTGCTGGCGGGCTGCGGAAGCGACGACCCCGAACCGGTGACCGCCGCCGACATCTCACAGTCGTTGCAGGACAGGGGATTGCGCGACAAAGAACTCGCCGACTGCGCGGCGAAGGTGTACTACGACGAGGGGATCTCCCAGGACGGGTTGCGCACGCTGATCGCCAGCGACAGCGGCCAATTGCAATCCGACCCGCAGAACCTCGGCATGAGCGCGCAGGACGCCGACCGCGCGCGCACCGCGACCAGCAAGATCGTCACCGCCTGCGTCGGAAAATAGAGCATTGCGATCCCGCTGCGCGCAAACCGTGAAGCGAGCGGGCTCGGCGGTCATCGTGGGGTCATGACTTCCCTCGCGGCGACAACCACACCGGATGCGGAACTGGACGACACCTTCGGGCCGATCTTCGAACGGATCGCGTCCGGGGCGGTCGAGCGCGAGATCGACAGAAGACTCGCGCACGAGGAGATCGGATGGCTGCGCGCGGCCCGCTTCGGCGCGCTGCGCGTCCCCGTCGAATTCGGCGGTCACGGCGCGAGCGTGCGCCAACTGTTCCGGCTGCTCATCGACCTCGCCGCCGCCGAGTCCAACCTCCCGCAGGCGCTGCGCGTGCACTTCTCCTTCGTCGAGGACCAACTCCTCGCCGAACCCGGCCCCACTCGCGAACGGTGGCTGCGCCGACTCGCCGAAGGCGTCCTGATCGGCAACGCCATCACCGAACCCGGCGTCGGCGCGGTCGACCGGTACCGCACGGCCCTCACCCGCGACGGCGACCGGCAGGTCCTCAACGGCGTCAAGTTCTACAGCACCGGTTCGCTCTACGCCGACCACATCCTCGTCGCGGCCGACCGTGACGGCGAACGTGTCGGCATCCTGGTCGACGCGAACGCCGAAGGTGTTCGGCAACACGACGACTGGACCGGATTCGGCCAGCGCCTCACCGCCAGCGGCACCACCGAATTCACCGACGTCACCGTCACCGAGGAACAGATCCTCGGGCCCGGCTACGGCGTCGCGGGCCCCACCTACGCCACCGCCTACCTGCAACTGGTGCAACTCGCGGTACTCGCCGGCATCGCCCGACGCGCCGAATCCGACGTCCGCGACTGGGTCGCCGTCCGCACCCGCGGCTACACCCACTCCGCCGCCGACCTCCCGCGCCGAGACCCGTTGGTGCAGCAGGTGATCGGCCGCCTCTCCGCCGCCGCCTACTCCGCCCGCGCCACCGTCCTCGCGGTCGCCGAGGAGCTGGACGACGTCCTCGCCGCAGGCGCGAAAGACGAAAAAGCGCTCGTGGCGGTCGAACTCAGTTCCGCGCGCGCCCAACTCGCCGTCATCGAAACGGTCCTGCCCGCCACCACCCACCTGTTCGAGGTCGGCGGAGCCTCCATCGTCGCCGAAGAACTGCGCCTTGACCGCCACTGGCGCAACGCCCGCACCATCTCCGTCCACAACCCCGCCATCCAGAAAGCCCGCGCCATCGGCGACCACCTGCTCAACGGCGCCGATCTCCCGTTCGGCTGGAGCGCGGGCGAACGCACCCCCGAGTAACCGCCTTCGGACGGGGTCAGGGCAGGGACTCCAGGTAGATCTCGGCGAGAGATTCGAGGCCCGTGCGGTCGGTGTCGTCGAAGCGGTGGGGGAGGGGGCTGTCGAGGTCGAGGACGCCGACGAGGTGGTCGTCGTGGATCAGCGGGACGACGATCTCGGAGCGGGAGTCGGCGTCGCAGGCGATGTGGTCGGGGAAGGCGTGGACGTCGGGGACGACCTGGGTGACGCGGGTGCGGGCGGCCGCGCCGCAGACGCCGCGGTCCAGGGCGATGCGCACGCACGCCGGTTTGCCTTGGAACGGGCCGACGACGAGTTCCGTGCCGTCGTAGAAGTAGAAGCCCGCCCAATTCAGGTCGGGGAGGGTGTGGAAGAGCAGGGACGCGAGGTTGGCGGCGTTCGCGACGCGGTCGGTTTCGCCGGCGAGCAGGGCGCGCGCCTGGGCGCCCAGTTCGCGGTACTGCCGCACCCGGTCGCCGGACAATTCGGTGACGGTGAAGGACATGCGTGCATCGTAGGGGTGACCCCCGTCGCGGGACCATCGGTTCCCGCTGATCGCAATACTGCACAGCCCCCGGGTCGCACCCGCACCATGCGACTATGACATCGCAGAATTCCGTTTCACGTTCCACGCGTTCGGCCGCGATCGTCGGCGCAGGCCAGACCGGCGTCACCGCGGCCATCGGACTACTGGCGGCGGGTTTCACCGTCACCATCTACAGCGACCGCGACCAGAGATCTCTCAGAGACGATGTGCCCGCGACCGGGACGGCACTCGAATTCGGCGTCACCCAGCAGGCCGAAATCGCCCTCGGACTCGACCCTTTCACCGCTCGCGCCCCGCGGCACACCGGATTGAGCGTGCGGATCGCCGGACCGGACAATGCCGAATTGATCGGTTTCGACGGCACTTTCGACGGTTACGTGGGTGTCGCCGTCGACACCAGGCTCAAGGCCGATGAACGGCTCACCGCTTTCCGCGAGCGCGGCGGCGAATTCGTCGTCGGCCCGGTGACTCTCGAACTCCTCGACACGATCGCCGCCGAGCACGACCTGACGCTCGTGGCGACCGGTCGCGGCGGACTGTCGGACCTGTTCCCCGTCGACGACGCCCGCACCGTGTACGACGCGCCGCAGCGGTCGCTGCTGACCGTCACCGTCAAGGGGCTCGGTTTCGGTCCGGAGGTCTTCGCGCACCGCAGCGCGCCGACCACAACATCGCCGGGGTCCTGGGCGAACCGGCCGCCGACGTGCTCGCGCGGTTCCAGCCGGCGGGCCGGTTCGCCCGGTCCGAGTACGCCGGCGAGCTGACCCGCACCTCGGCGGGATAGCGCGCAGGCCCTCGGTCGATGAGCCGACCGGTTCGTGGCAACCGGCCGATCCGGCCGTCACGACAGGTGGGCCTGCCGCCGTCCCGTTCACAGACGCACAGAACACGCCGGGATCGGATCGCGCGGATTCAAAACCTCCTGCCGATCCGGTCCCGGTGCTGAAGTGGAGTGCAGCCCCGGCAGCATTCCGGACCCTGGAGTTGATATGACAACCGAGCAGATCGCCGAGCAGATCCGTTTCGCCTACTGGGTGCCCAATGTCAGCGGCGGGCTGGTCACCAGCGAGATCGAACAGCGCACGAGCTGGGATTTCGAGTACAACAAGAAACTGGCGCAGACCGCCGAACGCAACGGTTTCGACTACGCGCTGTCCCAGGTCCGCTACACCGCCTCCTACGGCGCGGAGTTCCAGCACGAATCGACCTCGTTCAGTCTCGCGCTGCTCGGCGCGACCGAACGGTTGAAGGTCATCGCCGCGATCCATCCCGGTCTGTGGCATCCCGCGGTGCTGGCCAAATTCGGCGCGACCGCCGACCACCTGTCCAACGGGCGATTCGCCATCAACGTGGTCTCCGGGTGGTTCGCCGGCGAATTCCAGGCGCTGGGGGAACCGTGGCTCGAACACGACGAGCGCTACCGCCGCAGCGCCGAATTCCTCGAGGTCATCCGCAAGATCTGGACCGAGGACAACGTCGACTACGGCGGCGATTTCTACCGCATCCGCGATTTCACGTTGAAGCCGAAACCGTTGAACACCCCCGAACGGCCCAATCCCGAGCTGTTCCAGGGCGGCAACTCCTCGGCCGCGCGCCGCAACGGCGGCCGCCACGCCGACTGGTACTTCTCCAACGGCAAGGATTTCGACGGCGTCACCGAACAGCTCGACGACCTGCGCGAAGTCGCCCGCGCCCACGACCGCGAGGTCAAATTCGGGCTCAACGGCTTCATCATCGCCCGCGACACCGAACGCGAAGCGCGCGACACCTTGCGCGAGATCATCGAGAAGGCCAACAAGCCCGCGGTGGAAGGCTTCCGCGACGCCGTGCAGCAGGCGGGCGCCTCGACCGGGGATCGCAAAGGCATGTGGGCCGATTCCACCTTCGAGGATCTCGTCCAATACAACGACGGATTCCGCACCCAGTTGATCGGCACTCCGGAGCAGATCGCCGAACGCATCGTCGCCTACAAACAGCTCGGCGTCGATCTGATCCTCGGCGGATTCCTGCACTTCCAGGAGGAGATCGAATACTTCGGGGCGAAGGTGCTTCCCCTGGTCCGGGAACTCGAGGCCGCCAGAGCGCCCGCCGCGGCGGTGTCGTGATGACCGCGGTCGCCGCCGACCGCGTCGAGTCGGCCGCCCACGCCTTGGGCCTCGCGCACGAACTCGCGGCCGAGTTCGCGGAGGGCGCGGCCGACCGCGACCGCGACCGGATCCTGCCGCACCACGAGGTGGACCGCTTGGCGGCCAGCGGCCTGCTCGCGATCACCGTCCCCGCCGCGCACGGCGGGGCGGACCTGCCGCCGTCGCTGGTCGCCGAAGTGGCTTGGGTCCTCGCCGCCGCCGATCCGAACATCGCCCAGATCCCGCACAGCCATTTCGTCTACCTGAACCTGCTGCGGCTCGCGGGGACCGAGGAACAGCGCGCCCGCTGGTTCGGGCAGGTTCTCGACGGCGCGCGGATCGCCAACGCGCAGTCCGAGCGCGGCGGCGCGACCGTCACCGACATCGCCACCACCGTGCGGCCCGACGGCTCCGGCTTCCTTCTGCAAGGAGCCAAGTACTACTGCACGGGCTCGCTGTTCGCGCAGATCCTGGCCGTCCTGACCCGCCTCGACGACCCGGACGGCACGTCCGGACTGGACGCGGGCGAATACGTCCTGTTCCTGCCGGCCGATGCGCCCGGTGTGCGGATCGTGGATGATTGGGACGGTATGGGACAGCGCACCACCGGCAGCGGAACGGTCACCTTCGACAGCGTCTCGGTCGACCGGGATCAGCTGATCCCGCGTGCCGCCGCCGTGAACGCCCCCACCGGTTACGGCGCCTACGCCCAACTCCTGCACGCCGCGATCGACACCGGCATCGCCCGCGGCGCGCTCACCGCCGCCGTGGATTTCGTCCGGCACTCCAGTCGGCCGTGGTTCGAGGCGGGCGTGGACCGCGCGATCGACGACCCCCTGGTGATCCAGCGCTTCGGCGAACTGTCGGTGCAGGTCACGGCGGCCGACGCGGCGCTGGTCGTGGCGGGGGCCGCCGTCGACGCGGCGGTGCAGGCCACGAACCCGCCGCCAGATCCGCGCGACATCGACTCGACGGGAGTCGCGTCCGCGGCTCTCGCGGACACCGGCGAGGACCCGGGTGCGGCGGCCTCGGTCGCGGTCGCGGCCGCGAAAGTACTGGCGGATCGGGCCGCCAACGAGGTGTCGTCCGCGCTGTTCGAGGTCGGCGGGACGCGCAGCGCCGCGAACGCGACCAACCTGCACCACTTCTGGCGCAACGCGCGCACCCACACGTTGCACGATCCGGTCCGCTGGAAGTACCAGCACATCGGCCGGGCACTGCTGCACGGCGAAGCACCGCCGCGCCACGGAGTGTTCTGAGCCGTCTGCAGAGTTAGGAGACGAACATGACGGTGACGGTCGTCGTCGGAAACCCGAAACCCGCATCCCGCACCCTCACCGCGGCCACGCTGGTCGCGCAGGGGTTGCGGCCCGACGCCACCCCCGAAGTGGTCGACTTGGTCACGCTGGGTCCGGGACTGCTCGGCTGGGGTGACCCGGCCGTCGGCGAGGCGGCGCGCAAGGTCGCCGAATCCGAACTCGTCGTCTTCGCCAGCCCCACCTTCAAAGCCACCTACACCGGACTGCTCAAACTGTTCCTCGAACAGTTCGACGGCGGCACCGGACTCGCGGGCGTGCTCGCCGTTCCGCTCATGCTCGGCGCGGGCCCCGCCCACGCGCTCGCCCCGGACCTGCTGCTCAAGCCGGTCCTGGTGGAGATCGGCGCGACCGCCGCCCTGCCCGGGCTCTACCTGTCCGACCGCACCTTCCTCGAAGACGGCGCGATCGACAACTACACCGAACGCTGGCGACCCGTCGTCGCCGCGTTGACCACCACCGAGAAGGCGGCGAATCATGCATGACCTGTTCGAGTTCCCCGCCGACGGCGACGGCCTACGCCGCGCCTTCGCCAACTTCCCCAGCGGCGTCGTCGCCGTCTGCGCCGAAGTCGAAGGCACCCCGCACGGACTCGCGGTCAGCACCTTCGTCCCGGTCTCCCTCGACCCGCCGCTGGTGTCGTTCTGCGTGCAGAACTCCTCGTCCACCTGGCCGCGCCTCGAGGCCGCCGACAAACTCGGCCTGAGCTTGCTCGGCACCGACCAGCAGGCCGCCGCCCGCGCCCTCGGCGCCCGCAACGGCGACCGCTTCCGCGACTCCGAACTGCACCGCGGCACCGGCGACGCCGTCTTCATCGACGGCGCCTCCGCCTGGATCGAAGGCGTGGTCGAAGCGCAGGTGCCCGCGGGCGACCACACCGTCGTCATCCTGCGCATCGAACGGTTGGCGACCCGCGCCGACATCGAACCGCTGGTGTTCCACGGCAGCCGATTCCGTCGCCTGCACGCGAGTTGATCGGGGCGTTCCGTGTGGATGCGGGTCGCTCCGCATGGTCGCCGAACGGCCTGCGTCTCCGGGCGTGGCACAGGCTGGTCGTCGTCGCGGTGAAGGCCAACCCGCCTCGTTAGCGGAACGGGCTTTCGCGGGTCCGGTGCGACGCCATCGAACTCCGGGCGCGGCGGCGTCTGTGTGTTCCAATCGTTCGCGTGAGCGAACAACCGATGGTGGTGAGCGGATTCTTCGCCCGGCGCGCGGACGGATTCCACGCGCAGGGCTATGGCATCAGCCAGTGGAGCGCCGAGCAGGTCAACGGGCCCGCCGTGTGCGGGCTGCTGGCACGCGAACTGGAAACCCACTGCCCGGCCGAGGGTTTCACGCCCGCGCGGCTCACCGTCGACCTGTTCCGGCCGGTGCTGACCGAACCGATCACCGTCCGAAGCGAACTCGTCCGCGTCGGCCGCCGCGTACTGGTCGCCGACGCGGCGATCGTCCAACGCGACGAGGTCAGGGCGCGCGCGTCCGCCTCCTTCCTCGCCGTCGCGGACCCGCCGTCCGGCGAACTGTGGCAGCCCACCGAATCCCTACCCGTCCCCGCCGAACGATACGACGCCCCGGAAGGCTCGTACCCGCTGCTGAAAGTCGGCGACGGCGACTGGACCCACGACTTGTCCGCCGCGCGCAGTCCCGAGCGCAAAACCCTGTGGCAGAACCTCATTCCCGTGGTCGAAGGCGAACCCATCACCCCGTTCCAGCGCGCCGCCGCCGTGGGCGACTCCACCAACTTCATCTGCCACTGGACCGCCGAAGGCAACTCCTACATCAACACCGACCTCACCCTGACCCTCGCCCGCCTCCCCCTCGGCCCCGAACTCGGCCTGCGCGCCCGCGACCAGGTCACCGCGCACGGCGTCGCCGTCGGCACCGCCACCCTCTACGACCGCACCGGGCCGCTCGGAACCTGCGTGGTCACCTCGGTCGCCAACGCGCACAACGTCGTCCACACGCCCGGTACCGCTCGCTGACAGTCACCGCAGCGGGACCTGTTCGGCGGCTGCCACCTGTCCCGCGCGGGCTCTGTCGGGTGAGCGTCTGCCGGTCACCGTCCTGTGCGGGCTCCGCTGGGGTGAGCGCCCGCCGGTCTTTCGTCCCGCGCGTTGTTCGCTCGGTCAGCGCCTGTCGGCCCCCTTCTGTGCAAGCTCTGCGCGGTGAGTGCCTGTCGTCGTCGCCGGAAAGATCGGTGGGCGGGGTCGATGTGCACCGTCCAGATCCGCCGCGAGAACTTGTCGGTGGGCTCGGTTAGTGTCGTCGCGTTCGGATGGCGAATGTGGAAGGTGCGGAACGGGTATGGGGATCGTCGCAACGTTCACCCGGGTGACCGAAGCGGAACTCGAGAAGATCGCCGCCGACCCGGGCGCGATGGCGGATCTGCTCGGCGACCGAGGATACGACGAGAAACCCAACGGCTACCTCGACAAAGCGTGGGCTGGCCTTGCCTACCTGTTCGAGCGGGCCTGCCTCGGCGTCGAACTCTGCTACGACGGCGACCTGCTCTGCGAAGAACCCGCCCTCTTCGGTTGGTCCCCCGACACCGTCCGCTACACCGCCGACCGACTATCCCACACCCCCTTCACCGCCCTGGCCTGCTACTTCGACGCCGAAGACATGGATGCCACCGAGGTCTACCCACCCGTCTGGGTCCGCGACGGCGAAGAACTCGGCCTCGAATACCTCGGCGGCCACTACACCGCCCTCGTCCACTTCTTCACCCACGCCGCGAAATCCAACTCCGCCGCCATCTTCTCCCTCGGATGAGGGCGTTCGTCTCGATTCGGACAGGGGAATTCGCGCTTCGCGAGCGGTCGACCCCGTGAACGACGTCGACTCGCTCCGCCGGATGGCGGGATTGGCCACCCCGATGGCACTGCGGGTGGCCGTGACGCTAAGCCTGCCCGACCGGCTCTGCGACACAGGCGCTTCCGCCGCCGATCTGGCCGCCGAATCGTCGGTAAATCCGATCGCGCTCGAACTGCTGCTGGACCATCTCGTGACGCTCGGCGTCCTCGAATGCATCGCCGCCGCGTACCGCACCACGCCGTTCGGTGCGCACCTGTGCGCCGACGCGGGCAACGGGCTGGCGGATCTGCTGCATATGGGCGCCGCCGGCGGCCGCGCCGAACTGGCTTTCGCCGAACTGGCCCACAGCGTCACCACCGGCCGCGCCGCTTACCCGCAACGCTACGGCCAGGACTTCTGGGCGGACCTCGCCGCGAATCCACACCTGCGCGACACCTTCGACCGCCAGATGGCCCACCGCCTCCGCGACCAAATCCCCGTGATGGTGTCCGCCGTCGACTGGTCCCGCTTCACGACAATCGTCGACGTCGGCGGCGGCCGGGGTGACCTCCTAGCCGCGATCCTCCAGGCCCACCCCCGCATCCACGGTCACCTGCTCGACCTCGACCCCACGGCCACCGAAGCCCGACACACTTTCGAATCCCACGGTCTCACCCATCGCACCCAGGTCACCGCGGCCAGCTTCTTCGACCCCCTCCCACCGGCCGCCGACGCCTACCTCTTGGTCGACATCCTCCACGACTGGGACGACGCCCACGCGCACCGAATCCTGACCCGCTGCGCCGAAGCCGCCGCCCCGCACACCCGCATCCTGATCATCGAACCGATCGGCGACCTCCGCGCTTCCACTGAATTCAACCTCGCCATGCTCGCGATCTTCGGCGGCCGCGAACGCCGCGTGGACGAGTTCCGCGCCCTCGCGGCTCGCCACGGCCTGACCCTGGACACGGTCACCGACCTCACCGACCAGCGCGCCCTCCTCGAATTCCGCGTCCGAATAGAACGCTTGTTCGATTCGGAGTAGGGTCTGCGTCCATGCCGACCCCCGACCACCCGGACACCCCCGAAGCCCAGCTCGCCGCCGTCCGCCGCACCCTCCTCGACGCCGCCGCCTTCGGCAAAACCCTCCCACCCACCACCCTCGAACACCTCGCCGCGCGCCTGGCCGACGCCCAACGCCGCTACGCAACCCGAACTCCACCCCGCCCGCACTGCGCCACCCCGTCCCGTCTACACCGCACGTAGCCGCGTCGTGGTCCGCAGGTTCTGGCCTGACTCCGCCGCCTTGTTCGAGCGGTAACCCACTGACCTCGGCGTGCGGGCGGTCCGCGAACAAAGACAGGCGCGCGGCGAAGCCGCGGTGCGATCGGGTCGCGAGCCCTGGCTGTCCGGGCCGGCTGTGCCTCGCCCATCCGCGAGCTGGGTACCTGGGGGGAGACTTCCGGTCCGTAGGCAGTCCGTCGCGCGATTCGCCCTGCATCTTCAGGTGGTATCCGAGGTCGGGGCTCGGAGTGAACTCGAACCGGTAGTCCAGACCAAACGACGAAAGCCCCTGCATCGCAGAGGCTTTCGATGGGGAGCCGATGACGGGAATCGAACCCGCGCTGTCTGCTTGGGAAGCAGAAGTTCTACCATTGAACTACATCGGCCTGCGCGTGAGCGCGACCGCCAGCCTAGCAGACCAGGCACTAGACGGGGCAAGTCCGCTGGCTCGGAGCGAGCCGAGTCGTGAAATCGGCTCAGCACTACTCTTGCTCGAAATATCTCAGACGTTGGCTATGCCCTCCGTGTGCTGGTGAGTATGAGGGCTTTGGTACGCCAGCTCGACGTAGTGCCCCAAATCGGTCCGACGCGACTTGGTACTCGGGCACCCATATTGTTCGGGCGGGGTTCGCGCGGGACGTGAACGGGCGGCAACCGCTCCGGCACCGAACCTTCGGAGTCCCGGGGTGAGTCGCTGGGGAGCAGCCTGTTGACAGCCAGGTCCTCTCCAGGTGCTGGACCCGAACGGACGAGGTCTGCGCGGATCGAGCTGCGCCGCTCTTCGGGCTCCGCGCCACGGTTGTGTTGATCTACGAGGGGGCGCTCGGCGGAGTGGACGGTCTAATGTTCGACGCGTGCGATACGTTGGCGGAGTGGAGGATCGACTGAGTCTTGGGCCGAATGATAGCGAGGGCCGGGCGAGCGCGGAGTTCAAGCTGAGCATCACGCGAGCGCTGGGAGACCAGCTGGGCGAGGGATTGCGACGACTCGCGCCCGCGCCGCTCACGGCCGAGTATCTCAAGAACGAGATCCAGCCGCGCCCTGGTGTCTATCAGTTGTACGTCGACGGCGAGTTTGTGTACGTCGGAAAGGCGTCGAAGAACTTGCGAAATCGCCTGGAGGGGCACCGCAGGAAGCTCTCGGGAAGACTGAAGATCAGCCTCAGGCAAGTGGGCTTCGTCTGTTTGTACGTGGATGAGGACATGGATGCTGCGGCACCGGAGAAACTCCTCATCAAGCGCTACCGGGCGAACGGTGAGGCACCCTGGAACACGATGGGTTTCGGGAATAAGGATCCGGGACGAAACCGGGATAAAACGCTGGTGAAGGCGAAGCACTTCGACGCTCGATATCCGATCAACACCGAACTGGTTGTTAGTGGCCTGGCTCCAGGCGAGCAGAATTTGGGGCCGGTGCTCGTGGCGGCGAAGGGGGCGCTTCCATATACCTTTCGTTTCATGACAACGCCGGGGACCAAGGCGCCACACGAGCTGCTGCGAGGTGTTCCGGTCACTGTTCCAGACATCAACATGAGTACTGCCGAGTTTCTGCGATTCGTGCTCGAGTCCCTTTCTGGCGACTGGCAAGCCACGGCGCTCCCGGGGTACGTGATCCTATACCCGGGATTTGAGGACCTCGCCAGCGCGACTCGGTACTGGCGGACGGAGAACGGCACGGTGAGGTCCTACGAGGGGCAGGGGCGCCTGGACGAGAAGGGGGAGGTGACCGAGCGGGACGAGGAGGACGACTGATCGGTCACGGCGGGTTGACCGGGACTCGCAGTTCGTACGTGCGTTCGATGGCTCTCCGCGGTATGGTTCCGGCCATGCCTAAGGACCGAGTCACCAAGAAGTCCCAGCGTACGAGTGTCGAGCTCTTCGCCGGTGGCGGAGGTCTCGCGATGGCGGTCGAACGCGCGGGCTTCCGCCCCCTCCTGTTCAACGAGTTCGCGAAGCGGGCCTGTGAGACCCTCGCGACTAACGTGGCGACTCCTGTTGAGGAGGGGGCCTTGCCCGCTATCCCGGTGGTTGGCGAGCGGCCCCCGCTGGTGGTGGGCGACGTTCGAAAGGTCGATTTCGAGTACCTCCGCGACATGGTCGACGTTCTGGCCGGCGGTCCGCCATGCCAGCCGTTCTCGCTCGGTGGCGTTGCCAAGGGCGACGAGGACGACCGCAACGGCTTTCCGCATATGTTCCGAGCCATTCGGGAGATGCGTCCGAAGGCGGTCATCTGCGAGAACGTACGAGGGCTGCTTCGCCCATCGTTCATGCCATATTTCGATTACATCAAGCGCGAGCTGTCGTTGCCGTTCGAGGAGCGGGCTGAGGGCTCGCGATGGCAGGATCACGACGAGATACTGCGACACATGAACGAGTCAGCTTATATCGCCGCCGATGAGCGGTATGAAGTGGCGCACTTTCCGGTCAACGCGGCCGACTATGGCGTTCCACAGATTCGTAACCGCGTGATCCTGATCGCGTTTCGTCGCGACGTCGGCGTCGACATGCGGCGGTTCGAAGAGCTTGTGCAACCGACCCATTCGGCCGAAAGCTTGTATCAGGATATGACAAGTGGCGTTTATTGGGAGCGACACCCGAAGGTATCCAAGGCGGTGCGAAATCGAGTGATGGCCCGGATTCCGACTTCGCCGGACATGATGTTGACTGACAGCGGCGAACGGCTCGCGCCGTGGCGAACGCTACGAGACGCGTTGCGAGGGGTGGACGGTCAGAAGCCGCTTCCCGATATCCCGCCGGACAAGCTCGATCGCAAGGAACATCTACTCGGTGGGTTCACCGACCACATCGGGTGGCCGGACGCTCGTGTGTACGCCGGCCACACCCCGAACGAACTCGATAGACCAGCTAAGACCGTGAAGGCTGGCGTGCATGGCGTTCCTGGTGGCGAGTCGGTGATGTTGCTTGACGATGGCACTCACCGGTACATGTCTGTGCGGGAGACCGCTCGGGTGATGACCTTCCCTGACGATTGGCGACTCGCGGGGCCTCGGGGCGAGAAGATGCGACAACTCGGAAACGCCGTTCCCGTCCTACTGGGCAAGGTCTTCGCGGAGGGGGTTGCCACGGTGTTGGCAGAGGCGGAGACGGCGAGTTAGTTGCTGTGACCAGCGTCAACCCTGGAAAGTGGAATGACAAGCCCCCGGCTGATAGGGCCTGGAGATGTCCACCTGATCTTGGTCGGGCCGCGCGTTCGGCGGAACAAGACCGCGCAGCTGGCGGTCGCGCCAATCGTCTGGTTGGCCTAGAAGGTGGCAACGTTTCCTTGGCGTCTGTCGAATTGAAGGTGTACGCCAAGACTCGTCGGATCCGCGCCTACGTTCGGTGGTCTGATGGTGGGAGATATCCGACGAGATATGTCGGAGAGGTCAACGGTCGAACACGTCGTCAGAATTTGGCCCGAGGGTGGCGAGAGGTGATCGATCGGGAGTTGCTGCCCCCACCTGCTACGCCGGTGCGGTCATGGGCGAGTTCGCCTGCGGTCCGGTCGGTGATGCGGGGGAACCGGAGCCGTGACACTCGACCGGAGCTCGCGCTGCGCGCGGCTATCCGCGCGCATGGGCTGGGGTACCGGGTGGACGCGCGGCCGCTGCCCGAGTCGCGAAGACGGGCGGATATTGTCTTCGTCGGACCGAAAGTCGCGGTCTTCTGTGACGGCTGCTACTGGCACGGGTGCCCCGAGCATTTTCGTCCTGCGCGTCGCAACAGCGAGTTCTGGGAAGAGAAGATCGCGGGGAACAGGGCCAGGGACCTTGAAACCGACCGCCTACTCACCGACGCGGGATGGGATGTTATCCGGATCTGGGAGCACGAGGATCCCGAGCTGGCGGCGCGTCGAATTGCCGAAGTGGTTTCGACTCGGCGTCCGAAGCGCCCACGGTCGTAGAACCTTTATGGTTCGGTCGAGTCCACAGGGATACCGTGTGGATAGGTTGATTGTGGCCCACGGCGGTATGGGGAATCGCACCCGCGCTGTCTGCTTGGGAAGCAGAAGTTCTGCCATTGAACTACATAGGCACGCGCTGACGCACCACTGCCACCATAGCGGGGCTTGGTCAGTTTCAGCGGCGGAAACTTTGGTTCACCGCAATCGTCTCCCTCGGGAGATGCGGGTTCTTGGTGGATGTCGGCGTTCGACTGGCCGTACTGACGGCGCTCACTGATTTTCCTCACTGACGCTCACCGAAATTCCCCATTTGTCCCGTGTGGCTCCGCCGTGAAGGGCGGGCCTCTTCCGATGCTGGTGGTTACCACACCTGACCAGCGCTTTCAGTTCGGAGGAGGCCCGCTTTTCCATGTTGACACGTGAGGAAGATGTGGAAATCAGTGCCCTACGCGCTCGAGGCTGGACGATCTCGCAGATCGCCCGTCACACCGGTCGTGACCGTAAGACGATTCGAGCTTATCTGGCCGGGGAACGCACCCCCGGCGTCCGCAAACGGCACCTGCCGGACCCGTTCGACCCGTTCGTCGAGTACGTGACCGCTCGCCTGGCCGAGGACCCGCACCTGTGGGCACAGACGCTGATGGACGAGCTGGAACCCCTCGGGTTCCCGCTGTCGTATCAGTCGCTGACCCGCAACATCCGCGCCCGCGGACTACGGCCGGTCTGTCAAGCCTGCCGGACCGCGACCGAACGCCCCAACGCCGTCATCCCGCACGAACCCGGTGGTGAAACCCAGTGGGACTGGGTCGAACTGCCGAACCCGCCCGCGGATTGGGGGTGGGGGTCGAAGGCGTATCTGCTCGTCGGATCGCTCGCGCATTCCGGGCGTTGGCGCGGCTATCTCGCCCCGTCGACCGATCAACCACACGTGATCGAAGGGCTCGATCGTGTCGCCCGCGCGCTGGGCGGAGTGACCGGGGCGTGGCGGTTCGACCGCATGTCCACGGTCTGCTATCCCTCCAGCGGGCAGATCACCGCGTCGTTCGCCGCGGTCGCCATGTACTACGGCGTGGCGGCGGCGATCTGCCCACCCCGGCGCGGGAACCGCAAGGGCGTGGTCGAGAAAGCCAATCACACCGCCGCGCAACGCTGGTGGCGCACACTGGCTGACGACCTGACAGTCGAGCAAGCCCAAGCCTCGCTCGACAAGTTCTGCACGCTGCGCGGGGATACCCGGCTCCGTCCGACCGCCGACGGCCGCGCGACGGTCGCGACCGTGGCGGCGCGGGAATCGTTGCGGCCCATGCCCGCCGAGCCCTATCCGGCGATCCTCGCCGAACCGCGGGTCGCTTCTCGGCAGGCGATGATCTCCTGGCGCGGCAACCGCTACTCAGTGCCACCGGAGCTGGCGTCGGCGAGGGTGGTCGTCACGCAACCGTTGCGCGGCAACCACATCGACATCGCCACCACCGCCGGGATCGTGATAGCCCGCCACGAACGCGCCGCCGACGGGCTCGGCGCGACCGTCCGCGACCACGGTCACGTCGTCGCGTTGGACACCGCCGCGATGGCCGCGGCCAACACCGGCCGCCCGCACCGCCGCAAGGAACGCATCCCACCCGGCGAGGCCGCCCGAGCCGCCGCGGCCGCGCTCCGCGCCGCAGACCCCACCACCACCGACGCCGCCTCCGGCGCGACGGTCACCGATCTGGCCGCCTACGAGCGCGCCGCCACCGCGAGGAGCCGCAGATGAGCACCCCTACCCCGAAGAAGACCGCCCGCCGCGTCACCAAGGCCGTCGGCGCCGACGAGACCGCGACCCGCTACCAGCAACTCCGCTCGCATCTGGCGACACTGAAACTCCACGCCGCCGCCGAAGCGCTGCCCTCGGTGCTCGAAGACGCCACCGCGCAGAACCTCTCGGCAACCGCGACATTGGAGAAACTACTGCGGATCGAGGTCGCCGACACCGAAACCCGCCGTCTCACCGGCCGACTGCGGTTCGCGAACCTACCGACACCGGCGTCGTTGGAGAACTTCGACGTCGACGCCGCCTCCGGCATCGACCGGCCCCTGCTCGACGAACTCGACACCTGCCGCTACCTCGAAACCGCCACCAACGTCCTGCTCATCGGCACGCCCGGCACAGGCAAGACACACCTGGCGACCGGACTCGCACGCGCCGCCGCGCACGCCGGCTACCGCACCTACTTCACCACCGCCGCCGACCTCGCCGCCCGCTGCCACCGAGCCGCGATCGAGGGACGCTGGGCCACTACCATGCGCTTCTACGCCGGCCCCGCGCTACTGGTGATCGACGAACTGGGCTACCTCCCCCTACCGGCCGAGGCCGCTTCAGCGCTGTTCCAGGTTGTGTCGCAACGTTATCTGAAAACCTCGACCGTGATCACCACCAACCGCGGCGTCGGCTCCTGGGGCGAGATCCTCGGCGACAACACCGTCGCCGCCGCACTACTCGACAGACTCCTACACCGATCCATGGTCATCAACCTCGACGGCGACTCCTACCGACTACGCGACCACCACGCCACCGCCGACAACCTCCGCCGAGCCACGACCGGCAACCGCGAACCCCTATAATCAACACGCTCACGGGTGGGGAATTTCGATGAGCCCGGCCGAGGAACTTCGGCGAGCGCAGTCAGTACCGAAGGGATGGGGCGGTAGGTAGATGCGTTCGCAGTAGGGGCTCGGACTTGTCTCGGATAGGCGCAACGTTGGGGGCGGGGGGACGTCTTCCTTGTGAACGATGAGCGGTGGGCTCGTCCTTGTTCGGGGAGATCGCGATGACCAGGTTGCGGCGGATCGTCGGTGTTCTGTGCGGTGTGTTCGGGGCTTTTCGGCGGTCGGGTGGGGTGGGGCCTGTCGAGGCGGTGGCGGACGTTCCGGCGGTGGACGGGGTGGTGGGGGCACCGTTGTATGCGGCGGTGATCGTTGCCGGGAATGGGGCTGATGGGGTTGCGCGGGCGGTGTTGGTCGTGGCGGAAAGTGCTGCGGCGGAGGTGATTGTGGAGGTGGCGGAGTTCGGTGGGGCGGATCGGGGGTGTGGGGCGGTGGTGGTGGACGCGTTCGAGTATTTGCAGAAGTTCGTGGTCGCGCGGGATGTGCGGGCCGAGGTGTATATCGGGAATCGGGAGGTGCGGGACTGGTTCGCCGGGCTGACGCACAGTCATCTGACCGGTTGTGCGTTCGAGGGGCGACGGGCCGGGGTCCGGGTTGCCGCGGAGAAGGCGCTCGCGGCGCGGTTGGTTCGCGCGGATCTGCTCGGGAGTCGGCGGGTGGTGATCGCGACGGACGCTTCGGCGCGGGCCGGGCGGCGTGGGATGGGGCTGGCCTATGTGACGGATGACGGGGATTGGCGGCAGGAGTTCCTGCCGTCGACGTCGGTGGTCGCGGTCGGGGAGTTGGAGGCGATCCTGCTGGCGGTGACCGCGCGGAGTGACCGGCGGATCTCGGTGTTGACCGACAGTCGCAGCGCGGTGTGCTGGATCGACGGCAGCGCCACTCCGCCCACCCAGGTGATCGCACGGCGGGTCGCCGCGATCCGGCGCGCGATCGGGGACCGGGATGTCACGGTCGGGTGGGTGAAGGCGCATTCCGGGCATCCGCTCAACGAGATCGCCGATCGCCTCGCGGTGGCCGCGCGCCGGAATGCGGCGGCGGGGGTGTCGACCGCGGTGCGGGAGCAGATCGCGCGCAACATCGTTGACGATCTGCGGCCGAGCACCGGCAGCGTCGCGTGACGGCACTTATTGATTGTTCGCGCTGCTCGACCTGGGACGTCGCGAAGATGCGGTGGCTGCGAAGGGGAGGGTGGGCGGTCGATCCGATCGTTCCAGGTCCCGGTGCGGAGCGGACTGTCGGCGGTCGAGTCGGATGCGGAAGGACGTCGGAGGCTCGGTTATTCGGAGGCATCGGACAGCAGGGAGAACCGTCCGGACCGCAAGAGACCGGCGACGGCGTCCGCTTTCGCCCGGGGGAAGGCGTAGTCCGGATGGATTCGGAGCACCGCCGCGGCGTCGTGCAGCGCGATCATCTGCTGTTCGGCTTCCGCGGCGCTACGGCCCGCGCCGGGGACGGGGTGGGTGGACAGTTCCGGTCGGCGCGGATCTATCCGCCCGGCCGACACGGCCTGGGCGATGCGTCGCGAACATCGGCACCGGGCCTGTGCGCTCGCGTAGCCACAGGTCGAGGTCAGGAAGGTGCGGAGGCGTTTTCTGGTTCGCTCCAAACGTTTTCGGTAGGCGGCGGGGGTGAGGTCCAGGATCCAGGCGGCGTCGGCTGATCTGACGTCGAACACGTCGTCGAGGACGAACGCGATCCGTTCCTCGCGGGTCAGGCATTGCAGCATCGCCTGGCTGCACTGGAGGCGGACTTCGGTGGCGAGTAGTTCCGCTTCGGGACCGCGATGGTCGGCTGTCAGGCCCTCGACCAGCAGGTCGCCGAAGGCGTCGAGGCTGAGCTGCGCCGCCTCCTGTGGTGACCGTCTTCGCGTGTTGAGCAGATGGTTGACGGCGATGCGATACGCCCAGGTGAGCAGTTTTGCCTCACCGCGCCAGGTCGCGAGCCGGGTGAACACCCGCAGCAGGATCTCCTGGGTGGCGTCCTCGGCGTCGGCGGGCCGGCCGGTCATGCGGAGCGCCAATCGATAGATCGGGTCCTGTAGTCCGCGCATGATCTCGGTCGCCGCGACGGCGTCGCCGTCGATGGCCGCGGTCACGAGCGCGACCTCCCTCGGGTCGACTGCACCGACGTCGACGGAACCGGGGGCGACCGAACCAACGTCGGAACCGGGGTCGACGGAACCGACCTCGACGGAACCGGGGTCGACCGATCCGACCTCGACCGATCCGACGCCGACCGAACCGCGGCCGGTCGCGCGATCGGTCGGCATGTCGTCGGTCATCGACCCATCGTCCGTCCGCGCCCACCTGTCCGCAACGCCGGTCATCGGTACTCCGGTGCGGTGAGGGTGTGCCGTCGCAACCAGTCGGCGATTGCCGCGCCGATCTCGTCGGGGCGGTCTTCGGCGGCGTGGTGTCCGGCTTGTCCGCACGGGACGACGTCCAGTGCCGCGATGTGGTGTCGGCACCAGGCGGTCATCGTTTCGTCGATGAGCAGTGTGGGGGAACCTTCGAATGTCATCAGCAGTTTCGGGGTGTCGGTGCTGATGGCCAGCCAGCGGTCGAAGGTTTCGATGCGAGTGACGAGTTCGGCGGGATCACCGTCCAGTGGCATCTGGCGTGCCCAGGCGAGCAGGGGCCTGCGGCTGTCCGGTGTCGGATAGGGCGCGAGGTAGGTCCTGAGATCGGTGTCGGCGACCGGATCGAGGACGCCGCCGGTGAAGGCTTGGCGAATGAACAGGTCTTGTTCGAGCACCATCTGCTCGCCGACGCCCGGGGTTCGGAGGGATTCGGATCGGGTGCGCGCTTGCGGGGACAGGTCCGCCCACGCCATCGGTTTGACGATCGTTTCGAAGAAGGCGAGGCCGCGCACCTTGTCGGGGTGGCGGGCGGCCCAGTCGCAGGCGAGCGCACCACCCCAGTCGTGGCCGACGAGGACGACGTGGTCGAGGTCGAGGGCGTCGAACCAGGCGTCGAGGTAGCGGGCGTGGTCGGCGAAGGTGTAGTCGATATCGGGTTTGGCGGATCGGCCCATGCCGATGAGGTCCGGCGCGAGCAGTCGCCCGTCGGTGAGGTGGGGCAGGATCTCGCGCCACATGTGCGAGGAGCTCGGGTTGCCGTGCAGGAACACCAGCGGGGTGCCCGCGCCGGTTTCGGTGTGGGAGAGGTGTGCGCCGAGAATGTCCGTGGTTTTCACTTGTCGGCCTTTCTTGTCGGGCGATCCGCAGGAGGCGAGGGTGAGCCCGGCCGCCGCCCCCAGGAGCAGCGTCCGTCGTGATACCGGCTCGGATCGGGGTGTGGCCGAGCGAAATCGCCTGCGCATACGGATTCCTTCGCGCCCAGGGGGCGGGTGTCGTGGACTGATACATCTCTTTCGACACTGGGAACCGACAGCCGTGACACGGCGGCCAAGTGATCTACCTCACTCAGCGCCTAGGGGCGGAGCCATGTCATGGCAATGCCGCCGCGATGGCGCGGGATACCGCGGCGGCCGGGCCGAGGGTGCGCTGAATTCGTCGCCACAGACCGCGATCCGCTGTCGACGCGCGGGCGACAGCGGAGGTGATCCAAGTCGCCCAGGTGTCGGGGATATCGGTGGGGGGGAACGGTTTATAGAGTGTGACGGCGTCGCGACCCCAGGCCGATAGGCCGGTGATGGTGAGGTGTCCGGCCAGGCGCCCGCGGATCGCGCGCAGGACGATCAGGTGGGTGGAATCGGCGAGGTCGACGCGGACGACGGCCAAGGCTTCGCCGATGCCGGGGTCGACGCGGACCTCCAGGAGTGCGGTGCCGTCTTCGGCGACGGATTGGTGATATTCCAGATGCCAGTCCTCGTGGCGCGCGTGGAATGCCGGTGTGCGCTGTTCGGGATCGGCGGCGGCGCGCGGGGGCGGAAGGACCGGTGACACCTGCCATGATCCGGTGGCGTCGATCGTTCCGCCGGGTGATCCGCGGTAAGCGTCGGCTTCGCGTGCGGGCGGGCGAGACCCGGCGATTTCCTCCGGCGACTCGCAATGATCGATGGGTTCGCAAGAGGTGTCGACGATTTCCTCGGGCGATGCGCGGAGTACGTCGTCCTCCCGCGCGTAGGGGTCGTCGCCGAGCGGACCGCACGAATCGATGAGCAACGTAATCAGTTCGCCCAAGTCGGAGTCCTCGGCGGCGGCGACGGTGATCCGGTCGGGAATTCCGTGATCGGCCCAGTAGCGGCGCAGTTCGTCGCGGTATCGCTCGTGCGCGAGGACGAGTTCGGCGAGGTCGGCGTCGAAGCCGAGTACGGCGGCCCTGGCGATGTCGAGGCGTATGTGCCGGGTTCCGGTCAGCGCGGCGGCGGCGGTCGCGGCGGCGGGCAGCCAGGGGGGCGCGGGATCGTCGGCGGGGGGTTCGTCGGAGAGCGGGTGGTCGAGTGCGCTCGCGGCGATCGGATCGTGGGGAGTGCCGGCCATGTCGTCAGAACTCCAGGGGTCGGTGGGTCTCGGGATTGTGCTCGGAGCACACCGTGACGCAGGCTGGATGGGGGTTGCGCACGTAGGTCGCGTAGCGGGATTCGGCGGCGTGCAGGGCCTCGGTCAGGGAGTCGACGTCGACGGGTGCGTCGAGCGCGGGCGTTCCCCGTCGCGCGGCTCGCTTCTGTTGGGCGAGTTGCTCTTTGGCGACTTCCGCGGCGAAGAGCGGGAGGTCGACGCGCACGCCCTTGCCCGGGTGGTCCCGCAGGGCGCGGCCCGCGAGCCTGAGTCGGAGGACGTCCGCGTCGCGCTCGGGATCGCCGCTCATCGCGTCGAAGGCGTCGAAGTGGGTCTCCACGGTCTCGGGGGTGGGCCGGTGTCCGGCGTGGCCGAGCACGCACGTCAGGTAGAGGGCGAGGCCGGCGGTGTTGGTGATCCTGGCCGTGCGCCGCGACGCGGTCGCCTTGTCGACGCCGTAGCGTTCGGCCAGTCGCTCGTTCATGCCCCGGTCCGGATCGTGGGTGCTGTCGCGGGGTTCCAGCGTCGGCAGGAACCGGTAGAACAGTGCCATATGTTCCATGTCGGCGTCGGAGAGGGTGAGCACCGTGCGCCCGTGGCGTGGCGTGCGGTTCCACAGGGCCAGCAGGATCGCGCCGAGCCCGGTGCGCGCGAGTTCGTCGAGTTGCCGACGCGCGACTTCCGCGCCCGGATCCTGGTGCACCACTTCGAGATCACCCGCTTCCGGTTCGCTCTCGGGCGCGACCCGCGCCGCCTCGAGGGCGGTGAAGTCGTCCGTGCCGGTCTCCCGACCGAGTTTACGGACGCGGTCGATGGCCTTCCTGCCGACGACCTTGGCGAGGTAGGCGCGCGAGGCGTAGTCGACGGCGGCCGCCGCGACCTTGTCGGCGTCGCCGCCGGTGTGGAAAGCGTCGACGCGGGCGAGGAGTTCGACGTAGGAGTCGAGCACGACGTCCTCGACGAAGCGCTCGTCACCGAGACGGCGGCGCGCCACCGCGAGCAGATAGCCGATGTTGTCGGGGCGGAAGTGCTCCTCGAGGGCGGTGACCGCGAGCGTGAACGATTCCTCGGTCCCGCGTTCGGGAGCGGGCGCTTGTTCCAGCATGTACTTGCCCTTCCTGGGCCGAACGACTCCTATTGCCGCCGCGAAGACCCCCATCGCCGCAGTGAGGTCCGGCGATGGACACTCGAGAACATCGTTCCGCGCCTCGGCAATTCGGTAAATCATTCGTTCGTACGACTCCGTGCGCGCTCGCGGACGGGGAAGTCGTCGATGGCGACCGGTTGCGCGGTCAGTCCGCCGTTGCGAGAGTTGCGCAGCGCTTCCACGACCTGGTCGCGCGCGTAGGCGTGCAGTTCCCGTTCCATGCTGTCGATGCGCTGCTGGGCCATCTCGTGCTGGCGGCGCGCGCGGTCGCGGATATCGGGGAATCGGCTCAGCGCCAGCGCGATTCGGCCGTATTCAGCGGCCACGCGGTTGCGCTTGCGGTCGATCTTCGCGACGGCGCGGCGGGCCGAGCGCACGGCGAAGTAGGAGTCGTTGTCCAGCAGCGCGGAACCGTGGGTCGCGATCTCGATGCCCGCGGCGAGGAAGACGGCGAGCATCAGCATCGCGATCCAGCGGTCGGCGGGGTCGTTCGCGAAGCCCTCGAGCGACCCGCGCTGCCAGCGCAGGGCGGCGAGGGTGATGCCGATGAGCAGCCACCCGGCGAGCAGCGCGGCGCCGCCGAGTCGATGCCCGTGTCGCCACGCCAGACCGCCGCCGAGGGCGGTGACCGCGGCGATGCCCGCCACGCCGGTCGCCACCAGCGCGGAGACGAACTCGGATTCGTTGACGATGACGTCGAAGGCGGCCTTGGCGAGGATGACGTCGATGATCATGCCCGCGATCGCGGCGGCGAGCAGGACGGCGCTGACGAAGGGGAAGTACGGCGTCGGCGGTTCGGTCCGGCGCGACCGATCCGTGCCGAGATCGGTGACGGTGCGGGTGGTTGGTGTTGCGGACATCGGGGCCCCTCGGGAGTCGGCGGGTGGATCAGACACTGTGGATGCGCGGCGGCGGTTCGTCGCTCTTGCCGTCGGTCAGGGCGGGCACCACGGCGAGTGCCGGAACGGTGCCCGCCAGCGGAATCACCGGTGCGGGCAGTGGATCGGCGTGTTCGTCGGTCCGCTCGTCGCCGAAGCGCGCCCAGACCCGCCGCTCCGCGTCCTGATAGCGGCCGAGTCGAATGTTCAAGCGCGCCAGACGTTGTCCTTTCTCGATGCTGTGGGCGGTGCCCTGTTCCTCGAGGTAGGACCACAGTCGCAACTGCTCTTCGTAGGCGTGCCGGGCGTCCTCGGCCCACTGGCGGCAGATCGAGTGGATGAGACGGTCGAGGACGTCGCCGTGCGCCTCGTCGAGGCTGCCCGCCGCCGCGTGCGCGACGACCCGCTCCCGGATCATCGCCATGACGGGGGCGATGTCGGGTCGCGGTAGGTCCAGCGGACTGTTGCTGTCCCAGTTCGGGATCGGCGTGGTCGCCGATCGTTGCAGGTAGGCGCGGGCGCGGCGACCGATCGTCGTCGAGATCAGGTCGTGGATGGTGATGATCGTCTTCTCCGTTCGGGCGGGCTGTCAGGACACGGGCGGCAGCGCGTCGGGGCTGCACCACTCCGGCGCCGTGATGAGATCCGATCGCGCGCTGAGCTGGATGTGCTTCGCCCGCCGGGTGGCGGCGCGGGCGTAGGTGCGGGCGCGTCGGTTGTAGTGCTCGGTCAGCACGCTCGACCGCACCAGCAACTGCTCCCAGTGCGACCTGCGGGCCGGCACGCAGATCACGATCTGCCGTTCGGCCTGGTCGCGCGCCTCGGCGAGCGCGCGCCGACGCTCACGCAACCCGGCCACCCGACTGTCGCGTTCGCGGTGCCGCCTGCCCTGCCGCTGCTGCGGTGTCTCGAACTGTTCGCCGGTGCTCATCGGCGTCGCGTCGATCGGGGTCTCGGCGGCCGCGACGATCTGCCGGTCGAGGTCGGGCAGGCTCTCCCGGGCCCGTTCGACCGTGCCGCGGTGCGTGGCGATCATGTCGTCGAGCACCGCGATCGCCGCCCTGGTCGCGCGGCGTTCGATCTCCTGGTTGGTGCGGCACGCGTGTTCCATGCCGACGATCCAGTCGGTGCGGAACTCGGGCACGCGCTGATCGGCCTGCCCGGGCTCGGCGGCGTTCCGGCGGACGACGCGACGCCGGTCCCGGAACCCCGCCCAACTGTCGGCCACCCGCTCGAGGAATCGATAGCGGATGGTGGGGGCCGGATCTCGTTGCAGCAGCGGCGCGGCGGGCGCGATCGGCGTGGTCTCGGCCGTGAATTCGGCACGATCGACGGTCTTGTTCGCCATATCTCCTCCTGGGCGGGGTGGGCTCGGCATCGCCCGGACGCCGCCCCTCGACGGGTAGACGTCTCCCCGCCGCGAACGTTGCGGCCGGGTTCAGCAGGGATCGACGAGGGTGATGCGGACCGACCGGTTCAGCGAGGCGGGGCCGGGCAGCAGGAGACCGGTCACCGGATCGCTGTCGGGGCGCACGTATTCGGGGAAATCCGCGCCGACGCCGACCGCGGTGATCTGCGTCGCGCGCGCTCCGTCACCCGACAGACGCTGGGCCACGGCGTCGGCGCGACGCTGACCGAGCCCCACGAGACGGGCGCGGTCGCCGCGGTCGTCGGCGGTGGTGCCGCGCACGCGCGCGGTGCGGTCGGCGTCCTCGGCCAGCCACCGGGCGATCGGCGTGAGCGCCGTCGCGGCCGATTCCGAGTCGACGAATGTCGTCGTCTCCGGCAGGAAGGACACCTGCGACTGGTCGGTGAACACGATCTCGCGCGTCGTGCACATCGCGGGCGTCGCGATCACCGGCACGTCGACCGGCCGGACTGTCCGCTGGGTCGGCACCGCGCCGTCGGTCCGCGGATCCGGGACGACCACGACGGACGCGCCCGCCGCTTCCAGAACGCCGCGCCAGATCGCCACCACATTCGCGCGCTGGGTCGCGTCCAGCAGTTGCTGCGGCCCCGCGACGTAACCGAGGCCGACGAGGCGAACGGTGATGCCTTTCAGATCCGGCAACGCGCCGGTGCTCGCCAGGTATTCGGTCACCTCCCGAGGTGAGGCGGTCAGCATGCCGGGCGAGGTGAACGACAACCTGCCGGAGTCGCTGAGCCCGGAACCGGTGACCACGATCGTGGGATGCCGCGCCGTCCTGGTGCGGATCGAATCGGCGGCGATCGAGATGGCCTCGAGGTCGTCGGCGCCGTCGTGGGCCGAGCCGACGTCGAGCGCGCGATCGATCACCTCCAGATTGCGCCGGACGATCATCTTCTTGCCGGCGTCGGTGCCGGTCACCTCCCGGAATCCCTCGAGTTCGACGAGTTCGGGCCGCGCCGAGACCCGGACCAGTTCGACCAGTCCCCCGTTGCGCATCACCGAACCCAGCAGGTCCCGGGTCGACTTGTCGAGGTCGGGCGCGGGAGCGTTGGCGTGGGTGTCCGCGACGATGACGACCGCGTCGGCGTCGCGCGTGGCCGGGTCGCCGCCCTCCGAATCCGAACCGCACGCGCTCACCACCCCCAGCGTGACCGCCACCGCGACCACCGCCCGCACGGTGCGCGAACTGCGTTCGAGGAACTGGGACACGGTGACCTCCTGGATGCCGGACCGGTCGCCGACCGTGCGGCCGCGACCCGAGAACCGAACGGTTCTCCCACCGCAGACGTACGAACCCCCCGAACGTTGCGCGCGGGGCGCGGAGTCAGTTTCCGGCCGGACTATTGACAACGCTCGGTCTCTTACGTGACTCTTGTGACAGGGCCTGTTCTGTGCCCTGATTCCGGAAATCTCCGGAAAACGCCCACACGCACCGCCTTCGGCGCACACTGCCGCCGCTCAGCACCCTGTCGAGCCCTCGATTCCACGTGGATCGGGGGCTTTTTCGTGCCGCCGTCGAGCCGCGGCGGGTGCGCGGCGCAACTGTCTTCGCGTAGCGGTCGCGATCCACCGACCCCGAGTCCCTATACAGCTCAGGGGTTTCCTGTTCGGAAAGGACAGTCGATGTCCCATGACGAAGTCGTCGAACCCCCCTCGGGTGGGAACGACGGACAGTACGAGAAGCGAGGTGGGGGGTGGCTGTTCGTCGGGTCACCTCGACCTCCGGGCCGCAGACTGCTACGAGCGCTGTTCGGTTCTCGGTTGCGCGTCGGCGCGGTCGCCCTGAGTGTCCTGATGGTCGCGACGGTGGTCCATGTGCTGGTCTTCCCGCGTGCCGCCGAGCCGATGACGGCGCGCGATCTGCCCTTGTTGACCACGCAGGATGTCGAGCACGGCGCGGACACGACGAAGATCGCACCCGAACCAGCCGCTCCTCCAGTGGATTTCGGGCCGCTACGGGCCGACAGTTCGGGTTTCGATCAGGCGTCCGCGGCGGAGACGAAGCGGTCGGAGCGGTCGGTGGAGTACACCGACGGCGACGGCACGAAGTCGGTGGTGTTGTCCCCGACGCCGATCAGCGCGCCCGACGGTGTCGGCGGCTGGATTCCGGTCGACACCCGCGTCGTCCCGGAGCCCGACTCGCGGCGGGCGTCGGCGCGGTCCGGCGCGGAGGTGTCGTTCGCGGAGTCGGCCGACGCGCCCGCGCCCGTGCGGATCGAACGCGACGGCGCCGGTGTGACGCTGGCGCTGGAAGGCGCCGACAACTCCCGCCGGGAAGTCACCGAGTCCACCGTGACCTACCGCGACGTCCTGCCCGGCGTCGACCTCGCCTACGAGGTGACGCCGGGATCGGTGAAGGAGTCGCTGGTGCTCGGCTCGGCGTCCGCGATCGCGGACGGGCGCTGGGTCTTCCGTCTCGACGCCGACGGCCTGACCCCGCGGCCGAGTGGCGATTCGATCGAATTCACCGACGGCACAGGGGCGGTCGTGGCCGTCCTTCCGCCCATCGAGGCGTTCGACAAGGCCGGCGCACGCACCGGTGGAACCTATTCTCTCGATCGAGTACAGGATTCGTGGCGTTTGACGGTGACGGTGGATCGGGCGTGGCTGAGCGCCGCGGACCGGCGATTCCCCGTTGTCGTCGACCCGACCTACACCTACGGGTTCGGTGGGCAGGTGCAGGCGATCGCGTACAAGCAGGGCGCCGCGGCGTGCACCGACACCTGCGGTGTGCGGACCGGCGTGAAGAGACCGCTGTTCCAGACGCCCGAGTACTGGCGCTCGGCGCTGCAGTTCGATCTGTCCTCGTTGTTCGGGCGGTCGATCACCGGTGCCCGGCTCGAGGTCAAGGACAACAGCAGCACGCCGTGGATGATCACGACCTCGCAGGTCAAAGTGCAGAAAGCCACTGTGCCGCTGGGGTACGGCGCACTCGGTGACCTGCTGGCCTCGGCATCGGTCGGGGCAACCGGAACACTGCAATCCTCGGCGCTGACGACGTTCTTCGCCGACCGGGTCGCCGCGAGCGACGCCCAGGCGTGGTTCATGCTCGCCGGTGAGGAAACCGGTACGACCGACACCTACAAGGACCTGTCGGTCAGCCTGGTCGTCGATTATGTCGACACACCGCAGACCCTGCCCGACGCGACACTGGTCACCCCGGCCGACGACGCCGTCGTGGCGACCGTGATGCCGACGTTGCAGGTCGCCACGACCGGCGTCGTCCCGGACGGCACGAAGTACTGCTTCAAGGTGTCGACCGGTTTCGACGGCCGTTCCGGCAGCGTCGCTCAGTCCGGCTGCCTGACCGAACCGAAATGGATCGTGCCCCGGCATGTCCTGCAAGACGGCTCTCGCTACACCTGGACCGTCGACCTGTCGATTCCCGGTGTGCCCGCGTTGCGTCCGGCTCCGTGGCTCGGCCATTTCACGGTCGACGAACGCAACGGCGATCCGGGGCCGACACCCACCGACACGCTCGGCCCGGTGACGGTGAACATGTTCAACGGCAACCTGCGCTACAACGCCGCAGGTCCGGCTTTCGACGCGCTGGGCGGCTCCGCGGCGATCGACTTCGCCTACAACTCGCGGACCGCGGGTGTGGCCCAGGGTGTCCGGGCGACCTATTTCAACGACACCGATCACAACGGCGCGCCCGACGGCCCCGCGGTGCTGGTGCGCTCCGAACCGCAGGTCGCGCTGAACCATTGGACGCAGAACATTCCGGGCGCGCAGCAGTATCCGCTTCCCGCGGGCCTGAAGGACAACTGGTATGTCGTGCGGTGGGAGGGGCAACTCCAGGCCCCGACGACCGGAACCTACAAGTTCGGCGGCACGCACACCGACGGCGCGAAGATCTGGATCAACGACCAACTGGTCTACGACAATCCGGTATCGAACACGGGCGCACTGGATTTTGAGAACGCCGCCTCGACGCCCATCGCTCTGACGGCCGGACAGCGGCTGCCGTTGAAGGTCGAGCTGTACCACCACACCGATACGCAGGGCTCGATGGTCATGTGGGCGCAGCCGGGCAACCCGGTGTCCACGATCGTGCCCACGAGCTGGTTGTATCCGGCCGATCCGCCGTCGCTGCCGTCCGGGTGGTCGATGTCGATGCCCGCCTCGGACTACACCAGCGCCGAACTGCGTGACGGTTCCATCGTGCTCACCGACGGCGCCGCGGGTAAGCACACCTGGGCGCAGACCACCGGCGGCGGCTACATCCCGCCACCCGGTCGCGACGGTGTCGTCGCCTTGGACGCTGACGGGCGGATCTCGGTGACCGAGGACGGCGTGGTGTCGGTGTTCAACGCCGACGGCACCCTGGCTGAGGTCTCGACCGTGGTCGACACCAAGAAGCCCGCGTCGCTGCGCTACCTCTACAGCGGCAGTCCGTCGCGGCTGACCGAGATCCGGGACCCGGTTTCGGGGCGTTCGCACATCCTGCACTACAACACCGACGGTACCAACGGCTGCTACGGCGGGGCCACGATCCCGCAGGGCGCGGAAACACCTCCGAAGCACCAGTTGTGCCGCATCACCTATTGGGACGGCACCCAGACGCTGCTGTGGTACTCGCTGACCATCCTGGCCCGGATCGAGAACCCGGGCGGGGCGATCCAGGACTTCAACTACCGCGACTACGCCGAGGTCAAGGAAGCGCTGAAGGACGCGACCACCGAAGCCGCGCGGCGCAGTCTCAAGGAGAGCATCGGTCCGCTCTCGACTATCCGCAGCCCCTTCGCCAACGACTGGGCCGCCTACCAGAATTTCCAGGGCACGCAGATCACCACGATCTCCACGGCGATCAGCTACACCCCGTTCACCGAGGAGGTCGGCCAGCCGCAGCGCCTGCGGGTCACCGGCGTCGCCGGACCGGCTGAGGACGGCCGCTACACCGGCGAACAGATCTGGCACCGCTACGGCTACGACCTCGCGAACAAGAGGTCGACGGTCGACGTGAACGCGATCGGCGCGCTCAACTCCGCCGAACGCACCGTCACCTGGGATGCTTCCGGTCGCCTTCTCACCTCCACCGACGCGGTCGGGGATGTCACTCGCACGGAATGGAACGCCAAGGACAATCGGACGGCCTCGGTCGACACCACCGGTCGCCGCTCGACGGTGATCTACGACCACGCCGACCGGGTGACCGACAGCTACGGTCCCGCACCGTCGGCCTGTTTCGACGGACAGCTCCCGAAACCCGAATGCGCCGCGACGACGCCGCATTCGCGCACCGACTACGACGAGAACATGGTCGGGTTGGAAGCGGCCTTCTACGGCAACCCGTACCTCTCGGGCGTGCCGAAGGAGTGGCGCACCGGTGTCGGTTCCGTCGACGGCAGCCTCAACCGCACCTGGGGCGCGACGCCGCCGGTGCCCGGTACCGGTTGGTCCGGCCGGTTCACCGGGGAGATCGAATTCCCCGCCGTCGGACAGTACGGTCTCGGATTCACCGTGGTCGACGGTGTCCGGCTGTGGATCGATGAGCGGTTGATCGTGGATAGCTGGACCGACAAGGCGGCCACCGCCGTGACCGGTACCTACACCAACGCCGTCGCGGGCAGCAAGCATCGCATCCGGGTCGACTACTACAACCGCGGCGGTAGCACCGGTGCGTTGAATTTCACCTGGACGCCGCCCGGCACAGCCACGGCCACCGTGCCGGGACAGTATCTTCGGCCCCGCTACGGGCTCGTGACCAGCCAGATCACCGAGAACACGGTTACGGCGCGCGCGCCCGAGAAGAAGACCGCGACGGGCTACTCGGATCCGACGAACGGGATCGATCCCGCGCTCGGGGTCACCGTCTCCAGGACCGGCGATCCCGGCGGACTCGGACTGACGAGCCGAATGCAGGTCGAGTCGCCCGGCCAGGGGTACCTGCGGCAAGTCGCCGCGGCCCTGCCCGCGGGTGACCTGACCGATGTCGACAAGCGCGCCACCTCGACGTTCTACGGGGACAGCGAAACCCGTGCGAACCCGTGCAACACGAACGCGCCCCCCGCCAACCAGGCGGGTCGGATCAAAACCGCTCGCGGACCGAAGAACTCGGACAACGTCGCCACCGCAGTCGAGTCCGTCTACGACGCCGCGGGACGTATCGTGGCCGTGCGCACCGATAGCGAACCGTGGTCGTGCACGACCTATGACGCGCGCGGCCGTGTCACCCAGAGGTCGCACCCGGCGATGGGCGCCAAACCGGCCCGGGTCATCGGTTACGTCTACGCCGTCAACGGCGATCCACGCCAGCACCGGACCACCGACGCGAGCGGATCGACCACGACCGTCGTGGATCTGGCCGGTCAGATCGTCTCCTACACCGACGCCAACGGAAACGTCACCACCTCCGACTACGACGCCGCGGGCCGCAAGACCAGGGAAGCCACCACGGTCAAGACGAAGATCTCGATCTCGACCTATCAGTGGGACAACGCCTCTCGACTCACCCGTGTCGACCTGGACGGCGTCACCGTCGCCACGCCGACCTACAACGCGGGCGTGCTCCAGAGCGTCGCCTACGGCAACACCTCGAATCTCACCATCGGTCGCAACGACGCCGCCTCGGTGAACGCCCTCACCTGGCAGGTATCCGGTTCGACGGTCGTCAGTGGGGTGACCCGCTCCCGTGACCAGCGGATCATCGACGCAAGGATCACCGACTCCGCCACGCCCGGCACGACCTTCGATTCCTCCTACACCTACGACGGTGTCGGACGACTGGTCGCGGCCACCGTCCCGTTCCATCAGCTCACCTACGCCTTCGCCCCGAGCAATGGGTGCGGGCCGAACACGAAAGCGGGACTGAACACCAACCGCACGTCCTCCACCGACAGTTTCAACGGAGCGCCCGCGGTCACCACCAACTACTGCTACGACCACGCCGACCGACTGCTGTCCACCAACGGCGGCACCGCCCTGTCGTTCACCTACGACGCCTACGGCAACGCGATCACGGTCGGAACCGATACTCTCGGTTACGATTCCACGCTCCGGCACATGTCGACGACCACCGCCGCGGGCACGTCGATCAACTACGTCCGCGACGTGAACGACCGCATCATCGGTCGCACGGCCAACGCCAACCCGGCTCAGGCCACCCGCTACGGGTTCGTCTCCGATGGTGCCGGACCGGAATTCGTCCTCGACGGTTCCGGGAACCTGCGCCAGCGTCTGCTGAAACTGCCCGGCGGCGTCCTGCTCACCAAAACCTACGATCAGACACCCGTCACGAATTGGTCGTACCCGAATATCCACGGCGACATCCTGTTCACCGCGAACGGGAACGCGACCCGCACCGGGACCCTGCACCTCTACGACCCCTACGGCCAGAACATCGACCCGGCCACGGGCGTCATCGGTGACATCCCCATCCCCGCCACCGCCGAAGGCGGCCTCGACTTCGGCTGGCTCGGGCAGAACACCGTCCCGGTCGAACATCTCGCGGGTCGACAAGCCCTGGAAATGGGAGCCCGCACCTATCTGCCCGTCCTGGGCCGGTTCCTGCAAGGCGACCCCATTCCGGGCGCGTCGGCCAACGCCTACGACTACGTCAACGGCGACCCGGTCAACACGTTCGACCTGACCGGCAAAGCGCCTGGCGGAGGCAAACCCGGCGGCGGTAAACCGGGAGGCGGCAAACCGGGCGGTGACGGCGTCGTCTCCGAGGACATCTGGGATCTCTACGACCCGCAACCGACCGGCGAATGGAACAAACCGCAAACCGCCAAGCCGCTCCTGACGGACGAAGCCTGGGGCAAACTCTGGGACCACATCAAAGAACGGCACAAGCCCGGTGTGAAAGACCCCAGGGCCGGAGTCTTCAGCGGAAAGGAGAAGGAGGTCCGCAAATTGGTGGCGGATACGATCAGGCTCGCCACCGGACGGCCGAATACGCCGGACGAGAACGGGAATCCGCGGCCCGGCAAGGTCTACGACTGGGACTTCGGCCGAGTAGTCGGACACGCGGGCCCGGCAGAAGGCGGCGGAGAACTGACTGCGGTTCGCGTTGTCGTGGACGAGGAAGGAAAGTTCAAGACCGCCCACCCGATATAGCGCGCCCGCGGCTCAGTGATCGGCCACCGCGGCCGGTGGGATGAAGCGATTCATCGTCTTGTCCGGGCCGATGTACCCCTCGCCGTCCATCGTGATGGGGACGACCGCGCCGCTGGACAGCACGAGCCACGCCAGAACCGGTTCGGCCGGCGAGTCGGGGCGCCCTTGCTCGGCGGCGCGCCAGCCCTCCCCCGGCAGCGCGGCGACGACACGGTCCGCTCGTTCGAGACGGGAGAAGTCCGGGTAGTCGGTGACGAGTCGGCGCGCACCCAGTTCGGCGTCGACCACCACGGCGGTCCCGGTCGCCGGATCCCACCCGTCGACCTCGCGAAACCGGCCCATGAGGGTGTCGGTACCACTGAACACGGCGTACCAACCACTGTGCGTGAACTCCATGCGCGTCATCATCGCGTACTTCGTGCGCCGGAGTTCCGCCGAGTCAGGGTCCGGCGGCTTCACGCTCCGGGTTCGTCGACCCGCATCACGTGCGTGGTCGGGTCGAGAACTTGACCGAGGCCCGCCGCGCTGCCGAATTGTTCGCCGAGGGCGGCGGCGAATCCGCCGACCGCGCTGAGCAGGATGACGACGCCGAGCACTACCCACACCCAGGTCGGGATCTTCGACCGGACGGGCGCGGGGACCGGGTCGGCGGCGAAGGCCGACGGGGGGAGTTGCGCGGGGAGGGGGCGGGTGAAGGGGGCGGTGGGTGGTCCTTGCGGAGGTGGCGGGTTGATCACGTGCTTCCCCTGGTCGTTCTGCTTTCACGGTTCATCGGCGTACTGGTGTGCACGTTACGCGCGGCGAGTCGGTCTGTTGCGCCGGGGAATCGAGGAGACCGGCACGCACCCCGGACTGGACTTCGCGCTCGGATGCCCGAATGCTGTACGGGTGGCCGCGCTCGGCCGCGCGGCACGGGTGACCGCCCACGGGGGGCGTCTTCCGACACGAAGGATCGAAGGAGTCGACGATGATGGTGCGACGGCACAGACTGCTCACCACGACAACCGTTCTCGGCGTGGCCGCGACGGTGACGCTCGGCCTGTCCGGCTGCGGCAAGTCCGAACGGTGGTGCGAGCGCGACCAAGGCGACGTCCTCGTGGCGAACTCCTACTGCGAGGCGAATACGCCGGGCTACGAATGGGAGCCCGACCACGACAAGCCGAAGAAAAAGAAGAAGCCGATCAAGAAGCACTAGCCCCGGTCGGCGGTCAGGGCGTCCCGAATTCGCTGCTGAGCAGCAGTGTCATGGTGGCCGCCTCGCGGGTCTGATCGGTGAACATGGCGCGCGCGAGGCGGGTCACCGGAGGCTCGGCCGTGGCGGCGGCCAATTCGTCCAGTTCGGCCGTGGTGGCCATGCCGGGCATCGCCGCGTCCGGCACGGTCGTGCCGTGGTGGTGCGGCATCGACATCCACGCCATCGGACGGGGATTGACGGGCAGCGCCGCGGCGAGCGTCAGCCAGCCCGTCATCGTGCCGATCTCCAGGCGCTGCGCGTCGGCGATCTGGGTCGCCAATGCGCGCACCGGGGGTGCGGCCTCGGCGGACAATCGCGCCACCATCAGCAGGGCCTGCTGATGGTGGGCGGTCATGTCCTGGAGGAAGCCGATCTCGGCGTCGGTGAAAGTCGGCGCGGGCGGCGGGTCGGCCACCAGCAGCGGACGCGCCGCCGCGCCGAGGGTGAGCAGCAGGATCGCCGCCCACGCCGCGCCGTCCACCGCGTCCGCACCCTGCTCGACAACCGCCTCACCGCCGACCCCACCCACACCCTCCACCCCGACACCACGGCCGAAAACCTCCTGCTCGCCCTCGGCCTCGTCGCCGCCCTCCTCACCAAAACCGCCGAACTGCTACGCCGTTCGGTAGCCGACGAAGCCTGGCGCCTACTGCGCCACGGCCTGGACGGTCCGTCGAGATGATCGTCGGTCGGGTGCTGCAGAAGTGTCGAAGTCTGCTTGATTCGTCTTCGACGTCGAGAGCGCGCGGGCCGGCATGGTCGGCACCGGTCCGGCGTTCACCCTCTACGAGGTGGTGAACGCGCTGTTCGCGACCGTGCAAACCGAGGATCGGCTTTTCACCGACGAGGAGACGGCACGGATCGAGTCGATCTATCGGGAGACGTACGCGCTGTGACAGGCCGGTCGCGCTCGTAGCGACTGAGGACGGTGCCGGACGGGTACGGTTTGGGTGGGGGAAACGGGGGCATTGATGGGGCGGAAGGGTGTGGGTCGACAGTGGCATCGGGCGGGAAATCGGCGCGGTGTCGGTCCGGCGTCGTACCATGCGAAGGAAGCATCGGCGTGGGGGTTGTTGTTCCCGGTCGGTGATCAAGGTGCGGACGCCGTTCATCGGCTATCAGCCGCAGATCAGAGGAGGCTCGACAAATGAGTCACGAAGATGGGCATGTGCCCGGACTGTTCAGTCACGAAAACGTCGCCCCCGAGGCGTACACGGCGGCGGATGCCAACGCCGCGCACTACCTTCCCGTGTTCAGCGGGATGGAGGACGGGTCTTTCCAGGGGCAGGTCGACGGCGACGGGTAGGGGGTTGATCGGCCGCCGGGGTTTGCGCGCGGCCGGGTTTCACGGGGCCTGGTCGGCCCCGGACGGGGGATCGGTTCCGTTCGGTTCGGCGCGGTTTCGCGCGTAGCCGTACGCGGTGACGCACATCAGGACCCACAGGGCTCCGATGGACCAGCCCGCGAGGACGTCGGTGGGCCAGTGCACGCCGAGGTAGACGCGGGACAGTCCGACCGCGGCGACGAAACAGATCGCGGCCGCGACGATGGTGACGCGTCGCGCGGTGCGGTGCAGTCGCGGTAGGAGCGCCACGGTGACGATGCCGAGGACGGCCATCGAGCCGAGGCTGTGCCCGGACGGGTAGGACAGGCTCGGCTCGAAGGCGAGACGGTCCACGGCGGGTGGGCGGGCGCGTCCGATCAGGCGTTTCCCGACGAAGGTCAGGAGGGCGGCGCCCGCGCCGGTGACACCGACCAGGACGGCGTCGCCGCGATGTCCGCGTCGTAGCAGCCACGTGCAGGTCAGCACCGTGATGACGGTGAGGGTGAGCGTGTCGCCGAGGACGGTGACGGCGCGGGCGAGTGCGTTGAGCGGTTCGGTGCGGTGGGCGACGATCCAGTCGTCGATCCGCGGGTCCAGGCGCGCGAGTCCGGTGTTGTTGCGGACCTGGTGGGTCAGCGTCGTGACGACGATCGTGAGCAGTGCGGCGATCGCGGCGAGGCCGTAGGTTCTGGTTCGGCTCCCGGCGGTCTTCGGGGTCGACGGCATCTCTCCAACCTGCCACGGCCGCGCTGAAAGTTTGCTGTGGATCGGTGGGAGAGTCGCGGGAGCCGACCGGGTCAGAACAGGCTGTAGCCGCCGTCGATGAGCAAGGTGTCGCCGGTGTGGTAGGCGCTGGCCGGGCTCGCCAGGTAGACGGCGACGGACTCGAAGTCCTCCGGTTGTCCCCAGCGGCGCACGGGGATGCGCGGTTGCACGCGTTCGCGGAAGCGGTCCCAGCCGAAGACGGGGTCGGTCATCGGGGTCTCGACCCAGCCGGGGAGTACGGAGTTGGCGCGGATGCCGTGTTTGGCGAGTTCGACGGCGATGGAGTTCATGATCGCGATCAGGCCCGCCTTGCTGGCGGCGTAGTTCTGTCCGCGCGGGACGCCTTGGCGCGCGGCCAGACTCGCGGTGGCGACGAGGCTGCCGCCCGTGCCTTGGGCGACCATCACTTTGGCGGCTTCGCGCAGCGTGACGAAGGCCGCCTCGAGGTTGACGGAGGTGACGCGCCGGAATTCGGCGAGGGAGGTCTCCAGGAACGGTTCGAAGCCCTGCGGGACGCCCGCGTTGACGAAGCAGGAGTCGAGGCGGCCGAGTTCGTCGGCGGCGCGCGCGATGGCGTCGGTGATCTGGTCTTCGTCGCCGACGTCGCAGGACAGCGGCAGGACGCGTCCGCCGAAGGCGGCGAGTTCCTCGGCGGCGGCCGCGTTGCGTTCGGTGTTGCGTCCGATGACGCACACGTCGGCGCCCGCGCGGGCCAGTCCGCGGGCGAAGCCGAGTCCGATGCCGGAGTTGCCGCCGGTGATGACGGAGACGTGTCCGTGCAGGTCGAACGGGGACGACGCGGGGGATGGTGTCGCGGGAGTTGTCTCGGTCACGCTGTGCCCTTTCGTGAGGCCGCACTGGTTGAGCTCTCGAGAGGATAACGCTGTCAATATTTCAAACCGTGCCGAACAGCCGCGACGGGCGACCGCTAGGCTCGTCGCGTGCTGCTATCCGATCGTGACATCCGCGCGGAGATCGCCGCAGGTCGTCTCGGCGTCGCGCCGCTGCTGGAGAACCTGATCCAGCCGTCGAGCATCGATGTGCGCCTGGACCGGTTGTTCCGGGTCTTCGACAACTCCCGCTACACCCACATCGATCCGGCCCAGCGGCAGGACGAGCTGACCAGTCTGGTCGAGCCCGCCGACGGCGAACCGTTCGTGCTGCATCCCGGCGAGTTCGTGCTCGGGTCGACGCTGGAGGTGTGCACGCTGCCCGACGATCTGGCGGGCAGGCTGGAGGGCAAGTCGAGTCTGGGCAGGCTCGGCCTGCTGACCCATTCGACCGCGGGGTTCATCGATCCCGGCTTCAGCGGACACATCACGCTGGAGTTGTCGAATGTGGCGAATCTGCCGATCACGTTGTGGCCGGGGATGAAGATCGGCCAGTTGTGCCTGTTCCGGCTGACCAGTCCCGCCGAGCACCCGTACGGCAGCGCGGCCGCGGGCTCGAAATATCAGGGGCAGCGCGGGCCGACGCCCTCGCGCTCCTACCTCAATTTCCCGCTCTCGACCGAAGTCGTGGAGTCGCTGGAACCGCGGTGAGCCGCCGCGCCGAACCCGCCCCCGTCGACTGGGGGGCGGACCCGGCGCGACGAGCCGAGGCGGCGGGGACCGCGACGCATTCAGTCCCCGCCGCCCGCTCCCACCGCGAGCGCCGTCGTGACGACGGCGCTCAGCGGCGGGAGTGTGCCGTTCCGGCCCGGCGGACTGACCCAGAAGCACCCTTCCCGGGTCCACCGCCCCAGACCGGTCGGCAACATCACGGCGCTGCCGACGGTGGGTATGCCGATATCCAGTCGGTCCAGCACCTCCAATACCTGTGCGCCGGGCCGGGAATCCGGTTCGGCCAGGAAGCTCCAGCGGATCCGCCGGGCCAGCACGGGACCCCTCGTCCCCTGCTGTTCCAGTGCCGCCCTGACCTTTTCGGCCCGGGCGCTCGGCAGATGCAGCACACACGCGCGTCCGCTGACGGGTAACATGACGAAACCGCCACGTTCGGTCACCGGCAGTCCGTACTCGTGCCGGTAGAAGGCCACCCAATCGTCGATCGTCCTGAGTTCGTCAACGTTCACGGCCAACTCCTTGCCTCCGACTCCAGGGTCGCCCGCGGAAGGGGGACACGGTATCGCCCGCGTGCTCGCGTTTTGCTGCCATTCCACTGCCCCTCGCCGACAGGTCGTCCTCCGCGCGGGCCGCGCACGCGCATCATCGTTCGATAGCGAGTCCGAATTGATTGTGGCAGTGGACACAAAGCCCTCGTACCCTGGATGAGGAGTCTCGTTCGGAAGGGATGACATCGTGGTCCGGCAATGGTCAGGAAGAGAGACCCGTGCCCTTCGCGATGCCAAGCGCATGAGTATCAGGGAGTTCGCCGCTCACCTGGGAGTGCACGAACGCCTGGTGTCGAAGTGGGAGGCGGGCGGGGTGCGCGTGCATCCGCGTCCGATCAATCAGGCCGCCCTCGACACCTCCCTGGCACGGTCCGACGATGTTGTGCGGGCACGTTTTGCGGCGCTGATCGATCAACCGCTGATCGATCGACCGGTCGCGCCGGATGCCGATCCGGGTCCCCTCACCGGGGCGCGGACATCGTATGCGAGCGACGCGGATCTTCTCGCCCTCATCGACACCGGTGCGATGAGAGGCGATGCGTTGGCGGCGATTTCGGAGAGGGATCTGATCATGGCGGCTGCCCACGAGGCGAGCGAGCACGCCGGACACGCCGAGAGCTCCAATGTGGGCGCGTCCACATTGGACCAGCTCGACGCCGATGTCATGCGCATCGCGAACGATTACGTCCACAGCCCGCCGGTGCCGATGACGGTGGAGATGCTGCGGGTGCGCAGGCGGGTCTACCGATTACTGGAGGGCCACCAGCGCCCCGCCCACACCAGTCATCTGTATCTGCTGGCGGGCACGTTGTCCGGGTTGCTCGCGAACGCGAGCACCGATCTCGGCTACTACGACGCGGCGGGCGAACAGGTGCGGGCGGCGTGGGCCTACGCGGAGTTGTGTGGGCACAACGGCTTGCGCGCGTGGACGCGCGGGATGCACGCGCTCATCGAATATTCCGCCGAGCGGCCGCGGCGCGCGGTGGTGCTCGCACAGAGCGCGCACGAGTTCGCCGAGTCGGCCACGGCGAAAGTGCGCCTGTTCAACATCGAGGCCAGGATCTGGTCGAAGTTGGGCAGCGCCGAGGACACCGAACGCTGTGTGCGGGCGGCCGACGCGGCCCGCGCGGTCACCGAGACCGACGACCTGCACGACGAGATCGGCGGGGTCTTCGGTTTCAACGACGCCAAAGCCCAGTACTACGCGGGGGCGACCTACATCCATCTCGGCCTGGCCGAGCCCGCGCTGGCGGCCACGCGGCGCGCGATCGAGCTGTATTCCACCGGTCCGTCCCGGCAGCGCTCCTACGGCGCGGAGTCGCTGGCCCGGGTCGACAACGCGGCCGCGCACCTGATCAACGGCAGTCTGGACGGTGCCACCGAGGCGCTGGGGCCGGTGCTGGCGTTGGACGAGGACAAGCGCATCGTGCAGTTGGAGGAGCGCCTGACCAAGGTTCGCCGGCGGATCGCCGCGGCGGAGTTCCGTGACGCGCGCGCGGCCAGGGCGCTCGACGAACGGATCGAGGAGTTCTGCGGCTGTAGCGCCGCCAAGACCATCCCGCCGGGCAACACCGCGTCCTGACCGGCGCGGCTCGCTGTGTACACCGGGCGGCCCGCCCGTGAACACCGGGGCGGCCCGCCCGTGAACACCGGGGCGGCCCGCCCGTGAACACCGGGGCGGCCCGCCCGTGAACACCGGGGCGGCCCGCCCGTGAGCCGGAACACACTTGCGTGGGATGGCACGATGGGACGGGTGAGCCCGAGTCATCTACCGCCCCGTGTGCTGGAACAGTCCACGAAGTTGCAGAACGTCGTCTACGAGATCCGTGGACCGGTACACGCGCAGGCGGCACGGCTCGAGGCCGAGGGGCACCGGATCCTCAAACTGAACATCGGCAATCCCGCGCCGTTCGGGTTCGAGGCCCCCGACGTGATCATGCGCGACATCATCGCGGCCCTGCCCTACGCCCAGGGCTACTCCGAGTCCAAGGGCATCCTGCCCGCGCGGCGCGCGATCGTGACCCGCTACGAGTTGGTGCCGGGCTTCCCCGACCTGGACGTGGACAGCGTCTACCTGGGCAACGGCGTCTCCGAGCTGATCACGATCACCATGCAGGCGCTGTTGGACAACGGCGACGAGGTATTGATCCCCGCGCCGGACTATCCGCTGTGGACGGCGATGACCAGTCTGGCCGGCGGCACCCCCGTGCACTACCTGTGCGACGAGTCCAACGGGTGGCAGCCCGATATCGCCGACATCGAATCGAAGATCACCGAGCGCACCAAGGCGCTGCTGGTGATCAATCCGAACAATCCGACGGGCGCGGTGTACTCGGCGGAGGTGCTCCAGCAGGTCGCGGATCTGGCGCGCAAGCATCAACTGCTGCTGTTGGCCGACGAGATCTACGACAAGATCCTCTACGACGACGCCAAGCACATCTCGCTGGCGACGATGGCCCCCGACCTGCTGTGTCTGACCTTCAACGGCCTGTCCAAGGCGTACCGGGTGGCGGGGTACCGGTCGGGCTGGTTGGCGATCACCGGGCCCAAGGAGCACGCGGCCGGTTTCCTGGAGGGCATCGATCTGCTGGCCTCCTCGCGGTTGTGTCCGAATGTGCCCGCGCAGCACGCGATCCAGGTCGCGCTGGGCGGTCATCAGAGCATCGAGGATCTGATCCTGCCGGGCGGTCGACTGCTCGAGCAGCGCGATGTCGCCTACGAGCGGTTGAACATGATCCCGGGCGTCTCCTGCGTGAAACCCAAGGGCGCGCTGTACGCGTTCCCCCGGTTGGATCCGAATGTGTACGAGATCCACGACGATTCGAAGTTGATCCTGGATCTGCTGTTGCAGGAGAAGATCCTGATGGTGCAGGGCACCGGCTTCAACTGGCCGCATCACGATCACCTGCGGATCGTGACCTTGCCCTGGGCACGGGATCTGGCGGTCGCGATCGAGCGGTTCGGCAATTTCCTGGCGAGTTACCGGCAGTAGGGACAGCGGCCGGGGGCCCTCGGAGCGCCCTGCTTAGGGGGTAGAAACAGACTCGATGTTGAGATTGGCGCGAGTTTTGCTGGTGGGCTAGCGAAAAACTTCAACTTTTGTGTACAGTAGCTCTCGGCACCTCGAGTGCCCGGTCACGTTGTCCTACCCCCCCTGGACAAGGTGACCTCGGGCCCGGCCGCCTACCCCCCCTGGGCCGCCGGCCTGTGGGCGGCGGAGACATCCCCCTGCTCTCCGCCGCCCCCTCCCGATTCTTTTTCTCGAACGAATCCGCGGCCCCGCCGAGCACTCGTTGTTCGCGATCTTGAAAATGAAATCCTTTAAGCTCTCCTGCGGTAGATGCTCCCCGGGGCATGCGACGGACAGGTAGGAGCCCGGTGACCGATCACCATCACCACCACCATCACGACCACTCCGAACCGCTGGCGATCGGCGCGACCGCCGCGCGCGTGGTCGTCGGGTTGCTCACCGTGATCGGCGTGGTCGTCGTCATCGCGGCCATCGCCCTGTGGCCCAGCGCCCAGCACGTCGACATCCCCCTGCCCATGCAGAACGCGGGCGGCGGCGCGGTGCAGACCGAAGCGGGCACGGTCGTCGCCCAGGACGTCGGTCCGTGCGGAAGTCCTTCGATCGGCAAGGTTTTCGCCGACAAACCCGAAGCGCCCCGCAACAACGCCTACACCTGCCAGCGGAGTCTGATCACCATCGACTCCGGTCCGCACACCGGCAACAAGACGCTGTTCGAGATCGCGCCCGGCCCGGGACAACCGGACCTGCGCGCGGGCGACGAGATCCGCCTGGTCCGCCAAGCCGATCCCAACGGCACCCCCATGTACTCCTTCGAGGACTACTCGCGCGGACTCCCGCTGACACTGATCGTCGTCGCCTTCATCGTCGTCATCATCGCCGTCGCGCGCTGGCGCGGCCTGCGCGCGCTGATCGGTCTGATCTTCGCCTTCGCCGTGCTGGTGACCTTCCTGCTGCCCGCTCTGCTCGACGGCAAACCCGCCGTCCCGGTCGCGCTGGTCGCGGGCGCGTTGATCCTCTACGTGGTGCTGTATCTCGCGCACGGGGTGAACCTGCGGACCAGTTCGGCCCTGCTGGGCACGCTGACCTCGATGCTGCTGGCGGCGGTGCTGTCCTGGGTGGCCATCGAGATCACCCATCTCACCGGCCTGTCCGAGGAACAGAACACCAACGTCGCCACCTACATCGAACACGTCAGCATCACCGGACTGCTGTTGGCGGGCTTCATCATCGGCACCCTCGGCGTGCTCAACGACGTCACCATCACGCAGGCGTCGGCGGCCTTCGAGTTGGCGGCCATCGACGAGGACGCCTCGCGGCGCGAGATCTTCACCGCCGCGATGCGCGTCGGCCGCGACCACATCGCCAGCACCGTCTACACCCTGGTCCTGGCCTACGCGGGCGGCGCGCTGCCGCTGCTGCTGCTGTTCAGCGTGGCGGGCCGCTCCATCCGCGACGTGCTCACCGGTGACGCCGTCGCCATCGAGATCACCCGGTCCGCGGTCGGCGGTATCGCGCTCGCCCTGTCGGTGCCGCTGACCACGGGGATCGCGGTGCTGCTGGCCCGGCCGTGGGGTTCGACCCAGCAGGTGCAGGCGCCGCCCGCGCGGCGTGCCCGGCACGCGAGGTAGTACGTCAGGATCGACCCGGGGCTCAGCGCGGGGCTTGGGGGAAGAACTCCGGCGGGATCGTCGGGACGACGATCGGCGGAAGTCCGGGCACCACGAAGGTGTTCGGGCCCTGGGTGGGTGGCGCGGGTTCCTCGGCGGTGGTGCGCCGCGGCGGTGGGGCCACCACGGCCTCCTCGGTCTCCGTGGTGGTGGCGGGGGCCACCGCGATCTGCGGGTCCAGCGTAGTGGTGCGCGGCACGCTGGAGGTGGTGGCGGGTGTGGACCCGTCGCTGTTGCTCTGCGAATCGCGTTCGAGCACCTGCGGGCCGTAGCCGAGTCCGAGGCCGATCGCGGCCACCACGGTCAGCGCGCTCACCGTCAGCACCGCGCCGTTGAATTCGCGCTTGCCGCGTAAACGCTCACCGGCCAACCACTCCGGTGACACCTCCTCGCGGCCCCGCCCGCGCTGGGGACGCTCCGGCCAGTCGTCCGTCTCGTGGTAGCCCGGCCAGTCGTCGGTGCGCCCGTCCGCGGCGAGACCGTGCTTGCGCCTGCCCTTCTTGGGCGGCGCGGACAGCCACGCGGGGGACAGCGTGTCCTGATCCATGGCCATCGCGGCGGGAGCCGGACCGGGGGCGACCGGACGCACCGGACGCGCCAGCAGCGCCGCGCCGCGCGCCGTGACCGTCTCCGGGCTCTGCGGCACGATCACCGGCACGCCCATCCAGCGGTCGAGAACCTTGGCGACCAGCGGGATCCGCGCGCAGCCGCCGATGGCGAGCACGCCGTGCACGGGCCGATCCGACCGCACGATGACGTCGCGGGCCATCCGCGCGGAGGATTCGATCGCGAGCATGATCAGCGACTCGAAATTCTCCTGCGCCAACAGCACCAAGCCCTGTTCGCTGGGCAGCGCGACCGCGGTGTTGCTCGACAGTTGTTCCTTCGCCTCGCGGCACAGCGCGTCCAGCGCGGCCAGACCGGCCGGGTCGGCGGGATGGGCGATGCGTCCCGAGGCGATCTGCTGTTCGCGGATCAGCGAATCCAGGTAGTCGCCGCCGATGTCGCTGGTGCGCTCGGTGTGCACGACCTCGCGGGTCTGGGTGTCGACCACGCTGACCGACAGACCCGAACTGCCCAGGTCGTAGACCACCAGTGAGGAGATGCCGCGGATATCGCCGGTGGACTGGGCGAATTCGAGCGCGGCGAAGATCTCGGGGACGAGTTCGTAGTTGGTGATCTGCTGACGCGCCATGGCCGCGCGCACCGAGCGCGCCTGCTGCTCACTGCGGTAGGCGATCGCGGTGGCCGCGATGTCGGGGACGGCCTCGAGGGTCATCCCGACCGCTTCGGCGGCCAGATCCTCCGCGGCCATGTCGAGGACGGGCAGTGACTGGAGATCGAACACATGGGGGTCGACGTGGCCGTGCGGGGTCCCGGCGTGCGGCCGCGCCATACGGACAGCGCCGGCCCCCACCGAAATTCCCAGTACCGAACTCATCAGCTGCCCATCTCGTTTCACGCTTACGACAAGCGAGCCCGCGCCGCCGAGGACGGGGTGGCCCACCTCGGACGATACCCGGTCCGATGCGGTCCTCCGGCCTCGCTGTGTCCGATCACAACGGCCTCCCGGCACGTCGTAGGCGAATCGCCGTAATACGTGGGAAACCTGTTCTCGTCGCGAGCAACTCTACGGTGTGCCGAGTCCGGCGTACACCCATCCGGCCTCTCGCCACGTGGCACGATCGAGACAGTTGCGGCCGTCGATGATCGAGCGGGTACGGACCACCCGGTCCAGGTCGCGGGGTCGCAGCGCGGTGAACTCGTCCCATTCGGTGAGCACGAGGACGACGTCCGCGCGGTCGCACGCCTCGGCCACCGAGGTCGCGTAGTTCAGGGTCGGGAAGACCCGGCGCGAATTCTCCAGGGCCTTCGGGTCGTACACCGTCACCACCGCGCCGTGCAGTTGGATCATGCCCGCCACGTTCAGCGCCGGGGAGTCGCGCACGTCGTCGGATTCGGGTTTGAACGCCGCGCCGAGCACCGCCACGTTCGCGCCGAGCAGCGAACCGCCGCAGGCCCGCGCGGCCATGTCGACGACCTTGGTGCGGCGGCGCATGTTGATGTTGTCGACCTCGCGCAGGAAGGCGACGGCGTGGTTCGCGCCGAGTTCACCCGAGCGGGCCATGAACGCGCGGATGTCCTTGGGCAGACATCCGCCGCCGAAGCCGAGTCCGGCGTTGAGGAAGCGGCGGCCGATGCGGGCGTCGTAGCCGAGCGCGTCGGCGAGCATGGTGACGTCGGCGCCCGTGGCCTCGCAGACCTCCGAGACGGCGTTGATGAAGGAGATCTTCGTCGCGAGGAAGGCGTTGGCCGAGACCTTGACCAGTTCGGCGGTGGCCAGATCGGTCAGCAGGAACGGGACTTCGGCGGCGATCAACTCCGCGTAGACCTCGCGGATCAACTCCTCGACCTGTCCGGCGCCCGGTCGGGCGGCGTCCACGCCGAGCACCAGGCGATCGGGGCGCAGGGTGTCCTTCACCGCGAAGCCCTCGCGCAGGAATTCCGGATTCCAGGCCACCTCGACCGGCGCGGGGGCCAGCGCCCTGGCGCGTTCGCCGAGCGCGGCGGCCGTGCCGACCGGGACGGTCGACTTGCCGATGACGACCGACGGGCGCTCCAGCATCGGCGCGAGCGTATCGATCACGGCGTGCACGTATTTCAGGTCCGCCGCGTACTCGCCCTTCTTCTGCGGCGTCCCCACGCCCAGGAAGTGCAGTTCGGCGTGGTCGGCGGCTTCGGCGTAGGAGGTGGTGAAGCGCAGACGGCCCGCGTCGAGGTTGCGTCTGAGCACACCCTCGAGTCCGGGTTCGTAGAAGGGGACGACCCCGTCGGACAGCTTCGCCACCTTGCCGGGGTCGACATCCACCCCGATGACGTCGTGTCCGAGTTCGGCCATGCACGCCGCGTGCGTGGCCCCCAGGTACCCGGTTCCGAAGACTGTGCATCGCATGATCGATTGGTAAGCCCCGCCGATGGCCGCGCCGCGTCAGTGAGGCAAGGGTCAACGCAACAGCAGGTGTACAGGTGGCGACACCGGGTATGCGCACCGTCCCGACCTGCGCGAACACCTTCGGCGATAGCATCACCGGCGTGCGTGGACGTCGAGTTGTCTTGGCCTGCGCGGCGGGTGTGCTCGCCGTCGCGGTGGCCGTCGTCGCGCTGTGGCCGGTCTATGTCCGCCCCCGGGTCGACCCGCCCGCGCCCGCCGACGCGATCCTGGTGTTGGGCGGCGCGCACGACGGTCGCGAGGAACTCGGGTTGCGACTGGCTCGCGAGGGCTACGCGCCGCTGGTGCTGTTCTCCGACCCCTACGACGGCAGCGCACGGATGAACCGGATCTGCCACGGCGGCTACTCCTTCGAGGTGCGCTGCTTCGACCCGGACCCGCGCACCACCAGGGGGGAGGGCCGGGAACTGGCGCGGTGGGCGCGCGCGGAGAATTGGCGGCGGGTCATCGTGGTCACCTTCACCCCGCACGTCTCGCGCGCCCGCTACGTCCTCGGGAAGTGCTGGGACGGTGACCTGCTGTTCGTGGACCCCCGGCCGTCGCTGTCGGCGCCGCGCTGGGGCTACGACTACCTGTATCAATCGGTGGGTTACGTCAAAGCGTTCTTCGAGGATTGCCGACCCGGGGAGACCTAACTGCTGGCATATGGCCTCAGTTTGATTTCGCGCGAAGCCGGTCTTACATTGGGAAGGCATGTTGACCGTCGGTCAACAGCTGTGCATTGCGGCATACCCTCCGGAGGGGCAGATGGATTACGACTGGTCAGCGGCCGACCTGGCCTTTCGAGACGAGGTCAGGGCGTTCTTCGACGAGAAACTCACCCCCGACCTGCGGCGTGCCGGACGACTGGCCACCAGCGTCTACCCCGACCACGAAGCCAGCATGGAATGGCAGCACATCCTGCACGAGCGCGGCTGGGCCGCGCCCGCCTGGCCGGTCGAACACGGCGGCTGCGACTGGAGCCTGACCCAGCACTACATCTTCGGTCGCGAAGCCATGCTCGCCGGCGCGCCCACACTGTCCCCGATGGGCATCAGGATGGTCGCCCCCGCGATCATCGCCTTCGGCACGCCGGAACAGAAGGACTACTACCTCCCGCGCATCCTCACCGGCGAGATCTTCTTCTGCCAGGGCTACTCCGAACCCGAAGCCGGCTCCGACCTGGCCTCGCTGGCGATGTCGGCCGTCGACGACGGCGACCACTTCATCTGCAACGGCAGCAAGATCTGGACCACGCACGCCACCGAGGCCAACTGGATCTTCTGCCTGGTCCGCACCTCCCGCGACGGACGCAAACAACAGGGCATCACCTTCCTGCTCATCGACATGAACGACCCGGGCATCTCGGTGCGCCCGCTGGTCATGACCTCCGGTGAGGAAGTCCAGAACCAGGTCTTCTTCGACAACGTCCGCGTCCCCAAGGCCAACGTGCTCGGCCAGATCGACGACGGCTGGACCGTCGCGAAATACCTGCTCGTGCACGAACGCGGCGGTGCCCTCTCGCCCTACCTCCAGGTCCAGGTCGAAGACCTCGCCGTCGCCGCGGCCGACCAGACCGGCCCCGACGGCACACCGCTCATCGATGACCCGGCCTTCGCCCGCCGCCTCGCCGACGCCCGGATCCGCACCGAAGTGCTCGAGATCCTCGAATACCGCACCCTCGCCCAGATGGCCCAGGGCAAGAACCCCGGCCCCGCCTCCTCGATGCTGAAGATCCTCGGCACCGAACTGAGCCAGCAGATCACCGAACTCGCGCTCATCGCCGCCGGGCCGCGCGGCCGGGTCTACCAGCCGCACATCACCAAACCCGGCGGACCCGTCACCCAGTACACCGCCCCCGAGGACGGCTACCGCAGCGGCGAGGAATGGCAAGCGGTCGCCCCGCTGCGCTACTTCAACGACCGCGCGGGCTCGATCTACGCGGGCAGCAACGAAATTCAGCGCAACATCCTCGCCAAGGCAGCATTGGGACTCTGATGGACTTCACACTCACCGAGGAGCAGCAGCTCCTGCGCGACTCGATCGCCGGTTACCTCGCCGCCCGCTACGACCTCGAGAAGAGCCGCACCGCGGCCAAGACCGCACCCGGCTGGCAGCCCGCCGTGTGGCGCGGATTCGCCGAAGAACTCGGCATCCTCGGCGCGACCCTGCCCGAACGGGTCGACGGCATGGGCGGCGGCGCGGTCGAACTGATGGTCGTCGCCGAAGAACTCGGCCGCGCGCTCGTCGTCGAACCGTTCGTCGACACCGTCGTCGTCGGCGGCGGACTGCTCGACCGCTCCGGCGGCGACCGCGCCGACGACGTCCTCGGCAAGATCGTCGCGGGCGACGCCCGCACCGCCTTCGCCGTACTCGAACCCGCCTCCGGGCAGACCCAGCACGACATCGGCGTCACCGCGCGCCGCGACGGCGACGAATGGGTCATCGACGGCGAGAAGATCGTCGTCACCAGCGCCCCCATCGCCACCCACCTGATCATCGCCGCCCGCACCGCCGGGGAACGCCGCGACAAGGTCGGGATCTCGCTGTTCCTGCTCGACTTCGACGCCGCCGCACCCCCCGCGGGCGTCACCGTCGCGCCCTACCGGACCATCGACGACCGCGTCGGCGCCGACCTCACCTTCACGGGCCTGCGCCTGCCCGCCGCCGCGCTGCTCGGCATCGAAGGCGCGGCCTGGGACACCATCGAGGCCACCACCGACGACGCCATCGCCGCCATCGCCGCCGAAGCCGTCGGCGGCATGCGCAAAGTCCTCGCCGACACCCTCGAATACGCCAAACAGCGCCAGCAGTTCGGCGTCACCATCGGCAGCTTCCAGGCATTGCAGCACCGCATGGTCGACATGTACATGGAGCTCGAACAGGCCATCGCCGCCACCTACCTCGCGATCCACGCCCTCGACGCCGAACCCGCCGCCAGGGCGCGCTCCATCTCCGCCGCCAAGGTCACCGTGGCCCGCGCGGCCCGCTTCATCGGCCAGAACGCCGTCCAGTTGCACGGCGCGATGGGCATGACCGAAGAACTCGCCATCGGCCACTACTTCAAACGCCTCACCGCCATCGAGAACGAATTCGGCTCCACCGACTTGCACCTCGCGCGATACGCCGCACTCACCCGGCCCTGAGCCAGCCGGGCGGTGCCCGATCCGGTCCCACCGGCGAGCGGGGGTGGTCCCACAAGGCCCACCCCCGCTTTCGCGCGCCCGGGGGTTTCGCTCCCGCACTCGGGGTCCGTCGCGCTCTGCCGAAACGCGTCGGCCTGAAACGTTCGTTGCGGCGGCCCGCTCAGGCGGCGGTGAACCAGGCGACGAAAGTCAGCACGGTCACGACCAGGAACACGGTCCACGCCACTTGTGCCACTTGCGCACGGACGCGCCCGACGAAAGCCAGCGGCACCAGCGCAACCGCCACCGCCCCAACCGGCACCGCCGCCACCGTTCCGAAGATCAACCCGTACCCGTGCGGATCATGACCCGGATCATCCGATAATCGCGACCCGAACACCACACTCACGCACAACACCCAGAATCCCGCCGCGACGATCCCCACCCCGCCGGCCGACACCCGCTCCACCACATCCCACCGAACCCCCACCCCGACCTCCCCGCGTCCGCAATCCCTCCCAGAATGGCACGCCCCGGAGAAACGACCCGCTCATCGCGGCTCCTGTCGAACGCTCTCCGATCCAGAGCGGAGAGGACTGGCAGCGCCGTAGTCCTCGAAGTCCGGTCACCAGGCGCTCATCGAGGAGCGCGGGGTCAGTTCGGCCCGAGACCGCGATACGGGTACTAGTTGTCTTGGGTCGGGCGGCTTCGAATTCGGTTCACGCCGACATCAGTTCGATGTGCAACTGCACATTCAGCGCGCCGGCGATCCGGTCGAGAGTCTGGATCGTGGGCACGCCGTCACCAGCCTCGAACCGACTGATGGCGTTCTGCTTCATTCCGGCTCGCTTCGCCAACTCGCTCTGAGTCCACCCCCGTGCCTCCCGCACTCGCCGAACCTGCTCGCCGAGCCGATAGGCGATCTCGGCCGCTCGGTAGGCAACCTGGTACTCCGAGGTAGCGCGGGTCTCCGCGCTGCGGCGGTCGAATTCCTCCTGGCCGATGTTTCGTCCTGCGGTGGTCATATCTCATCTACCTCTAGGTTTTCGTGCCTTTCCACCTCGGCCTTCGAGGCGGAAGAATCGAAGATCCGTCACGCACGGTATTCAGCGCGTCAACGACTTCTTCCGGGGTTGCTCGCTGTGCCCTACCCATTCACCGAGAACCGGTCACGGTCATGAGTCCCATCTTTCAGCAGGGAGGTGGCATACATCGGAACTCCTGTTCTCAAGGGGGTGTGTTGTCCAGGGCGGGTGGGGTCGTGCTGCTGGTTCGAATCCGCAGTGGCAGCCGACTCGCGCCGATCGGCGCAGTCGCAACGGTCACCGGTCAGGTTTCGAATACGTTGTGATACGTCGGGTCGTGGTCGTTCTCGCACAGCTTCTTTGCCAGTATGGCTCGATTCACCTCGATGGTCTCGTGCTGTGTCGACTTGGTGAACACGGTCAGAAGAATGATCTTTCGGTCCCCGGGGAACCAATAGGTGATCCGGACATTGCGGTTTCCGGAGATCTCGAAACGAAGCTCACGAACGCCATCCCTGAGGTAGCGGGAGTGAGGCATGGTCAGTTCCGGGCCCTTCTCGGCCAGAAGGCTTGCCCTGAAGTCCGCGCGGGCGCGATCTTCAGGAGTCAAGTCCAGCAGGAAGCCTACGACTTCCTGTTCGGCGATGATCTCGAACAAGTGCACGAATCGACAGTATCACGCAGATGTGATACTACCTGATCAGGCCGCCTGCTGCTACCTTCGTCTGCAGTTCGCCCCGTTGAAGGTCGGTTCCGACGTGGTCGAGGTTGCACTCGGGCATTCTGCTGCAGGTCATGGATCTATCGGCTCGACAGTTGGCCTGCCAGGAGGGCCTCTGCGTCGTTGGCCTGCTCTGACATTCGGTGCTCGGGCGGTCGTGGACATGAGTAGAGCCCGGTCCGTGGGGACCGGGCTCTACTCAGTTCCTGGTGTCAGTTGTTGCGGCCGGGGGCCTTGGCTCCGGATTTGAAGCCGAGGCCGCCGGGCTTGGCGGTCGGCGGGGCGACGCGGGGTTTGCCGTTGCCGGAGGTGCCGTTTCCGTTGCCGTTGGTCGGGGTGGAGTCCGAGGCTTCGGTGGATTCCGGTTCGGTGGGGGCCGGGGCCTCGGTGGATTCCGGGGCTTCGGCGGCGGTCGACTCGGCGGCCGGGGCTTCGGCGGTGACCGATTCCGCGGGCGGGTCCGGAGTCTCGGCGGTGACCGGATCGGTGGAGGCCGTGGAAGTTCCGGTGTCGGCCGATTCCTCGGCGGTCGAAGGCTGCTCGGCGGCCGGGGCGGTCTTGCCGGGGGCCTTCGGGCCGGGGCGCTTGAAGCCGGACTTCATCGCCAGGCCCTTGGCGGCGATGGTCGGTTTGACCTCTTCCCCGCCGGCCGATTCCGTGGTCGCGGCACCGGCGGTTCCGGCCGCCGACGCATCCGCCGACTCCGCGGACGACTCGGTCGCGGCGGCGGGCTTGCCCGGAGCCTTCGCGCCGGGAGCCTTCGCTCCACCCTTCATGCCCAGGCCCTTGACCGGCGGCGCGGCGGGAGCCTCGGCGGCGGTTTCGGCGGGAGCGGTCTCGGCGGCGGGCGCTTTCGCGCCGGGAGCCTTGGCCCCGCCCTTCATGCCGAGTCCGCCGCCGGGGGCTTTCGCCCCGCCCTTCATGCCGAGTCCCTTGGTGGGCGCGGGTTCCGCGGCGGGTGCGGATTCAGCCGATTCCGCGGCGGGCGCTTTGGCTCCGGGGGCTTTGGCGGCACCCTTCATGCCGAGTCCGCCACCGGGAGCCTTGGCGGCGCCCTTCATGCCGAGTCCCTTGGCGGGCGCGGCTTCCGCGGCGGGCGCGTCGTCGGCCTTGGCGCCGGGAGCCTTCGCGGCCCCCTTCATGCCCAGACCGCCGCCGCCGGGCGCTTTCGCACCCTTCATGGCGAGTCCGCCGCCGGGTGCCTTGCCGCCCTTCATCGCCAGACCGCCGCCGGTGGGCGCGGCCTTCGCGGGGGTTTCCGCCGCTTCGACGGCCGGTTCGGGTTCGGGTTCCGGCTCGGGCTCGGCCTTGGGCTGCTGGATGACGGCCAGGTTCTCGGTGAGGGTCGCGGCTTCCACGCGGTCGATGGCGTCGAGCATGAGTTGGGCGACGTCGACGACCTCGACGCCTTCGCCCTCGCCCTTCTCCTGACGCGCGGTGACGCCGTCGGTGAGCATGACGCGGCAGAACGGGCAGCCGGTGGCGATCTTGCCGGGGCCTTCGGACCCGTTGGTGCCGGACAGGGTGCTCAGGCCCTCGTCGACGCGGTCGACGTTGACGCGCTTGCCGAGTTGTTCCTCCATCCACATGCGCGCGCCGCCCGCGCCACAGCACATGGACCGTTCGCCGTGGCGGGGCATCTCCACGAGCGTGGAGCCGGAGGCGGCCATCAGTTCGCGGGGGGCGTTGTAGACCTTGTTGTGGCGGCCGAGGTAGCAGGGGTCGTGGTAGGTGACGTTCTGGGTGACCGACGCGACCGGGATCAACTTCTTCTGCCGCACCAACCGGTTGAGCAACTGGGTGTGGTGCACGACTTCGTAGTTGCCGCCGACCTGCGGGTATTCGTTGTTGAGCGCGTTGAAGCAGTGCGCGCAGGTGACGACGATCTTCTTCTTGCTCTGTTCGACGCCGTCGAACACCGAGTTCAGCACTTCGATGTTCTGGGCGGCCAACTGCTGGAACAGGAATTCGTTGCCCGCGCGGCGCGCGGAGTCGCCGGTGCAGGTTTCCTCGGCGCCGAGGACCATGAATTTGGTGCCCGCGGTGGCGAGGAGTTCGGCGACGGCTTTCGTGGTCTTCTTCGCGCGGTCCTCGTAGGCGCCTGCGCACCCGACCCAGAACAGGTATTCGTAGCCGTCGAAGGAATCGGCGTCACGGCCGAAAACCGGGATGTCGAATTCCATCTCGTTGACCCAGTTGATGCGGTCCTTGGCGTTCTGACCCCAGGGGTTGCCCTTGTTCTCCAGGTTCTTGAACAGACCCGCGAGCTCGGAGGGGAATTCCGATTCGATGAGCACCTGGTAGCGGCGCATATCGATGATGTGGTCGACGTGTTCGATGTCGACGGGGCACTGTTCCACGCACGCGCCGCAGGTGGTGCAGCTCCACAGCACTTCGGGGTCGATGATGCCGGAGACGTCCTCGCCGCCGACCAGCGGTCGTTCGGCTTCGGCGCGGGCGGCCTCGGGGATGCGGGCCAGCTTCTTCTCGTCGGGGTTGCCTTCGCCGTCGACCAGGCCGATCTCGTCGCCGCCCATGTCCTTGCGGCCGCCGGCCAGCAGGTAGGGGGCTTTGGCGTAGCCGTGGTCGCGCAGCGACATGATCAGCAGCTTGGGCGAGAGCGGCTTGCCGGTGTTCCAGGCGGGGCACTGCGACTGGCAGCGTCCGCATTCGGTACAGGTGGTGACGTCGAGGATGTCCTTCCAGGAGAAGTCCTCGAATTTGCCGACGCCGAGGGTGTCGGTGTCGGGGTCGACGTTCTCCATGTCGAGGGCTTTGCCGTTCGACATCATCGGCTTCAGGGTGCCCAGGGCGACGCCGCCGTCGTCCTCGCGCTTGAAGTAGATGTTCGGGAACGCGGAGAACCGGTGCCAGGCCACGCCCCAGGTGATGTTGCGGCCGACCAGGTACAGGAACGCCATGCCGGACATCAGCTTGATGAAGGCGAAGATCGACACCATCGTGGGGCTGGCGGGCAGCAGTTTGGCGACCTGCATGGTGAAGAAGTCGGTCGCGGCGTTGGAGTGGTGGTAGGTCGCGATCTTGCCCGCTTTGACGAAGACCATGCCGAGTCCCTCGAGCAGGACGATGGTCTCGATGACGTAGGCGGGGGCGAATTTCGAGCCGCTGAACCGGGAGAGGCGTTCGGGGACGCGCGGGTGGTTGAGCTGGCGGATGACGATCAGCGTGCCGATGCCGACGATGGTGCCGATGCCGAGGATCTCGTCCCACAGGTGGTAGATCGCGGTGTCGCCGATGAGCGGCCAGTGGAATTCGGGGTCGAAGGTCTGTCCGTAGGCCTCGAACCACAGGATCGCGCCGCCCATGAAGCCGATCATGACCAGCCAGTGCGCCCAGCCCACGGTGCGGAATTTGTTCATCCGCGTGTGGGCGAGGAATTCGACGACCATCTGCTTGAAGCGGGGGAAGAACGGCCGCCACCGGTCCGGGGCGCTCTGCCCGACCATGATCGTGCGCACGATGTTCCTGACCCCGCCGACGAACGAGGCCCAGCACACGATGCTGAGCAGCGCACCTATCGTGCCCAGCGTCACTGTCAGGGCATTCATGTCGCGACCTTTCTTTCGAGGCAACACGAGCGTTCCAGGTCGACGGAGCCGTCGACACGGTTGGCTCGTATCGTAACCGCCAGTAAGTTACCCGCCGGTAACATACTGCCTCTATCGTACGATCCCGGTTTGGTTGCTATCCCCATACGCTGGGAGTTGACCCTGATCCTGTATGTGATGAATGTCACATTACAGCGTCCGAACCGGTGCCTGCCCGGCCTGCTGGCCCGGCGGGAAACCGCATGGTACGAGCGGTTCCGTTAGGGGAGGCTTACACTGCCCCCGATGTTGGGGATCTCGCTTCTGGGAGCGCATTCCATTAGGCTCACGTCGATCTGTTAGCTGTGCTCGTTTTCACACTGCTCGGGGAGAATCCGAAAAGGGCCGACCACCTCTCGGATTGACAAAGAGCTCTCGCGTGGGAAAGCGGGTTGCGACAACTCTGATGATGGATTGGAAAACCGAATGAACCTCCGCAGGACCACCGCGGCGGCCGCTCTGGTCATCGGCGCGATGACTGTTGCCATGGGGACCTCACACGCCGACCCGGCACCGGCCCCCGCCGCCGATCAGCCCATCAACTACTCGGTGAAACTGGTCGACAAGACCGTTGTCACCACGCTCCGTGGGGGGACCTTCGCGCTCACGCAGAAGGACGGAGCCACGCCGGAAGATCCGAAGATCGACGTCGTCGACATCCTGGACGGCAAGGGCAACAAGCTCGTCACGCTGCCCATGGAATTCGACGCCGCCGGTACCGGCATCCCGGTCAAGTCCGAGCTGAAGAAGGACGGCACCGTCCTCGAGATCACCCCGGACAAGCCCGAGGGCTTCCGCCTCGACAAGCCGGTGGCGGTCAAGCCGGTCGCCTCGGCGCAGGAGAACCAGCGGGCGCAGAACGACTTCTCCAGCAAGTTCGGCATCGGCACCGCCATCGGCGGCTTCGTCGGCACCGCGGTCGGCGCGATCATCGGTTGCGTCGTCACCATCCCCGCGGGCTGCCTTCCCGGTCTGGTGACCGGCGCGGGCGTCGGCGGCATCCTGGGCACCATCGCCATCGGCGGACCGACCCTGGTCGCCGCCGGCATCGAACTCATCTCGGTGATGCAGGCCCCGGAGAACACCACCGCGTGGTCGGACAAGAAGCCGGAAGAGGTCAAGAAGACCGAGGAAGCGCCGAAGTAGCGCGACCCGCACACTCGATCGGCCCGTTCCCCGCGTGGGGGACGGGCCGATCGCGTTTTCGCCCTACGGCCTTGCGATCACCCCGGACAGTCGCACCTCGCCCAGCGGCGCTCCCTGCGGACCGAAGGACCGCTCGGCGATCTCGAAGCCGCCGTCCTCGCGTACCAGCAGCACGGTGCTCGCCCGGGTGCCGTGGATCGTGTGCGCGATGAAACCCGCCGACAGCGCGCGCTCCATCTCGTGCGGCACACCGGTGTCGGGCAGCAGTTCCTCGGGAGCCTCCGTCGGATCCGACAGCACCTCGAAATAGCGCTCCACCGAATCCGGCTCCGAGCCCACCACTTTGCGCAGCGCGCCGAGCCCCTCGCGTACTTTCGGCCAGATCCGGGCGGCGGCGGTCAGTTCGGCGTCCGGGCCGACCGGAGCCGAGGTGACGAACCCCGCGTTGGACAGGCCGTGGAAGCCGGGCGCGAGTTGCCGCGGCACGCCCGCGAGCGCCCGGTTGGAATGCCACCACAGCGACCGGAGATCGGAGACCACCACGTTGTACCCGTTGTAGTCGTCCGGCGCCTCAGCGACCTGCTGGACGTAGTTCTCGGGGGCCGGGAAGTCGGCGACGCCGTCGCGACTGACACCGCGCAGGAAATCCATGAGCAGCGCGCCCCGCGACCGGGCATCGGGTCGGTCATCGAGCGGATTGCGCACATTCGTCACCGCCGCGAACCGGCCCGCGTTCTCCCACAGCCCCAGCCACGTCCCGGGCGGCTCGCCCTCGGTGCGGCCGCGCGCCCCCACGTCGCGGCCCGCGATCATGCCGGGCACCTCGGTCCAGCGCCGCATCGACTCCGTCGGCCGGGTGTAGAACTCGTCCCGGTTCGCCGCGACGATCAGTCGGTACTCCGGGTGCGCACGCCAGCCGATCAACACCAAACACATGCGCTCCAGGATGCCCGAGGGTCGCGGAGGCCGGTAGCCGATCGCGCACCGTTCAGGCCGTGGAAGGGCGGCGGCAACCCGCCCCGGAACGGGAAAGGGCCGACAGCGACCCCTCGGGTCACGCTGTCGGCCCTTCCGTAGCCGGTATCAGCTGGTCTGGACGCGCAGCCCCGGGTTGTCGGAGAGCACGACGCTGACCGGTTGCGCGAACAACTGCGGGACGTCACCGGTCAGCGCGCCGATCAGGTTCGGGATCGCGCAGACCGGATAGTCGGCCACCGAGGACGCGCTCGAGATGCCGAGGGCGAGACGGCCGGTGACGATCGGGCCGCCGCTGTCGCCGGGCAGCGCGCAGATGTTGGCGGAGAAACTCTGGGTCAGCACCCGGTCCTCGACCTGCACGCTCTGGTCGACCGCGTTGACGATGCCGCAGCTGAAGCCGGTGCGGGCGCCCGACTTGCAGACCGGCGCGCCGACGACCGGGGTGGCGACGCCCTCGAGCAGGATCGGGGCCGCGTTCGGCACCCGCACGGCGTTGTTGTCGAACCGGTCCCTGGCCTGGTCGGCGATGCGCACGATCGCGTAGTCCTGCGCGCCGAGCACCGACTTCTGGAACCGGCCGAGCTCGGGGCCCAACCGCTGGCCACCGACCAACTCGTGCACGGTGGCGGCGTTCTCGGTGCCCGAGGCGGCCAGTTCGGGATCGCAGTGGCCCGCCGTGATGTTCACGGTGTTGCCCGAGCGGTCGACGCCGTTGAACCCGAACGAGCAGCGCAGCGAACCGCGCGCGTTCGACGAGACGAAGCCGTCACCCGCCGCCAGCGAACCCTGGAAGACCTCGCCCGCGATCTCGCCCGCCTGCGGCAGCGCCTCACCGGCGACCGGCGGCGGGGTGACGATCACGCGCGCGGGATCGATGAAGCTCGGCAGCGGCAGACCGGCCTGGTCGACGCGCACCGCGATGCTGTTGGTGACGGTGTCGATCACGACGCCGCGCACCAGGTTCGCGATCGCCTCGGGCTGCGCGTCCACCCAGCGCTCGAAGGCCGTCTTCTCACCGCGCAGCGTGGCCTCGCTCTTGGCCACGTTGCGGACCTCGAAGCCGGCATCCTGCGCGGCGGCGCGCGCCTCGTCGGCCCCCGGCCCCTGCGCGAGCGCGATGACGCCCTTGCCGGAATCGTCGAGCCAGGAACCGGCGAAGACCTGCGGGAACTGCCGCTGCGCCGTGGTGGCGAAGGCGGCGATGTCCTGGGCCAGGTCGGCGCGGCGCAGGTACTCCTCGGGCGAGATCTTCAGATCCCGCGACAGCGCCGTCACGAGTTCGGCGGGCAGATCCGGGCCCTGCGCAGGTTCGGCGTTCACGACCGCCGCCGTGGGACCGAGGAGCAGCAGCGCCGCGGAGGCGGCGATCACCGACTTCTTGATTCCGGTCTGTCGCGCGGCGGATCGGAACTGACCAATACGTGGCAGGAACATGCGCTGAACTATATGGGGTCGCGACCCGTATCACTACTCGTCCGGTGCGTCGGTATCCGCCGACGCGTGTTCCGGCGTGTCGAGAGCTGGGCCTATCCTCGTGTGGTTTCCGTCACCCGTTGTTCGGCTTGGTGCGCACCGTGATTCCGCTGCCGACGCCGCCGCCGGAATTGGCGTCGATATCGGCCAGGATCGGCCGGATCGGGATGCCAAGGGTCGCGGTGCCGCCGTAGGGCGCCAGGCCCAGGTTGGCCTCGTTGCAATTGGGGGCGTCGGCGGCGTTGGAGCCGCTGGTGATGCCCAGCGCCAGGGTGCCGGTGACGATCGCGCCGCCGCTGTCACCGCCGAGCGTGCACGCCGAACTGGCGAACCCGCGCACGGTCTTGCTCTCGCCCTCCGCGGTGAACAGCTGGGTCTCCACCCGGTCCGCCACCACGAAACCGCAGGTGAAGGTGGAGGATTGACCCGACTTGCAGACCGGGGCTCCGGTCACCGGGTCGGCGGTGCCGGTGATGTGGATCGTGGTGCCGTTGGCCCCGCGCACCGACGGCTGATCCATGCCCGCGCGGACCGCGCGCTCGTTGAGCTGGATCACCGAGTAGTCCAGACCCGACGCGCCGCCGAGTTGCGCGCTGACGAAATTGCCCAGCTGCGGGCTGTTCGGGATGTTCTTGACATCGGGGTAGTAGACCCCGGCCTGCTGGTCGGCCTTGGCCAGGTTCGGATCGCAGTGACCCGCACTGATGTTGAGCGCGTTGCCTGCCGCGTCGATGCTGTTGAACCCGAACGAGCACACGTCGACGCCGCGCAGCGAGGAGTCGTGCAACGAGGTGGGCGCGCTGATGTAGGTGTCGCCGCCCATCGGCCTGCGCTCGACCGGACCGCCGCCGCCCGGCGACAGGATGACCTTCACGTTGGCGATCAGCGTCGGCAGGTTCAGCACGTGGCCCGCCGGGGTGTTGGCGATGCTCAGCACGATCTGGCTGTTGAGGATGTCGATGGCGACCGAGTTGATCGCCTCGGACAGGTCGCGCGGTAGGTCGGCCACCCACTGGTTGACCTGCGTGAGCGAGGTTTCCAGGGTGTTCGCCGAAACCGGCGCGAGATGCGTGCGGTACCCGTCGGCACCCGCGATGGCCGCGGCGTCGGCGGAGGTGACCGCGACGGTCGCCGTGCCGTCGGCGGCGATCCACGCGCCGGCGAAGGAATCGGGTCGCTGGGAACGGAAGTCGCGCGCGTAGGCACCGAGTTCTTGGGCGCGCGCGGCACGGTCCAGGTATTCGGCGGGCGACATCTTCAGGTCGCGGGCGATGGCTTCGACGAGTTCGGCGGGCAACGCGTCGGCGGGGAGCTGTTCGGGCCCTTCCGCCGCGGCGACGCCGCTTCCGAGCAAGGGGGCGAGGAGAACGGTCGCGGCGAATCCCAGTGAGGCTGCCTTGACCGCGGCGCGGCGCGCCACCAACTTGCGCATGAAGTCCCTTCGTCGGCACTGACGTGCCAGTTGCGTCCATGGGCCACGGCGGGATTCCGTGTGGCACACGGCGTTCGTCCAGCAACGAACCGGCGGCACTGCCATCTGTTCGACAGCCACGGAAACCTCCGACAACACCGGTCAGCGCATCACTTTAGGGCACGAACCCCATTCGGTGGCGACCGAATCAGCGGATAGGGATCTGCACGGTGAAGGTCGGCGGTGTCCAGTCGTTGGTCGGCGGCTTCCACGGCGCGTCGCTGGGCCAGGTCGGCGTGGCGTAGCCGGGCCTCCTGGTGGTGGTCGGCGCGACCGTCGTGGTGGGCGCGACCGTCGTCGGAGACTCCGTCGTCGGGGGCGGCGGCGGAGGTTCGCTGGTGGTCTCCGTCGTCGGCTCCGGTTCCGGCGCGAGGCTGCGCGGCGCTTCGACGACCGGTGGCAACGCGGGCGCGGGCTCGAAGGTCGTGGGCGGCAGCATCGGGGTCGAATGATCGGAGCGCGCGTCGCGAACCGGTGGCGGCTCGGGCGTGTCGGCGCCGCGGACCAGCAGCGCCACGCCGAATCCGCCGAGCGCCAAGCCGAACAGGACCGCGGCCGCGATCAACAGCGGCACGCGGCGAGGGCCGGTGGCGGGCGCCGTGGCAGGCGGCGCGATGACCGTGGGAGCCGGGGTGGCCTCGGTGGGGGGCTGCTCGGGCGCGGGTTCGGCGGCGGGAACGGGCGTCGCCGCCGCGGGCATGGCCTGCGAATACGCCTGCGGCCGATCGTCGGCGGTCAACGCCGGGATCACATCGGTTCGCACCGTGGAGTTCTCGGCCTTCCCCGGGTCCGGCGGCGTCGCGCCCGCCGGGGTGGCCAGCACCGCGGCCAGCGCCGCCCGCGCGGCGTCGTAGGCGAAGGACCGCCCCGGCTGCGCGGTGTCGATCGCGGGCAGATCCGCCTCGCTGACCAGCACCACCGACCGCAGGCCCAGGTAGTCCAGCGCCTCGCGCAGCGACTGCACCTGCGCCGTCGGCCACTCCCCGGGATGGGTCGCGTAGAACTCCGCCGGACCCGCCAGGAACTCGGTGGTCAGGTTGATCAGGCAGAACACCGCCGTCGCGTACAGGTCCTCCGCGCGATACGCCTCACCGTCGTCGATCGACAGACCGGTGGGATCGCCCACCGCCGCGACGAACCCGGCGATCGAATGGGAGTTGCCCGCGGGCGCGTCGCCACCGAGCACGGTGTCGCCGTCCTCGGTCATGTGCAGAATCGACGCCCGCTCGACATAGTGCAGTTCGCCGCCGTCGGTGACGATCGCCGCGGTGCACTCGTCCTCGGCGATCCGCAGGCCCACCCCAGTGGCCATTCCTGTTTCCTCTATTCGACAGCTTCGGCAACGCGCCACATTGCTCAGACGAGCAGCGAGCCGTGGCCCATGGCGCGAAGCATCGACAATAACTCCGATCGCGATCCGGCACCGATTCGGCGGCGGATCCGGGCGACGTGATGCTCCACGGTCTTCGCCGAAATGTACAGGCGAGCTCCGATCTCGCGATAGGTCAGGCCCAGCAGGACCAGTTCGGCGACCTCGCGTTCGCGTTCGCTGAGCATCGCGCCGACCGCCGCCGGTTCGACCACGGCCGCCGCCCGCCCTCGGGTCGCCTGCGGGGCCGCGGCCTGGGCGATCCTCGGTTCGTTCGGCCGGGACTCGGCGCGCACCGTCCTGGCCAGTTTGAGCAGCGTGGTCGCGGTCGCGGAATCGTCGGCGGCCAGCGCGGCCTCACTCGCCAAGCGGGCCGCGTCCCAGGTCAGCCCGATCCCGCGCAACCCCGACACCGCCGAGGCCACGTGGGTCGCCGACACTTCGCCGCGCAGCACGAAGACCCAGGTGCGGCCGGCGTCGGCCAGCACCGCCGCGTGCCGGTCACCCGCCTGCGCCGCCTCCTTCAGACTCCGCGCGTGCGGGAGCAGATCGTCGGGGCTCTCGTGCGCGATCGCGGCCTGCACCCCGTACCAGTGGAAGGCGTTGGCCCAGACCGGCGGCTGTTCCAGACCGCGCAGCAGCGCCGCGCACGACTCCACCAGCGGCGTCACCCGCCGTTCCTGCCCGACCCGGATCCCCGCCAACCACAACTCGCCCACCGGCAGCATCGTCAGCAGATCCGCGTCGATGTCGTCGAAAAGCGGGTGCGCGGCCTCCCACGCGGCGCTCAACGCCGCCGGATCGCCGCCGCGCCGCGCCAGGCCCACCGCCACGCCGTGCGCCAGCAGACGGTCGCGCGGATCGAGGTGGGCGTGCTCGACCGCGGCCAACGTCGTCGCGGCGCGCTGCTCGTCACCGGCCAGCATCGCCACCCACGCGCCGAGCACCCGCAACTGGTGACCGCGCTGCCCGGCGTCGGTCGCGCGCAACAGCACCTCGCCCGCCCGCCGCGGTTCACCGGTGCTCAAGCACAACAGCGTCGCGATCGACACCGCCGAGACCGGGGGCAGCCGATCGGTGTCGGCGTCCAGATGCGCGGCCTGCACCAGCGCCGACACCGCCGCCCCCGCGTCGCCGCGGCGGGACATGGTGTCGGTCAGCGCCGTCGCCACCAAGCGGGCCTGCGCGTCGGCCTCCATCGGCGGCCAGTGCGCGGCCGTGGCCGACAGTTCCGCGGCGTTGCGCAGATCACCCGCCAGACAGTGCACCGCCGCCGCGACCGCCCAGTCCGCGCGGACCCGATGCGCGCCCAGCCACGCATACAACTGCGCGGCGCGGCCGATCAGACCACGCCGCGCCAACACTCCCGCGCAGATCCGCACCGCGTCGGCCAACTCCTCGGCCGACGCGTCCGATCTGGCCAGCACCGGTTCGGCCAACCGCAGCGCCGTCTCCCCGTCACCCGCGCGGGCCGCGGCCTCGGCCCAGCGCAACGCGATCCGACCCGGGTCCGCGCCCGCCGCCGTGGCCGCCGCGTAGAAGCGGACCGCCTCGCGTCCCGCGTGCGCGGCGGCCACGCACAGGAATTCGGCCAAGCGCCCGTCACGGACGCCCGCCTCGGCGAAAGCCAGCGCGGTGTGATCGCGCAACAGACCGGCGTCCAGGCGGGCCGCGAGCAGACGGCGTTGCACCGCCAGGAAACGACGGTCACCCAGCACGGTGCGCAACGCGGGCACCGCCGGGGCGATCAGCAGATCGGCGTCGGTGACCAGCGCGCTGGCCCGCGCCCGATCGATCAGCCGGCGCGCCGCGCCCGCGTCGATCCCCAGGACCTCGGTCAGTTCACTGGAATCCAAACCCGTGCCCGTGGTCGCGACCGCCAACGCCTCCAGCAGATCCGGGTCCATATCGTCCAACTGGATGCGCGCCCACTGCGCCACCGCCTCGTCGACCGCCCGCATCCCCGCCTCGAACCGGGTCGAACAGGCCGCCGACAGCGCCGCGACCACCCCCGCCCGGATCCCGCCGGTCTGCTGGTGGATGTGCTGGGCCACCGCGCGCGGCACCGCCATCCCCAACTCCCGGGCGAACGGCGTGATGTCCGAGACGCCCAACGGACGCAGATCCAGCACCCGCCCGCGCCGCGCCACCGCGTCGGCCAAGGCGCGCAACCGTTCGTCGTGCGGGCGCGGTTGGGTGGCGATCACCATCGTTCGCGACCCGAATTCGACCTCGGCGCACAAGGATTCGAAATCGTCGTCGCCCAGCGTGTGGGCGTTGTCGATGATCAGCGCGGGAGCGCGGCCCTCGGCCGTCAGGTCGGCCGCGACGCCGACCTTGTCCCACACCGGCACCTCCCGCATCCGCAAGCGGCCGCGCACCGCCGCCAACAACGTCGACTTACCGGTGCCCGAACGTCCGCGGATCAACAGGGCGAACGCCGACTCGGGGTCCGCGGAATCCAGTTCACGGAAGATGTCGCGCGCGTACGGCATGGTGTCGAGAGCGATCTCAGCCACCGTTGCCTCCGAGGATCTCGCCGGGCGCGCGCAACACCGTGCCGACCGCGCCGCCGACACCATCGATGGTGTCCTCCAACGCACCGGTCGGCAGACTCGGTGCTTGCGGCTTCGGGACCGGGAAGAGTGTGGTCGGGGACTGCGCGGGCGACTGCTGGGTCGGCTGCGGCTGCTGGGGGACGGTCGGCGCGGGCGTGTTCGCCGGCGGGGCGGGCTGCGCGGGTTGGCCGGGCTGCGGCTGGGCCGGTTGACCTTCCGGTTGCCCCTGGGCGGGTTGGCCTTGGTTCTGGGCGGGCTGTCCTTGCTGTTCCGGAGTGTTCGCGCCCGGTGTCGCCGCGGCGGTCGTGCCCGCCACCGCCACGACCGGACTCCCCGGCGAACCGGCCGCGGTCGGGCCGACCGGCGTGCCGTCCGGGTTCGTGGCCGCAACCGGCTGCGCAGGCGTCGACACCTCCCCGGACGGATCGGGAAACGCCGTCGTCGCCGACTCCTGCGACGGCGGATGCGTGGTCGGCACCACACCGGTGCCGATCGCGACGCTGCCGCAGGTCAACAGGATGATCGCCAGCGCGGCCCCCGCGATCACGATCGTCCGCTGCTTACTCGTGCGGCGCGGCGGCGGCTCCGACGGTAGATCCAGTGCGGTGAACTCCGGTGCGGGCCGCGCCGGATCCGGAGGCGAGACCCGGGCGGGCGCGAGTTTCGTCAACGCGGCGGGCGGCGCGCTCGCCACCGTCGCCGACGACAGGTCACCCGCCAGCAGCGCCGCACCGTGCGCGGCCGTCCGCTCCGGATGCACCGAGGCCACCACCGGCAGACCGAACTCCGTCGACAGCAACTCCGTCACCAGCGGGATCGCCGCGCCACCGCCCGTCACCAGGATCCGGCTCACATCCGGGATCGCCAAGCCCGCGCGGTGCACGGCGTCGCGGATCAGGTCCAACGAGGTCAGCAGCGAACCACGCAGCAGATCCTCGAGTTCGTCGCGCACCAGGCGGATCCGCTGCTGCGGACCCGCCGGATCCAAGCGGACCGGAACAACGGTCGCGGTGACGTCGGAAAGTTCTTCCTTCGCCATTCGGCAGCGCTCCCGCAAATCCGACAATTCCCTTTCGATCACCGGATCGAAAGGATCGAAATCATTTCCGTTCAGCGCATTTGCCAAGACATAGCGCATGGTCAGCAGATCGAATTCCGCCCCCGCGATGTCGGTCGTGCGCGACGGGACGCCCAGCGGGCCCGCCTGCGCCCCGGTCCGCACCACCGAGACCGTCAGACCCGTCGCGCCGAGGTCGTAGACAACCACCGCGCCGGTGTCCAGTCGGCCGTGCGCGTGCTCGAGCCAACGCACCGCGGCGCTCTGCTCCGGGACCGTCGTCACCTCCGACAGACCCGCCGCCGCCAACGCCGCCCGCTGCGCGCGCACCATGTGCTCCGACCAACGCGCCGGATGGCACACCACGACCGCGTCCGGCGTCCGATCCGTCGCGGCACTCGCGTCGGCGATCAGGGAATCGATCGCCGTCGTGACCAAATCGGCTGCGGCACAAGAATTTCCGTACTCGTCCAGCATATCCACCGGATCGCCGACCCGATCCAGGAAACCCGCCGTCACCGAGGGGGAATCGGGGACGCCCGCCGCGCGCGCCGTCGGTAGAACGCGCACCGCGCCGCCCGCGCGCGGATCCACGTCACCGGACTCGCCGGCTGCCGCGATCGCGACCGAATGCAACGCTCCTACGGTGATGCCGAGCGCCAGACGCTCTGTCATTCGTAACCTCGTTCGCAGACTCAGTGGGGCCCGATGGTCGCTGTCGCGCGTGCGGTGACGTGCCAGGGAGCTCGGTCCGGCCGACGCACCACATCTGTCGGTAGCTGGCGGGGAACCGTTACGCGCAGTCGGGAAGTCCGGGGGAATTCCCCTAACGCGACGCCTCCCCCTAATGGTCGGCCGCGGTGCGATCTAGGGATCTTCCCCGTTTTCCGTAACGACTCCCGCCCCTACCGTGAAATGCAATTCAACGGCCCGCGGATGAAAGAGGTCCGCCGATCTCAGGAGACGAGCCATGACAGTCAACGCCATTCTCGAATTCATCCTCGGCCTGCTGCGCGACCGCGAAGCCGCCGTCAACTACTGCGCCGCCCCCCAGCAGGCGCTGTGCGACGCCGGACTCCCCGACGTCACCCCCGAAGACATCGCCGCCGTCGCCCCGATGGTCGCCGAATCCGCCGTCATCACCGGCGGATCCGACCTGTCGGCCATCCTCGCCGCGGGCGGTAACGCGGGCGGCAACCTCGCCGCCCTCGGCAACGCCGCCGCGGCCGCCACCGTCGCCGCCGGAGCCGTCGCCGCCGCCAACGCGGGCCTCGACCTCGGCGCGGGCGCCGCCGGCGGAGCCGACATCGGCCTCGACGCCGACGCCGACACCGGCCTCGACCTCGACCTCACCGGCAACGGCGCCCTCGACACCGGCCTCGACCTCGGAGCCGCCCTCGACACGAGCCTCGACGCCCTCACCGACATCTCCCTCGCCCTCACCCCCACCCTCGACGCCGACCTCGGCGCGGGCCTGGGCGGCGCACTCGGCGCGACCGCCGGTCTGGGCGGCGCACTCAACGGCGCCGTCGACGCGGCCGCCGGTTTGGGCGCGGGTTTGGGTGGTGCTCTGAACGGTGCCGTCGACGCGGCCGCCGGTTTGGGCGCGGGTTTGGGTGGTGCGGTGGATGCGGCCGCTGGTCTCGGCGCTGGCTTGGGTGGCGCGCTCGGCGGCGCTGTGGATGCCGCCGCCGGACTGGGTGGTGCGCTGAACGGTGCCGTGGACGCCGCCGCCGGTCTCGGCGCGGGTGTCGGTGGTGCATTGGATAGTGCTGTCGATGCGACGGCTGGTCTGGGTGCGGGTGTGGGTGGTGCTGTGGACGCCGCGGCTGGTCTGGGTGCGGGTCTCGGGGGTGCTGTGGACGCCGCGGCAGGTGTCGGTGCGGGCCCGGGTGGTGCCCTGGGTGGCGCTGTCGATGCCGCCGCCGGACTCGGCGCGGGTCTGGAAGGTGCGCTGGACGGCGCGGTGGACGTGGCGGCCGGTCTCGGTACCAACTTGGGCGGTGCCGTGGACGCGACCGCCGGCCTGGACGGTGCCGTGGGCGCGGCAGCCGGTCTCGGCACCGACCTGAGTGGTGCTGTGGATGCCGCCGTCGGGCTCGGCGCAGATCTCGAGGGAGCCGTGGATGCCGCTGCCGGCCTCGGAGCGGACCTGGGTGGCGCACTGGACGGAGCGGCCGATGTCGGCGCGACCTTGGGCGGTGCGGTCGACGGCGTCGCCGGCCTCGGTGCCGGAGTCGGTGGCGCGCTCGACGGTGCGGTCGATGCCGCGGGCGGTCTGGGCGCGGGCGTCGGTGGGGCACTGGAGGGCGCGGTCGGCGCGACCAGCGGCCTCGGTGCCGGTGTGGGCACAGGCGTCGGCGGTGCGCTGGACGGTGCTGTGGATGCGACGGCCGGTCTGGGTGCGAGTATCGGTGGCGCGCTCGACGGTGCCGTTGACGCCGACGCCGGTCTCGGTGGCGGGGCTGGGCGGTGCGGTGGACGGAGTGGCAGGCGTGGGCGCGAACGTCGGCGGCGCGGTCGACGGTGCCGTCGATGGCGTGGCCGGCCTGGGCGCGGGCCTGAGCGGTGCCGTCGGTCTCGGTGGTTCGTTGGGTGCTGCGGTGGACGCCGCCGGCGGTCTCGGCGCGGGTGTTGGTGGAGC
>NZ_BAGG01000124.1 GCF_000308695.1 Nocardia takedensis NBRC 100417 | reverse complement strand
TGGGAACTGTCGCCCGAGCGGCGGTCCGACAGCGTCAGCACCCGGATCAGGTCGTCGCCGAGGGGGGCCAGGAACTGGCGCGGGGTCGGTTCGGATTCGGGCACCTCGACCAGCGCGCGGGACAGTTCGGTGGTCCGCGCGGCCTGATCGCGCACCGGCAGGACGAAGCGGCCGGGCACCGCGTCCTCGGCCACCCGGGACAGGTGGTCGAGTTCGTAGGGTTGCGGGTCGGGTTTCTCGGCGACCAGTTCGGTGAACGGGCGCGGGGTGGCGAGGTTGTCGCGCAGTAACAGTTCGAGCTGGCGCAGCAGGGCGACGGCCTCGTCCCGGTTGGCCCCCCACTGCTGCGGCGGCATGAGCAGCAGCGACCGTGGTCCCGCGGCGGGCCGCAGCGCGCTCCAGGAGATCGCGCCGAGCGCGTCCTGGAGACGGGCGGCGCGCGAGTCGTTGGTCACCTCGTAGCGGACCCGGCTGGGGGTGAACGACGGCGTGGGCGGGTTCGAGCCGACCGCGGCCAGCGCGGTGGCCGACCAGATGTCGAAGGTGGCGACGTGCAGCGCCGGGTCCACGGCGGACGCGCTGGGCGGCGTGCCGGTGGCGGCGCCGGTGGGCGCGGGTTCCGGGGTGGCGTTCGGATCGGGCGGCGCGACGACGTCGGGTATGCGGATCATCGGCGGCGCGGGGGCTTCGGCGGGCGCCTGGTCCGGTTCGGAGTCGTAGTCGAGTCCGCTGCTGACCTGCACCGAGTCGGACTGGTGCGGTGCGCCGGCCGGGACCGCCGCCGAGTCGGCGAGGACCGCGGTGCCGAAGCCGTGGGTACGCAGCAGGGTGCCCGCGCCGGCGTCGATGCTGCCGGAGTCGGGCAGGCTCACCCCGCGCACCGACCGGGTGGACAGGATCGAGTCGACGATGTCGGCGGGGGCGACCAGCGCGCGCGCCGAGAGGGCGGCGTCGTTGACGGCGGCCAGCGCGGTGATGTCGACCTGCGCGAAGGGCAGTGCCACCGTGCACACCGACCCGGCGACGGCGCGCAGCCTGTCCAGCCATGCCTGCGCGGCCTCCGCGCCGGTGCCGTTCCTGGTGGCGCCGCCGGGGTCGGACGGGCTGGCCAGCACCCGGTAGCCCTTGGTCATGGTCTGCGCCGTGAGCAGCAGGTCGGGGTCGACGGCCACGCACAGGGCCGAGGCGAGGCCGCCGCGTTCGCGCGCGCCGGACGAGCCGAGGGTGGTTTCCAGCGCGCCGAGCAACTGGTCGAGCCTGCCGCCCTTGCCGAGCGAGGCGGCGAGTTCGTCGTCGGTCAGTTCGGCGACGGTGTTGACCGCGCCGGGCACGCCGGCGACCAGGCGCGGCCGATCGGCCAGCGGCCAGACCATCGTGGTCGCCACGGGCGCGGCGGCGGGGGCGCGCGTCGCGGGGCCGTCCTCGCCCGAGGGCACACCGAGGACCGGCAGCAGGAAGCGGGCGTCGTCGAGACGGGCCTGCCCGCCGTAGGCCGGTTCGCCGTTGACGTTGAGCAGCAGCGGGTACACGCCGGGTTCGGTGATGTCGAGCGAGGCGGCCCCACTCGCGGACGGACGCAGCGGGATGGTGAGGGTGAACTGCTTGCGCTGACCGGGGCTGAGCCGCTCGGCGATGTCCTCGAACGGGCCGACGAGGTCGTAGTTGACCTGGTCCAGGCGCAGCGCGTAGCGCAGGTCGGCGGCTCGGTCGATCGCGGCGGTGCGCTGCACGCGGATGCTGACGTCGTCGACCACTCGGTCACCGATGTTGGTGACGGTGCCCGCGATGGTGAGTTGGGAGTCGCTGGTCGTGGTGACCGTCGACGGGCTGACCGAGTCCAGCGACAGTTTGAGGAACTTGGGGGTCGCGGGCGCGCTCGAGTCGGTTTGCTGCGCCGCGGCCCGTCCGTCGAGCAGTCCGGGCGCGGCCGTCACCGAACCGAGCAGGATCAGGACCGCCACGATGATCCGGAACAGTCCACGTGTCATCGCTTGCCGGTCTCCATCCGGTCGATCAGCCGATTGGCCACTTCGGCCAGGCGCCGTTCGTCGGCGTAGGCGAGGCGGGAGTCCAGTTCGGTGAGCGGAACCCACGCGACCTGGGTGACCTCGACGTCGGCGTCGGACAGCTCACCGCCCACCGATCGCAACAGATAATGGTGCACGGTCTTGTGTACCCGGCGTCCCTCGGTGACGAACCAATAATCGATGCTGCCGAGTTCGGCGACGACGACACCGTTGATGCCGGTCTCCTCGGCCACTTCGCGGATCGCCGTCTGTTCCGGCGTCTCGCCCTCCTCGATGTGGCCCTTGGGCAGCGACCACAGGAGTCTGCCGCGCCGGTCGGTGCGCCCGATCAGCGCCGCGGTGCGTTTGTCCCCCGGACCGTCCAGGCCGTCCACGACCAGACCGCCCGCGGAGGTCTCGCGGACCGTGCGCATGCGCGGCTTGGCCGCGTTGGCCGCCGAACCGCGGCGCCGGGGCTGGCGGCGTCGACTGTTCGCGCGATCGGCCGGAGACACCTAGCAATCCTACTGTGCTGTTGTCCGGCCGCTCCGGCGCGGCGTGTTCGTGCCCGTGACCGCTCGGTAAGCTGCCTTTTCGTGGTTTCGCCCAAATCCCAGGAAGACGCGTCGACGGATCGCCGCACCCGATTGCTCGCAGCGGCCGCGGTCACACTGGGGGGGTTGGCGGAAGTGCTGACCCCGCTCGGGGAGTTGTTCGCCGCCCGCGGACACCAGCTGTACCTGGTCGGAGGGAGTGTGCGCGACGCGGTGCTGGGCCGATTGGGCACCGATCTGGACTTCACCACCGACGCGCGCCCGGAGGCGGTGCTCGAGATCGTGCGCGGCTGGGCCGACCACGTGTGGGACACCGGCGGCTTGGCGTTCGGCACGGTCAGCGCGTCCAAGGACGATCAGCAGGTGGAGATCACCACCTTCCGCAGCGACAGCTACGACCGGGTCTCGCGCAACCCCGAGGTGACCTTCGGCGACAGTCTCGAGGGAGATCTGGTCCGCCGTGATTTCACCGTCAACGCGATGGCGGTGCGGGTCGGCGCGGACGGCGCGCTGGAGTTCGTGGACCCGCTCGACGGCATGTCGGCACTGCTGGACGGGGTCCTGGACACCCCGGCCGCGCCGAGCGACTCTTTCGACGACGATCCGCTGCGCATGCTGCGGGCGGCGCGTTTCGTCTCCCAACTGGGTTTCCGTCTCGCGCCGCGGGTGCGCGAGGCGATCGTGACGATGGCCGACCGGATCGACCGGATCACCGCCGAGCGGGTGCGCGTCGAACTGGACAAGCTGATCGGCGGGGCCTACCCGATCGACGGTATCGACATCATGTGCGAGACGGGGTTGGCCCAGCGGGTGTTGCCCGAGGTCCCCGCGATGAAGTTGGAGATCGACGAACACCACCAGCACAAGGACGTGTACTGGCATTCGCTGACGGTGCTGCGCCAGGCCATCGATCTCGAGGACGGCGATCCGGATCTGGTGTTGCGGTGGGCGGCGCTGCTGCACGACATCGGCAAACCGGACACCAAGCGCAACGAAGCGGGCGGCGGGGTCAGCTTCCACCACCACGAAGTCGTGGGCGCGAAGATGGTGCGCAAGCGGATGCGCGCGCTGAAGTATCCGAAGCAGTTCACCGAGGACGTCGCCCGTCTGGTGTTCCTGCACCTGCGTTTCCACGGGTACGGCAAGGGCCAGTGGACCGATTCGGCGGTGCGCCGCTACGTCACCGACGCCGACGATCTGCTGCCCCGGCTGCACAAACTGGTCCGCGCGGACTGCACCACGCGGAACAAGCGTCGCGCCGCCGCCCTGCGCTCGACCTACGACGACCTCGAGGAGCGCATCGAGCGGTTGCGCGAGCAGGAGGACCTCGCCAAGGTCCGCCCCGACCTGGACGGCAACGCGATCATGGAACTGCTGGGCCTGCGGCCCGGACCCGAGGTCGGCAAGGCGTGGAACCATCTGAAGGAACTGCGCCTGGATCGCGGGCCGATGTCGCGCGAGGAGGCCGAGGCGGCGCTGCTGGAGTGGTGGAAGTCCCGGTCCTGAGGGCGGTCAGAAGATGATCAGCGCCGTGCCGGTGACGATGGCGGAGCGGATCTGGGCGAGGTCGAACGACCCGGTCATCTCCGGCAGTTCGGCGCGGAAGCGGATGAGGTCGCCTTCGCGCGCGGCGCTGGTCACCCGGGCGCCGTGCGGCAGACGTTCCAGGACCAGGTCGGGTGCGGTGACGAAGCGGCGGGGTATGCGCAGGCCGAGCCAACTGGCCCGGCCGATGTCCACGCGCAGCAGGTTGTCGACGATGTCGGCCTCGACGTGCGCGGTCAGCTTGCGTCGGCGGTGGCGGGCCAGGATGCGACCGTCCGGGGCGACCAGCAGTTCCCAGTCCAGACCTTGGCGGTTGAGCCAGTCGATCAGCGCGGTCACGGTGAGCGTGCCCTCGATGTCGATGCCCGAGGCGCGCACTTTGGTGGGCACCCCGGGGATCAGGCGGACGCCGTGCGCGATGACGGTGACCGTCTCGATGTCGTGGGTGTTCCAACGCATCCGTGACAGCACCGTCTTGGTCTGGAAGTGCGCGCCGCGGCGGCGCACCTTCAGCACCTGGAGGGTGGCCTGGACCTCGTGGCCGAGCAGAGTGGCTCCGACCTCTTGGCCCCCGAAGCGGCTGAGGATGCCTTCGCTGAGGACCGTCATCAGCATGTCCGGCATGAGCGCGGTGACCGTGCCCGAGCCGAGGTCGGCCACCGGGTCCACCCAGGCGGTGGTGAGGGTGACCCATTGCTCCAGCCAGGACTGGTCGAGGAGGCGCTTTCCGAGATCGACGGCCCGCAGGGGCGACCATGATTTCGGATCGAAATACGTGGCCATGATTGCTTCGAGCGTACTTGGTCGGCTGCCCGGGAACCATCCGTGCGGGCGGGGTCGGTGTCGTGGCACAGTCGAGGTGTGTGCTGAGTCACCATCGTCACGAGAGGCGGAGAACGGATGCCGTTGGACCTGAACAGCGATCTCGGCGAGGGGTTCGGCGCGTGGACCATGGGCGACGACGCCGCCATGCTCGACATCGTGACCAGCGCGAACATCGCTTGCGGCTTCCACGCGGGCGATCCGTCGATCATGCGCGAGGTGTGTGGTCTCGCGGTCGCCAAGGGGGTGCGGATCGGCGCCCACATCGGGTATCGCGACCCGGCGGGCTTCGGTCGCCGGGCCCTCGCGATAGCCCCGGACGACCTGCGTGACGAGACCCTCTATCAGATCGGCGCGCTCGACGCTTTCGCGCGGGCCGCGGGCGACCGGGTCCGCTACGTGAAACCGCATGGCGCTCTCTACCATTCGGCGGCCGCCGACAGCGCTCTCGCCGAGGCCGTCCTGACCGCGATGACCGACCACGATCCGACCTTGACGCTGCTCGGCCCGGCGGGCACGGAACTCGAACGCGCGGCGACCCGCCACGGAACCCGTTTCGTCGGCGAGGGTTTCGCCGATCGCGCCTATACGCCCGAGGCCACGCTCGCGCCGCGCGGCACCGACGGCGCGGTGTTGTCGCCCGACGCGGCGGTGGCGCAGGCGATCTCGCTGGCGGTGTCCGGTCGGGCGCGCGCCGTAGCCGGCGGCGAGGTCGCGGTGCGCGCGGGGAGCGTCTGCGTGCACGGCGACAGTCCGTCGGCGGTGGAGATGGCCCGGCGCATCCGGGCCGCCTTGGACGAGGCCGGAATTCCGGTGGAAGCGTTCGCCTAGGTATGGGCGAGCCGACCCCGCCGAACTCGGATCTGCCCCGCGGCGGCGACGATTCGCCGAGCTCTGGTGATCCGCTGGGCCGAAATGGTCGGCCGAACGTGGCGATGCCGGAGGAGGGAGATGCGCCCGAATCGAACTCGTCCGCCGCGGACCGCGACGGCGATGTGCGATCCGCCGCGATCCGCCGCGCGCAGGCGGGCGTGATCCGCCGCGCGGGTGACAGAGCGTGGTTGGTGACGGCGCCGGTCGCCCACTTCGTCGCCGCCTTGCGCGCGAAGCGACCCGACGGGGTGCGCGATATCCTGCCCGCCGCCGAAACCGTGCTGGTCACACTGGATTCGCCGCGAGACGCCGAACGCGTGCACCGTGCGCTGACCGCGCTGCTGGACTCTCCTGATCCGACGGCGGCACGGACCTCGGAGACTTCCGCCGACCCGGTATCGATCCCGGTCCGCTACGACGGGGCCGACCTCGACGACGTCGCTCGATTCCTGGAGATCACGACGGCCGAGGTGATCGCCGCGCACACCGGGACCGTGTGGCGGTGCGCCTTCGTCGGTTTCGCTCCCGGCTTCGGATACCTGGAGTCCCCGGACGGGCGGTTGCGCGTCCCCCGCCGGGAGCAGTCGCGTACGAGTATCCCGGCGGGCGCGGTGGCGTTGGCGGGCGGCTATTCGGCGGTCTACCCGCGCGCGTCGCCGGGCGGGTGGCGGTTGATCGGCCACACCGCCCTGACGATGTGGGACACCGACCGCGACCCGCCCGCGCTGGTGCGCGCCGGGACCGCCGTGCGGTTCGAGGAGGTGCGTCGGTGATCGCGGTGGAGGCGGTGGGCCCATCGGCGACCGTGCAGGATCTGGGCAGGCCGGGGTGGTTCGACTCCGGCGTCGGCCCGTCCGGCGCGGCCGACCGCGGTGCGTTCGGGCTGGCCAATCGCCTGGTCGGCAATCCCGAGGACGCCGCGGCCGTGGAGGTGCTGCTCGGTGGTCTGGCCTTGCGGATGCTGGACCGGCACACCGTCGCGGTGACCGGCGCGGCCACGCGGGTCGAGGTCGACGGTGTCCCGGTCGGCTCGGCCAGTGTGCTGGAACTTCGCGCGGGACAACTGGTGCGACTGGGGATGGCCCGCGCGGGTTTGCGCGCGTATGTCGCGATCCGCGGCGGCGTCGACGTGCCGCCGGTGCTGGGCTCGCGCAGCCGTGACACGCTCTCGGGGATCGGCCCGGAACCGCTCGCGGTGGGCGACCGACTCCCGATCGGCCCGCCGCCGCACACCTTGCCGCTGGTGGACGTCGCGCCGGTGGCCGCGCTCACCGACGATCCGATCACGGTGCGGGCGCTGCTCGGCCCGCGCGAGGACTGGTTCCGCGATCCCGGGGCGCTGTTCGCGGGCGACTGGACGGTCTCCTCGGACACCGACCGCGTCGGCGCGCGACTCGACCGTCGCGAAGGTCCGCCGCTGCGTCGCGGCCGAACCGACGAACTGCCCACCGAGGGGATGGCGTTGGGGTCGGTGCAGGTCCCGCCGAGCGGTCAACCGGTGGTGTTCCTGGCCGATCACCCGATCACCGGCGGCTACCCGGTGATCGCGGTGGTCCTCGACGCCGATGTCGGCCTGGTCGCCCAGGCGCGGCCGGGCGCGCGATTGCGTTTCGCGCGGGCGTGACTCACCTGCCCAGGCGGGTCCGCATGAGGAAGACGTTGTAGGTGTCCCACGACGACATCGTGAAATACAGGTCGGTCGGGGTGGACCACGGGTGGATGAAGCCGCCGTAGGCTTTCGGATAGTTTTCGGTCGCCATCAGCGGCACCGGTTCGGACCAGACGCCCTGCGGGCTGGTCGCCTCGCGCAGCACGATCGCGCCGCGCAGCGAATCCAGGTAGACCATCTGCCAGCGTCCGGCGACCTGGTCGTAGCGGACGGACAACTCGCTGGCGACGCCGAAGAACAGCGGGGAAGCCTGGTTCTCGGCGGCGGGCGCCCAGGTGCCGTCGACCCAGTACTGGTAGGCCGATTTGTTGAGCACCTGGTGCTTGGGCACCCGGGCCAGACCGGTCACGCCGAGGCGGCCCTGCGGGGTACCGAACATGTAGACGTAGTCGCCCTGCGGCACCATCGTGGACACCTGGAACCGGCCGAGGCCGAAGAAGTTGTCCCAGCGGGCGTGCTGATCCTTGGTCCAGGTGTGGCCGCCGTCGTCGGACCAGGCGATGCCGCCGTAGTTGGTCGACCACGTGCCGGGGATGCGCCCCCAGTGGTTGATCGACATGTAGCTGAGGTACTGCCTGCCGTCCAGGGCGAATCCCGAGGTCGGGATGACGGTGTTCTCCCAGTTCTTGATCTTGCGGCTGGCCAGGAACTCCGCGGCGTGGCAGCGGCTGTCCTGCACCATGGTGTCGAGGGTGAGCCCGTCGGCCAGGTCGGTGTCGGTGCTGAAGCCGAGGACGTTGCTGCGCCAGTCCGGTCCGCCGAAGCCGCCGTAGGTCCAGCCCTTGCCGAAGGTGTCGCCGAAGACCACGGCGACCTTGCCCGGTTCGGTCTCCCACATCAGGCCCAGATCGGTGCCGTCGACCTGCCAGCGCATGTCGGTGCGGTTGGGCGAGCCCGGACCGGTGACCTGGGAGACGAGTTCGGTGGACTCCACCCGCGGCACGGACGGCACGGCCGAGACCGGGCCCGGCGCATCGGGGTACACGACGTGCGGCGGCGCGGGTTGGGGCGGGTCGCCGCCCTCGCCGGGAATGGGGATGGGGATCGGTTCGATCTCGGGCCGGATGTTCAGGCGCGGCAGCCAGGGCAGGTCGCGCGCGGGTTCCGGCTCGGCGGCGTCCTCTTCCCATTTCGGCGTGTCGCGCACGTCGGGGCAGGGGTTGCGGCACGGGTCCTCGGGCAGCGGTTCCGGCACGATCCGGGTGTTGTCCTGCGGCGGATCGGGCGGGACCGGGGTGATCTCCGGGAACGGGATGGGGATGTCGATCTGCGGCGGGATCTCCACCAGCGGGGGCGGCGGTGATTTCGGATCGGGTTCGCGCAGCAGCGGATCCAGGCCGATCTCGCCGCAGAGGTTCACCGGGCGCGGCATCCACGGGGCGGGACCGGCGTGCGCGGTGCTGCCCGGCAGCGCGAGGATTCCGAGCAGAGCGACCCCGATCAAGGTCGGCGGTGCCGGCCTTCTCCGCAGCAGTCCCATGAGTTCGTTGACTCCCCTGTCGATTCGGGTCGCGGGGAGATCAACTTACCCGACCGGACCGCGACGCACCGAGTGCGCGCGCCCGAAATGACGGAACCGGATCGCGAGGGTGGACGTCCAAGTTCATATGGACGAGATCGAGTACGTGTTCGGGACGGGCGACGGCGTCGTCCACGTCTGGTCCTCGCAGGCGGATCTGGACCTGGCGCGCACCGGTGTTCCCGACGCGGTCCGTCTCGATTTCGACGGTGACGGGCTCGCCGACGACGCGCTGTGGGATTCCTCGGGGTCCGGCGTCGCCGATATCGCCGCGTTGGATCTCGATGACGACGGCCTGCTCGACCACTTCTACACCGACCCGACGGGGCAGGGCCTCTGGAACCATCACATCACCGGCGCGGCGGCGGACGCTTCCGCCGAGCCCTTGGACTGGATAGTGCGCACGGGTCCGTTACCGGACACGAGTTCGGAAACGGACGATGTGCTCGCGAAGGGCCTCGAGGACGTCCTGTCCGAATACCCGCTCCGGCGTCCGGTATTCGAGGGCATGGAAGATTCCTCGCATCACGCCGGCGCTGTCCCCGACCAGCGCGGACGCCTGCTCGGCAGCGCCGATCACCCGGCCGCGGGCTGACCTTCGCGGCGCAGGGTGAGCAGCACCGCCGCGATGCCCGCGCAGTAGACCACCGCACCGGCGACGACCAGCGGCAGGGAACGGCCGTCGGTCGGCACGAGGACTGCTGTCACGGCGATGGCAGCCACGAAGGCGATGTTGAACACGGTGTCCTGGAGTGCGAAGACCTGCCCGCGGTGGGTGTCGTCGATGTCGATCTGCATGGCGGCGTCGCCGGTGAGCTTGATCGTCTGCCCGGCCAGGCCGAACAGGAACGCGCCCACGAGCAGCAGCACGTGCGCCCGGTCGGCGGCGGCCCCCGCCTGCGCGATCGCGATCGGGGTGACGAACACCGCCTGCACCACGGCGGCGACGCACAGTCCGGCGACGACGGTGCGCGGGCGGCCCAGGCGCGGGATGAGCACGGGGGCGAACAGGGCGGCCAGCAGCATGCCCGTCGCGGTGGCCGCGATGGCGACGCCGAAACCGAGCAGTCCGCCGCCCGCGCCGCCTTCCGCGCCTTCGCGGCGCAGCACCAGCACCATGACCAACGTGTTCGCGCCGAACACGATCCGGTGCGTGCCGATGCCGATCATCGCCGCGGTGACCTGCGGCGCGCGCCACACCGCCCGCGCGCCGTTGCGCAGTCCGGTGGCCACCGCGCCCACCGCGCTGACGCCGACCGCGCCGACCGGGTCGGGGCCGAGTTCGCGGCCGTGGAAGCCGAGCGCCACCGCGACGCTGAGCAGCGAACCCACGCCCGCGGCGGCCACCGCCGCGGCCGATCCGGTGTCGCCCGCGCCGACGATCCCGATGATCGCCACCGCGGCGGCCGCGCCCACGCCCGCGCATCCGGAGGCGACCGTGGCCAGCAGCGAGTTCATCGGCACCAGCCACTGCGGGGCGAGCACCTTGGGCAGCGCCGCCGACACCCCGGCCATGACGAACCGGCTCACCCCGACGACGGCGAGCGCGAGCAGCAGCAACGGCGTCTCCGCGACGCCCGCGAACAGCGCCAGGGTGGTCACGCCGATCAGCGCGGCGCGCACCAGGTTGGCCGCGACCAGCACGTTGCGCCGGTCCCAGCGGTCCAGCAGGGCGCCCGCGTACGGTCCGATCAGCGAGTACGGCAGCAGCAGCACCGCGAAACCGGCGGCGATGGCGAGCGGGTCGGTCTCGCGTTCGGGGTTGAACAGGATCGCGCCCGACAGCGCGGCCTGGAACATGCCGTCACCGAACTGCCCGGCGAATCGGACGGCGGCCAGTCGCGCGACGGCGGGCCGCTCCCGCAGGGCCGACCACCACAGCGCCCAGCGCGAGGTCGCCGGGTCGGCGGCGCTCGGCTCGCCGGTGGGTAGCGGGCGAGGTGTGCTCACGCCGCCGATTGTGCCGGGTCCGGTGGCGTGCCGCCTCACGCGGGACGGTGCGAATCCGCGGTGGCGATGAGCGAGCCGATGATTTGCCGGGTGTCGGGCGACATCGGCAGTAAGTCGTGCTCGGCCGGGTCGATCCAGGCGTAGGCGTCGTGCTCGCCCGGGTCCAGCGCGATCGACCCCGCGTCGGCCTCGGCGAGGAAGCTGAATTTGCGCACCCTGGCCTTGCTCCTGGTGGCATAGTCGATCGCGCCGAGGAATTTCGTGATGTATCGCACGCGGAGTCCGGTTTCCTCGAACAGTTCCCGCCCGACGCATTCGACGAAACTCTCCCCCGATTCCACGCCGCCGCCCGGCAGTTCGTAGAGACCGCCGTGGAAATCGTTCGGCACGCGCCGGACCACCAGGAGTTTGCTGTCGCGGAATACCGCGACGCCCACCACGAAATCGCCGATCCCTTCGGCGCGCGCGGCGGCGCGGAGTTCGTGTTCGATGCCGGCGAGTTGCTCGGGTCGCATCTGACTGTCACCTCCGGTTACGTTGTGCCGCATCACGTTACGAATCCCCGTGGTCCCCCGCGAAGTCGTCGTCGCGGTACCATACTTCGCCGCCCTCCGATTCCGGGTACCGGTCGGTAGTGCTCGCCTGCCGTTCACCTGCCGGTCGCTCGCGTAAAATGCCGAGTGCAGGACAATTTACTAGGAATTCGGAGTACGCCCCCGTACGCACTCCTACCCTGAAAGGTGATCGGTGCACGGTCCCGAGAGGAGGACCACGATGTCCACACTCACGACACCACACATCGATGTCCATCGCGGCGGCGACCGCATGAAGACTCGAGTCTCCTGGCTGGATTCGAAGCACTCCTTCTCCTTCGGGGAGCACTACGACCCCGAGAACACCCATCACGGTCTGCTGCTGGTGAACAACGAGGACGTCGTCTCGCCCGGTCAGGGCTTCGACACCCATCCGCACCGGGATATGGAGATCGTCACGTGGGTGCTCGGCGGCAGTCTGGTGCACCAGGATTCCCTCGGCCACAACGGTGTCATCTACCCGGGACTGGCCCAGCGCATGAGCGCGGGCACCGGCATCCGGCATTCGGAGAAGAACGACTCCTGGCGCGTCGACGGCGCGGCCGAACACCACGACCCGGTGCATTTCGTCCAGATGTGGGTGGTGCCCGACGAACCCGGCCTGGAACCGGGCTATCAGCAACTCGAGATCGACGACGAACTCGCGGGCGGCGGCTTGGTCACGGTGGCCTCGGGGCTGCCGCGCTACCGCGATCGCACCGCCATCACCATCAACAGCACCCATTCGGCCCTGCACGTGGCGCGGATGCCGGGCGATCCGGAACGCGCGATCGACCTGCCCGACGCCCCCTACACGCATCTGTTCGTGGCGGCGGGCGAGGTCGAGATGGAGGGCGTGGGCACCCTGTACGAGGGTGACGCCGTCCGCCTGACCAGGACCGGGGGCCAGCGGGTCACCGCGCACGGCCCGGCCGAGATCCTGGTGTGGGAGATGCACGCGCGACTCGGGGGCCACTGACTCGCTGTCGGGCGCGCGCGGGGCGCGGGCGGTTAACATCGCGACGGTGTAGGCGCGATCTCCAGGCAGCCGACCGAGAGGACGATCATGTCGCAATACCCGCCCGGTCAGTACCCTCCCCCGCCGCCGGGTCAGTACCCGCCTCCGCCGGGCGGTGGGTACTGGCAGGAATCACCCAAGAGCAAGGGCATGGCGATCACCGCGCTGGTGCTCGGACTGTTGGCGCTGGTCGGACTGTTGGTGCTGGTCGGCGGGTTCCTGTTCGGCATCCTCGCCGTCATCTTCGCGATCATCGCCCTGGTCAAGGCGCGGCGCGGCACGGGTTCGGGGACAGGCATGGCGATCACGGGCCTGATCCTGGGGCTGATCGGGATCGTGGCGGCCACGGCGATCTCGCTGCTGGGGTGGAAGATCTTCCAGGACACCGGCGGCGCGGACTTCACCGAGTGCGTCAACGACGCCAACGGCGACCAGGCGAAGATCGAGCAGTGCGAACGCGACTGGCAGGACCGCATCCAGGATCGCTTCAGTGTGACGCTCACTCCACCGCCGTCCCCCTAGGGGTGGCGCAGGCCCGGGTCGCGGCGATGACGTCGGGCAGCGCGGGTCGGTAGTCGCCCAGCGGCGGCGCGATCCAGTCCCGGTAGCCGCTGAGTTCGTCGGCCGGTGAGGGCAGCACGATGTGGCTGCCGGGCAGTGCCACCGAGGCGCAGACCCGGAACAGGTCGGCGAACAGCACCATGTCCAGGTAGGAGTTGTCGGTCGGGCCGGTGAGGAAGGTCCACCGGTCCGAGCGCGGGTGGGTGATGATCGGTCCCGCCGCGATCTGTCCGTCGGCGGCCAGGTGCGCGCGGACGCGGTTGCCCAGGCCCGCGGGCATGACGACCGCGCCGACCGCGCCCACTTCGAGCATGATCCGGCCGAGCGCGGGTTCGACGACGGCGTAGAGACCGTGGTCCTTGCGATAGCGACGGCAGCGGGCGAAGGCGTCCTGGACCGCGGTGTAGTCCTCGGCGGTCGGCGGCGGCAGGGGGCGATCGGGGATGGTGGTTCCGGATAGGCTTTCCGGGCCTTCGATCATGACGTACCTCGTCTCGCGTGGGACGGGCGAATCTGCGGCTAACTCGGCAGCCTAGCTCCGGGCAACTCGATTGACAATAGTCACACACGGGTGAGTCGAGCCGGCGTAGCATCCGTCGGCATGGCACCCGTCTCGCCGACCGTCGCCCGCTGGGAGTTGGTCCTGAGGCTTCGTGAGCTGCGGGAACAGCGTGGATTCGATTCCGCGACCTTCGCGCGGCGGGTCGGGTTCACCCCGGCGAACTGGTCGCACGTGGAGAACGGACGCCGGGTGCTGACCACCGACAGCATCGCTCCGGTGCTCGAGATCTTGGAGATCGACGCCGAGGAACGCGCCGAATTGCTGACGTTGTTGGACGCCGGCAAACAACGGGGATGGTGGGCGAAGTCCTCGGCGCTGATCGGCGCGGAACTCCAGCGCCTCTACGGCATGGAGTTCGGCGCGCAGAGCATCCGCAGCTACGACAGCCTGGTGGTGCCGGGCCTGTTGCAGTCCGAGGCGTACGCGCGGGCGCTGATCAGCGCGGATGTGATGATCCGGCCCGTGCAGGTGGAACAACTCGTGGCGATCCGGTTGCGCCGTCAGGAGCGGTTGCGCGGCGCGCAACGGGTGGAGTTGACCGCGGTGATCGGTGAGGCCACGTTGCGGCAGCGGATCGGCGGGCCCGAGGTGCTGCGCGGGCAGTTGGAGCACCTGCTCGCGCTGGGCGAGGAGTTGGACACCGTGGAGATCCGGGTCATCCCGTTCGCCGCCACGGCGGGGGCGGTGCTCGGCGGGTCGAGTTTCCACCTGCTCGACTTCTGCGGTGAGCGACTACCCACCTTCGGCTGGGTGGAGAACGCGGTGTTCGGCGGCGCCGTCGAGGACCCCGACCTGGTGCGTGACCTGGGCTTCGCCTATCTGCGCGCCCTCGAGCAGTCGTTGAGCCGGGCGGAGTCGTTGGCCCTGATCAGGGCATGTGCCCGGGTGTAAAATCCGCCCATGACCACCACCGCAACCCTCCGGTCGGTTTGTCCCGGCTGGTTCACATCGTCGAGGTCCAACAACGGCAACCAATGTGTCGAGGTCCGTTTCGTCGGTGACGCGGTGCAGATCCGGGACAGCAAGTACCGCCGCGATCCGGCCAACCTCCCCGCCGACGAGCCGATCATCACCGTGACGACCGCCGAGTGGACGGCGTTCCTGACCGCGCTCGCGGCGGATGCCCCGACCGATCGTCCGACCGCCCGCCCCGGGGTCGACGGCGGAACCGTCCTGCGGCACGGCGACATCGCCCTCACCTACACCCCGGCGGAATGGCTCGCCTTCGTCGCGGGCGTCCGCGACGGGGAGTTCGACCGGGTCGCCCTGTCCGTCTGACCACCGCTCCCCCGACCCCGGCCGCGCCGCAGCGGGTCGGGGCCGATCACGCGCCGCCGCGTGATCCGGAGTTGCGGTAATACTGGAGATCGTGACTTCCGCTCCGATCACTCCCTCCGGTATCGATCTGACCTTCCTCGACGACGCCGTCCGGGTGCAGGACGACTTGTTCGCGCACGTCAACGGCAAGTGGCTGACCGAGCACGCCATTCCGGCCGACCGCGCCGTCGACGGCGCCTTCCTGGCCCTGCGCGACCAGGCCGAACTGGATGTCCAGAAGATCATCCTCGACGCGGCCGCCGGTGACCCCGAGCCGGGCAGCGACGCCCGCAAGATCGGCGATCTCTACACCAGTTTCATGGACACCGACGCCGTCGCCGCGGTGGGCCTCGGGCCGATCGCCCCCGAACTGGAAGCCGTGCGCGCGGCCCCCGACCGGGCCGGGCTGGCCGAGTTGCTGGGCCGGATGCAGCGCACCGGCATCGGCGGCGCGATCGGCTTCTACGTCGACACCGACGCCAAGAACTCCGAGCGGTACTTGGTGCACCTGGCGCAGTCGGGGATCGGCCTGCCCGACGAGTCCTACTACCGCCAGGACGAATTCGCCGAGATCCGCGAGCGCTACATCGCCCACATCGGCCGGATGTTCGCGCTGGCCGCCGCCGACGAACGCCTGTCCGGTCTGCTGCCCGCCGACCTCGACACCGTGGCCGAGCGCGTCTTCGAGATCGAGCGCGGCCTGGCCGCGGGCCACTGGGATGTGGTGCGTCGCCGCGACGCCGAACTGGGCTACAACCTGGTCACCGGCGCGCAGTTGGCCGAACGGCACCCCGATTTCGCCTGGTCGGCCTGGGCCGACGCGCTCGCCGAGGGCGTGCCGAACACCGGCGCGGGCCTGCTGGACGAGGTGATCGTGCGGCAGCCCGACTACCTGACCGCGTTCACGCGGCTGTGGACCGAGGCGTCGTTCGAGAACTGGAAGGCGTGGGCGGCCTGGCGGGTGCTGCGTTCGCGCGCGGCGTTCCTCACCGACGCGCTGGTGGAGGAAGCCTTCGACTTCAACGGCCGTACCCTGACCGGCGCGCAGCAGAACCGGGAGCGCTGGAAGCGCGGCGTCGCGCTGGTCGAGGACCTGCTCGGCGAGGCCGTCGGCAAACTGTACGTGGCCGAGCACTTCCCGCCCGAGGCCAAGGCCAGGATGGTGGAACTGGTCGAGAACCTCCAGGAGGCCTACCGGCGCAATATCGGCGCGCTGGACTGGATGGGCCCCGAGACCAGGAAGGCCGCGCTGGCGAAGCTGGAGAAGTTCACCCCGAAGATCGGCTACCCGAACCGGTGGCGCGACTACTCGGCGGTGACGGTGGACCCGGCCGACCTGGTCGGCAACTACCGCATGGGCCACGCCGCCGAACACGACCGCGAGATGGCCAAGATCGGCGCGCCGGTCGACCGCGACGAGTGGTTCATGACCCCGCAGACGGTCAACGCCTACTACAACCCGGGCATGAACGAGATCGTCTTCCCGGCCGCGATCCTGCAACCGCCGTTCTTCGACATGAACGCCGACGACGCCGCGAACTACGGCGGCATCGGCGCGGTCATCGGTCACGAGATCGGCCACGGCTTCGACGATCAGGGCGCCAAGTACGACGGCGACGGCAACATGGTCGACTGGTGGACCGACGACGATCGCGCCGAATTCGGCAAGCGCACGGCCGCGCTGATCGCCCAGTACGACGTGCTGTCCCCCGCCGCCCTGCCCGATGAGCACACCGTCAACGGCGGCTTCACCATCGGCGAGAACATCGGCGATCTCGGCGGCTTGTCGATCGCGTTGGCCGCCTACCGGATCGCGCAGGGCGAGACGGAACCGCCGGTCATCGACGGGCTCACCGGTCTGCAACGGGTGTTCTACGGGTGGGCCCAGGTCTGGCGCACCAAGGCGCGCGACGAGGAGGCCATCCGCCGCCTCGCGATCGATCCGCATTCGCCGCCGGAGTTCCGCTGCAACGCCGTCGTGCGCAACATCGACAGTTTCCACGAGGCGTTCGACGTGCGTCCCGGTGACTCGCTGTACCTGGAACCCGCCGAGCGCGTACGGATCTGGTAGCCGCCGTGCGGAATCCGGCTGCGGTTCAGCGCAGTCGCAGGCCGGATTCCGCGTCGAAGAAGTAGATCTCCTCGACGGTCGGCCGCAGATACAGCCGATCGCCCGGCACGACGCGCAGTTTCCGGTCGACCCGGGCGACGATGCGCCCGGATCGACTGCGCCACGTGACGGTTTCGTCGCCGTGTGCGTAGACGAACGATTCCGCGCCGAGTTCCTCGAGCAATTCGGCGTCGACGGTGACGCTGTCCTCGGGACCGCTGTGCGTCCGCCACGATTCCGGCCGGATACCGAGCGTCACCCGTTTCGCGGTGAGAGCGCGTGACTGATCCTCGGTGCCGCTGCCCGAGAGTTTCTCGGTACTCTCGCCCGCCTGGTCCGTGGTGTCGCCGCGTGGCTGATCCGTAGTGCCACTGCGCGGCAGGGGAATACGCAATTCGCCGAGCAACGCGTCACCGCCTTCGACCGGGACGTCGATGAGGTTCATGCCCGGCGACCCGATGAAGCCGGCCACGAAGGTGTTGACCGGATCGTCGTAGAGTTGCCGCGGCGCGGCGACCTGCTGGAGACGGCCTTCGCGCAGGACCGCGACCCGGTGCCCCATCGTCATGGCCTCCACTTGATCGTGGGTGACGTAGACGGTGGTGGTGCCGAGTCGCTGTTGCAGCGCGGCGATCTGGGCGCGGGTGCTGACCCGCAGTTGCGCGTCCAGATTCGACAGCGGTTCGTCCATGCAGAACACCCGCGGCCTGCGCACGATCGCACGGCCCATGGCGACCCGTTGACGTTGCCCGCCGGACAGTTTGGCGGGTTTGCGGTCCAGCAGCGTTTCCAGTTCGAGCATCTTCGCCGCCTCGGTCACCCGGGTCAGCGTGTCGGCCTTGCTCATTCCGGCGTTGCGCAGGGCGAATCCCATGTTCTGCGCGACGGTCATATTCGGGTAGAGCGCGTAGCTCTGGAACACCATCGCCACGTCACGGGCCCGCGGCGGCAGGCCCGTGACATCGGTGTCGCCGATCAGGATGCGCCCCTGCTCCACCGATTCCAGGCCGGCGAGCATCCGCAGGCTGGTCGACTTGCCGCAGCCCGAGGGGCCGACGAGGACCAGGAACTCCCCGTCGGCGATCTCGATGTCGAGGTGGTCGACCGCGGGTGCGGGCGCACCCGGGTAGCGGTGCGTCACCCCGTCGAAATGCACTGTGGCCATGTTACTTCGGCAGCTTCGGGGTGATCTGTCGGTCGATGATGGTCTGCAACTGGGTGGTCACGTCGGCGAACACGGTGGCCGGGTCGGCGTTCTGCAAGCCGATGCGCTCGAGTCCGGTGCCGATGATCTGGTCGCCGCCGGGCACGAAGACGCGCGCGTAGTCCTGCGATTTCGTCAGGGGCAGTTGGTCGATGGCGACGCGGGCGTTGGGGTTCTTGGTCAGGAACTCCTGCTCGCTGGGGTCGGACACCGCCGACTTGCGCACCGGCATGTACCCGGTGTTCTGCGAGAAGTACGCGGTGTTCTGCGCGTTGGTGACGAATTCGATGAATCTGAGCGCGTTGACCTTGCGCTGATCGGAGATCCGCGCCGGGATCGCCAGGCCCGCGCCGCCGGTCGTCACGCCGGGCCCGTTCGGGTGCGGCAGGAACGCGGTGCCGAATTGCAGTTTGCCTTCGGCGTTCTTGGCGATGCCGCGCAGGTCGCCGGTGGAGGCGATGGTCGAGGCGATCACGCCGGTGCCGAAATCGACCGCGATCTGCGGCTTGATGCCCGCGTACTTCTTGGTGTGGATCATCTCGCGCAGGAACTGGCCCGCAGCGACGGTGCCGGGATCGGTGAACTTCAACGTCCACTTGTCGGAGTACGCGCCGCCGAAGGTCCAGTTGGGGCCCTGGAAGGTCCAGGCCAGGTAGTTCTTGGCGTCACCCCAGCCGTGGGCGAGTTTGCCGTCGCCGACGACCGCCTGGATGCGCGGACCCCACTCGTCGAATTCCTGCCAGCTCTGCGGGCCGCGGTCGGGCAGACCGGCCTTGGACCACACGTCCTTGTTGTAGTAGAACAGCGGGGTCGAGCGGGCGTAGGGCAGCGCGTAGTGCTTGCCGTCGAACAGGTAGTCCGCAGCGAGCGAGTCGACGTAGTCGTCGAGTTTCACGCCGGCGTCGGCGAAGTGGCCGTCCAGCGGTTCGATGGTGCCGTTGAGCGCGTAGTTGAACCACCAGACATCCGAGAGCACGACCACATCGGGTAGTTCGCCGCCGGACAGTGCCGCGTTGAACTTCTGCGACACCTCCTCGTAGTTCTTGCCCGCGTCGACCAGCGTGACCTTCAGTTCCGGGTATTTCGCCTGGAACCGGTTGATCAGTTCGAGCTCGAAATCCTTGGAGGTGCCGGGGTGGTTGGACCAGAAGGTGAGGGTGTTCGCGTCGCCGCCCTCGCCGGAGTCGCCGCCGCTGCCCGCGCAGGCGGTCAGCGCCGCGCCCGCGGTGACGGCGCCGGTCAGGCCGAGGAAGCCGCGTCGGGACAGGGCCTGACTTGCGGTGGAAAGTGATCGGGACACTTCGTCTCTCCTGTTCGGATCAACCTTTGACCGCACCGGAGGTGAGGCCCTTGATCATGTGGCGTTGCAGGAGCAGGAACACCACGAGAATCGGCAGCATGGTCAGCAGCGTCCCCGCCATGACCGGCCCCCAGTTGGTGACGCTGGGATTCTCGGTGTTCTGCAACAGGGTCAGGCCGACCGGCAGGGTGGCCACGCCGGTGTCGTCGGCCATCAGGAACGGCCACAGGTATTCGTTCCACTCGTTGACCAGCGTGACCACCGCGAAGGCGACCATCGTCGGCCCGGACATGGGCAGGACCACCCGGGTCAGCAGCCGCCACCAGCCCGCGCCGTCCATGCGCGCCGCCTCGATGATCTCGGCGGGCAGCGACAGGAAGTGGTTGCGCATCAGGAAGGTGCCGAAGGCGACCCCGCATAGCGGCACGATGATGCCCTGGAAGGTGTTGCGCCAGCCCCACTGCGCGACGAGCGCGTAGTTGGAGATCACGGTGATCTGGTTGGGCACCATGAGCGCGGCGATGATGATCAGGAACAGCAGCGTCTTGCCGGGGAAGCGCAGGAACACCAGTCCGTAGGCGCTGAACACCCCGAGCACGAATTTGACCGCGGCGACGACGCCGGTGACGATCAGCGAATTGCGCAGGAAGGTCCAGAACGGCAGCGTGGTGGTGGCGTGGGTGTAGTTCTCCGGATGCCAACTGCGCGGCCAGTAGACCGCCGGTTGGGTGTAGATGTCGGGCCGGTCCTTGAACGAGGTGATGAGTATCCAGAACAGCGGGATGCCGACCAGGATCAGCACGCACACCATGGCCGCGTAGCCGAGCACCGTCACGGCGGTGCGGCGACGGCGGTAGGCGCGGGTCTCGGCGGTCGATCTCATCGGTCGCCCCGATCCATGACGCGCACCTGGAGCAGCGTGACCACCAGCAGGACCAGGAACATGATCGTCGCGACCGTCGCGCCGTAGCCCGCCCGGAAGTTGCGGAAGGACTCCTCGTAGACCTGGTAGACCATGGTGGTGGTGCCGGTGCCCAACGGTCCGCCGCGGGTCATCACATTGATGATGTCGAAGACCTGCAACGAGTTGAGCAGCACGGTGATCGACAGGAAGAACGTGGTCGGGCGCAGTTGCGGGAGCAGCACTCTGGTGAAGGTGGTCCAGCGGCTCGCGCCGTCGATCTCGGCGGCCTCCATCAATTCGGCCCGAACCCCTTGCAGCGCGGCGAGATAGATGACGAAGGTGTAGCCGAGGTTCTTCCAGATGTAGGTGAGGGTCACCATGAACAGCGCCCAGCGCGGGTTCTGGTAGAAGTCGGGCACCGAGTCGACGCCGATGCGCCGCAACACATCCTGGACCAGGCCGAAGCTCGGGTCGAAGATGAACTGGAAGGCGACGCCGATCGCCGCGCCGGAGAGGACGAACGGCGCGAAGATAGCCGAGCGCACGACGTTGCGGCCGAACAGCTTCCGGTCCAGCAGCAGCGCGAGCGCGAGTCCGATCACCATGCTGCCCACGACGGCGGCCACGGTGAAGATCACCGTGTTCGACACGATCTGCCAGGTGTCGGAGCGGCCGAACCACTCGCGGTAGTTGGCGAATCCGATGTAGGTGACGTAGCGGTCGGAGATGTTCCAGTCGGTGAACGAGAGCCGGATGTTGTCGATCAGCGGGCGGTAGACGAACAGCGTCAGCAGGGCGAGGTTCGGTCCGACCAGGACCAGGAACAGCGCGTGATCCCGCCACGGACGATTCCGCGGCCCCGTGCCGCGGGGCCGGGGCAGTACTCGCTCCGGACTGGTTCGCACCGCGAAAAGGCTACGGCGCGTAGCAAATCATCGGTTAACATGCGCCGACGACACGCTGAACATCTTCCTCCCCGGAGTGGTCGCGCGGGACGCAACGGCCCGAAAAGCCGAAAACCCGCACGCCACAAGGGGGTGCGGGTTTCCGAGAACGGGTGAATCAGTTCCAGTCGCCTTGACCGTCGGCGGTGCTCAGCGTGCCGCCCGAGGTGTTGACCACGATGACCGGGTCGCCCTTGCCGGTGTTCTCCATGAACCACTTGGCGTTCTCGGTGCTCACGTTGAGGCAGCCGTGGCTGGCGTTGGACACGCCCTGCTGGGCCACCGACCACGGAGCGGCGTGCACGAAGATGCCGCTGCTGGACATGCGCGAGGCGTACTCGACGTCGATCTTGTAGCCCTCCGGATCGGTGACCGGCACGCCGTAGGTCGAGGAGTCCATCGTCATCTTCGCCAACTGCTCGCTGACGTAATAGATGCCGTTGGGGGTCTCGTGGCCGGTCTTGCCCATCGAGGTCGGCATGGTCTTCACGACCTCGCCGTTGCGGGTGACGGTGATGGTGTGGGTCGAGTCGTCGGCGGTGCTGACCATCGCGTCGCCGATGCGGAACGAACTGGTCGTGCCCGCCGCCTCGACCCGGACGTCGGTGTTGTCGGTCCAGAAGTCGTTCGGCCGCCAGCGCACCTGCCGGTCGTTACGCCAGGTGAAGTGGCCGGCGTTGGGCTTGGAGGCGGTGACCTTGATCGCGTTCTCGGCGGCGGCCCGGTCGGCCACGGGTTCCTTGAAGGTGATCACGATCGGCTGCGCGACGCCCACGGTCTCGCCGTCGGCGATGTTGAGGTTCGGCGGGGCGAAGGTGACCGGCGGCGGAGTGGGCTCGGTGGCCGTGCCGTTGGCCGAGCCGGAGCCGATCCCCGGAATCGCCGGGTCGGCCTGCGCGGGCACGACGATCAGGGCGCTCGCCGCCGCGATCGCCGCGGCCGCTAGAACGCCGCGCCCGATCAGGCCCGAGGGCCTGCCTCCCGAGGAGCGGGGCGACGTTCTGGTGCGGAAAGCGGCATGCATAGGTTTCTCGTCCATTTCCTGCACCCGGGCACGCCGGAGCGCGCACGGGATATCTCATTGGCGTAGAGCCTGCGAAAGCGCTCGTGGGTCACCGCGCGGGAAGGCGGGCCCTACGGGGTACATCGGCCCCGACCCCGTCTTTACTACCGTCCGTTCCGAACCGAAGCCAGTGCCCCGGAGGATTGATTCGGTGCGACTATCAGATGTGGTCTGTCACACATAACCCGTTGGTGGGGGCCGACTTTGGTCATATGGGCCGGTGGCGCGGGTGTGCCAGTGTCCGGCGAGCAAACCTGCGGTCCGTCCGGTTTCGGGGATGACCAAACACTTTCGTGACACAAATCACCGGACCGCGCGGCGGCGGGTCCGGCCGCGGGGTCCGGCGGATGCCGCCCGCGCCGGCGCGCACCCCTGCTCCCCGGTTCCGCCCGCCGAGTCGACGGCCGTGTTAACGATGGTGTATGCATTGCGTGATATCGCAAGCAAGGTATAGGTCAACTTCGGATTCTCACGGGGGTGTTTGAGTTCGGAGCGTTGCAGCTCGGGAGGACTGTTTCGTGTCTCGTCACCAACTCTTCGGTCGTGTCGCCCTCGTCGTGGGTGCGGCGGCCGCCACACTCGCACTCGTGGTCGGCTGTAGCGCGACCATCGACGGCACCGCGCAACCGGCCCTGGAGAACGGGACCATCGACGCGGTGACCACCAGCACTCCGAAGACGCCGCCGCGTCCGTCCTCGGGCAGGCCCACCACCACCCGCCCGACCACGACCACGCGCGGGGGCAACACCGACTTCCAGGCCAGCGTGGGCGACTGCGTCACCCTCGGCGGCACCACCAACGACGCCACCATCACCAAGGCGTCCTGCGGCTCGCGCGCCTCCAACTACAAGGTCATCGGCAAGGCCACCACCAGCACCGGGTGTGTCGGCGACCGCGACAACTACTACGCCGAAACCCTCAACGGCGTCGAACAGGGCGCGCTGTGCCTGGACATCGACTGGGTGGTCGGCGGCTGCATGGACGTCGGCGGCGACGACCCCAAGCGCATCGACTGCTCCGAGCGCGGCGTCCAGACGATCCGGGTGACCAACATCGCGCAGGGCACCTCCGATCCCGGCTCGTGCGGCAGCGGCACCGGGTTCACCTACGAAGAGCGCCAGTTCGTCGTCTGCGTCGAGGAACTCTGAGTCTCCGGCAACTCCGAGCGTCGCGGGAGCCCTGAACGCCCGGGAACCCTGAACGCCCGGGAGCCCGAGCCTCGCGCAACCGTGAACGGCCGGACTCGTCCGTTCACCCGACCGGACTCCGGGGGCACCGCTAGTTTGGAGCGGTGCCCCCGGAGTCGCCTCGGCTAGGTTCGGCGGCCGGTCGCTGGATCCTGCTGGCCACGATCCTCGGATCGTCGGTGGCCTCGCTGGACGCGACCGTCGTCAATATCGCGCTGCCCCGGATCGGCGAATCGCTCGACACCGACGTCGCCGGTCTCCAGTGGACCCTCAACGGCTACACCCTGACGCTGGCCTCGTTCATCCTGCTCGGCGGCTCGCTGGGCGACAAACTCGGACGGCGCAAGGTCTTCGTCTGGGGCGCGGTCGGCTTCGGTATCGCCTCGGTGCTGTGCGGGTTCGCGGTCAACATCGAGATGTTGGTGGCCGCGCGCATCCTCCAGGGCATCGCGGGCGCGCTGCTCACCCCGGGCAGTCTGGCGCTGATCTCCTCGTCCCTCGATGAGCGCGACCGGGGGGCGGCCATCGGTCTGTGGTCCGGTTTCGGCGGTGTGGCGGGAGCGCTGGGGCCCTTCCTGGGCGGGTGGCTGATCGAGGTCGCGGGCTGGCAGGCGGTCTTCTTCGTCAACGTCCCGCTCATCGTGATCGTCGTCGTGGTCGCGATGCGGCACGTGCCAGACAGCCGCGACCCCGACGCCCCCACCCGCCTCGACATCCCCGGCGCGCTGGTGGTCGCGCTCGCCCTCGGCGCGCTGACCTTCGGTGCGATCGAGGTGTCCTGGCCGCTGCTCGGCCTCGGCGCCGCGCTGCTGGCGGTCTTCGTCGCGATCGAGATGCGCAGTGACCACCCGTTGGTGCCGCCGTCGCTGTTCGCGGGCACGCTCTCGGGCGCACCCGGCACCGGCGGCCGGGTGTTCACGGTGGCGAACCTGGTCACCCTCGCCGTCTACGCGGCCCTGGGCGGGGTGTTCTTCCTGCTCGTGCTGGAACTGCAACTGGTCGCCGGCTATTCGCCGCTGCTCTCGGGCGCGGCGACCGTGCCGATCACCCTGATCATGCTGGCGCTGTCCGCGCCCGCGGGACGATGGGCGCAGCGGCACGGTCCGCGGCTACCGCTGACTTTTGGTCCGCTGCTGGCCGCGGCGGGTCTGCTGCTCCTGCTGCGGATCGGCCCCGACAGCGGCTACCTCGTCGACGTCCTCCCGGGCGTGCTGGTCTTCGGCCTCGGCCTGGCCGTGCTGGTCGCCCCGCTGACGGGTGCGGTGCTGGGCGCGGTCCCGGCGACGGAGGCGGGCATCGCCTCGGGTGTCAACAACGCCGTCGCCCGGACGGCGCAGTTGCTCGCCGTCGCGGCGCTGCCGGGGTTGGCCGGACTCTCCGGCGCGCTCGATGATCCCGACGCTTTCGACGCCGGATTCGGAACGGCGATGCTGATCTGCGTGGGCCTGCTGCTCGTCGGATCGGCGGTGGCGGTGACCTTGCTCCGCCCGCCGAAGCGCGCACCGCGCCTGGACGAAGTGGACTGCCTGCCCCAATGCGGCGTCGCCGCGCCCGCCCTCGCTCCCCGGACCGAGCGGACCCGAGCGGGCTGAAGTCCGACCGAAACGACACCGGGCGGGCGCGTGGTGCGCCCGCCCGGTGGGGGTTCGTGCCGTCGAGGACCCCGACGTGTGCGGTGGAACTAGATGGGCCGGAAGCCCGCCCCGATTCCGCCGCGCGCGTTGATGTCGCCGACGATGGTACTCATGTTGGTGCCGACCTCGGGTCCGAAGCAGGCGACCGCCAGGTAGGCGTTGACCATGCCGACCAGCGTGTTGCCGACGACGACCGGCGCGCCGGAGTCACCTTCGACGACGCACATCTGGCTCCAGGTCTCGATGTTGGTGCCGAAGACGTCGCCCCAGGAGATGCCGCAGGTGTTGCCGGTGGTGCGGCCTTCCTTGCAGACGATCATCGGGAAGGCGGCCGGGCCGCCGACGCCGGTGATGGTGACGTTGCCGACCCGGTTGACCGGCGTGATCGCACCCTGGTCGAACTGGATGATCGCGTAGTCGAGGTCGGAGTTGGAGTAGACGAATCGCCCGATCTGCCCGGCGTCGCGATCGGACTCGGCCCAGACCTGCGCGCCCGCGTCGCCGCAGTGTCCCGCGGTGAGTCCGACCAGTCTGCCCGCGCCGTCGTAGCCGACGGTTGTGACCGTGCATTCGTACTGGTTGTCGATGATGATGCCGGAACCACCGCCGATCACCGGCGGACCCGCGGCGTCCGCGGTGCCGGCACCGAGCAGTGCCGCGCCGAGGGCTACGGCGAAGACGGCGTGCACCGTCTTGGCGATTGTGCTGAACATGTCCCTCCAGGTGTCGGAAATCCGCACGATATCAATCTGTCGCACCCATCGTGTCAGTATTCGGTCTCGGGCGCGTCTCGGGTCCTCGACCCGCACCCGCTCCAGGTTTCGGACAACTGATATAGCGTGTCTCAATTTTCGGAGATAGCGAACTCCTATTACAGACCTCACCCGAAACGCTCGAGTTTGTGTTTGAGGGACAACGGAGCTTGATCCGATTGTGACCGGAAAACAGAAGATATTTAGATGAATGAATTCCGAGTTATTGACTCGAGAATGCCTCTCCGACCCCCTCGTCAGGGCTGTGAGCTGTAACTTGTTCCAGAGAAACCGACCGGGAATTTGGTGTTCGCACCAAAATGGGTACCGTATGTCGCGACCATTACGACGTAGTGACACTTGTCTATGACTGCAATCACACAGGGATGCTGTGTTCTGGCTTACTACGTAGTAAGGTGCGTCAAGCAAACAAGTCGTCGGGGCAGCCAACCGGCGTCGAGAGGGGTTAGCCAGTGCAGTCGACCAAGAGTCCACCCACAGGGTCACGGATAGGTGATGCGGTCGATTGGACGAGGGCGTATTGGGAGGACCACCCCAAACGCTCGCTGGAGACCTTCGGCAGGCAGATCACCATGGGGATCGCCGCGGTGGCCGAGTTGTTCGTCTCGATCTTCCGCAAGCGGTTCCCCTTCGCCGAGTTCATCCGGCAGTGCGCGTTCATGGCCAACGTCGCCGCGGCTCCCACCCTGCTCGTGGCCATTCCGATCGGTGTGATCGTCTCGATCCAGGTCGGCGCGGTCGCCGGTCAGGTCGGCGCCACCTCGTTCATCGGCGCGGCCAACGGCCTCGGCATCATCCAACAGGGCGCACCCCTGGTCACCTCGCTCATGATCGCGGGCGCGGTCGGATCGGCCATCTGCGCCGACCTCGGTTCGCGCACCATCCGCGAAGAGATCGACGCCATGAAGGTCATGGGCGTCGACCCGCTGCGCCGCCTGGTCGCCCCTCGACTCGGCGCCGCTATGTTGGTCAGCGTTCTGCTCTGCGGCTTCGTCGTCTTCGTCGGCTTCCTGACCGGCTACGTGTTCAACATCTTCGCCCAGGGCGGTACCCCGGGCTCCTACATCGGCACGTTCTCGTCCTTCGCGGTCACCCGCGACCTGTTCGTGGCTCTGGTGAAATCGGTGATCTTCGGTCTGCTGGCCGCCATCATCGCCTGCGATACGGGCCTCAACACCCGTGGCGGTCCCGGCGGCGTCGCCAACTCGGTGAACTCGGCCGTGGTGGCCTCGGTGGTGATGCTGTTCGGCGTGAACCTGATCATCACCCAGGTCTACAACGCACTCTTCCCCCCACAGGTGGTCTGACCGGTGTCGTCAACCTATGTACCGCCGCTGCTTCGGCCTCTCAAGGCTCTCCGGCGCGGCGCGAACGCTCCCGTGGACATGCTGGCCCGCCTCGGCCACCAGGTCTTCTTCTTCCTGCGCTCGCTCGGCTCGATCCCGATCGCGCTCAAGCACTACCCGAAGGAAGTGTGGCGTCTGCTCTCCGACGTCACCTGGGGCAACGGCAATCTGATCGTCGGCGGCGGCACCATCGGCGTCGTCATCATCCTGAGCGCCTTCGGCGGCATGACCGTCGGCATCCAGGGCCACACCTCGCTCAACCTGCTCGGTCTGAGCCCGATCACGGGCGCGATCTCGGCCTTCGCCACCACCCGCGAACTCGGTCCGCTGCTCGCGGCACTCGCCTTCGCGGCCCAGGCCGGTTGTCGATTCACCGCTCAACTCGGCGCGATGCGCATCTCCGAGGAGATCGACGCGCTCGAGTCGATCGCCATCCGACCGCTGCCCTACCTGGTCAGCACCCGGATCTTCGCGGCGATCATCGCGATCATCCCGCTCTACTGCGTCGGTCTGGCGCTGGCCTACATCTCCTGCTCGGTCACCGTCCAGTTGATCGGCGGCACCGCCAGCGGCACCTACCAGCACTACTTCTACCAATTCCTGATCCCGACCGACGTGATCTACTCGCTGCTCAAGGCCATTCTCTTCGTCGCGATCACGACGTTCATCCAGTGCTACTACGGCTTCTTCGCCTCGGGCGGTCCCGAGGGCGTCGGTGTCGCGGCCGGGCGGGCGATCAAGATGTGCATCATCCTGGTCGTCTTCGCCGATCTGTTCATGACGTTGGCGATCTGGGGAGTCGACCCAGGCATCCGGATCTCGGGGTAAAGCATGATTCTCGATCCGAGTGGGCGCGGGCCCACCATGCGGCAGTTGCTGATAGCGGGCGTGAGCGGACTCGTGGTGCTCACGCTGATCTTCGGCTTCCTCTATGCGCGCTACCAGGGCTATTTCGTTCCCAAGGTCCGGGTGACGGCCGAGCTGTCCACCACCGGTGACGGCCTGCCCTCCGACGCGGACGTGAAGTTCCGCGGTGTGCTGGTCGGCGCGGTCGACGACGTGCAGGTCGCCGAGCGCGGCGAACTCCAGAAGGTGAACATCGAGCTGAAGCCCGAGTTCGCCGGCGGCATCCCGTCGAACGTGACCGCCAGGGTGGTGCCGAGCAACCTGTTCGCCGTCACCTCGGTCGAGTTGGTGTTCAACGGTCCCTCCGATCAGTTCCTCTCCGAGGGCGCGATCATCGAGGAGGACCGCAGTCAGGGCACCATCGCGTTGCAGGACACGCTGACCGCGGTGCGCAACGTCTTCGACAAGATCGACCCGATCCAGCTCGGCCGGGTGCTGGGCACCCTGTCGCAGGCATTGGACGGCAGCGGCCGGATGCCCGGTTCGACCGTCGAACGTCTGGATCGCTGGCTGCTGGCCGTCGACCAGTCCATCCCGGATCTGGGCGTGTTCCTTGGCGACATGTCCGCCTCGGTGGGCGCGCTGGAACAGTCCGCGCCGGAACTGCTCGACGTGCTCGGCTCCTCCGTGCAGACCGCGCGGACCATCGCCGACCGGCGCGCGCAACTGGTGCAGCTGATCACCGGCGCGAGCGACACCGTGGACACGGTCAACAACCTGTTCGCCCGCAACCCCGATCTGGGCAAGCAGGTCACCGCGGGCACCAGCGACACCTTCGGCGCGCTGGCGGCCGACCCGAACGCCGTCACCCAGGCGATCGTCAACCTGGGCAATTCGGTGACGAAGCTGAACACGGTCTTCACCTGGGGTCCGCAGAAGCAGATGGTGTGGAACCTGGGCATCACGTTCACTCCGTACCAGCCGAACACCGCCGCGGACTGCCCGCGCTACGGCGAACTCGCCGGGCCGAGCTGCTTCACCGCGCCGACGGAGGTGGAGGTGCCGCCGCTGCCCGCGAACCTGCGGCCGACACGCCTGGCCGCCTCCGACGGCCTGCCCCCGCTGATCCCGATCCCGGGTCTGCCGGTGCTGCCCGGTCTGACGACCACCGCGGTGCCGCTGCCCGAGGGCGACACGCCGAAGCCGTTCGCCGGCACCCCGCTGGAGGGACTGTTCCCGCAGCTGCCGCCGATCTTCGGCATCCCGGGCATCACCCCGGCGCCCGCCGCGAACCCCGCGCCCGCCGAACCGCAGACCCGGCCCGCGGCCGCGCCGATCTCCTACAGTGGCGACGACGCCATCGCGCAGGTGCTCGGACGTAAGCCGACGGCCACCGAATATCTGCTGTTGGGCGCGATCCTGAGGAACGGAACCGTGCAAGTGAGCGACTCCGGAGGCGGCCGATGAGTATCCGCAAACCACTCATCGGCTTCACCATCTTCGCGCTGATCTCGGTCCTGGTGACCGTGGTCGTGTGGAACACCCTGGCGCGCATCGTCGCCGGGGACACCAACACCTACTCGGCCACCTTCAGCGACGTGCTGGGCCTGCGCGAGGGCGACGACGTCCGGATGGCGGGCGTGCGTGTCGGCAAGGTCGAGAAGATCGAGCTCGACGGCCGCAACGACGCCAAGGTGACCTTCATCGTGCAGCGCGACCAGACGCTCTACGACGACACCAAAGCGCTGGTCCGCTACCAGAACCTGATCGGCCAGCGCTACATCGCGCTGGCCCCGGGTCAGGCGGCCAGTCCGGCCGCGCTGCGCGACAACGCCAGCATCCCGCTGGAGCGCACCGAACCGTCCTTCGACGTCTCGGCCCTGCTCAACGGCTTCCAGCCGCTGTTCCAGGTGTTGCAGCCCGAACAGGTCAACCGCCTGTCGGAGACCTTCATCCAGGCGTTGCAGGGTGACGGAGTGTCGCTGAGCGCGTTCATCACCCAGGCCGCGACGCTGGCCTCGGACTTCCAGCGCCGCGACGCGATCCTGACCGATGTGATCACCAACCTGTCCGGCGTCATGGCGGGGTTGGCGAAACGAGGTGACGAGTTGGAGACGCTGATCACCCAGACCAGGTCCTTGATCGGCGGACTGTACGAGCAGGGCCAGTCCTTGCAGCAGTCGACGGTGCAGATCGCCTCGGCGACCACGTCGATGGTCGACATGATCGGCAAGATCCAGCCGAAGTTGCAGACCGCCCAGAACTCGACGAGCGCGGCGCTGACGCTGCTCATCGCGACAGGCGCGCAACTGGATCAGGCCGCGGTCGACCTGCCGGGTGTGCTGGCCAACGCGGGCCGGTTCACCTCCGAGGGCAGCTACGCCAACGCCTACCTGTGCAGTCTGGACATCTCGCTGTACGGGGTCCTGTTCCCGCGCGGTCTGGTGTCCCAGATCGGCGGCAACTCGCATTCGGCGGTGTGCCGCTGATGACGACGCTCAAGCAGAGGTTCGAGTCGAACAAGTACTTCTGGCTCGGTGTGCTCGGCACCGTCCTGATCGTGGTCATGCTGGTCGTCTCCAGCGTGTTCCGGTTGATCGGCGTCGGTGACCAGTCGGTGAAGGCCGAATTCGTGCAGGCCGCGGGCATCAAGGTCGGTGACAAGGTGAACGTGGCGGGCGTCTCGGTCGGCACGGTCTCCGGCGCCGAACTCGAGGGCACGCACGTGCTGTTGACGCTCAACGTCGACCGCGGCGTCAACCTCGGTCCGGACGCGAAGGCCTCGATCAAGATGGCGACGCTGCTCGGCGCGCGCTACGTCGATCTGGAACCCGGCGACGGGTCCGGGCTGAAGGACAAGCGGATCCCGGTGTCCAACACCACGGTCCCCTACAACCTGGCCGACGTGGTGCAGATCGGCACCCCGAAGTTCGAGGCGCTCGACACCGACAAGCTGGCCGAATCGCTGAACCTGGTCAACACCCAGCTCGGGGATTCCCCGCAGTTGGTCGCGCAGGCGCTCGACAGCGTCGGCGCGCTGGCCAAGGTGATGGACGCCCGCAAGACCGAGGTCGACCAGCTGCTCAAGGATCTGGACAAGGTCACCCAACTGCTGGCCGACAACCGCAACAGCGTGCTGCTGATCATCACCCAGGGCGACGCCATCGCCAACCGGGTCATGGAACGGCAGGAACTGCTGCGCCAACTGCTCGACGGCGTCTCGACGCTGACCAGGCAGTTGCAGGAGATCGGCGCGCAGAACGACGCCAAACTCGGCCCGACGCTCGACCAGCTCAACACGATGGCCGAGGGCTTGCAGAAGAACAAGGAGAACCTCGACCGACTGCTGTCGATCGCCCCGGTGTCGGTGCGCTACCTGGCCAACGCCTGGGGCAACGGCAACTACGCCGAGGTCGGTCTGCCGTGGTTGTTCCCCGACAACTGGTTGTGCTTCGCCGATGTCATCGAGGGGTGCCAGGGATGAGTATGTGGAATCGCGTGAACTACAAGGCCCTGCGGCGATCGTTGTTCATCGGCGCGACCGCGCTGGCGGTCGGCAGTTGCTCACTGCTGCCGAGTTCGGTCAACGACGCGCTCGGCAACACGATGCGCGTCACCGCCGACTTCGAGAACATCGCGGGCATGTTCGAGGGCAACCCGATCACCGTCCTGGGCCTCGAGGTGGGCAAGGTCGACAAGATCGTGCCCAAGGGCACTTTCATCGAGGTCCACATGTCGATCGACGGCGATGTGAAGATCCCGAAAGACGCCGTCGCCGCGATCGTGTCCCCGTCGATCGTCACCGACCGCCACATCGAACTCACCCCGGTCTACAGCCAGGGCGAGACGCTGTCCGACGGTGAGCACCTGCCGTTGGCGCGGACCAGGACTCCCGTCGAACTGGACACGATGATCAAGACCATCGACCAGTTCGCCGCGGCGCTGAAACCGCAGCCCGGTCAGGAAGGGCTCGGCCCGCTCTCGGGCCGGGTGCTCTACCCGATGCTCGACGGGCAGGGCGAGAAGATGCGCGACACGCTCACCGCGCTGTCCGGCGCGTTGAAGGTCGGCGTCGACAACAAGGACGCGATCTCCAACATCATCATCAAGCTCAACGAGCTGACCACGATGCTGGCCGAGAACGACCAGTCCGTCCGCGATTTCAGCAGCGGCATCACCCAGATGACCGGACTGCTCGCCGAACAGGCCCCCGGCTTGCAGGCCACCCTGCAACAGATGTCGGACTTCCTGGCCAACACCAGTTCGGTCTTCTCCGAGAACCAGGAACAGTTGCAGGGCACCCTGACCGGTCTGACCAACGTGACCAACCAGTTGCGGCAGAACGCCTACGGGCTCACCGAGATCGTCGACGTCGCGCCGATGCTGTTGCAGAGCATCGACGGCTCGATGAACCGCGAACAGGGCTTCGTCCGACTGCACGGCATCATCGGCACGGCCCTGGACGGCGAACTCGTCAGCCTGTTCTGCGAGCGGATCCAGATGCGCGCCGACGGCTGCCGCACCGGCAACATCCAGGACTTCGGTCCGGACTACGGTCTGACCGCCGCACTGCTGGGACTGACGAAATGACCGGACGAATGATGCGGGCGCGCCGAATGGTCGTCGCCCTGGCCGCGGTCGCCGCCGTCGGCGTCAGCTCGGGTTGCGGGTTGAGCGTGGAATCGCTGCCGCTGCCCAAACCGGGCCAATCCGGGGAGACCTACACGCTGCACGCGGTGTTCGAGAACGCGCTGAACCTGCCCGATCAGGCGAAGGTGAAGATCGGCGGTTCCGATGTCGGTGTCGTCACCGGCATCAAGACCAAGAACTTCCAGGCCGTGGTCGACATGTCGATCAGCGCCGAGATCGAACTGCCCGAGGGCAGTACGGCCGAACTGCGCCAGGCCACCCCGCTCGGCGACGTCTTCATCGCGATCTCCCGGCCCAAGGTCGAAGGCGGCGCCGACCTGATGGCCGACGGCGACACCTTCACCCTGGACCAGACCTCCGCGGGCGCGTCGGTCGAGGAACTGCTCGTCTCGGTGTCGATGCTGTTCAACGGCGGCGGTATCGCCAGCCTCACCCGGCTGACCTCCGAACTGGACTCCATCATCGGCGGGCGCGGTGACCAACTCGCCCATCTGATCACCGAGATGACCGGCGTGGTCGGCAGTCTCAACCAGAACTCCGCCCAGATCGACAGCGTGCTCGCCAACTTCGGCGCGCTGTCCACCACGATCGAGTCGCGGCGCAACGAACTCGGCGAAGTCGCCGACACGCTGCCGCAGATGATCGGCGCCGTGGCCGAGAACAACAAGGCGCTGGGCGAACTGCTCGAGAAGGTGTCGGTCACCAGCGCGGCGCTCGGCGACTACGCGAACACGTCCTCCGATCAGCTCTCCAGTCTGCTCACCAACCTGAGCAGCCTGATGGACGCGCTCGCCGCCACCGGCGACCGATTCGGCTACGCCCTGGACAAACTGCACGAACTGCGGCCCAAGGTCGACGCCAGCTTCCGCGGCCGCAGCCTCGCGGTCGGCGGCACACTGACCAGCTTCGACGTCGGCCTCATCACCGACCCGGCCAACAGCAAGTTCCCGGACCTGGTCGACCTCAACGACTTCGTCGGCAGCTTCATCCAGGTGCTGCAGGTCGTCCAGGGCCGCGTGCAGGGAGGCCAGCGATGAGCCGCACGGCGAAACTGTTCCGCAGCAAGATCTTCTGGTCCAACGTCGGACTGGTCCTGGTACTCGCGGTCGGCGCGACCTACCTGCTGGTCAATGTCATGCGCGTGAATCCGTTGCAGGGCAGCTACACCGTGAAGGTCGACCTCGACCGTTCCGGCGGCCTGCAACCGGGCAACGACGTCACCCTGCGCGGCTTCCGCATCGGCAAGGTCACCTCCATCGAGTTGACCGACCGCGGCCAGTCCATCTCCGCCTCCGCCGAGATCGAGGACAAGTACTCGATTCCCGTCGACTCCAGCATCTCGGTGCAGGCGCTCTCGGGGGCTGGTGAGCAGTACATCGACTTCCGGCCCGCCACCGACGCCGGACCGTACCTGCGTGACGGGGCGGTCATCCGCTTCGACCCGGACAAGACCAAGACCCCGGTCCCGATCTGGTCGGTGCTCGACAACTCCAGCGCCCTGTTGGCCCAGGTCGATCCGGACAAGTTCAGCGTCATCCTGTCCGAACTCGACATCGCGCTCAGCGGCGGACCGGATCAGTTGCGCGGCATCGTCAACGGCGTCAGCCTCGCGGCGGCCGGCCTGGACTCGTTGCTGCCGCAGACCACGAACCTGATCTCGAACCTGCGCACCATCGCGGAGACCACCTCCAACGCGCAACCGGACCTGGGCATCCTGACCCGCAACTCCGGTGTGCTGTTCGAGCAGTTCAACAACGCCGACGCCGAACTGCGCCAGTTGCTGGACCAGTCGCCCGAGCAGTTCGCCCGCCTGGGCGCGGTGCTCGAGGAGACCTCCGATCCGATGACCAGCCTGATCCAGAACTTCGCCGCGATCACCAAGGCCGCGCAGTTGCGTCTGCCCGCGCTGCGCGCGCTGTTCCCGGCCCTCGAGGTCGGCCTGGACGCGGTGGGCGTGCCCGCGCACGACAACGAATTCCACACGATCGTCGACATCTGGCCCCGGCCCACCTGCCAGTACCAGAGCCCCGAGATCCGCAACGAAGTCGTCCAGGACGGCACGCTGCCCAAGTGGAATTACTGTGTGAACCCGCCGCCGGGTCAGCAGATCCGCGGCGCCGCGAACGCGCCGCGACCCGACGTGCCGAACAACGGCGCGCAGATGCCGCCGGGTGTCGATCCGAACGAACGGACCCTCCCCCCGGTGCGATGAGGATCACCCCGGCCCGAGGGCATGCCCGCGGGCCGGGGCATACTCGCAGACAGACCGATACGACCGGCTCGTTTCGGCTGGTCAGACCGATCGGTGCGTCCGCGCGCCGGGAAAGTGCAGGATTTATAGATGTCCACCGATGACTCCGGTACCGCGAAGGACGCCGAGAAGACCGAGGCCGTTGACGATGCCGCGAAGCCGGGGGACTCGGCCGCCGAAGCCGCGAAGACGCAACCGACGCCGAGCCTGAGCAAAGAACCGGCGAACGAGCAACCCACCGCACCCGCGGGGCCGAAGTCGGCCACCGTGCCGATCGTCGCCGCGTTCGTCGCGGGCATCCTGCTGGTCGCGGCCGTCACCGCCGTGGTGGTGTTCTACTTGCAGGCCGACAAGCGCGGCGAGGAGTTGTCCGCGGTGGACGAGGCCACGCACGCGGCCTGCGTCTTCGGGCGCAACGTGTCCACCTACGACTTCAACAACAACCTCCAGGGCTACTTCGACACCGTGAAGACGGGGGCGACCGGCGATTTCCTCAAGGAGTTCGGCGACGCCCAGGGCGCGCTCAGCGACGCCATGGTCAAGGCCCAGGTGAAGTCCTGGGTCGACGACGCGCAGTGCGGTTTCCAGTCCGGCGACACCGAGCAGGCCAAGGTCCTGGTGACGTTGACGCAGTACCGCACCAACTTCACCCAGGGCAATCCCGAGCGCCAGTACGTCGTGGTGGTCGCGGACATGCGCAACGAGGACGGCCGCTGGAAGGTGGCCAAGCTCGACTCCCCGATGCTCAAGGGCGCCGGGACCGGGCTGCCGGGCGGTGCGGCCGCGCCGGGCGGACAGGGCCAGACCCAGCCGCCCGCCTCCGCGCCCGCGCCCGCGCCCGCGCCCGCGCCGGGCAACTGAGTTCCCCGAGCGCCTCCGGCGGTGGGATGTGGTTCACCACCGCCGGAGGTCTTCGGGCGGAGCGCCTCGCGGTCGCGTCGACCCTCAGAACAACGTCAACGTCTGAGGAGTCGCGGGCGCGACCGCCTTCCCCGAGGCCCGCGGCCCGGTGGTCTGCGACGGCGTGATCTGCTGCGGAGCGATGATCGGCTCGTCCACGATGACGGCCGGGAGGGTGACGGCCGGGAGTTCGACGGTGGGCACCTCGCCGACCGCCACGGCGGCCGCGATCTCGCGGGCGGCCTGCCCGGCGAGCGCGTCGGCCTGCTCGTTGAAGTAGTTGCCGACGTGCCCGCGCACCCAGCGGAACCGGACCGGGCCGGGACGACCCGAGATGGCGCGGTCGATCTGTCGGACGAGGTCGACGTTCTTGACCGGCGCTCCGGTGGAGGTGCGCCAGCCGTTCATCCGCCAGCCCGAGACCCATTCGGAGGAGCATTTGATCGCGTACAGCGAATCGCTCTCGATCAGCAGCGGCTCCGGACCGGGGTGGGCCAGGATCGCCTCGAGGATCGCGCGTAGTTCGGCGACCTGATTGGTGCCGGTGGGCGCGCCGCCGTGGCCGGAGCCGCCCTCATGGTTGACCCACGCCCAGCCGATGGCTCCCCCGGGGTTGCGGAGGCAGGATCCGTCGGTGCTCACGATGATCATGGAAGGCACCCTACGCAATCCGTCCGACAAGATCGGTCCCGTGGAATTGCTCGATCTCCCTGCGCAATTGCGACTCCGTTCGCCTCAGTGCCTGTCTGACCGCCGAATCGAGCAGACCGTTGCACAGCCTGCCGAGTAACCCGTGCGGCGCGGTGTATTCGGCCTCGGAGGTGAGGACCGAACGACCGTAGCCGAGCGGGTCGAAGCGCAGGGTCAGCGTGCCCGAGAGCCGCCCGCGCAGTGTGTAGCCGATGACCACGTTGCGCCGGTACTCGGTGATCTCGCAGACCGTGGTGGGATGCCACAGCGCGACGTGGGCGGTGGTCGCGTAGACCGCGCCGAGTCCCTGGTCGAGTTCGCCCGCGGGTTCGAATGCGGCGACGCCGAACATCCAGTCGGGGACGAGCAGGTGATTGTCGGTGTAGCCGAAGGCCACTTCGACCGGTGCGCCGACATCACTGGCGTATCTGATGTGACTCATCGGCCCTCCGTCGCGTGTTCCACGGCCGAAATCAAAAGTACTACAGCGCTCCTCTTTATTCGAGGGGTCTGCGCCGAATTCGGTGCGACGGAGTTTCAGATTGCGACCGGGCGGTTGCTTGGTATACGGATTACAGCGAATCGACCAGGTATTCCGCGATCGGCACCGCCGAAGTCGCCGCGGGCGAGGGCGCGTTGAGCACGTGCACCGACCGTGGGGTCCGCTCGATGAGGAAATCGTGGACGAGGGTGCCGTCACGCAACACCGCCTGCGCGCGGATGCCCGCCTCGCGCGGCAGCAGATCGGCCATCGTCAGTTCCGGGCAGTAGCGACGGCACTCCGCCAGATAGCCCCGCTTGAACAGGGAATTGCGCAATTCCCGTGCGCCCGTGCGCAGATGGGCGCGCGCCACCCGGTGCAGACCCGGGAAACCGAGCGCGTCGCGGGCGTCGCGCAGGTCGAGGCTGCCCTTGCGGTAGCCCTCCCGCGACAGCCCCAGCACGGCATTCGGCCCCACGGTCAGCGCGCCGTCGATGGTCGGACTCAGATGGACACCCAGGAACGGCAGCGTCGGATCGGGCACCGGATAGATCAGCGTGCGCACCAGACCCGCGCGCTCCGGCGGCAATTGGTAGTACTCGCCGCGGAACGGCACGATCCGGAAATCGGTGTCGATCCCCGCCAGCGCCGCGAGTCGATCGGCCTGCAACCCCGCGCACACCACCAGCGTGCGCGCTGTCCAGGAACCCGACGGGCCTGACGCCGTCACCGAATCCGCGGTCTCGGTCAACTCCGTGATCTCCGCGTCCAGCACGATCCGGCCGCCCTCGGCGACGACCTGCGCCGCCAACGCGGCGGTGACGGCGGTGTAGTCGATGATCCCGGTCCCCGGCACGAACAGCGCGCCGACCCCCGCCACTCGCGGTTCGCGTCGCCGCAGTTCGGCCGCGTCGAGCAGTTCCACCTCCACGCCGTTGGTGATCGACCGATCGTAGAGGTCCAGCATCCGACGGTGCTCGACGGAATCGGTGGCTACCAGCAGCTTTCCGCACACCTCGAACGGAATCCCCTGCGCCGCCGCGAATTCCTTGGTCCAGCGGGCGCCCGCCGCGCACAGCCGCGCCTTGAGACTGCCGGGCGCGTAATAGATCCCGGAATGGATGACCCCGCTGTTGTGGCCGGTCTGATGGGCGGCCAACGCGCTCGCCTTCTCCACCAGCACGACCTGCGCGCCGGGATGACGACGCAGCAGCGTCCGAGCAGTCGCCACACCGACGATGCCGCCGCCGATCACGCAGAAGTCGTACACGCGGCAACCCTAGTGGGGACGCGCGAGGCTCACCCGAGGCGGGCGGACCGGACCACCCCGGCCTGCTCGATCTCGGCCCGACCCGCGCGCGGCCCGTCGCTCGGCGCGGGCGCGGGCGTGCGGTCGATCCGCAGATCGTGATCGCCGTGCACCGGATCGGTCACCGCGACCGTCACCGCGCCGCGACGGGTGTCGACCTCGGTGACCACCCGCGTCACGCCGGTCGTCGATTCCGCCGTCAACCCGGCGAACAGGTTGGTGTCGAGGGTGACCGTCACCGCGTCGCGTTCGGACGGGGTGACCGTGGCGTCGACGTAGGCGTCACCGAGACCGAATCGGGTGGCGGGCCCCGTCGGGTCCGCGGGATCGGGCGACACGACCTCGACGCTCGGCGGCCGCTCGGCGGCGTCGGGGCGAAGTTCCGGGGCCTCGGCCAACTCGGGCGCGTTCGGGGCCGTCACCGCGCCCAGTCGGGCGCCGCGAAAAGCCGCCTGCGGGAAGACCGGAGCGGCGGGGGCGCGCGGTGTGACGCGCGGACCCTCCTCGACCGCCGCGGGCTGCCGCACAGGTTCACCGATTGCGGGCACGCCGCGCTGGGTATCCGCCATTTCGTGAACGATGTAGGCCCCCGCCGCGACCGTCAGGCTGAGGCTGGCGGCGCCGGCCACCACGATCGTCGCGTGGCGCGCGTACTGAACAGAGCGGTGTGCGGTCACGATGCGTTCCTTCCCCGTCGCCGTTGTCTCCGGACATTCGGCGGCCCGCACCATTGAAAGCCATACAGGTGTCCAGACTACGTGCGTAGTCCGGAACGTGCCCCACCGTTTGAGCAGAATCACAGGCGGTGGAGTACCGAGATGTTTCCCGCGGCTGACGATCGGGTAAATCCCGGGTAGTCGGCGAGCGGCACTCTCGACTGCCATTCACCAGACACCCGGCCAACGGCGTCCGGCCGTCGACACGTACGGCGCACCCAAGTGTGGCGCTCGCCGGCTCCGAAACCAGCCCTGACCCCGCGCTGAAGCCCGGTCGCTCAGGCGAACTGACCCGCGGTCCGTCCCGCTCCGGACGGCCCCGCGAACGCCTGCGCGATGGTCAGCCAGCGCTGCGCGTCCGCGCCCGTCGCCCGCACCGCCAGATCCTCCGGATGCCTGCGCTGGGTCACCAGCAGGCAGAAATCCAGAGCCGGACCGGTCACTCGCTGCTCGGCGTCCTCCGGACCCCAGGTCCAGAGAGTGCCGTCCGGAGCGGTCAACTCCACCCGGAACTGCTCGGCGGGCGCGGTCAGACCGCGCACCGCGTACGCGAAATCGCGTGTGCGCACCCCGATGTGGGCGATATTGCGCAGGCGGGCCGTGGGTTCGCGATCCGCGCCGAGGGCGTCGGCGACATCCTGCCCGTGCGCCCAGGTCTCCATGATGCGCGCGGTGACCATCGACGCCGGATTCATCGGCGGACCGAACCACGGCAGTTTGACGCCCGCCGGAACGGCGCGCAGGGCGTCGGCCAACGCGGTGCGGCCGACGCGCCAGCGGGCCAGCAGTTCGTCGGCGGGCAGCGCGGCGGCGGTCGCGGCGGCTTCGTCGACGAAGGTCAGCGCGCGCGGGCCCGCCTCGGCGAGCAGGGCGTGGAAGTGTTCGGCGTCGGTGGCGGCCAGCGTCGCGATCTCGTCGGTCCAGGTCAGATGCCCGATCTGGTGGGCGACGTCCCAGCCCGGCGCGGGCGTCGGGGTATGCCAGCCTCGGTCGTCCAGCGGGGCGACAATCGTCTCCAGGGCGGCGCATTCACCGGCGAAATCGTCCAGCAGCGCCTCGAGGTCGGCCATCGGGTTCCCTTATCGTCGCGGGACGCGCCGTCTAGTGCGCGCGGACCCAGCATCGCACCGACCGCCAGAAAAATGCAAGCACGCCCGCTTGTTTTGGCTGCGGTGGTTCCGATCACCAACCGAAGATCAGCAGATGCGCCGCGCCCACCACCAAGCCCAACGCCGCGCCGTGCAGATACAACAGCCACGCGTCCTGCTCCACCGAGGCGTAGAACATCTCCATGAACTCCCCCGGACTCAACTGCTGGAGTTTGCGCGCCGCGAAATCATCGATCTTCGTCGCCTGCTCGCGGGCGAACTCCTCATCCTGGATCATCGTCGGCGCCAGACCCACCGCCGCACCCGCCGCGCCCACCTTCAGATTGTCGAACTGCCGCTTGCCGAACGCCGCCCGCACCACCGGCGTGGTCCGCCCGAGCTGCCGGTGGATCTCGTCGGAGACCAGTCGCTCGATCAACTGCCGGGTCTTGTCGCCGTTCGGACCCTCCAGCAACTCCGCCGACAGATTCGGCAACGTCAACACCTGGTAGGCGAGGATATGGGCCAGATCGAGCGCCGCCTGCGGTTGCCGCTTGGCCAGCAACGCCTGCTTCCACACGTATCTGTAGCGCGGCTGCGGATCACCCGGCTCGAACACCATCTTCACCGCGATCATGTTCACGATCACGCCGATCGCCGCCGCGCTCGCCAACACGATCACCCACGACGGCAGCCACCCGATGACCGGAATGCTGTGATGCACATGCAGATACAACGCCATCACCAGACCGAACGGCGCGCCCAGCAACCCGATCCTGACCATGAACTTCAATTCCGGCGCCGCGATCGTCGTCGTCAGATCCTTGAGAATGTAGGGATTCTCGCGCAGATACCGGATCACGAAACTCTTGATATCGATCAGCTGATCGATATTGTCGCCCAACGTCGCGAACGCGCGCCGCGTCAACGCGGGCAATTCCCGCTCCACCCGCTGGTAGACGACCTGCTTCACCTGTTTCGGCACCGGCCGCCACAATTCCGGATTCTCGCGGTACATGATCTCGTCGACGATCGACTCGAGCTCTTTGCGCGCCAACGCCGCGATGTAGTCGGCGACACCGTCCAGATCGAGTTCGTGGATGAAATCGCGAGGACTGCCGATCCGCATCAACGCCTTGTCGACACAGATACTGGCCATCTTCTCCGCGCGCGCCGGAATGAAACCCTGAAAGCCGAGTTGCCTGCCGTCACCCGAGAACGTCGGCAGCACCTGCACCCGGCGCGGGTAATACGGATACAGCACCGCCAACCCCGGAACGGTCACGCCACGGAACCGCACCGGCCAGAACAGCATCAGCACGCCGGTCCAGTTCGTCAGCCATCCCGCCAGCGCGCTGAAGATCGGGAACGTGATCAGATCGACCACGAACTTCGACTGCCCCGTCAACTCCTCCCAATCGATGAACACGCCCGAGGCGAGTGTCGACATCGCGGGATCCCCCCTCATGCGGCCGTCCGAGATAGCAGGGCCCCAACCGTCTCATCAGGTCGATATAAGTGTCAACGCGAGTCCCACGCGCCTCCGCGGCCTCACTCCCCACACCCCTCCCCCGCGCGTCACCGACCGGCAACGCGCCCACATCCCCACCACGCCTACTGGTGCCCCGGCGGATACTCCGAGAAGAACTGCTGCAGGATCGGCGTCGCCAGATCCAGCCCCCACTTCGTGATCCCCAACGTCGCGTTCCCGAGATTGATGACCACGAATCCGAGCAGATCCCGATTCTGTTCGGCCAGGTCCCGAAGGGGTTCGATGTAATCGCTGAACATAGGCCCGATCCTTCGTCCGAGGTAACCGGACCTAGCAGCCTGCCACACCCCCACCCCCCACCCGCCCCGAACCAGGACACGATTCACACACCTCCGCCAACACCCCGAAACCCCACCGAGACCTCGCGCCTTCGTCGACATCCTGAAGGCCTCACGGCACAGCAACATGAAAGAACTCCGCGTCCCCGGGTCGAACGCGAGGGTCATCTTCGCCTTCGATCCCAGGCGGAAGGCGATCTTTCTCATCGCCGGAGACAAGACCGGTCAGTGGAAGAAGTGGTATCGGGATAACATCCCGGAGGCCGACCGAGTCTACGACGAGCATCTACGAGGGTTGGACTGATGGAGTTCTACACCAGTGACCAGACCCGGCATCCGCGTGGCGGTTACGACCAGTCTCGCGTCGAGGCGGTGCGCCAGACCATGCGCGCCGTCGAGAGGGCCTACCGACTGGCCGAACTCCGCGAACAGTCGCAGTTGAATCAGACTGAACTCGGCGAGCGGATCGGTATCGGTCAGCGGACCGTATCCAAGATCGAACACGGCGACGTCGAGCACTCCAAACTCGAGACGATCCGCAAATACATCGAAGGTCTCGGCGGCAAACTAGAGGTCGTCGCTCGCTTCGGTGACGAATCGTTCACCATCGCCTGATAAATCACCCCGCTGCCTAGTCGACAGCGTTCCGGGAAACCGGCGATATGACCGTCCGAGAGACGGTCACGACGGCGTCGGCGCCCGGAATCTCCGGCGCGGGCTCCGAGTCATCGAATCGCAGTCCTCCGAGGAATTCTTCGGCCTCGTCGGCGTTCTCCGGGTATCGATGCTGATCAGTCATGGTGTGTCTACCTGCATTCCCCATCGCGCCGCAGCCTCCAGCGCCCATTCGGGTATGTCGTATACCACTTGCGCATCTTACATTTGTCTTACAGGGCGTGGCCAATTTTTCGGATGTCTCCTTCGCTGTGAGCGAAGTCGGGGGGTGGGGGGAACAAAGGGGGTGGGGTGGGGGTTGAGTGGGTGTTGCTCAACTTTTGGAAGGGTCGAACACGTGAGTACAGCTCAGAATCTGCCGGTGCTGTTCCTGACCGATCCGATCGTGCTGCCGGGCATGGTCGTGCCCATCGAACTGGACGAATCCGCACAGGCCGCCATCGACGCCGCGCGGGCCGCGGGAACCGAAGCGGTTCTGCTCGCGCCCCGGTTGTCGGAGGGGTATGCGAGTTATGGCGTCGTCGCCACCATCGAACAGGTCGGTCGAATGCGCGGCGGCGCGCCCGCGGCCGTGTTGAAGGCGGAACGGCGGGCACGGATCGGGCACGGGGTCACCGGGCCGGGTGCGGCGCTGTGGGTGGAGGCCGAACCGGTCGACGCCCCGGAGGCCGACGGCCGGACCAGGGAACTCGCCGCCGAGTACAAGAAACTGGTCGTGTCGGTGCTGCAACGGCGGGAAGCCTGGCAGGTCATCGACGCGGTCAATCAGCTGACGGATCCGTCGGCGATCGCCGACACCGCGGGCTACGCCTCCTACCTGACCCCCGAGCAGAAGCGGGAACTGCTGGAGACGCCGGATACGACGCGCCGGTTGACCACGCTGATCGAGTGGACCAAGGCGCACATCGCCGAGGCGGAGGTCACCGAGAAGATCAGCGACGACGTGCGCGAGGGGTTGGAGCGCGGTCAGCGCGAGTTCCTGCTGCGCCAGCAGCTCAACGCGATCCGCAAGGAGTTGGGTGAGGACGAGCCCGACGGCGCCGACGACTACCGCGCCCGCGTGGAGAACGCCGACCTGCCCGAGGACATCCGCGCGGCGGCGTTGCGCGAGGTGGGCCGGTTGGAGCGGGCCAGCGATCAGAGCCCGGAGACGGGCTGGATCCGCACGTGGCTGGACACCGTCCTGGAATTGCCGTGGACGGTGCGCACCACCGACAGCACCGACGTGTCGGCCGCGCGGTCGGTGTTGGACGCCGATCACCACGGTCTGGACGAGGTGAAGGACCGCATGGTCGAGTACCTGGCGGTGCGGGCGCGGCGCGCGCGGCGCGGACTCGAGGTCGTGGGTGGCCGCGGTTCGGGCGCGGTGCTGGTGCTGGTCGGTCCGCCCGGTGTCGGCAAGACCTCGCTGGGTGAGTCGGTGGCGCGGGCGCTCGGGCGCAAGTTCGTGCGGGTCGCGTTGGGCGGCGTGCGTGACGAGGCGGAGATCCGCGGTCACCGCCGGACCTACGTGGGTGCGCTGCCGGGTCGGATCGTGCGGGCGATGAAGGAGGCCGGGTCGATGAACCCGGTGGTCCTGCTCGACGAGATCGACAAGGTCGGTTCCGATTTCCGCGGTGATCCGGCGGCGGCGCTGCTCGAGGTGTTGGATCCCGCGCAGAACCACACGTTCCGCGACCACTACCTGGACCTGGATCTGGACCTGTCGGATGTGTTGTTCATCGCGACGGCGAACGTCATGGAGACCATCCCCGGTCCGCTGTTGGACCGGATGGAGTTGATCACCGTCGACGGCTACACCGAGGCGGACAAGGTCGCGATCGCCCGTGACTTCCTGGTGCCGCGGCAGTTGGAGCGCAACGCGCTGACCGCCGAGGAGGTGTCGATCACCGAGGAGGCGCTGCGCGAGGTCGCCGCGAACTACACCCGGGAGGCGGGTGTGCGGCAGATGGAACGGTTGATCGCGAAGGCGCTGCGCAAGGCGGCGACGAAACTGTCCGCGACCGACCTCGGTCACGAGGGCGATCTCGGCTACGAACCGTCGTTGACGATCGGTCTGGGTGATCTCACCGAATACCTGGGCAGACCGCGTTTCACCCCCGATTCGGTGGAGCGGACCTCGGTGCCCGGCGTGGCGACCGGTCTGGCGGTCACCGGCGCGGGCGGCGACGTCCTCTACATCGAGGCCAACGCCGCGGAGGGCAAGCGGTCCTTGACGTTGACCGGGCAGTTGGGTGACGTCATGAAGGAGTCGGCGCAGATCGCGTTGACCTACGTGCGGTCGCATCTGGAGGAGATCGGCATCGAACCGTCGGTGCTGGACCGTGACATCCACATCCACTTCCCGGCGGGCGCGGTGCCCAAGGACGGACCGTCGGCGGGCGTCACGATGGTGACGGCGCTGGTGTCGTTGGCGCTGGACCGGCAGGTGCGCGCCGATGTCGGCATGACCGGTGAGGTCACGCTGAACGGTCGGGTGCTGCCGATCGGCGGGGTCAAGCAGAAGTTGTTGGCCGCGCAGCGCGCCGGGTTGAAGACGGTGTTCATCCCGGCCCGCAACGAGCCGGATCTGGACGAGGTGCCCGCCGAGGTGTTGGCGGCGCTGGATGTGCGTCCGGTGGCCGATGTGGCCGAGATCCTGGCCTACGCCATCGAACCGGTGGCGGAGGCGTCGATGGATCGTCGGACGTTGGCGGCGTCGGCGTGATCGTCCGGGCCGGGCACGGGTTTCCGTGCCCGGCCCGTTTCGTCAGCCGAGGACGCGTGTCCGCACCTCCGGCGACCATTCGACGTATTCGATCACCGCGTCGTCCGGATGGCGCAGGTAGACGACGCGGCCGGTGGCGCTGGTCAGCGGCTCGCCGACGACGGTCGCTCCCTCAGCGGTGAGCCCGTCGACGAGTCCGTCCAGGTCGTCCACGATGACCGGACCGACCGTCCCGCGGTACCTGTCGACGTCCTCGGGCGGGCAGGCGATGAGCAGGAAGTCCCCGACCGCCGCCAGTTCGGCGCGTTCGAAGCCGAAACGCAGGTCAGCCGGCGCGTCGACCAGGCGCTCGTAGGTGGGCAGCGCGGCGGCGAGGTCGGTGACGAACAGTCGGGCGTAGGTCTTCAGGATCGTCATGGCGGCGACGCTACGGTGGAGTGACCGACCTCGGCAGTACGCACAAGAAGGTGAGCGGGTGGACGTGACCGATGCGCGGGCGGCGCTGCGCGAACGGCACGCCCGGGAGATCGCGGTGCGGGTCTTCGCGGTGGTGTCGTCCAAGTGGGGGCTGCGCCTGTTGGAGGAGATCGCCGCGGGCACCGGCCGTTTCCGCGCTCTGCACCGCGCGCTCGCGCCGATCAGCCACCGCATCCTCACCCACACGCTGCGGGATCTGGAACGGCACGGGTTGATCGCGCGGCACGATCACCGGACCGCGAATCCGCGGGTCGACTACACGGTGACCGAGGCCGGTGCGCACCTGCTCACCACGGTGCACGGCATGTGCGACTGGTCGCGCGGCTATCTGGACACCCTGCTCGACGCGCCCGCGCACCGGGCGGCGGACGAGGGCCGAGGCTAGGACGCGTGCGCGTGCACCGCGATGCGCGCCGTCCCTTGCGCGACCGCGCACAGCACCGGGTCACCGTCGCCGTTGTCGGCGTAGATCTCGCAATTGACCACGGCCTGACTGCGCGTCCACCCGGTGACCACCGCTTCGGCGACCAACCGTTCTCCGGCGGCGGGCCGCAGGTAGGTGACGGTGAATCCGCCGGTCAGCACGGTGGGGCCGAGGATGGTGCCCGCGGCGAAGGTGAGCGCGTTGTCGGCGGCGTAGGACAGCACGCCGCCGTGCACGAACCCGAACTGCTGGCCGAGTTCGTCGCGGATCGGGATGACCAGCGTGGCGCGGCCGTTGCCGAACGCGGTGATCTCGGTGCCGACCAGGTTCGCGAAAGGTTGGGCGGCCAGGACTTGGCGGGCGGATTCGATGTCGAGCGCGGTGGTCATCGGACGCCTCCGGTCAAGCTGGCCTTGCGGGGACGGGTGCTGTCGACGCGCGCGGCGGGGCCCTCGGACGCGCGCAGGGTGAGCCAGGCGGCGTCGGCGAGTTCACGGGCGATCGCGGTGGGAGCGGTACGCATGTCACCGGCGAGCCACTGCCTGCTGAATTCCTGCGCGGGGCCCAGCCACAGCGCGTAGACGAGGTCGAAGGGCAGGTCGCGGACCGCGCCGTAGGCGGCGTGGGTGCGCCACCAGTTCCAGACGTCGGTGATGAATTCGCGGTTGCTGTCGCTCTCGCGTACGCCCGGCGGCCGGGCGGACAGCAGGATCGTGGCGCGATGCTGGTTCTCCCCGACCCAGCGCAGGTGTTCGCGCACCCCGGCGGTGATCCCTTCGCGCGCGTCGGTGCTCTGGCCGACCATCACCCAGAAGTGCGCCTGGTAGTCGGCCAGCGCGTGGCACCACACCTGGCGGTAGAGGTCGGCTTTATCGGGAAAGTGATGGTAGAGCGCGCCGACGCTCGCGCCCGCCGCGTCCCGGATCTGGGTGAGGGTGGCGTCGAGGGCTCCCCGTTCGGCGAACTGCCGCTCCGCGGCCAGCAGCAACCGATCTCGAATCTTCACAACCAGAATATTATTCTGTTCTGCGCGGGACGCAAGGGCTAGCGGGACTTGCGCGAAAGCCACCCGAACAGCGAACGCCGCCGCGGCGGGTCCGGATACCGCGCCGTCACCACGCCCGAACCGACCTGACCGCGCACCCGCAGCGAAGGCATCCCCGTCAACCTCGGTTCCACCACGCGACTGCGCACCGAGCCGCTGCTGATCTCCACCCGGTCCAGGTCGACGTGCCAACCGCGCGGCACGATCAGCGTGAGATCGCCCGAACCCACGGACACCGCCACCTCCACTTCCCGGTGCGGGCACAGCGCCCGGGTGAAGTCGAACACGACACTGCCCGAGGCGCATTCCGCCGTGATCCGCGCGGGCACCACCCACTCGCCCGTCTGCGTCCGCGTGCCGTCCTCGACGCGGACGCGCAGCGGTTCGATACGCGCCGCCGTCACCGCCAGGTCGCCGGTCGCGGCGATCAACTCCCCCGACGTGCGCGCCGCGTACACCGACACCAACCGCCGGTCGAGTTCGACCAGATCCAGCTCGCCGTGCGCGACGGCCGCGCGCAGGTGTCGCGCCGCGAGGTCGCGATCGGCGTCGCCGATGCGCGGGTTCCCGGGAGATTCGATCATCGTCACAGTCCTCAACTCCTCCGCGTGGCACTCGGGGTCGTCTGTCACCGTCCATCCTTACGATGGTCGCGACCGTTCGCGCAGCACGACACGTGGTTGCGGAGGTGGCTTTCGATGTCGACCGATGACCAGACCGGCTCACCGGCCCGGTGGCTGCTGCATGTCGACCTCGACCAGTTCCAGGCCGCGGTCGAATTCCGGCGTCATCCGGAGTTGCGCGGCCTGCCGGTGATCGTCGGCGGCAACGGTGATCCCGCCGAACCCCGCAAGGTCGTGACCTGCGCGTCCTATCCGGCGCGGGCGTTCGGGGTGCGGGCGGGAATGGCGTTGCGTTCGGCCCTGCGTCGCTGTCCGGAAGGGGTGTTCCTGCCGCTGGACATGGCCGCCTACGAGGAAGCCTCCGAGGAGGTGATGGCGCTGTTGCGCACCTTCCCCGGCCGGGTCGAGGTGTGGGGCTGGGACGAGGCGTTCCTCGTCGCCGACACCGACGACCCCGAGCGGTTGGCCGCCCAGATCCGCGCCGCCGTCGCGGAACTGGAACTGACCTGCGCGATCGGCATCGGCGACAACAAACTCACCGCCAAACTCGCCACGGGTTTCGCCAAGACCGCGAGCAAGACCTCCGCCGCGCCCGCCGACGCCGACGCGGCCCGCGCGGGCATGTTCCGATTGACGGCGGCGAACTGGACGGAAGTGATGGCGCACCGGCCGACCAGCGCGCTGTGGGGTGTGGGCGGCCGGATCGCGGCGCGGATGGCCGGGCTCGGCATCGAAACCGTCGGTGATCTGATGGCGGCCGACCGGGCGGTCCTGGCGGCCGAATTCGGGCCGAACACCGGCCCTTACCTGTGGGTGCTCGGCCACGGCAAAGGCGATACCGAGGTCACCACCGAACCGCGCACGCCGGTGGGGCGCAGCCGATCGGAGACCTTCCCGCGCGATCTCACCGAACGCGCCGACATCGACGCCCAGGTGGCGCGGCTGGCCCGCGAGGTCGCGGAAGAGATGGCGGCCGCCGGTCGGATCAGCGTGCGGGTCGCGGTCACGGTGCGCACCAACACCTTCTACACCCGCAGCAAACAGCGGAAACTGCCGGAACCGACCGCCGACGTCGCGACGATCGTGGAGACGGCGCTGAGCGTGGTCGACCGGTTCGAGCTGGACCGTCCGGTGCGACTGCTCGGTGTGCGACTCGAACTCGCTCCCGAATGAGACCCGGGCGCGACCGGACGGTGCGACCGTTGTGCGTCCGCACGAGGATCGCCGTCCTCCCGCCCCGGCGCTCGTATGCTCGACCCCATGGATTTCTGGGCGATGGTGGCACACGAATCGGACAGCGGGATCGTTCTGACCAAGCAGCGGGTCTCCGAGGATTTCCTCGGCCCCGGCACGGTGACGATCAAAGTGCACTACTCGAGCGCGAACTACAAGGACGCGCTGGCCATCACTCCCGGGGGCGGGGTGGTCCGCGGCTATCCGATCGTGCCCGGCATCGATCTCACCGGCGAGGTCGTCACCTCCGAGGACGACGATTTCGCGCCCGGTGACCTGGTCGTCGCGCACGGCTACGACATCGGCGTCGCCCACCACGGCGGGTTCGCCGAATACGCGCGCGTGCCCGCCGACTGGGTCGTCAAGCTGGACGGGTTGAGCACCAGGGACGCCGCGATCATCGGCACCGCCGGGTTCACCGCCGCGCTGAGCGTGCAAGCCCTGCTGGACCGGGAACTCACGCCCGAGACCGGGCCGATCCTGGTCACCGGCGCGACCGGCGGCGTCGGCGGCGTCGCGATCGACATCCTGTCCGGGCTCGGCTTCGAGGTCATCGCCTCCACCGGCAAATCCGACGCGGCCGACCGGCTCGCCGAGATCGGCGCGAACGAAGTGATCGGCCGACTCCCCGAGGACCCGGACGCCAAACCGCGGCCACTGTCCAAGGCCCGCTGGGCGGGCGCGGTGGACAGTGTCGGCGGCGCCTCGCTCGCGCACATCCTGAGCGCGATCAGCTACGGCGGCACCGTCGCCGCGAGCGGCCTGACCGGCGGTCCCGGCCTGCCCACCACCGTGCTCCCGTTCATCCTGCGCGGCGTCTCCCTGATCGGCATCGACTCCGTCGCCCTGCCCATCGACAAGCGCCGCGCCCTGTGGACACGCCTCGCCCACGAACTGCGCCCCACCCACCTCACCGCCTTGGAGAACCTCGCCCCCGTCACCGAAGCCGAACACGTCCTGCGCTCCCTGCACTCCGGCTCCCACTCCGGCCGCACCGTCTTCGGCGTAGCCGGCGAATTCTGACCGCGGATTCGCGCGCGGAAGTCGTACGACATCTCGTACGGGTGACCTGTACGATATGTCGTACGACAACCCGAGGAGCGCGCCGTGACGTCTCTGCCGATCTCGAACGTCCGCCAAGACCTGTTCGGGCTGGTGAGAAGGGTCAACGAGGACCACGATCCGGTGACGGTGGTGACGAAGTCCGGCGAGAACGCCGTGCTGGTGGCCGAATCCGACTGGAACTCGCTGATGGAGACGATGTACGTCCTCCAGACGCACGGCGGAGCCGCGCTGCTCGCCTCGGCGGAGGACGCGCGGGAGGGGCGCACCGAGGCGCACACCCTGCTCGACCCGGACGAGGACGTGGCTCCGGGCGAAGTGCCGGTCGCGACTTCGACCGACCGGAGGCGCAGCGACTCGATCGTGGCGGAGGCCGCCGACCATCTGCGTGCGCTGATCGCCGCCGACACCGACAGCTCGGGGTGGCAGGTGCACACCGTCGCCCCGCCTGCCGGGGCGTCGGGCGAGTCCGACACCGCCGCCCTGGTGCTGTCCAAACGTGCCGGTCGTCCCGATGTGCGCTGGCTCGAAGGTGTTTTCGTGCACTGGGAACCGGACGCACCCGCCGACCACGCCGGGCGCTGACCCGTGCCCGATCGGAAGTTGACGTTCACCGCGCGCGGGTGGCGGAGCTACTCGGAGTGGCTCGCCCGTGACCGCACGGTGCTCAAGGCCGTGAACAAACTCATCGAAGCGGCCGTTGCCGACCCCTTCGCCGGGGTCGGCAAACCCGAACCGCTGCGTCACCAACTCGCCGGTCACTGGTCGCGCCGGATCTCCCAGGAGCATCGGCTGATCTACTACGTCATCGACACCGAGTTGGTGATCGTGCAGGTGGGCGGTCACTACGACGGATGAACCGTCCCGGCGACCGCGGGTTGCGGGGTGTCAGCGAATTGGGTGCGGTAGAGCTCGGCGTAGCGGCCGTCGGCGGCGAGGAGTTCGGGGTGGGTGCCGCGTTCGACGATGTGGCCGTGCTCCATGACCAGGATCTGGTCGGCGGCGCGGATGGTGGACAGGCGGTGGGCGATCACCAGGGCGGTGCGGCCTTCGAGGGCTTCGGTGAGGGCTTCCTGGACGGCCGCCTCCGAGGTGGAGTCCAGGGAAGCCGTCGCCTCGTCCAGGATGACCACCCTCGGCTGTTCGAGCAGCAGGCGCGCGATCGTCAGCCGTTGACGTTCACCGCCGGAGAGCCGGTAGCCGCGTTCGCCGACGACCGTCTCCAGACCGTCGGGCAGCGCCGCCACCAGATCGCCGAGGCGGGCGCGGCGCAGCGCCGCCCACAGGTCGTCCTCGGTGGCTTCGGGGCGGGCGAGCAGCAGGTTGGCGCGGATGGTGTCGTGGAACAGGTGACCGTCCTGGGTGACCAGGCCGACGGTGGCGCGCAGCGAATCGGTGCGCAGGTGCCGCACGTCGGTCCCGTTGAGCAGGATCGCGCCGGAGTCGACGTCGTAGAGTCGTGAGACCAGTTGGGCCACGGTCGATTTGCCCGCGCCGGAGGAGCCGACGAGCGCGATGAGCTGCCCCGGTTCGGCGCGCAGCGACACGCGGTGCAGGACTTCCTCGCCGCCGCGGGTGTCGAGCGTGGCGACCTCCTCGAGCGAGGCCAGCGACACCTTGTCGGCGGCGGGATAGCCGAAGCTCACCTGTTCCAGTTCGACCGAGACCGGCCCGGCGGGCACGTCGACGGCGTCGGGCACCTCGCGGATCAGCGGTGTCAGGTCGAGCACCTCGAAGACCCGCTCGAAGCTGACCAGCGCGGACATGATCTCCATGCGCGCCGAGGCCAGCGCGGTGAGCGGGGCGTAGAGCCTGGTCAGCAGCAGTGACAGGGCCACGACCGCGCCCGCGTCGAGTTGGCCGCGCAGCGCGTACCAGCCGCCGAGACCGTAGACCAGGGCGACGGCGAGCGCGGAGACCAGGGTGAGCGCGGTGACGAACCAGGTCTGCAACATGGCGGTGCGCACGCCGATGTCGCGGACCCGCCGCGCCCGCACCGCGAATTCCTCGGATTCGACGGCGGGCCTGCCGAACAGTTTGACCAGGGTGGCGCCGGGCGCGGAGAAACGCTCGGTCATCTGGGTGCTCATCGAGGCGTTCAGTTCGGCGGCCTCGCGCTGGATGTCGGCGAGGCGGCGGCCCATCCGGCGGGCGGGAATCACGAAGGCGGGCAGCAGGAGCAGGGCCAGCAGGGTGATCTGCCAGGAGATGGTCATCATCACCACGACGGTGAGCACGAGGGTGACGAGGTTGGCGACGACACCGGACAAGGTGTCGCTGAAGGCTCGTTGCGCGCCGATGACGTCGTTGTTCAACCTGCTGACGAGCGCGCCGGTGCGGGTGCGCGAGAAGAAGGCGATCGGCATCTTCTGCACGTGGTCGAACACGGCGGTGCGCAGGTCGAGGATGAGCCCTTCGCCGATGCGGGCCGACATCCACCGGATGACCAGGCCGAATCCGGCGTCGAGTACGGCGAGGGCGGCGATGAGCACGGCCAGCGTGACCACCAGCGAAGGCGCCGATCCGCCGACGATGGCGTCGACGACCCGTCCCGCCAGCACCGGGGTGGCCACGGCCAGCAGCGCGGAGATCACGCTGAACCCGAGGAACGCGGCGATCCGGCGCCGGTGCGGGCGCGCGAAGCCGAGGATGCGCCGCGCGGTGGCGGCGCTGAAGGGCCGCCGCTCGCGCGGCGCGTTGGCCTGGCGGTACATCTGATTCCAGGCGACTGATTCGATACTCACGTCCGGTCCTTCCGCTCCCCCGCGATCCAACCCCAGGCCACCGACAGTAAGACCTCAACATAAGTTGAGGGCAAGTCCTTCCGCCGTCCGCTCTCGGCGAAATCGGCCCGGCCCGACCAGCGCGTTTAGGCTGGCACCGTGAACGAGGACATGGTGCGGGCCTTGCGCGACCGCGTCGACGGCGAGGTGGACGCCTCGGCCCGCAGGCGTGCCGAATACTCCTCGGACGCGTCGAACTACCGCGTTCCGCCCGCGGCGGTGGTCTTCCCGCGCGCGGACCAGGACGTCGCCGCGACGCTGTCCTTCGCCCGGGAGAACGGGTTGAGCGTCACCGCGCGCGGCGCGGGCACCTCCGTCGCGGGCAACGCGATCGGCCCGGGCGTCGTCCTGGATTTCAGCAGGTACATGAACCGAGTCCGCGCGGTCGATCCCGAACGTCGTGTCGCCCGGGTGCAGCCGGGGGTGGTGCTGTCCTCGCTGCAAGGCATCCTGCGCCCGCACGGCCTGCGTTTCGGGCCGGACCCGTCCACCCAGGATCGCTGCACGATGGGCGGCATGATCGGCAACAACGCCTGCGGGCCGCACGCCGTCGCGTGGGGGCGGACCTCCGACAACACCGTCGCGCTGCGGGTACTGGACGGTCGTGGCGAATCACGCACGCTCGCGGACGATCTCACCGTCGTTCCCGGACTCGCCGAGTTCACGGCGGCGAATCTCGCCGTGCTGCGCACCGATCCGGGCCGCTTCGACCGACAGGCCAGCGGCTACGGACTGGAACACCTGCTGCCCGAACGCGGTTCCTCGGCCGCGCGGGCCTTCGTGGGCACCGAGGGAACGTGCGGGTTGCTCCTGGAAGCCACCGTCGACCTGGTCGACCTGCCGGGCGCGACGGTACTCACCGTGCTGGGCTATCCGTCGATGGCCGACGCCGCCGACGACGTCGCGGCGGTGATGGCCTGCGCCCCGACCGCCGTCGAGGGAATCGACGCGGGTCTGGTGGACACCGTGCGCGCGCGGCGTGGCAGGGTGCCCGAGTTGCCGCGCGGCGGCGGATGGCTGTTCGTGGAGACCGCGGGCGCGACCGAGGCCGAAGCCCTCTCGGTGGCAAGGGCGTTGAGCCGGGCGGCGGGCGCGTTGGATCACCGCATCGTCACCGATCCCGCCGCCACGGCCGCGCTGTGGCGGATCCGCGCCGACGGCGCGGGACTCGCGGGACGCACCGCCGACGGCCGTCCGGCCTGGCCCGGGTGGGAGGACGCCGCGGTGCCGCCGGAGAACCTCGGCGACTACCTGCGCGATTTCGCCGACCTGACCGCCGAGCACGGCGTTCAGGGGCTGCTCTACGGCCATATCGGCGACGGCTGCATCCACGTCCGACTGGATTTGCCGCTCGCGGACGCGCCGAACCGGTTCCGTGCCTTCCTGTTCGACGCGGCGGAGCTGGTGGTGCGGCACGGGGGTTCGCTGTCCGGCGAGCACGGCGACGGACGCGCCCGCTCCGAACTGCTCTCGGTGATGTATTCCCCCGCCGCCTTGGCGGTCTTCGCGGGTTTCAAGGCGCTGTTCGATCCCGATGACGTCCTGAATCCGGGCGTGCTGGTCCGGCCGCGTCCGGTCGACGCCGATCTCCGGGTGGCGGGGCTACCGCGAATTCCGCTGCTGGGCTATGCCTTTCCCGAGGACGACGGCGACCTCGGCACCGCGGTGCATCGCTGCGTCGGCGTCGGGAAGTGCCGGGCGGCAGGTGGTTTCATGTGCCCGTCGTATCTGGCGACCGCCGACGAGAAGGACAGCACCCGCGGCCGCGCCCGAGTCCTGCAGGAAGTGGTGCGCGGTGACCTGGACTGGTCGGCCCCCGCCGTCGAGGAATCCCTGGATCTGTGCCTGTCGTGCAAGGCGTGCCGCTCGGACTGTCCGGCGGGCGTGGACATGGCCACCTACAAATCCGAGGCCCTGTACCGCCGCTACCGGCGTCGTCCGCGTCCCGTGGACCACTACACCCTCGGGTGGTTGCCGCGCTGGTTGGCGGCGGCCACCCGGATGCCGCGCCTGGTGAACGCGGTGGCGCGCAGGCCGCGGTTGCGTGGATTCGGTCTGCGGGCGGCGGGTCTGGACGCGCGCCGCCCGATCCCGGTGTTGGCCGACCGGAGTTTCCGCCGGTGGTGGCGCGGGCGCGAGGCGCGGTCGGGCGGGCGCGAGGTGGTGCTGTGGATCGACACCTTCACCGACGCCTTCGATCCCGGGATCGGCGTCGCGGCGGTGGAACTGCTGGAATCGCTGGGCTATCGGGTGGTGGTGCCGAAGCGGCGGGTGTGCTGCGGGCTGACCTGGATCAGCACCGGCCAACTCGACGGCGCGCGCGCCCGGTTGCGGGCGACGGTGGATGCTTTGTCCGACCACGTCGCCGCGGGAGCGCCGGTGATCGGACTGGAACCGTCCTGCACGGCGGCGTTGCGCGCCGATCTGCCGGAACTGCTGCCGGACGATCCGCGGGCGGCGGCCACGGCGGCGGCGGTGCGCACGCTCGCGGAGTTTCTGGTCGCGGAACCGGAGTGGTCTCCCCCGGCGCGTCCCGGGGTGTCGGTCCTGGTGCAACCGCACTGCCATCAGCACGCCGTTCTGGGCGTGAGAGCCGATCGCCAGTTGTTAACCACAATGGGTGTCACAGTGCGGGAAATCACCGGCTGTTGCGGATTGGCCGGTAACTTCGGAATGCAGCGCGGCCACTACGACATTTCGGTCGCGGTCGCGGAGAACGGCTTGCTGCCCGCGCTGCGGGATGCCGATTCGGATGCCGTGCTGCTCGCGGACGGCTTTTCCTGCCGTACCCAGGCCGAGCAGTTGGGCGGTCGGCGCGGTCGCCATCTGGTCGAATTCCTCACCGCTGACAATGATTCGACGCGGTGACCGGAGGCGTTCGCGCACCCGCGGTCGGGGTCGCGGGTGCGCGTTCGCGGATCAGCTACCGAACGGGAGGGTGCCGGGAGGAATCTGGTAACCCGAGCTGCCCGCGGAAACCCCACCCCAGGCGTTCAGTAACCAGTTGAGCAGATTGGTGATCATGCGGTTCCTCCGTCGTGGCGATTGCCAATAGTTCGCTGATTCAACAGAATCGTCGACCGAATATCGCCTGATTATTCGAGGCCGTTACACCGTGACACGAATCGCGCTCATGTCGAATTCGTATCGAGACCGGTCAGCCGCAGCGCCGACGCGGAAAAGGCCAGGTCGGCGCGGACTCGTCGGTAGCGTCGCGCACAATGGTCCGGTGCGCGAATCCACCGCCGCGATCGAACGCGGCACGAGCAGGACGGTGAGCGCCGCACGTCCGATCGATCTCGCCGCGACACTGGCCCCGCTGCGCCGCGGCAGCGCCGACCCGACCTGCCGCCGCACCCCCGACGGGGCCTACTGGCGGGGTTCGCGCCTGGGCAGCGGTCCGGTCACCTACCGCATGGATCAGGTCGACGCGCGCACCGTGCGCGCGCACGCCTGGGGTCCCGGCGCGGCCGAATTCCTGGACGGACTCGAGCGCCTGCTGTGCCTGGACGAAGACCTGTCCGGCTTCGTGCCCGACCATCCCAAGGTGGTCGACGCGCACCGCCGCTTCCCCGGTCTGCGCATGTTGCGCACCGGCTTGGTCTTCGAGGCGCTGGTGCCCGCGGTCCTGGAACAGAAGGTGCACACCGTCTCGGCACGCGCGTCGTGGCGCGCGCTGGTGCGCGAGTTCGGGTCACCCGCGCCGGGGCCCGCCCCCGAAGGGCTGCTGATCGCGCCGGACGCGCAGACATGGCGGCGGATTCCGTCCTGGCGGTGGCATCGCGCGAACGTCGGGCCGGACCGGTCGCGGACCATCGTGCGGGCCGCCGCGCTCGCCGATTCCCTGGAGCGCACCGCGGCCGCCGACCCGGTCGAGGCCGCCCGCCTGTTGTGCACGGTGCCCGGCATCGGCGTCTGGACCGCCGCGGAGATCGCGCAGCGCGCCTACGGTGACGCCGACGCGCTCTCGGTCGGCGACTACCATTTGGCGGCCGTCATCGGCTGGACGCTGCTCGGTCGGCCGCTGGACGACGCGGAAATGGTCGACTACCTCGAACCGCTGCGCCCGCACCGCTACCGCGTGGTGCGGTTGTTGGAGATCAGCGGGCACGCCCGCCGACCGAAATTCGGTCCGCGCACACCGCTCACCGATCACACCTGGCACTGACGATCCGGTCTCGGGTGGCGGCTCCGAGCGACCGGCGTCCCCGTGGCGAGCGGGTGTCGAGGGTCTTGCGCAACCGGCGGGGCACTCGGCCGCGAGCAGCCGGCATCGTGCATCCGGCTCGGGTGACCGGCTCGACCGCCCGGCTCAAGTGACCGGCTCGACCGTCCGGCTCGACCGTCCGGCTCGACCGTCCGGCTCGACCGTCCGGCTCGACCGTCCGGCTCGGGTGACCGGCTCGGGTGACCGGCTCGGGTGACCGGCTCGGGGCCGCGCGACATCGCGGCCCCTCGCGAGCGGATCAGGGTTGCAGTGCTCGTCCGTCGAGCACGCATTTGCCCGCCTCGACCAGGGTGGTGCGGGCCCGGCGGCGGACCAGGCAGCGGTCGACGGTGCAGTCCAGGTGCAGTTGCATGGCGGTGTGCGCCTGTTCGTCGGTGAGGACGCCGGGGTCGCCCGCGCAGTTCAGCAGAGTGGCGGCCCGGGAGCCCGGATAGGGGAGTTGCATCAGGCCACCCCCGCCCGGTCGGCGCTCGCGCGATGGTCCCCGCCGACGCGTCCTCGGCGTCGCCCTCCGGTGTGTCGCCGATTGTCGTCCCAGGGCGCCTGGTGGATGGCCAGTCCGACTGCTTCGCGTGCCGTCAGCCCGACCGTTCCGGCGAGTTCGCCGACCGAGTCGAGGAGCCCCGGCACAACTTCAGCAACCTTCAGGGCCGCGACCGCCTGCGCGCACGTGAGCGTGCGCCCTGGTAGGAAGGAGACCACCCAGCTCTCGTGCCCGACGCTGCGGGCCCGGTGCGGGGTCAGATCGCTGGTCATCAACGACGACGCTATGACACTTACAGCCATGACTCCTCGTTCCTGCGTGCGATTCCCGAGGGCCGCATGACAGGCCCCGCGGGGTGTCGCCATCGAATACTGTGTGTGCCCGGAGGTTTCGCAGCGGGGAGGGGACCGCCCTGCTCGGCTCCGGGCACACTTCCAGCACACCACCGTAGACAACCCACGGCCATGCTGTTGGCAAATCTGGCCGGGATTTCGAAGGAATTCCCAGGACGAGATCCGCTGCGAGGGGGAGGATTCTCCATAGTGGATGAGGGGGCCCGGTGTGCCCACGGGCGCCGAGGTCGTCGGATGTGTGCTGCCCGACCGTTTTCGGCGACGTCACCAGTATGAACCGACCGTGCAGTTCGTGAACAGCTTTCGTGGAATGTCCATCGTGAGTGCGGCCCCCGTGCCGAGTGCGTGTGAGCACCCGGGGCCGGCTCGCGCAACAGAACGGAGCGTGCCGTGTCAGCGAGTCCGGTCGAGATCCCGGTGGGTCCGCAGCGAGCCGAGACGATCGTCTCGACGTTGCCGCGCAGACAACTGGGCAGATACCTGCGCGACTGGCGCACCCGGGCCGGACTGACCATCGCCGAGTCCGCGCGCCTGATGGAGTGGGGCGCGAGCACCCTGCAACGACTGGAGAAGGGCCAAGCCGACCGCATCCGCACCCTCGACATCGGCGAACTGTGCCGCATCTACGGCATCCCCGACGACCTCGCCGAAGGCTTGAAAGGGCTGGCCCGCCAACCGGTCACCGCGAGTTGGTGGCACGAACACGGCGAGCTCGTCCCCGCCGACTTCGACGTCTACCTGGGACTCGAGGCGTTCGCGCGGACGTTGACGGCCTACCAGGGCGACGTGGTCCCCGGCCTGTTGCAGACCGCCGAGTACGCGCGAGCCCTCGATCAGTCGCGACACCCCGAGGATTCGGAGGCGCGGACCGAACGCCGGGTGCAGACGCGGATACACCGCCAGGCGCTGATCACCCGCCGCGCCGCCCCGGCCACGCTCCAGGTGATCCTGCACGAATCGGTGCTGCGGCGGGTCGTCGGCGGCGCGCGGGTGATGGCGGGGCAACTGCGGCACCTGGCCGATCTGAGCACCCGCGCCAACATCTCGCTGCGGGTACTGGCTTTCGGGGCGGGAACGCCGCTGGGCGCGTCCGTCGGATCGTTCACCGTGCTGGACTTCGGCGTCGACGCGAAAGGGCGACCCGTGGAGCCGACGGTGGTCTACGCGCCGGGACTGACCGGAGATCTGTATCTGGAGAAGGGATCCGACGTGCGGCGGTACGATCGTGCCCACGAGTGCCTGCTCGGCCACGCGCTCGACGCCCAGAGCAGTCGTCAGTTGCTGCGGCGGGCGGCCAAGGAGTACGCGGCGTGACGGGGGAGCGTCCGAGTGCGGGGCGTATCCGGCGCGTGGAGCGCGCATGCGACAAATCGGTAGGGGAAAGGAATCGGCTCATGAGTGTCGACGGCGGCGGCGAGATCGATCTCAGCGCGGCGGTGTGGCGGAAGGCGGGCAGCGCGGGCGGCCGCGACAGCGTGGAGGTCGCGCTGCTCGCCGACGGTCACGTGGGTCTGCGCGACGGCAAGGACCCCGAGGGGCACGTACTGGTGTTCACCCCGGGCGAGTGGGCGGCGTTCACGGCGGGCGTCAACGACGGCGAATTCGACCGTCCGCGGGGCTGAATCACCGTGTCCCGGACGGCCCGTTCGCGGGTTTAGCGCAGGCCAGACGGGGTAACCGATATCACGTGGACCGAGGGTTGAAGAATGCCCCACCCCGGTACAAGAAGCTGCGGCCCGGCGATTGGGTGGAATGGCTGATCGTCGCGTTGCTGTTCGCGGTGTCGACGATCGGCGTCTACGTGCTCACCAGCTCGTTGCTGCCGGCGTTGTTCGTCGGGGTTCTGGTGTGGGCGGTCGCCATCGGAGTCGTGGCGATGTTGTGATTCGGGTGCGGAGGGCCGGTCGGATTCCCGGAATCCGACCGGCCCTTCGGGCGTTCAGCGACGGAAGAGCTTGTTGCCCAACCACACCAGCGGATCATATTTGCGATCGGCCACCCGTTCCTTCATCGGGATCAGCGCGTTGTCGGTGATCCCGATGTGCTCCGGGCAGACCTCGGTACAGCACTTGGTGATGTTGCACATGCCCAGGCCCTGCTCGTCCTGGGCGAGGTCGCGGCGGTCGGCGACATCCAGCGGATGCATCTCCAATTCCGCGATGCGCATGAGGAATCGCGGCCCGGCGAAGGACTGCTTGTTCTCCTCGTGGTCACGCACCACGTGACAGGTGTTCTGGCACAGGAAGCATTCGATGCACTTGCGGAACTCCTGGGAGCGTTCCACATCGACCTGCTTCATCCGGTAGTCACCCGGCTTGAGATCGTCCGGCGGGGTGAAAGACGGTATCTCCCTGGCCTTCTGGTAGTTGAACGACACGTCGGTGACCAGATCGCGGATGACCGGGAAGGTCCGCATCGGGGTCACGGTGATCAACTCGTCGGGCTCGAAGGTCGACATGCGCGTCATGCACAGCAGTCGCGGGCGACCGTTGACCTCGGCCGAGCACGAACCGCATTTGCCCGCTTTGCAATTCCAGCGCACCGCGAGATCGGGCGCCTGGGTGGCCTGGAGGCGGTGGATGATGTCGAGGACCACTTCGCCCTCGTTCACCTCGACCGTGAAATCCGCGAGATCGCCGCCGTCCTGGTCACCGCGCCACACGCGGAAATTGGCGTCGTAACCCATCGTCACGCCTCACCTTCCGTGGCAGAGGCCGAACCGGACGGATGGTCCGCGAGTTCGGCGGGGTTGTAGTACTTCTCGAGTTCGGACAGGTCGAACAGCGCGAGCAGATCCGCGCGCATCGGGATCTGGTCCTCGGAGACGACCCGCACCGCGGGCACCGCGAGGTCCGCCTCGGCCGGATCGATCGAGCAGACCAGCAGTTTGTTGCGCCAGTCCGGGTCCATCGCCGGATGATCGTCGCGGGTGTGTCCGCCGCGACTCTCGGTGCGCAGCAGCGCCGCTCGGGCGACGCATTCGCTGACCAGCAGCATGTTGCGCAGGTCCAGGGCCAGGTGCCAGCCCGGGTTGAACTGGCGGTGCCCCTCGACCAGCACGCCCGAGAACCGGGCCCGCAGGGCGGCGAGTCGTTCGATCGCCTCGCGCAGTTCGTGCTCCTTGCGGATGATGCCGACCAGGTCGTTCATCGCCTGCTGGAGATCGGTGTGCAGGGTGTAGGGGTTCTCGCCCGCGCCGTCGGACGGCGGATCGAACGGGGCGACGGCCTCGGCCGCGGCCCGGGAGACGTCGTCGTCGGCGACCGCCGGGCGCTGCGCGAGTTGTTCGACGTAGGTGGCCGCGCCGAGTCCGGCCCGCCTGCCGAAGACCAGCAGGTCCGACAGCGAGTTGCCGCCCAGGCGGTTGGACCCGTGCATACCGCCGGAGCATTCGCCCGCCGCGAACAGGCCGGGCACCGTCGCCGCGCCGGTATCGGGGGCGACCTCGATGCCGCCCATGACGTAGTGGCAGGTCGGGCCGACCTCCATGGGCTCCTTGGTGATGTCGACGTCGGCCAGTTCCTTGAACTGGTGGTACATCGAGGGCAGTCGCCTGCGGATCTCCTCGGCGGGCAACCGCGAGGCGATGTCGAGGTAGACGCCGCCGTTCTTGGTGCCGCGTCCCGCCTTGACCTCTTCGTTGATCGCCCGCGCGACCTCGTCGCGGGGGAGCAGGTCGGGGGTGCGCCGCGCCGAGTCGTTGTCCTTCAACCACTGGTCGGCCTCGGCCTCGGTCTCGGCGTACTGGCCTTTGAACACCGCGGGGATGTACTCGAACATGAACCGCTTGTCTTCGGTGTTCTTGAGCACGCCCCCGTCGCCGCGCACGCCCTCGGTCACCAGGATGCCCTTCACGCTGGGCGGCCAGACCATCCCGGTCGGGTGGAATTGCAGGAACTCCATGTTGATCAGGGTCGCCCCGGCGCGCAGGGCCAGCGCGTGCCCGTCGCCGGTGTACTCCCACGAGTTCGAGGTGACCTTGTAGGACTTGCCGACGCCGCCGGTGGCCAGCACCACGGCGGGCGCCTCGAACAGGACGAACTTGCCCGATTCGCGCCAGTAGCCGAACGCGCCCGCGATCCGGTCGCCGTCCTTGAGCAGTTCGGTGACGGTGCATTCGGCGAAGACCTTGATGCGCGCCTCGTAGTCGCCGGTCTCGGCGTGATCCTCCTGTTGCAGCGACACGATCTTCTGCTGCATGGTGCGGATGATCTCGAGTCCGGTGCGGTCGCCGACGTGGGCCAGGCGCGGATAGGTGTGGCCGCCGAAGTTGCGCTGGCTGATCCGGCCGTCGGCGGTCCGGTCGAACAGCGCGCCGTAGGTCTCGAGTTCCCAGACCCGGTCCGGGGCCTCTTGGGCGTGCAGTTCGGCCATGCGCCAGTTGTTGAGGAATTTGCCACCGCGCATGGTGTCCTTGAAATGGGTCTGCCAACTGTCCTTGTCGTTGGCGTTGCCCATCGAGGCGGCGCAGCCGCCCTCGGCCATGACGGTGTGCGCCTTGCCGAACAGCGACTTGCACACCACCGCCACGGACAGGCCGTGTTCTCTCGCTTCGATCACCGCGCGCAGTCCGGCGCCGCCGGCACCGATCACGACGACGTCGTATTTGTGCCGTTCCACTTCTGGCATTGCCGCGAATCTCCTGGGTCTGTGCGGTGCGGAACCGGAGGGCTGCCGGTCGACGAACCGCTGGGCTGTCAGTCGATGAACCTGTGGTTCAGGTGCGGGCCCGCGGGGTCAGTTGATGAACCGGAGGTCCGAGATCGTGTCGCTCGCAACCAACATCACGTAGAAGTCGGTGAGCACGAGGGTGCCGAGCGTCGTCCAGGCCAGCGCCATGTGGCGGGTGTTGAGCTTGGAGACCTGGGTCCAGAACCAGTACCGCACCGGATGGGCGGAGAAGTGTTTGAGCTTGCCGCCCATGATGTGCCTGCACGAGTGGCAGGACAGGGTGTAGGCCCACAGCAGGATGACGTTCGCGAGCAGCACGATGTTGCCGAGTCCGAAACCGAACCCACCGGTCTTTCCGTGGAAGGCGGTGACGGCGTCGTAGGTGTTGATCAGCGAAACCACCAGCGCGACATAGAAGAAGTAGCGGTGCGCGTTCTGGATGATGAGCGGGAGTTTCGTCTCCCCGGAGTAGCGCGCGTGCGGTTCGGCGACCGCGCAGGCGGGCGGGGAGAACCAGAAGGCGCGGTAGTAGGCCTTGCGGTAGTAGTAGCAGGTCAGTCGGAAGCCGAGTAGGAACGGCAGGACGACGAAGCCCAGCGGCACGAACATCGGCAGGTCGCCGAACGGGGTGCCGAAGTGCGAGGAGCCTGGTACGCACGAGGTGCTCAGGCAGGGGGAGTAGAAGGGGGTCAGGTAGTGGTACTGCTCGACCCAGTATGCTTCGCGCACAAAGGATCTGATGGTCGCGTAGACGACGAAGGCGGTCAGTCCCAGCGCGGTGATCAGCGGTGGGACCCACCAGCGGTCGGTGCGCAGGGTGCGTTCGGCGATGCGGGCTCTCGACTTGCTGAATACGCCGGTGCCCGGCTCGGGGGCGGCGGTCGGTGCGGCACTCACGGGTGGATGCCTCGCTGGGGTGCTGTGCGGGTGGTCATCATTACCTCCGCAAATCGAATGTGATGCACAGCACCATACGCCCCGGCCGCTATCGATTGGATCGGGTCCCGGCAATCCCGACCGACCGGGTGGCATATGATTTGCGCCACATCGAACTGGGCCGCAGGTGGGCGGCGCGCGCCCGCGGAACAGGGCCCCTCCGACGAACGCGACAAGGGCAGAACGTGATTCGCGAGACGCGTGGGGAAGCCGTTCGCGGAGTCGGAAATATCGGTCACGAACCGTCACACGCAGGCAACAATCCCGTGGTCACATTTCCTGGAGATATACCTGTCGACGTGCGCGTATGCGTTCGTCACGCCCGTGGTGGGAACGGGCGGTCCGGCCGACACCGACGTCCCCGGTACCTCTCGTGTCGCACCGCGGTTGGGGCCCTGGCCGTTGTCGGGGAAGGAGTCACCATCATGAGACGAGCCGCGATCGTCGCACCGGTCCGCACACCCGGCGGCGTGGAAGGCGGGGCACTGACCGGAATGCCGCCGGACTGGCTGGCCACCACGGTGCTCTCCGCCGTCATGGAACGTTCCGGCATCGATCCGTGGCGCATCGAAGACGTGGCGATGGCCTGCGTCGACGGCGGCGCCTACGGCGCACCCGAACTCGGCCGGGCCGCCGCGCGCGGCGCCGGACTACCCTTCGCCGTCCCCGGATTCCTCACCGACCGCCGCAGCGGCAGCGGACTGCAAGCCGTGATCACCGCCGCGATGATGGTGCAGACCGGCGCCGCCGACGTGGTCGTGGCGGGCGGCGTCGAAAGCGCCGCCGACCCCTTCACCGACGAACGCACCCGATCGGTCGAACTCGCCAACGCCGAACAGGTCGCGCGCTACTACGGCATCGGTCGCGTCGAGGCCGACGAATTCGCGGTCGCGAGTCACCGCAAGGCCGCGCGCGCCTGGCGGCAGGGCACATTCGCCGCCGAGGTCATCCCGCTCAGCGTCACCGCCGCGCCACCGGGGTGGGTCGAACCGGGCTTCGACCTCGCGGGCCATCGCATCCTGCGCGACGAGGGCGTGCGCGACGACGTGTCGACCCGCACCCTGGCGGCGCTGCGCCCGCTGATGTCCGACGGCATCGTCACCGCGGGCAACATGAGTTCGCACCGGCACGGCGCGTCCGGGTGCCTGGTGGTCGCCGAGGACCGGCTCGAGGAACTGGGGCTGACCCCGATGGCCTTCCTGGTGGGCTGGGCCGCGGCGGGCTGCTCGGAGGATTCGGCCACCCTCGGGGCCGCGCCCGCCGTCGCGAAACTGCTCGGGCGCACCGGGTTCGCGCTCGACGAGATCGATCTCATCGAGGTCAACGAGGGTTTCGCGGTGGAGGTCCTGGCACTGGCGCGTGAATGGGATCTCGATCCGCGCGACCGACTCAACGTCAACGGGTCATCGATCGCGCTCGGTCATCCGGTGGGAGCGACCGGACTGCGCATCATGACCACGATGCTGCACGAACTCTCACGCACGCAGGGGCGCTACGGACTCGAGGCCATCGCGCTGGGTCACGATCACGGGATCGCGGCACTGTTCGAGTCGGCCGACACCGCACCCGAGGTGGAGGCCCCGCGCGGGGCGCGCTTCCACGGGGTGCGGCCCGCGCGTCGACCCGGTCGGCACCGGGCCTGACCGGAAGGTGGGCGGTGCGGTCCGCCCACCCGTCGACCTACTTGGTGCGGGGCCGGGAGTGGAAGCCCAGACCTTCGTCCTGCGCGCCCATCCAGGCGGCTTCGTCGGATTTGCTGTCGGGGACGTAGATGGTGTCCTGTGGCCGGAGCGGCACCTCCGGCGGCGGTGCCTGTTCGAACTCCTCGGCATCGATGACGAGCCGCTCCAAGTCGTTTTCCAGCCTGCGGACGGTCTTCGCGTCACCGTAGTGCGTCCGCAGTGCGCCGATGGATTGCCGGAGTTGGCCGACCGCGTAGCGTAGTTCCGCGATGTCGCTGCGTGTCATCGTTACCTCCTGTGATGGTGAGCGGATCGGGAATCTCGGCCTGCCCGCCCTTGGTCGTGCGCCATTGCTCGGGACGCGCGGGGCCGAGTCGTGTGATCCACCACACAACGTGATCTACAACACAGTACAGAACAAATCGGGATCAGGCTCGTGGGATGGGAAACATTGTGCAGTTGCCCAATGATTGCCTGTCCTCGTCGCGACTTCTCCCAGCCTGCGCGCGTCGGCCGGATCCCGCAACCGGGGTCGACAGCGGAATCGGGTCAGCCCGCGGTCGCGTAGGGCGCCGCACCAGCGGCGAGCACCCGGTCCACCAGCGCCACCAGCGACAGCGCCACCTCCTCCGCGCGCTCCAGGATCACGCTGTGCCCCGCGCCGTCGACGGCCACCAGTTCCGCGCACGCCAACTGCGAGGCCAGCACGACCGAATGCGCGTACGGGACGACGATGTCCGCCGTGCCCGCCAGCACCAGGGCGGGTATGGCGCCGAGTCGGTGCAACGTCGCGGTCTCGTCGAAGGCGATGAACGAAGCCAGGAAACTCGACATGGTCAGCAGTGGGGTGTCGTTGAGCATCGCCGTCGCGATCGCCGCCATCCGCGGATTGACCGCGCGCGTGCCGAACTGGGCCTCGCGCACGATCGGCTCGAAGATCCGCCGGGTCATCTGCTTGGACGCCTGCATCATTCGCGGCGCGCGCACCACCGCCACCTGGAGCGAGGCCACCGCGTACCGGTGCAGGAACCGGCCGAGCCCGATCCGGGTGACGCCGCCCGCCGCGCCCGCGATCAACCCGACGCCCACCACCCGCGTGCCGATCGTGTGCGGGAACAGTCGCGCGTAGGCCAAGGTCACCATCGCGCCCATCGAATGGCCGACCAAGACGATCGGCCCGGTCGGGACGATCACGCGCAGCACCGCGTCCAGGTCGCGGCCGAGTTGGTCGATCGTGTAGGTCGCGGGCGCGGCACTGCCGGATTCGCCGTGTCCGCGGTGGTCGTAGAACACCATCCCGATGTCGGCTCCCCAGCGGCGCGCGAGATGTTCGCGCAGGTAGGACCACGAATCGGTGCGCAGGCAGTGGCCGTGTACGAAGACCACGGTCAGTCGGGCGTCCGCGCCGCCGTACCGGTGGACGGCGATCGGCACCCCGTCGTCGGTGGTCACCGTCAGACGCCTGCCGTCGGCGGCGTCGCGGGCAGTGGTGGTGGACATGATCCCTCCTGTCGCACAGAACCCGAGGACGGAGCGTTCTTGTCCGCTTGTCGCTGGGGATTTCCAGCGCGTTAGCCGCTCATACCGGGCGTTACGGACACGTTGTGCAACCGAGTCCGGTGGTCGATCAGCGGGATATTCGACCGTGTAGCGAATGAGCTAGATAAAAGTAGACAACCCGATCGCGTGCGTCTCTACGCCCATCTACGCGAAGTGCTAGAGAGCGCTAGATTCACCGGACTTCGAGAGGGTCCGGTCGGCGTGGGAGTATTCGATCTCCGGGATGTCGTGCGCCGGGTGCGGGTGCGCCGACATTCCCGTCGGGGAGCCTTCGGAATGGGAGGGATCGGGGTTGAACGAGCGATTTCCCAGTCGTGGGGAAGTTCTCCAGGCATGTCGCGGCGTCGACCATGCCGGGCATCCGATGCTGCGCGCCGCACACGCGCTCACCTCGCTGCACGAGCGGCGGTCGGTGGAGCAGCACATCGGCGACCACCTCGACGCGCGCGCGGCGGGCTTGGTCCGCGAGATCGACCGGTGGGTCCGCGCCCAACTGCCCGAAGCGCCCGACACCGCCGCGGTGCATCCCGAGACCGTCGGCGCGGTCGTGGACCGGATCGCCCGCCACACCGCCACCGCCTACGCGGCCTTGGTCGGTCCCGCCGACGGTCTGGACGGCGTGTGGGGTCGCCTCGCCGAGGCGGCCGCCGAGTACGAGGATCTCGCCGACGAACTCGTCGCGGGGAACCGTCGACTCCCGAACACGCCCTGAGTCGCCGTAATCGCGGTCGATCGCCTGGCGGCGGACCGGCAACGCCCGGTTCGCTCGAGCTTTCGTGAACATCTATAGGTTTCTAAAAAATATCCAAGAGTACTGAATACTCGCCTCAGACGCTGCGCAGGTAGCGGCCGAAGTGCGGGACCGTGAACCCGATGGTGCCGCGCTCGGCCGAATAGATCAGGCCCTTCTTGATCAACCCGTCGCGCGCGGGGGAGAGGGAGGCGGGCTTGCGGTTGAGTTCCGTCGCCACGGCGGAGGTGGCGACCGGTCCGTCGTCGCCGGACAGGTCCGCCATGGCCCGCATGTACTCGCGCTCGGCGGGAGTTGCCCTGTCGTAACGGGATCCGAAGAAGCCGACCGCGAGTTCCTCCTCGGCGGTGGGAGCGGCGACCTCGACGTCCTGGGCCGTGATGGGGCTCTCCGGAGCCTGATCCCAGGCGGCCTTGCCGTACGCCTGCACGAAATAGGGGTAGCCGTCGGCCTTTTCGTAGAGGGCGTCGAGGGCCTCGGTGGTGAAGGCCACGTCCTCGCGTTCGGCGGGCGCGATGAGCGCCTGATTGGCCGACTCGCGGTCGAGCCGATCGATGCGGTGATAGCTGAACAAGCGCTCGGAATAGCTCTTGGAGGCCGACAGCACCGCGGGCAGGTGCGGCAGGCCCGCGCCGACCACGATCAGTGGGGCGGCGTCCTGACTCAGTTCGTGGCAGGCCCCGCAGATCGCGGAGATGTCGGCCGGACCGAGATCCTGCATCTCGTCGATGAAGATCGCGATCCCGACGCCGATATCGCCCGCGAGGGCCGCGGCCTCCTTGAGCAGTTCCACCAGATCGATCTCGATGTCGCCCGAATCGGCGCGACCCGCGACGGCGGGTACGTCGATACCGGGCTGCCAGCGTTCCCGCATGCCCTTGTCGGCGGTGGCGCGCAGCGCGAATGCCTTGAGGATGCCGAGGAAATCGTCGACCCGCTCCGGATTGCGATGCGACATCGCGATCGCGCGGGCGGCCATGTGCAGCGCCGAGGACAACGGTCGGCGCAATTCCTGGTCGGGCCGCGCCTCGATCTTGCCGGTGCCCCACCCGCGCGAGACCGCGGCCGAGCGGAGTTGGTTGAGCAGCACGGTCTTCCCCACGCCGCGCAGACCGGTGAGCATGACGCTGCGTTCGGGCCTGCCGCGCGAGATCCGTTCCAGCACGATGTCGAAAGCGGTGAGTTGCTTTCCGCGCCCGGCCAGTTCGGGTGGGCGCTGTCCGGCTCCGGGAGCATACGGATTCCGCACGGGGTCCATGCTCGAACACCGTAGCCGCTTCCGACACAGGTTTCTCGGGCAATCTACGGCATGTTGTAGACACGGCTATTTCCGCCTTGGTGATCGGTGCCGGAGTCTCTAGCCTGAACAGGTCAGCGCGAGGCGGGAAAGGGGTGTCATGTCCGGGGAGTTCGAGTTCGAGGTGCCCGACGATCTGCCGACGGTCTCCGAGGCCGTCGCCTCGTGGCCCGTCCCGCGCGGCGCGCGCCAGGCGGAGATGATCCGCACCAACATCCTGGGCGCCATCGAAGGCGGGTTGGACGATCCCGAACTGGTCGCCGATCTCGCGGTGGGTCCGCTGGTGATCGCACTCGGCCAACTCGAGGTCCAACTGGCCGAGGCGCGGCGGTACATCACCCACCTCGAGCAGCGGTTATCCGCGCTCGAGCGCTGAGCGTCCGAGACCGTCGAACGATTTCGAGACCCGATCGTGACCTTCGGCGGCGCGACCCGTATTCCCGCGCGGAGGGTGACTTTTCACAGAGTTCACGAAAAGGCTGGTCTGTGCGCTGGACAACAGTGCGACGGCATCGTAATCTTCTCGTGACTTAGTGGAGTCTGTCGCTTCGTCAGAGAACGGCGCCACCGAGTCACCGCCTAAACGGCCTTCGAAGCAGCACGCTTCGATGGTCGTACCGGGGACCCACAGGTTCGTCTGGGGTGAATCCGCAACGGTATAGTCGCCGGCGCGGTAGGGCCGATCTTCCCGGCCCGAACCCGTCAGCTAACTCGGTCGGCGGGACGAGCAGGAAGATCGGAGACTCAGCTCGGTGGGTAAACACAGCTTGCAGCGGGAATCTCGCTTGCCGAATTCCGTCAAAGGCGCGATCGTGATGGGTGCGGTGGCCGCGACGACCGGCGCGATGCCCGCCATCCCCGCGATGGCTGCCACCATCAACATCCCCGGCCTAGGCGATTTCGACGTTCCGGTTCCGCAGGAATTCGACGCCCCGGTCCAGGAACTGAACAAGCAGCTGGAGCAGGCCCTCGCCGCCCAGCCCGCCATCCCGCCGATGACGCTGGGCACGCTGCCCCAGATCCCCGAGGGCGGTCTGTTCGGCGACATGATGCAGCCGCAGCAGATGCAGTCGCCCGCCTCGATCGCGCTCGACGCCGCCAAGACCAAGGTCGGCGCCCAGTACTCCTGGGGCGCGGCGGGTCCGGTCAGCTTCGACTGCTCCGGTCTCGTGCAGTGGGCCTACCGTCAGGCCGGTGTCGAACTGCCGCGCACCAGCTTCGAGCAGTCCCACGTGGGCGCTCCGGTGGCCTTCCACAACCTCCAGCCGGGTGACATCGTCATCACCAACGGCGGCGGCCACGTCGGCATCTACGCCGGCGACGGCAAGCTGCTCAACGCGGTCCAGTCCGGCACCCCGGTCTCCTACACCAACCTCGACGCCGATGACGTTGTCACCGCGCGTCGCGTCATCTGATCGGTGCCCTCGCCGGAACAGGCGTCCCAGGCCCGCGTCGATTCGTGGACGTGGTCGGTACGCCTGTTCAAGACGAGATCCGCTGCCGCCGAAGCCTGCCGGGCGGCCACGTCCGCGTCAACGGCGTCGCGGCCAAACCGGCCCAGCAGGTCAAGATCGGTGACGAGGTGCGCATCCGCGCCGCGGGCGTCGAACGCATCGTCGTCGTGGAACGGATCGTCACCAAGCGGGTCAGCGCGCCGCTCGCGGCGCAATGTCTGATCGACCGCAGTCCGCCGCCGCCGTCGCGGGAACTGCTGGCTTCCATGCCGCGACGTGATCGCGGCACCGGGCGTCCCACCAAACGCGAACGTCGCGAAACCGACCGTCTCCTCGGGCGCGACGGGTCGCCGGACGACCTGCCCTAACTCCGTCGGACCGGATCGCGCTGCCGAGCGGCGATCCGGCTCGACGCGAGCGCGGCCGTCCCGATGGTGATCAACGCGCCGAGCATGATCGCCGAGGATTCCCCCGGAACCAGCACGTGCAGTTGCGTGCCCACCGTCACCGCCGCCACCGGCACCCCGATCTGTGCCGCGGCCAAGGCGCCGTAGGCGAGTGGCTGTCCCGCGACCCGCGTGACCAGATGCGCCGCGACCGCCCCCACCCCCAGTGCGACGCCGAGCGCGATCAACCGCGGATGCTCGCCGAATTCCCGCAGGTTGAGTCGTGCGCCCAGCCAGACGAAGAACAGCGGCGCGAGGAATCCGTCGTTGATGGCGAACAGTTGCTTGGCCACCCGACGAGGTTCCCCGATGCCCGCGACCGCCAGTCCGCAGGCGAAGCCCGCCAACATGATCGAGACATGCGTGCGGGGTGGCGACCGCGCACAGCACGAACAGCAGCGCCAGGCTCACCCGCAGTTCCAGCGCGAACCCGCGCCGCTCCGAGAGACGGTGCACCCGGCGGCGCAACCCCGAATTCTCCAGGTACCGCAGCACCAGGAACATCACGCCCGCGCACGCCGCCACCGCCGCCGCGCCGAATGCCGCCCGCGCCGCGTTGCCGGGATCGATGACCAGCGGCAGAGCCACGACGCACGCCGTGTCCGCGATCGCCACCTGCGCGGTCAGCGCGAGCACCCGGCGACCGGACAGATCCGCCGAATCGATGATCGGCAACACCAGCGCCGCCGAAGACGACGCGAGCAGCACCGCGTAGATCGCGCCGTGACCGGTGCCGAACCAGGCCGCGATGCCGTAACCGCCCGCCGCCGCCAGGACGCCGACCAGCACCGCCCGCAGCGCGCCCACGCCCAGCGCCGACCGCACCGCCGGATCGCGCACCGGCACATGGGTGCCCGCCACGAACATCACCATCGCGAAACCCATGTCGGCCAGGAACACGAAGACCGGGTCCGAGGTGTGCAGTACCCCGAACCCGGTGGCGCCGAATACGATTCCGGCCACCAGTTCGCCCAGGATCACCGGCACGTGCCAGGCGGTGCGCACCGCGAACAGCGGACCGCACAACCCGAGGGCGATCACCAGCGCGAGGGTGGAGAAGGTCACGGCAGCGAAGCGATCTTGGCCGGGATCTCGATGTCCTCGTCGGCCCAGTGGATCGCGCATACCCGGTGGTAGCCGTCGGCGATCACCACCGGCACGTCGTGCCGGAAATCGCCGCGCACCAGCAGGATCGGCGACAGCGCCTTGCCATTGTTGATCTTGATCAGATCGCGGCGCACATGCGGATTGTCGGCCGACAGCAATTCCAGCCGCGCCGCCCGCAGAATGTCCTTGGCCTTCTTGTGCACGATCGGCGCGTCCCGCAACCGCCGCACCACCGCGTCCACCACATCCGGCTCACCGAGCAATTCGAGATAGTCGGCGGCGGCCGGGTAATCGTGCTCGTCCGGATGATGCTTCCAGGTCACGGCGATCGCTTCGGAGGTCATAGCTCATCATCGCCCGACCGGTGTCGGATCACCGTGAGCGGAGCGGGCGCGTCAGGGCTGTCGTGGCGGCACACCGCGGCGTCGGCGGTCGCCCGCGGGATTCGCCCGTCCGGCTCCTCCGTTCGGCACGGTGCCGACCGCCGCGAGGACCGGGAGCAGGCCGTCGGCGAACAAGGTGTGGCAATCACCGCGGCGCACCTTCCCGCTGGAGGTGCGCGGGATGCGGCCCGGTGCGACCAGCACCACCGCGGCGGGCATGACCTCGTGGGCGGCGGCGACAGCCGAGCGGACGCGGCGGGCGAGGTCGACCGGGTCGACCTCGGCGGGCAGATCGGCGACGACTTCGGCGACGATCACCAGGTCTTCGCGCGCGCCGTCGTCGTGGCCGAAGGCGGTGAGATGGCCCGCGCGCAGGTGCGGCGTCGCGGCCGTGGCGGTGGACTCGATGTCGGACGGGTAGTGGTTGCGCCCGTCGACGACGATCAGATCCTTCGCGCGGCCCGCGATATAGAGCTGTCCGTCGAACAGGAAGCCCAGGTCACCGGTACGCAACCAACCGCCGGTCGCCTCGTCGGCGCGCTCGGCCCCGAACGTCGCGGCGGACGCGACCGGGTCCAGGTGATAGCCCCCGCCGACATTCGGCCCCGAGACCCAGATCTCGCCCACCCGCCCATCCGGAACCGCCCGCGCCCGCGCATCGATCACCGCCACCCGCTGCCCCACCGGAGCCCCACACCCCACCAACAGCAACGACCCTGCCGCACCGCCGCCGCCACTGTCACCGCCGAATCCGTCAGCACTGCTCCCGTTGTCGGGATGGTCTGCGACGGGGACCGCGACGCCTCGGCTCAGGGCGGCGCGGTCGAAGTGGTGGGCGACCGGTTCGGCGGAGGGGGCGGCGATGGTGACCGAGAGGGTGGCTTCGGCGAGGCCGTAGCCCGGGGTGTGTGCGCGGTGGCGGAAGCCGTGGGGGGCGTAGACGCGGGTGAATTCGGTGAGGGCTTCGGCGCGGACGGGTTCCGCGCCGTTGAGGACGACGTCGAGAGCGGACAGGTCCAGACCGGAGCGTTCGGCGTCCGTGGTGGCCGAGACCGCCAGTGCCAGACCGAAGTTGGGGCTGCCGGTCAGTCCGGCGCGGTGCTCGGAGCAGGCGCGCAACCAGCGGATCGGACGTTTCGCGAAATCCAAGGGTGCCATCGTCACGCCCGGCACCCCGCAGTAGAGCGGTAGCGCGAGCCCGATCACCAGGCCCATGTCGTGGAAGAACGGCAGCCAAGTCACGATCGGGCGCTCGACGGCCACGGGCACGGCCTCGCGGAGTTGCCCCAGGGCTGCGGTCAGATTCGCGTGCGTGATGCGCACGCCCGCAGGTGCTTTGGTCGATCCCGAGGTGTATTGCAGATAGGCGACATCGGTCTTGCGGGCCGTGCGGCCCTCACCGGCCGAGCTGTCACCGGCCGGGCCGACAGCGCCCGCACCACCGTAGCTCGCGCGGGATTCAGGTGACAGCACTTGCCGCACAGCGGATTCCACCGCTGCCTTCGTGACGGTGTCGCCGGGCGAGACGAGTGCGATCGCGGGTCGGGCGTCGGCGAGTACCCGGTCGACGCGTTCGGTGTTGCGCGCGCCGGTGATCGGCAGTAGCGGCACCGCGACGCGTCCGCTGTAGAGGCAGCCGAGGAAGGCGACGACGTAGTCGAGTCCGTGTTCGCAGAGGATCGCGACCCGGTCGCCGGGGTCGCTGTGGTTTCGCAGCCGCCGTGCCGTCGCTTCGGCGGCCCCGTGTAGTCGGGCGTAGTCGAGGGTGTGCGAGAGGCGTTCGTGGCCGCGGAATTCGAGGGCCGTGTAGGCGGTGGTGTCGGGGCGGACCCGCGCCCAGCGGGCCAGGCGCGCGGGCAGCGTGTCGGCGGGGTTCACGAGGCTTCGCCGGTGTGCGCGGCGGCGACGCGGTCGGCGAGGGCCGCGCCGAGGGCCGCGACGGTGGGGTGACGGAACAGTTCCGCGGTCGAGATGGCGATGCTCAAGCGGGTCTCCAGGGCGCGGCGCAGTTCGATGGCGAGCAGGGAACTCAACCCGAGGTCGTTGAAATCGGCGGTGGAGTCGATGGATTCGGCGGGCAGGTCGACGGTGGCGGCCAGCACCCGGCGGATGATCGCGGTGAGCGGTTCGGGACCGGTGGGCGGGGGCGGCGTCGGGGCGGGTGCGGTCGGTTCGACCGGTGCCGGGGCGAGGTCGCGGCGTGGGGCCAGCAGGCTGCGCAGGCGTCCGGCGACCGGTGCGGTGTCGGCGGTGGGCGTGTAGTCGACGGCGAGCAGGTAGGGCTCGGTGTGGCGCAGGGCCCGCGCGAGCAGTTCCGCGCCGCGCCGGGTGTCGACGGCGGCGATGCCGGCGCGGCGCAGGTGGATCGCGCCGCCCGCGGATTCGGCGAGCCCGGATTCCCAGACGCCCCAGCCGATGCTGAGCACCCGCCGTTCCGCGCCGGCGGCGAGTGCGTCCATGGCCGCGTTGGCGGCGGCGTAGGCGGCTTGCCCCGGTGCGCCGAGCGCGCCGGTGGCGGAGGAGAACAGCAGCAGGAAATCCAGCGGGTCGCCCGCGGTGAGGGTGAGCAGGTTGGCGGCGGCGACCGCTTTGGCGGCGGCGAGGCGGGCGATCTGGTCGGCGGTGACGGCCTCGAAGGCCGCGTCCTCCAGGGTGCCCGCCGCGTGGACGACGCCGCGGATGGTCGACCCGCATTCGCGGATGTCGCGCAGCGCGTTGTCCAGGTCGCTGTGGTCGGCGGCGTCGCAGCGGACGACGACGATGCGGTCCTCGGAGCCGTCGAGCAGGGCAGGCACCGGCCGCGGTGAGCGGGTCAGGACGACGACGTCGTGGGCGCCCGCGTCGAGCAGCCAGCGCACCGCGACCGCGCCGAGCGCGCCGAGTCCGCCGGTGACCACGTAGGTGCCGCCCGGGTCGATGGTGGGCGGCGCGGTGTCGGCCTCGGCGACGGTGAATCGTCGGATCGCGGGATCGCCGCCGCTGAGCCGGATCTCGTCGGGGACGGCGGCGTCGGGTTCGGCGGTGACCAGCGCGGCGAGCACTTCCACGTTGCCGTCCCGCTGGTCGGCCCAGGCCAGTCGGATCGCCCGGCCGGATTCCAGTTGCAGCGACCGGACCAGCGCGGCGGCGGCGTGGGCGTTGCTCGAATGCCCCCGCGGCAGGATGACGGTGAGCGCGCCGACCGCGTCGTGGGAGCGCAGGTGTTGCAGCACGCCGACCACCCGGCCGAGCGCGGCGACCGATTCGTCGCCGTCGGGGGGCCACACCAGCGCCACGGCGAGGCGTTCGGCGGCGGTGCGGCGCAGCAGGGTGGAGGTCAGTACGGCGAGCGCGCCTTCGGGTTCGCGGGCGACGCGTTCGGTGGGCACGCGCGCCTCCAGTTCCCGTGCCAGTCCTCGGGCCAGGTCGGATTCGCCGACGACCAGTACCCGGCGGGGGTGCTTGTCTCCGGTGTCGGCGTGGGCGGTGAGGACGTCGGGGTGCAGGGCCTGCCAGGTTTCGCGCCGGAACGCGGGCAGCCCGCTCGGCGGCAGTTCGCGGGGCGCGGTGAGCGCGCGCGCCGGGGCGGCGGCGTGCGCGAAGCGGACGTGGACTCCGATCAGCGCGAGGACGGGCGCGCCGTGCTGATCGGTGGCGACGACGTCGCCGACCAGGCCGGCGCCGGTGCGTTCGCGGATCAGCGCGTGCCCCTGCAACACCACGCGGCCCGCCTCGGTGGACAGCCACGCGGCGTCGATGCCGACCGGCAGCGGCACGATCTCCTCGGGCAGGTCTTCCCAGCAGGCCGCCGCGAGCAGGTGCAGGCAGCCGTCGAGGGTGGCGGTGCTGTGCAGGTCGGCGTCCTCGAAGGTGCCCAGCGCGCGGCCTTCGCCGGTGGCGATGCGGCGCAACGGACGGAACCGCGGCCCGTATTCCAGTTGCCGCCCGCGCAGTTCGGCGTAGAAGTAGCCGGCTTCCAGGCTGTGCATCTGGTGGTGCAGCGCGCGGTTGGCGTCGGCCGATCGCATCCAGGCGACGATGTCGGCGGGGGACGGGTCGCCGCTCGCGACGGCCGCCGCGAGGGTTCTGCCGCCCGCGATCACCCGCAGTTCGTCCTCGCCGCGGTACTCGACCCGGGACAGCGCGCGCAGTTCGGTCATCTCGTGGACGACGAAATCGCGGACGACGGTGGCGGTCTCGGCGTGCGCGAGGTGCAGCAGTCTGCGCAGCCAGTACACCGCGGGCACGGTGGGGACCGAGGCGACGATGTGGTCCTCGAGTCGGTCGGTGACGAATTCCGGTACGTCGGGGGCGATCTCGACGGTGACCAGCGGCGGGAACTGTCGTCGGTGCCAGCGTCTGCGCCCGGCGGGGCCGGTGAAGGGGCCGAGCGCCGACCAGTCCACCGCGCGGCCTTCGACGTGCAGGCGGGCCAGACAGTCCAGGAACGCGCCCGCCTCGTCCTCGCGGGTGACGCCCGGATGCGCCGATTCCCGGAATTCGGGGTATTCGCGCACGGCCGGGATCAGCACCGGGTGCGGCGCGATCTCGACGACGGTGGTGTGTCCCTCGTCGGCGGCGCGTTCCAGCGCGGCGGCGAGTTCGACGGTGCCGGAGGCGTTCTCGATCCAGTAGTCGGCGTCCATGTCGGTGTCGTCGAGCAGTGCGCCGCGCCGCGCGGTGGAGTAGAGACGTCGCGCGGGCGGGCGCGGTTCGAGGTCGGTGAGCGCGGCGCGGAAGTCGGGCAGCACGGCGGCGACCTGCGGACTGTGCGCGGCGAATTCGACGGCTACGCGGCGGGCGAAGATGTCGCGGCGCTTGGCCCGGCGCACCACAGTCTCCACGTAGCGCGGGTCGCCGGAGACGACCACCGAGCGCGGCCCGTTGACCGCCGCGATCGCGACTTCGGCACGCACCGGTTCGACCAGGTGCGCGGCTTCTTCCGGGGTGGTCTCGAGCAGCGCCATCGCGCCGAGTCCGTCGAGGGTGCCCAGTGCCGCGCTGCGGGCGACGACGACCCGCGCGGCGTCGGCGAGCGGGAGGGCTCCGGCGGCGACGGCGGCCGCGATCTCGCCCATGCTGTGCCCGATGATGGCGTCGGGCCGCACGCCCCACGCGGCGAACAGTTCGGCCAGCGCGACCTGGTAGGCGAACACCGCGGGCTGTACGAGGGCGGTGGCGTCGGGGTCGGCGCCGAGTGCGCCGAATCCGTGGCGCGGCGTCCACACCTTCGGGCCGCCCGCGGCGGCGACGGCGTCGGCCGCGGCGGTCAGCGCGCGGGCGAAGACCGGGTGGCGGGCGGCCAGTGCCCGACCCATCCGGATGTGTTGTCCGCCTTGACCGGAGAACAGGAACAGCACGCCGCCGCGTCGCCGGGTCGCGCTCGGCCCGGTGATCCCGGTGCCCGATTCTCCGGCCGACAGCGCGCGCAACCGCTGGATCGCCTGGTCGGCGTCGTGGGCGAGGACGGCGGCGCGCACCTGTTCGGGCAGGGTCCGCGCGGCGGCCACGGCGACCCGGCGCAGGTCCCGGTCCTCGACGTCGAGCAGGTCGGCGCAGTCGGCGGCGTGGCGGCGCAGGTCGGCGACGTCGCGTCCGGTGATCGGGATCAGCACCGGCGGTTCGGCGGCGCGCGCGGGCAGCGCCGGGTCGACTCCGCGCAGCACGACGTGCGCGTTGGTGCCGCCGAAGCCGAACGAACTCACGCCCGCCAGTCGCTGTCCGGGCGGTGTGGCGGTCCAGTCGACGGGGGCTGTCGGCACCCGCAATCCGCGCTCGGACAGTTTCAGCAGCGGATTCTCGGTGCGGAAGTGCGCGGTCGGCGCGATGACGCCGTGGTGGATCGACAGTGCGGTCTTGATCAGCCCCGCCGCGCCCGCTGCCGCCTCGAGGTGCCCGAGATTGGATTTCGCCGAACCGATCCAGATCGGCGGGTCGGGTTCGGGTCGCGCCAGCACCGTCGCCAGCGCGCCGACCTCCACCGCGTCGCCGAGCGCGGTCCCGGTGCCGTGACATTCGACGTAACCCGCGCGACGCGGGTCGAGACCGGCCCGCCGCCACGCCGCGCGCACGGTGTCGCGTTGGGCGCGGCCGTTGGGCGCGTACAACCCGTTGGAGCGACCGTCGGAACCGACCGCCGCCCCGGCGACCTCGGCGTAGACCCGCTCGCCCGCGCGGTGCGCGTCGGCGCTGCGACGCAGCACCAGCACCCCGCAACCGTCACCGCGGGTGTATCCGTCGGCGGCGGCGTCGAACGGTTTGCAGCGCCCGTCCTCGGCGAGGAATCCGCTGTCGGCCAGATAGTCCGAGGTGTGCGGCAACAGCGTCAGGTTGACCCCGCCGACCAGCGCGAACGGCACTGTCTCGTCGGCCAGCAGCCGCACCGCGATGTCGACGGCGGCCAGCGACGACGAGCAGGCGCTGTCCACCACCAGACTCGGTCCGCGCAGATCCAGCACGTAGGACAGGCGATTGGCGATGATGCTCAGCGCCGATCCGGTGACCGCGTAGGGCGCGTCGTGTCCGCCCGCGCCGAGCACCGTGATGCCGTGGTCGTAGCCGCACGCGCCGAAGACCACCGCGCCGCCGCTGCCGCGCACCCGGTGCCCCAGGCCGGCGTCGTCGACCGCTTCCACGGCGACTTCCAGAGCAAGCCGCTGCTGCGGGTCCATCACGGCGGCTTCGCGGGCGGAGATCGCGAACCAGTCGTTGTCGAAGCGGTCGATGTCGGGGAGGTAGCCGCCGCGCCGGGTGACCGCGCGGCCGGGCGGGGGAGCGCCGGTGACGTCGCGGCCGTCGAGCAGCAACCGCCAGTAGGCGTCGAGGCCGTCGGCGCCGGGCAGCCGACAGCCCATCCCGACGATGGCGACCGGCGCATGCGCGGGCGAGCGGGCGGGTTCGGTGGCGGTCATCGCATCGCGAGATGCTCGACAAGCTGTTCGATGTCGGGGTGGTCGTAGAGGGCGGTCAGCGTCACCTCGACACCCATCGCATCTTCGAGCTGGGCTGTCAGGCGCGCGAGCTGGGTGGAAGTGAGCCCGAGATCGCTGAAGGGCATGCCGGTGGGGACCGCGTCGGGGGCGATGCCGAGCAGGTCGGCGACAGCGTTCACGGCGGCCGTGAGTAGCGCGGCGCGCCTTCCCCGTCCGTATCCGATCCCTTCGTGCCCATCCGACAGCTCGGGCCGCATCGCGTCCTCCCTCTCCGCTCGCCCGGTCCGGCGGGTCCGTGCGGCGGTTCCCCAGCGATTATGCCGCAGTGACGGACCGAACAGAGAATGCCGTTTGTGCTGTCCGCCTGCCGGTTTCGCGCCACGCGGGCGGGCGGGGTCGGCTTTGGCGCGCCGTCCGAGCGCGCCGTACGGTTGTCTGTTTCCGGCCGAGTGTCCATGATCGTTGGGGCATCACCGGCTCGACCAGGTGCGAAGTGCGGGCGACCCCGACCCGTCGGCGGTTTCCGCGCGCTTCGCCGGAGGACCCATGCGCACACCGATTTCCCGCCCGACCGACCGCCGCTCGAGTTCCGTCGCCGGGCGCGGCCGATGAACCGCGACACCGATCGCCGCGTCCGGCGCACCCGGAACCTGCTGAACCGGGCGCTGATCGAACTCATGCTCGAGCGCGGCTACGACCGTATCTCGGTCGCCGACATCTTGGAACGCGCCGATATCGGCCGCTCCACCTTCTACGCCCATTTCCGCGACAAGGACGATCTGCTGCTGGTCAGCAGCACCGAATACCTGCGCGCCACGTTCACCGCCGCCCGGCCCGACCCGGACGACCCGGCGGCGCCGTCGATCGACGAACCGCTGGCCCCGGTGTACACGCTGTTCGGCACCGCCGCGCAGAACCCGCAGGTCTACCGCGCGCTGCTGGGCGCGAAGGCCAACGCGGTGCTGTTGCGCGCGACGCGCGGCATGGTGGCCAAGATCCTGGCCGAACGGTTGACCGTCACCTTCGACGTGGACGAGCGGGAATTGGCCGCCCCCTTGACCTTCCTGTCCTGGGGCATCGTCGGACTGCTCGGCATGATCGTCGACGCGGACCCGCCGTTGACCGCCGCCGACGCCTATCGCCGTCTGGAGGATCTGGTCGCCCCCGGCCTGGAGAAGTCGCTGCACGGCCGCGACCGCGCCGAATCCCTCGGCTGAGCGGTCCGCGATCAGGACTTCGAAAAGACTGCGGCGCGGATACGTCGATCCGAACGTATCCGCGCCGCCCCCGTTACCCGCCTCCCGCGACCCAGTTCACGAGGAGGGGGTGCTCATCAGGACGAGTAGTCCTGTCCGTCAGGACGAGTAGTCCCGGTCCGTCAGGACGAGTAGTCCTTGCGCAACTGCACCTTGACGACCTTGCCGCTGGCGTTGCGCGGCAGTTCGGCGACCAGCACCAGATCCTTCGGGTGCTTGTAGCGGGCCAGGTTCTCGTTGAGGAACGGTTCGAGATCGGCGATCGTCAGTTCGTCGTCCGGGTTGTGCAGCGCGATGATGGCCACCGGGACCTCGCCCCACTTCTCGTGCGACCGGCCGATGACCGCGGCCTCGCGGATCTTCGGGTGGGCGAACAGGACGTTCTCGACCTCGGCGCAGTAGATGTTCTCGCCGCCGGAGATGATCATGTCCTTCTTGCGGTCCACGACGTAGATGAAGCCCTCCTCGTCCTGGCGCACCAGGTCACCGGAGTGGAACCAGCCGCCCGCGAACGCCTCGGCGGTCGCTTCCGGCTTGTTCCAGTAGCCCTGCATCATGGTCGGGCCGCGGTAGACGATCTCGCCGATCTCGCCGGGCGCGACGTCGTTCATCTCGTCGTCGACGATGCGGGACTGGATGGTCGGGATGGGCTTGCCGACCGAGCCGATCTTGCGGATCGCGTCCTTGCCCTCGAGCACGCAGGTGATCGGCGACATCTCGGTCTGGCCGAACACCGCGACGTTGAACGCGGTCGGGAAGCAGTCGGCCATCGCCTCGAGCACGGTGGTGGAGGCGGGCGCGGCGCCCCAGCTCAGCGCCTCGAGCGCCAGCTTGCGCTCCTTGACGGTGGGCTCGGCGCAGATCAGCTGCCACTGCGCGGGCACGCAGAAGGCGGTGGTGGCCTGTTCGGCTTCGAGCGCGTCGAGGAATTCGGTGGCGTCGAAGGCGCCCAGCGGGTGCAGCACGGTCTTGGTGCCCAGCACCCAGGCCGGGGTGAGGCTGCCGATGCCCGCGATGTGGAACAGCGGCGAGGTCAGGAAGGCGACCGCGTTCGACTCGAGGGCCAGCGCGCGGATACAGGTCAGCGCCTGGGCGTTCATGTTGGCGTGCGACAGGATCGCGCCCTTCGGGCTGCCGGTGGTGCCCGAGGTGTACATGATCAGCGAGGGGGTGTCCTCGGGGATGTCGAGCGGGGTGTGCGCTTCCCCCTCCTCGGCCAGGAAGTCCTCGAAGCCGATGGCGCCGTCGGCGGACGTGCCGCCGATGACGATCAGGGTGTCGAGGTCGGGGGCCTGCGCCTTGACCGCGGCGGCCAGCGGCTGGAGCATCGTGTCGGTGACGATGGCCTTGGCCCCGCTGTCGCTGACGATGTAGGCGACCTCGGGCGGGGTGAGCCGGAAGTTCACCGGGACGGCGATCGCGCCGAGTGCGGTGATGCCGAAGACGGCTTCCAGGTATTCGGGGTAGTTCAGCGCGAGGATCAGCACGCGGTCGCCGAAGCCGACGCCGCGGCGCGACAGGCCGTCGGCGAATTTCAGCGAGCGGTCGTTGAGCTGCCGCCACGTGGTGTCCTGCCCACGGAACCGGAGGGCGACTTCGTCCGGACGCACCTGGGCGTGTGTCGCGATCTGGTTGTTCCAGTGGTTGCGCCGAGACCGGAGCGGTTCGTCGAGCGCATGTGCACCAGTGGTCATGCCACAAACTCCTTGGCTGTGCTGGTCCGCGCGAACTGCGAGCAGTCGCGAGAGGGTGCTTGACACCGGTGTGCGGTGTGATCCGACCACGGTGACGGGGTTAACTGAGACGAGAATAACAACTAACTTAAACCACCGGCAAGGGATGCCGAGATGAATGGGCGTTAATCGTCTCTTTGGTGCGTTTGACGAGCCGAATGCCCGTCGATCTGGTGATATGCGCACAGTTCGACCCGTTCGACCGGGGTTACCGGAGCGTTCAGGTTCGCCGAATGTGCGAATCCCGGCTTACTTACGCTTGTATGCGGGTCCATCCTCGTGACACGATCGACCCGGCACAGGGCGGGACGACGCGCCCGCGCGGAATAGAGGAGTGGCGCGATGCTGCGTACCAAGTTCACCGAGACCTTCGGGGTCGAGCACCCGATCGTGCAGGGCGGCATGATGTGGGTCGGTCGCGCGGAGCTCGTCGCGGCCGTCGCCAACGCGGGCGGCCTCGGGTTCATCACGGCGCTGACCCAGCCGACCCCCGACGACCTGCGCAAGGAGATCGCGCGCACCCGGGAGCTCACCGACAAGCCCTTCGGCGTCAACGTGACGATCCTGCCGTCGATCAACCCGCCGCCGTACGCCGAATACGCGCAGGCGATCGTCGAGAGCGGCATCAAGATCGTCGAGACCGCCGGCTCCAACCCGGAACCGTTCCTGCCCGCCTACCACGCGGCAGGCATCAAGGTGCTGCACAAGTGCACCAGCGTCCGGCACGCGCTCAAGGCGCAGCGGATCGGCGTCGACGGCGTCTCCATCGACGGCTTCGAATGCGCGGGCCACCCCGGCGAGGACGACATCCCGGGCCTGATCCTGATCCCGGCCGCCGCGCGCGTGCTCGACATCCCGATGATCGCCTCCGGCGGCATCGCCGACGCGCAGGGCCTGGTGGCCGCGCTGGCGCTGGGCGCGGACGGCGTCAACATGGGCACCCGCTTCCTGTGCACCCAGGAGTCCTCGATCGCGCAGCAGGTCAAGGAACAGATCGTGGCCAACAGCGAACTGGACACCCAGCTGATCTTCCGCACGATGGGCAACACCGCGCGGGTGGCCGACAACGAGATCAGCCGCAAGGTGGTCGAGATCGAGAAGGCCGGCGGCAAATTCGAGGACGTGCGCGAACTGGTCGCGGGCGCCCGCGGCCGCCGGGTGTTCGAGGAAGGCGATCTCGACGCGGGCATCTGGACCGCCGGTCTGGCCCAGGGCCTGATCCACGACATCCCGACCTGCGCCGACCTGATCGAGCGCATGGTGCGCGAGGCCGAGGACCTGATCCGTACCCGGCTCGCCGAGACCGTCGTGGTCGGCTGATCCCTACCCTCGAGAACCCCGGGCGGCGACGCGGCCCGGGGTTCTCGCGTTCTCAGATCATGTTGCGCTCGGTCATCCAGCGCATCGTGAACCACCCGCAGAACACCGGCAGCCAGCAGGTCAGCACGCGATAGAGCAGGACCGAGGGCACCGCCACCGCCGCGGGCACGCCGAAGGCGGCCAGACCGCCGATCAGCGCCGCCTCCACCGCGCCGACGCCGCCCGGTGTCGGCGCGGCCGAGGCCAGCGTGCCGCCGATCATCGTGACGATCGTGACCGTCACGAAAGTCGTTCCGCCCCCGAACGCCTCGACGCTGGCCCACAGCGCGCCCGCCTGCCCCAGGGTGATCGCCGCGCATCCGAGCACGATCGTGGCGAAGCGTTTCGGGTCGCGCGCCAACTGACCCAGTTCGCCCAGCACTTCCTGGAGTTGCGGGCGCACCGAGGTGTTCAGCCAGCGACGCAGTTTCGGCACGAACATGAACGTGCCGATGATGCCCACCGCGACACCGACCGCCAGGTAGATGATCATCGCGTCCGGCACGAAATGCGACAGATCCGCCGAAGTGCCCGCCACGATGCTGAACAGCACCAGCAGGCTCAGGTGCGTGCTGATCTGCACCGCCTGTTGCAGCGCCACCGCGGCGGTCGCGCGCACCGCGCCCAACCCGCCCTTCTGGAGGAACCGCACGCTCAACGCCAGACCGCCGACCCGCGCGGGCGTCGTCGTCGCGGCGAAGGTGTTGGCGATCTGCATGATCACCAGGTTCTTGAAACTCACCAACCCCGACGCGCACGCCCACAGCGCCGCCGCCGCGCCCACGTAGGTCAGCGCCGAGACCGCGAGCCCCAGCAGCGCCCACCACCAGTTGGCCGTCCTGAGCTGGGTGAAGAACGTCGGTACCGCGCTGATGAACGGGTAGGCGACGTAGACCAGGCCGATCAGCAGCACCAACTGGATGATCTGGTTGCGGCTGAACCGGGTGATCTGATCGGCCTCGATGCGGTCCTGCCCCGTCTGCTTGCGCACCTCCTCGCGCGCCTGCGACACCTTCGAACCCCACTCCGGCACCGACTTGCGGATACCGCCCGGCATCGCCGATTTCGTCAGCCGCCGCGAAGCCAGCAGGATCGCCTGCTCGCCGAGCGCCTCGATCGCCGCGCGCACCGCGGTCTCCTTGCCGAAGATCGCCGTCGTCGCCACCAGCAACTGGGCGATGTCGGACTGGATCTGGGTGTCGGAGGGCCCGAACTCGGCGCTGCCGAATCCGGCGAACAAGGTGCCGCCGTCCTCGATCCTGATCTCCGCCGGACGCAGGTCACCGTGCGAGATCTGGCCGCGGTGCAGCAGGTCCAACGCCGTCCAGACCCCCGGCAGCGCCGACTCGGCATGGTCGGACAACGGGGCGCCGCGCGGCGTGGTGTGCGCGTACAGCATCCAGCCGCGATCCAGCGCCGCCACCCCGACCGCCGTCTGCGCGGCCAGCCCCAGATCGTCGGCGGCGATCGTCATCAGCGCCCGGTGCTCGACCGCGCGATGCATCGACCCGTGCAGCGCCGCCGTCTCGCTGCTGCGGAAGGTCAACCAGCGCCACAGCATCCGCAGCGCGCCCCAACTGCGCTGGTTCTTGCCGTACAACTCGATCATCAACTCGTGGTCGGCGCCCTCGACCGCCGCGGCCAACGTCAGCGGGGCCGGACCGGCCGGGCGCACCACCGTCAACGCGGTCACGGTGTGCCCGCGCCGCGCCAGCATCCGCACCGCCGCGTCCAACGGCACCTCCAGCGCGGGCGTGCCCACCACCCAGACGATGACCGCGCCGACCAGCCACCCCACCGCCAGGCCGAACATCGCCCGCGCCGGGACGACGGTGCTGACCACCAAGTGCATGGGCGCGAACGCCAACAGCAGGAACCACAGCCAGCGCCGGGGTCGTGTCGGCAGCCACGGACTCGACACCGTCAGCACCGCCGCCAACATCGCGATCCAGCGCGGATCGTCGAGGAACTGCGACAGGAAGGTGTCCAGCCGATCGGGCACCTGGAGGTGCCATCTCGGCGCGGACAGTCCGGTGCCGGTGATCGAGAGCAGCAGTCCGGCCACCAGACCCGCCGCCGCGTACCCGGCCAGCAGCTTCCACTGCCTGCCGATGATCAGTTCGACCAGGATCGCGAACGGCAGGATCAGGATCGCGATGCCGTAGATCAGATAGACCAGATTCGACTGGTCCGGGGTGAGGAAGCCGACGATGTCGGAGACCGACCGCTCCAGGGCCAGCCACTCCGGCCGGGTGATCACCGAGGCGGCGATGACGACGGCCAACCACAGCGCCGCGAGCACGACACGGACGATGTCAGTGGTCCGCCGGATCAGCGGTTGTAGCAGGCTGCCCGTGACCGGGATGTCCCGCCCGTCGACTCGCATGTCGTATCGGCACTTTCGGATCGAGTTGGCGCTACGCCGTCCACCGCGCAGAGCGTGAGTATGCAGCAGGTTTCCGGACCCGATCGACACTGACACGCCGCGGCGGTTCGACCTCGCGCGCTGCCGCCCGGGCGCTGATCAGCCTGCCAGAGACCCTGTCGACATCCCTGAGCGGGAGGGTACCGGCACGGCCGTACCCGTTCTGATCAGCGCCTTCGCCGCCTCACGGCGTGGAAAGCGCGTGCCGCCCCCGCTGCTCGTTCGCCGCGTCCACCGCGAACACCGACCCCGACATCGCCCCGCGATCCAGTTCCAGGATCGAGCGCACCACCGTCTCGGTGGGAACCACCTGCGGGAACGCGGTCGGCGCGATCGCGTTGACGCGCACACCGAATTCGGCGAACTCGGCCGCGAGATTCCTGGTCAACTGGTTCAACGCCGCCTTGGACGCCGCGTAGAGCGTCTGCCCGCCCGGATACACCGTCGACCCCGACAGGCTCGACACGTTCACGACCCCGCGGTTGCGCGCGCGGTTGGTCACGTCGTCGTGCAGCCAGCAACGCTGCGCCAAGCGGGTCGCCAGTCGCAGCGGCACCGCCACGTTGGTGGTGAACGTGCGCTCGAAATCGTCGAGGGCCGCGTCACCGTCGACCACGCCCATCGGGAACATCCGCAGGTGCGCCGCGTTGTTGACCAGCAGGTCGACCCCGCCGAAGCGGGCCAACGCCAGATCCACCACCCGCTCCACCGCGCCCGGCTCGGCGAGATCGGCCTCGATGAGGTGGACCCGCGACCCGTTCTCCGGGACCGCGCCGTCCGGATCGAACGGATCGATGAACCATTCGTGCTGTGACGGCACCGCCGGGACACGCCCGCGATGCACCGCGACGATGTCGTAGTCGAGGTGGGCGGCGCGGCAGAACGCGTCGCCGAGCAGACCGCCCGCCCCGGTGATCAGGCAGACCCGGCGCGCCCCCTGACGTTCACCACTGGACAATGTTGTCTCCTCCCCACCGCAGGACCGCTTCGTTCTTCGGCCGGTGCAGCCACATGACCACGCTGTTGCGTTCGGCGGTGTTGCCGCCCGCGAAGGTGTGCCAGGATCGCGGCGTGCACTCGAAGATCACCATCGAGTTGTCCAGCGGCGGCACCAGCAGCGCGGGATACGGTGTGGGACCGGCGATATCGGCGTAGAGCGCCGTCTCGCCGCCGTCGCCCGGCCGCCATCCCGGATTGCCCAGGTAGAACATGACCGCCACCGCGCGCACCAGCTCCCGCGCGCGCACCTCCGGGCTGATCGGCCCGGATTTCAGCGCGACCCGCGGATCGGGCAGGCGTATCTCGTCCGGCCCCGGCTCGGGACCGCCGAACCAGGCCGGGGTGAGATCGTGGTGCGGCCACCCACCGGGCGACCCCGGCGGATGGTTGTGCACCGACCCCTCGACGTCACCGGTGGCCGCGATCCCCGTGACCCCCGCGACGAGGTCGTGCCATTCCCGCGTGGTGAACAGCGCCAACGGCCCGTCGCGCACCTCGGCCAACGTCATCCCGGTGGCGCTGTAGTTCACCGCCGTGGCCCGGAATTCCGTACCGCGCTCCCGCCGGATCCGCGTGTACTCCTCGGCGAGCCGCTCGTAGAACTCGGCCGCGAACACGTCACGCGCGTAGATGTGCGGAAACGGCCGCGTGCGCCGTATCCACCGCCGATGCGCGAACAACTCCGTGAACCACGCGGGCTGCGCCCGCCCCCGAACTCCCCCCGCCACCCCAGCTCCCGTCATCTCGACTCCCTCCCGGAACACCCTCGCGATCCTATTGACTCCCGCCCCCGTAATCGACCCCGGTCCGCGAGCACCCCCGCCCCATTCCTCCTGGCCTCCGATAACCATCGAGTGCTAGCATCGTGGCCTAAGTGCTTGCATCGATGGCAGACTGGATCAGGTGACAGCAGTGGCGAACGTGACCATCCGCAACCTCCCCGACGAGGTACACCGCGCCGTCAAGATGCGCGCCGCCGCGCGCGGTCGGAGCGCGGAAGCCGAACTGCGAGCGATCATCACCGAGGCCGTACTGCCCGAGGACCGGGTCAAACTCGGCTCGTTGCTCGCCGAGGTCGGCCGCGAGATCGAGGTGACCGACGAGGAATACGCCGCCCTCACCGCCAGGGACGACGAACCCGCCGCACCGCTGGATCTCGACCGGTGATCATCCTCGACACCAATGTCATCAGCGAACCGCTCCGCAAGGCTCCGGACAGTCGGGTCGTGGAGTGGATCGACGCGCAGGACGTGCGGACCCTGTACCTGAGCGCCGTCACGGTCGGTGAACTGCGATTCGGCGCGGCGGTCCTACCCGCCGGGCAACGCCGTGATCTGCTCACCCGTCAACTGGAGACCAGGGTCCTGCCGCTGTTCGACGGTCGCGTCCTGCCCTACGACAGCGGTGCCGCGGCGGCATACGCCCGCCTCATGGCCGCGGCCCGTCTCGCCGGGGCGGCGCTCGGTGTCGCCGACGCCATGATCGCGGCGATCGCCGCGGCGGCGGATATGGCCGTCGCCACCCGCGACACCGGGCCGTTCGAGGCGGCGGGCGTGTCCGTCATCGATCCCTGGGCGGACTGAGTCAACCGGTCGGAAGGCCCGTCCCCCATGGGTGTTCGGGACGGGGCAGGATATTCGCGTGGCTCGTGATCTGCGTATCTGCTGTGTCGGGGATTCCTATGTCGCCGGTGTGGGTGATCCCGAATTCCTGGGGTGGGTGGGGCGACTCGCGGTGGACTCGGTCGAGTTCGCGCCGACCCTCTACAACCTGGGGGTGCGGCGGCAGACGTCGGTGGATATCGGGGCGCGGTGGTTGGGGGAGTGCGAGCAGCGGTTGCCCGCGGGGTGTGACGGGCGGGTGGTGCTGTCGTTCGGCGTCAACGACGCGACGGCGCTCGGCGGGCGGGAGCGGGTGCGTCCCGACGTCTCGGCGGCGATGCTGGCGATGATGCTGGAGCGGGCCGCCGAATACGAGTGGTCGGTGCTGGTGGTGTCGCCGCCGCCGGTCGCCGATCCCGAGCACGCCGACCGGGTCGCCGCGCTCGACGACCGGTTCGCCGAGGTGTGCGCGGACGCGCGCGTGCGCTACGTGCGGGTGCACCGGGCGCTGCGGGAGAGTCCGGTGTGGATGCGCGAGGTGGCGGCGGGCGACGGCGCGCATCCCGGTGCTGCGGGCTACGGTTTGATGGCGACGCTGGTCGCCCCGCATTGGCGGGACTGGCTGGCTGGCTGACACGCCGACACGAACTGTCTGGGACGTTACCGGCGGGTACGGTCTGGACCTGCGGTGACAGCGCCCGAAGAGGCCCGCCGCTCCCGAGCCGCCGCCAGATCCACCGGCCCGCTCGCGCGCTGATCCACCCGGTCGAACACCTCGGCCAGGGCGGGGATCGAGCGCACCACCTCGTCGCGGTAGGCGCCCTCGGTCTCCAACTGCGCCAACGCGCCGATCAACGTCAGCGAGGACCGCGCGAACGGGACGAAATAGGCGGGAATCGTGCATTCGCGCGCCACATTCGACAGTTTCGGCCTGGTCGCGCGCACCACCTGCCTGCGCAGCCACGGCGAGGACATGCGGAAGGTGGGGTGCCGCAGCGGTTCACCGCACGGCAGCATCGCCTTGAACAGCGCGTCCACATCGAACACCCGCCCGGCCTGGACGAATCCGTGCCGCCGGGTGGCCTCGGCCAACTCCGACGGCCCGCCCTCGAAGATGGCCCGGCAGTAGTCGACCGCCAGATCCTCGAAACCTTCCGGCGGCCACACGCAGCACGCGCCGAAGTCGACCACGCCGAGTCTGCCGTCGGGCAGCACCCGGAAATTGCCGGGGTGCGGATCGCCGTAGAGCAGGGTGGTGCGCGCGCACCCGTCGAGTACGAAACGCACCATCCGCATGCCCGCGCGGTCGCGTTCCCGCTGGGTGCCGGTGGTGACCAGGCGCGAGAGCGGGACGCCGTCGAGCCATTCGGTGATCAGCACGTCCCCGTATTGTTCGACCACGTCGGGGACCCGGAAGTCCGGGTCGTCGGCGAACGCGGCGGCGAACGCGCGCTGGTAGCGCGCCTCGACGGCGTAGTCGAGTTCCTCGAGCAGGCACGCGCAGATCGCCTCGGTGACGGCCTTGACGTCGGCGCCCGGCACGAACACTCCCGCGAAGGTGGACAGCCTGCGCAACTGCGCGAGATCGCCCTGCACCGATTCGCGGGCCCCCGGGTACATGATCTTGACCGCGACCTCGCGCCCGTCGTGCCACACCGCCCGGTGCACCTGCCCGAGCGAGGCGGCCGCGGCGCGCCGGTCGTCGAACTCGCGGAAGCGCGTGCGCCAGTGCGGGCCGAGGTGAGCGGCCATCGTCGCGCGCACGGTGGCGGGCAGCATGGCGGGCGCGGAGTCCTGGAGTTCGCTCAGCGCGATCTTGTAGGGCTCGGACAGTTCCGGCGGCAGCGCGAGTTCGTAGATGGCCAGCAGTTGGCCGAGTTTGGTGGCGCAACCCTTCAGTTCGCCGAGGACCTCGAAGATGTGGCGCGCGGTGCGCGTGCGGATGTCGCGATCGATCTCGGCGGGTGAGTGGCCGAGCGCGCGCCGTCCGAAGCCGAGCGCGCGGCGGCCCGCGAAGGCGACGGGCAGCGCGGCGAGTTTGGCGTTGCGCACCGCGGTCCGCACCGGTGGGGTGCCGCCGGCGCCGAGTTCGGGAACGCGCGTGCCCAGGTCGGTCGATTCCGCGTCCCGGCGGTCGATTCCCCGCTGATCCGCGTCCCGGCGGTCGAATCCGCGTTGAATGGTCATGAATCACCTCACACTGTGCGCAGAACAGTGTTACACAGGTGCGGTCGCCCGAACCGCGGCCTAGACTGTCTGGGACGTAGCTGAGACGAGTTGTCACGGGCACCAGAGGACGAAAGGGTGGCATCGCGATGGGATCCCACACGGTAGTCGCCGACGTCGCCGACGAACTGGCGCGCCGGGTTGCCGCAGGGGAGTATCAGCCGGGGCAGTTGATGCCCTCGGTGCGCCAGGTCGCCGAGGAATTCGAGATGAACCGGGCCACCGCGCAGCTGACCCTGGGTCGGCTGGAGTCCTACGGCTTCGTCGAGGCCCGCCGCGGCAAGGGGTTCACCATCCGCGACGTGCGCGAGGCGGGCGGCATCGACGTGTACCGGCATCTGTTCCGGTTCTCGATCCCCATGCCCGAGGTCGCGATCGAGATGTTCCGCGACGTGGTCGAGGTCGAGCGCGGCATCGTGATGGGCGCGCTGCTCGGCTACACCGAATCCGAGCAGGACATCGATCCGGCCGAGTTGAAGACCGCCATCGACGAACTCGAAGCCCTTGCCCGTCAGGAGGTTCCGGATCTGCGCCGGATCCTGGCGATCGAGGTGGAGTTGGTGCGCCGACTGCTCACCTCGCTCGGGCTCAGCATGCAGCGGGCAATCTTCAATTCCATCGGGGAGATGGTGTTGGAGGTGCCCGAGGCGGTCGAGGCGTTCTTCGCGGGCGCGGCGGATCTGCACGTGCTCGTCTGGCGCGCGCTGGTGGCGGTGTGGGAGTCGGGCTCGGGTCCGTCGCAGGCGCAGTTGGCGCTGTTCGACGACCTGTTCGTGATGTACCACGACAAGGTGGTCGCGAAGTTCGAGGATCAGCTCGGCGCGGTCGAGCAGGCCGAGGGCGCGCACGCCGCCACGGCGTGACGCCTCCGTTGTCTCAGACGAATCGGTCCCGGTCGATCCGCGATTGCGGCTAACTTCCAGCATACGGCCGGGGTGGTCCGTACCGTAGCGGTCATGACCGACTCCGCCGAGGCACTGCCCGCCCTGCCCTACGAGTCGTGGCGTCCCACCAAGGAGACGCTGCACCGGTTCACCCAGGTCGTCGGCAAGATCGCGCTGGCCGAGGGCATCCGCCGCAACCACTGGTGGCACATCACCTACCGCCTCACCGCGCGCGGTCTGACCACCGTGCCGCTGGGGCGTTCCGCCAACGGCCCGGTGTTCACCTGCGCGTTCGACTTCTTCGACCACGTGCTGCGCCTGGCCGACGACCGCGGTGTCGAGGTCGAGATCGACCTGCCGAACCGGTCGGTCGCCGAATTCCATCGCGAGGTGATGAGCGGTCTGGCCGATCTGGGCGTCGAGGTCCTCGTGCCGCATCCGCACCCGTTCGACCTGCCCGACGCCGCCCGGCCGTTCGCCGAGGACACCGAGCACGCCGACTACGATCCGGACAAGGCGCGCAACGCTTTTCAGGCTCTCAGTCGGGTCGGCCGGATCATGGAGGAGTTCACCGCGACGTACTCCGGCAAGGTCAGTCCGGTCCAGTTCTTCTGGCACACCTTCGATCTCGCGGTCCAACGGTTCTCCGACCGGCGCGTGGAGATGCCCGCCTCGGTGGATTCGGTGACCCGCGAGGCGTATTCGCGCGAGGAGGTCAGTTCGGGGTTCTGGTTCGGCGACGAGAAAGTGCCCGAGCCGACGTTCTATTCCTACGTCGCCCCCGAACCCGACGGACTCGCCGGCTGTCCGCTGCCCGCCGGCGCGCGGTGGGTGGACGCGGGGTCGGGTCATTCGGCCTACTTCGCCTACGACGCCGCGCGCCGCACCGACGACCCCGTCGGTGCGGCGCTGGCGTTCTATCAGGCGGTGTACGCGCGCGGTTCGGAGTTGGCGGGGTGGGATGCCGCCCGACTGGCGTGCTGGGGCGGCATCACCGATCCGGTCCTGGAACGCGAGCATCCGCGCTGGCCGGAATGGCCCGCCTGACTCTAGCCCTCGTTGAGCTTGTTGAGTCGCTCGCAGGCTTCCACGTACTCCCCGATGAGCCGCGCGATGACGTCGGCGGAGCGCTCGACCTTGTTCATCATGCCGACGACCTGGCCGACCGGGTTGAAGTTGACGTCCTTGGCGGCCTCCGGGTACCGGTGGCCGCGCTTGACGCCGTCGAGGGCGACCATCATCTGCAACGGCATGGGCAGCGGCTTGGGGTTGTCCGGGTTCTCCCAGGCGTCGGTCCAATCGTTGCGCAGCATGCGGGCCGGCTTGCCGGTCCAGGCGCGCGAGCGGATGGTGTCGTTGCTGGAGGCGTCGATGTAGGACTGCATCTGCGCGGGCGGCACGTTGGCCTCCTCGACGGTCAGCCAGATCGACCCGGTCCACGCGCCCGCGGCGCCCATCGCCATCGCGGCCGCGACCTGGCGGCCGTTGCCGATGCCGCCCGCGGCCAGCACCGGCAGGTCTCCGACGGCGTCGACGACCTGCGGCCACAGCACCAGCGAGCTGACCTCGCCGCAGTGCCCGCCGCCCTCGGTGCCCTGGCAGACCACGAAGTCCAGGCCCGCGTTCTTGTGGTTGAGCGCGTGCTTGACCGATCCGCACAGCGCGCCGATGAGGCGGCCGGAATCCTGGATCTGGGAGATGAATTCGGCGGGCGGGGTGCCCAGCGCGTTGGCGACCAGCTTGGCCTTGGGGTGGCGCAGGATCACCTCGATCTGCGGGGCGACGGTGGTCGCGGTCCAGCCGAGCAACTGGTTGTGGTGTTCGCCGTCGGGCAGCTTGGGGACGCCGTGGTCGGCCAGGATCTTCTCGGCGAAGTCGCGGTGTCCCTGCGGAACGAGTTCGGCCAGTTTGGCTTCCAGTTCCTCGGGGCTGAGTCCGTCGATGCCCTTGCCCTCGTACTTGGAGGGGATGACCAGGTCGACGCCGTACACGCCGGTGACGTGCTCGTCGAGCCAGGCGAGCTCGACCTCGAGCTGTTCGGCGGTGAAGCCGACCGCGCCGAGCACGCCGATTCCACCGGCGTTGCTGACCGCGGCCGCGACGTCGCGGCAGTGGGTGAAGGCGAAGATGGGGAATTCGATCCCCAGCCGGTCGCAGATTTCGGTACGCATCGGTGCTGGTCTCCCTTACTGGCTCCACGGTCGCGAACCGCGGACCGACAACGTTCTAGAACGAGTTTTCGTGCTCGCCACGCCGTGCTTGGTGCGATCGTGGCGAGCGGCTGCCCATATCGGTGGAATGACCCGCGTAACGCGGGTATCGCCATTGCGCGCCGGCGAGCCGTCCCATCGGTGGGTGCACCATATTGTGACAGTAACACGTTCTAGTTTTTGCGGAGAAGACCTTCGCCGAAGACCGTCGTGGTCACACCGTGTCGACCGCGGCCTCCAACTCGGCCAACGTGGCCTCCAGGTGCTCGAGCAGCACCTCCAGATCCGGCACACTGCTGCGGCAGGCGACCAGACCGAAATCCAACTGGTCGCCCACCGTCGTCACGGTGATGTTGGCCGCCTGACCGTCGATCGGCAGCGACATCGGATAGGCCGCGTCCAACCGCGCCCCACCCCAGAACAACGGCGTGCGCGGCCCTGGCACATTCGAGATGACGATGTTGAACGGCGGATCGGCCACCGCCGTCAACGCCGGCAGCAGCGACATCGCCACCGGACTCAACGTCAACGCCGACAACGCCATCGCCTGGGTGTTCGACAGCGACTGGTAGACCTCCTTGTTGCGCCCGGTCGACTCCCGGATCGCCGTCAACCGGGCCACCGGATCGGCCAGATCGGTGGCCAGATTGCACAGGATCGCGCAGACCTTGTTCCCGTCCGGCTCCTTGTCCTGCGCACCGCGCAGCGACATCGGCACCATCGCGATCAACGGCTTGTCCGGCAGCGCCTCGCGCTCGAGCAGGAACCGGCGCAACGCCCCCGACGACATCGCCAACACCACGTCGTTGACCGTCGCCCCGCTCGCCTTGCCCACCAGTTCCAGCCGCTCCAGCGGCCACGACCGGATCGCCGCGCGCCGCGCGCCCCCGATCGGGCCGTTGAGCAGCGTGCGCGGCGCGGCGAAAGGCAACGTCAACTGCTGGTGCAGCAGCGCCTCGGTGACCGTGCGCGTCAACGCGGGCACCGAGGTCGCCGCCGACCACAGATCGCGCATGAAACCCAGCCGCGACCCCGGCTCGGTCGACCGCCCGGTGCCGCGCGGCGGATTCCACGGCGTGCCGAGATGATCGTCGGCCGGGTCCTCCGACATCGCCTTGCGCAGCACCCGCTGCCCGGACACCCCGTCGATCAGCGCGTGGTGCATCTTCGTGTACATCGCGAAACGGCCGTCGGCCAAGCCCTCGATCAGATGCATCTCCCACAGCGGGCGATGCCGGTCCAGCAGGGTGCTGTGCAGGCGGGCGGCCAGTTCCAGCAGTTCGTACTCGCCCGCGGGCGCGGGCAGCGCTTCGTGGCGGACGTGATAGGCCAACTCCACCTCGTCATCGCGCGTCCAGGCCATCTGCGGCGCGCTCAACCAGGTCGCCGGGCGTTTGCGGAAAGTCGGATGGAATTCGTCGCGGGTCAACAGCCGCGCGTGGATGTCACGCAGGAAGTCCGGTCCGGCGCCCTCGGGCGGCTCGAACAGCATGAGCCCGCCCACGTGCATGGGATGTTCGCGGGATTCCGCTAACAGGAACAGGGCATCGATCGGTGACACGATTTCCATTGGTCGCCCCCTGAGGCGTCGTGGGTGTTCGGCGGTGGTCGACCGCGTTGTCGAGGGGCGCGCACGGGAGGCGAGACCAGCCCCGGTGGAAACTCCACCGGGGCTTCGGTATTCGGCGTTCAGTGCTCCTTGCGGAGCAACAGACAGGCCTGATCGAACCGTTCGTCGGGTTCCGGTCGGCGCACCATCCGGCACACCTCGACCAACCCTCGATCGCGACACAACTCGGCGAGCCTGCGCGGCGACCAACGGTGGGCGGGTGCGACCCGATGATCGAAAGCGTCCACGTCGATCGGTTCGTCGGTGGCCGGAAAAGCGAGCAGTGCGAGCCCTCGGGGACGGAGTACCCGCGCGAATTCGCTTAACACGCCCGTCACACGATCCGGCGGCAGATGGATCAGCGAATACCAGGCCAGCAGCCCGGCCAGCTCCCCGTCGGCGAAGTCGAGGGTCTCGAGCGTGCCCTCGCGGAAGGTCAGATCCGGGTGACGCTCCCGCGCCAGGGCCAGCAGGCCGGTCGAGGCGTCCATTCCCGTGATCGGCAGACCCCGATCGGCCAGATAGCGGGTGACACGGCCCTGACCGCAGCCCAGATCGGCCACCGGCCCCGGCTCCACGTACTCGGCGAACAGGTCGATCATCGGGCGCTCGAACGGCCGGGCGGCCAGCAGGTCGCGGACGTGGTCGTCGTAGAGCGCGGCGATGTCGTCGTAGGCGGCGGCGATGTCGTGCACCCTCGCCACCCTATCCGCACCCGCGCGGTCGACGGCCGAAATGCCGCGCGCCGCACCCCTTCCGAGGTGCGGCGCGCGGAATCGTTCCGGTCAGCGGGTGGTCGTCGGCGCTTCCGTCGAGGACTCGGCCGCGGTCGTGGTCGGCGGGATCACGGTGACCGGGGCGGAATGCTCGACCACCGAACTGCGTCCCGGCTGCGGCGACTGCGGGGCGGTCGACTCCGCTGTCACCGGTTCCGGCGTCACGGTCGTCGTCGGAGCCGTCGTGGTGCTCGGCGTGGTGCTCTCGGGAGTGGTGGTCGCAGGCGCGGAACCCGTCGTCGTCGGCGCGGTGGTCGACGGCGTCGTGGTCGCGGTCGAGGTGGCCGGAGCCGCGGACGTGGTGGTCGGCGTGGTCGACGGGGCAGCCGACTTCTTGGTGGTCGACTCGACCACCGCCTGCTGCACCGCGGCCATATCGCTCTGATTCGGCTTCGCGGCCTTGTCCACCGGCTCACCGGCCTGCGCCTGCTTCGCCAGATGCGTCAACCACGCCGCCGCGTATTCGGCCGAGGTCAGCGGCTTGCCGTTGCCCGCGTCCGCGTCCTCCCAGTAGTCGAAGTGATGACCGCTGTGATTCGGGCCCAGCGTCAGCTGATACGGATCGCTCATCACGACCGGGATCGTGTTCTGGTTCGTGACGATCAGCCCGATGATCTCGTTGAGCACCTTCTGCGGCAGGTAGGCCAGCGGCGACATCTCCTCGGTGTCGATCTTGTCCTGCTTCGCCACCGGCGTCACCACCTTGTTCGGGTCGTAGGCCGGGTCCGAGACCCGCAGCAGCACATCGAGGAACGTCTCGTCGCTCGCCATCCAATTGTCCTGCTTCTGGATGTCGGCGAACGCGAGCAGCGCGATCTTGCCCAACGTCACCGCGACGTCCTGACCGGTCGCGGGCGTCAACCCTTCCTTCTCCAACGCGTCGACGTTCAACTGCCTGCCGACGTTCACCACCAACTGCAACAGCGAGATGTTCTCCGGCGCCGCGCACGTCAGGTCACCGTCGGAGCAGAACGAGGCGATCTTGCCGTTCAGCGCGCCGAAATCGCCGCTGGTCCCCGGCAGCGCGCCCTGGCCCGCCGCCGTGTTCTTGCCGGTCTGATACTTCTGATCGAAATTGTCCGGATTGCCGTACGGGTTCTCCGCACCCGGGAACGGACCGTCGTCCAGGCCGCGACCCGCGTCCGCGAGGATCACCACGCCCACCACCTGGTCCGGGTCGACGATCCCGTACTTGCCGTCCGCGCCCTGCTCCTGATGGCCGACCTCCATCGCCACCCGGCGCACCACATCCGCGCCCTCGCTGTAGCCGACGATCGAGAACCGCGTATCGGGGCAAGCCTGCGCGATCTCACGCATGACCTGCCTGGTGTTGGCCACACCGGTGTTCACCGCGTCCTCGTAGGAGGCCATGTTCGCCGGGTAGGCGATATAGATCGCGGCATAGGCGTCCGGGCCGACCGCACCCGCGGGCGCGTTCACCACCGGATCCACCCACTCGCTGTTGTGGTCGCCCGCCATCGCCGCGGGCAGCGCGTTGCCGTTCGCGTCCACCAGCATCCGCGTGGTGCCCTCCACGGGCGTATCCCCGCGACCGGCCACCGAGATCGTGACCATATCCCGGCATTCGGTCACCGACGTCGTGAGCAGCGTCTCGTCGTTTCGGGGCGACGATGTCAGCGTCAACGAGGCGGCGACCAACGCCACCACCCCGAGCGCCGCCGGTGCGGCGACAGCCGAGGCCATCCGATGTCGTTCGAAGAAGGCCCGGGAGCGATCGAGATACCCACGCAATGCCATGCCCTAATCCCCAATTCTCGTGAAGTGCGCTGGAAGGACCAGGCCCCCCCGAAGGGCCATGTTCACCAGGAACGTCGCGGTACCAGCCCCGCGCGTTACGCGAATGCGACCCGTGACACTTCCGTATCCTCCTGCGACCCACCCCACCCACCGTCACTGACGCTTTCCATGACAGTCCGGTCCCGCCCCGCGCGTCACCTCACGAGAATTGTCGTCCCGCTCGCCGGAACGAATCGGACTAGCCCCTGGCCATGTCCACGAAGCGGGAGAGGTGGAGTTGGTGGGCGACGGTGATGGTGGCGGTGGGGCCGTTGCGGTGTTTGCCGACGATGAGGTCGGCTTCGCCGCCGCGGGGGTCGTCGCGTTCGAAGGCGTCGGGGCGGTGCAGCAGGATGACCATGTCGGCGTCCTGTTCGAGTGAACCCGATTCACGCAGGTCGGAGACCATGGGGCGTTTGTCGGTGCGTTGTTCGGGGCCCCGGTTGAGCTGACTGATCGCGACCACCGGAACCTCGAGTTCCTTGGCGAGCAGTTTGAGGTTTCGGGAGAAGTCCGAGACTTCCTGCTGACGCGATTCGACCTTCTTGCCGGAGGTCATCAGCTGGAGGTAGTCGACCACCACCAAGCGCAGATCGTGGCGCTGTTTGAGCCGCCGCGCCTTCGCGCGGATCTCCATCATCGTCAGGTTCGGCGAATCGTCCACGAACAGCGGCGCTTCGCTGATCTCACTCATCCGCCGCGCCAATTTCGTCCAGTCGTCGTCGCTCATCCGCCCGGACCGCATATCCCCGAGTTTGATCTTCGCCTCTGCCGACAGCAGACGCATCACGATCTCGGTCCGACTCATCTCCAGCGAGAAGATGACACTGGCCAACCCATGCTTCACCGAACAACTCCGCATGAAATCCATGCCGAGCGTGGAATTGTGGGTGGGGATCATCGAGCGGCCCGCCAGGTAGAGGTGCGCCGAATTATCCACTTCGACGCAGCGCACCGGGACGCTCGCGACCGGGCGGACAGCCACGATGAACCGCGAATTCGAGCGGGTGACGCCGCGCCCTGCGCGGCGCTCCTTGTGCAGGATCGCCTTGCGGTGCAGGCCGAACACTTCGTCCTCGGTGGCGAAGGTGAGGGTGTAGCAGGTCGAGGAATCTTCGGTGCGCCCTCGCACCCGTTTGGTCGAGATCTGGCAGCGGTATCCGAGTCCGACGATCAGTTCGCGCACGTCTTCGATCAATCGGGCGCTCGTCACCGCGAACTGCACCGACCCGCCCGCAGTCACGGTGCCGTCGGTGTCCAGCAGCCCCGCGAGCAACGCGCGCCGTTGCGTCTCCGACCCGCGCAGGTAACCGATCGGAATGTGCTTGTCACCGAGCACCCCGACGGTCCGCAACCGCGCCTGGAAATCATCCAAGATGCCGTCCCCTTCGACGCGGGCGACTATCTCGGGGTCGGCGGTGGTGAGTTGGGCGGCGGCGGAGGTGCCGTCGCCGAGCCACGCGCCGAGAGTGTAGGGCGGGACGAGAAGGTCTGCTTCGGGGAGGTGCAAGGGGGCGGTGTTGGTGACCGAGTGCTGGAGGCGGCGGTCGGCGGTGTCGCAGCGCACGGTGGCGGCGATCTGCGCGGTGGTGCGGACTTCGGCGAAGGTGCGTTGGTTGCGTTGGCGGTTGCGTCCGAGCGCGGCTTGTCGCGCCGAACGCCGCGACGCCCTGGTCTCGGTGAGCCACTGGTGCTGTTCGTCGGCGACGAGGACGGAGCCGTCGGAGAATTCGACCTCGTAGCAAGGCCGTCCGGCCAGTACGTCGGTGGCGGCCACGACGCGGGTGGGTCGGCCCTGCGCGTCGAGGAGTTCGTCGCCGACACGGACCTCGCCCATGGTGGTCCAGCCGGTCGGCGTGGGCAGCGGGGTGTCGAGGGCGAGTGCCTTGCCGACGCCGGGGCGCGCGGCGACGATGATCATCTGGCCGGGGTGCAGGCCGTTGGTGAGTTCGTCGAGTTCGGTGAAGCCGGTGGGGACGCCGAGGGAGATGCCGCCGCGGGAGGCGATGGAATCTATTTCGTCCATGGTGGGTTGGAGGAGTTCCTCGAGGGGGAGGAAGTCTTCGGTGGTGCGGCGTTCGGTGACTTCGTAGACCTCGGCCTGGGCGCGGTCGACGACTTCGGCGACGTCTTGTCCGTCGGCGCCCGCGTAGCCGTATTGCACGATGCGGGTGCCCGCTTCGACCAGGCGGCGCAGGATGGCCTTCTCGGCGACGATCTCGGCGTAGAAGCCCGCGTTGGCGGCGGTGGGGACGGTCTGGGTGAGGGTGACGAGGTAGGGGGCGCCGCCGATGCGTTTGAGTTCGCCGCGGCGGTCGAGTCCGGCGGCGACGGTGACGGGGTCGGCGGGTTCGCCGCGGCCGTAGAGGTCGAGGATCGCGTCGTAGACGGCTTGGTGGGCGGGGCGGTAGAAATCGCCGGGGCGCAACACTTCCACGACGTCGGCGATGGCGTCCTTGCTCAGCAGCATGCCGCCGAGGACGGACTGTTCGGCGGCCATGTCGTGTGGGGGTTGGCGGCCGAAGTCTTCACCGGGAGGTTCGGGCGGGTAGTTCGTGTGCCCGCGGTCATCGGTGGTCGTCACCTGACTCGACCGTCCTCTCTAACCCCACGATCGGGTCGGCGCCCGAGATGAGTTTCTACCCGGAGTTTCTACTCCCGGGTACCGACAGTTTTCGGCGTGTGCGAACACGAACGACGCTGCGGGCTCGGCCTGTTCGGAACGGTTCCAGCAAACCGCTTCCGAGAGTTCCGATTCCCGCACGTCCACGGGCTCGCCCACGGCTTCGGGACGAACCTAGGGCACGCGGTGGGCGCTCCACAATCACCCCTGTGCACACAGCTGTGGATAACTTGGGGACTGTTTACCCAACCGTGTGCACCCCCTGTGGACAACTTGGGGAAAACCCAGCTCGGCCACCATGAACCCGCTGATAGATAGTGATTTCGACATCTATCCGGGTGTGGATCAATGAAGTCTCGGCGTGTCGGCGAAGTTGAACAGCCGGGCGTGTTGGGTTAACGGCGAGCGTCCGGTTTATGACCTGGATCACATTTCGCTCGGTCGGTTTTCTCGGTAATCCACAGGGCGAATAACGGGAGGTAGAAGGCCCGGGGAAATCACACGGGTGTGGTCCACACCATAACGAACCGTGTCGGCACATCGACAACCGTCGAATGGCTAACAGCCCGCAATTGACCGAACCGGACGTGCGCGCACAGCCGAAGACCACTTCCGTGCATACGCGAGGAAGTGGTCTTCGACCGAATGATCCGCCGAGGCGGAAGAAATCAGTTCGCGGCGACCTGGAGGTCGAACTTGGCCGCGACATCCGGGTGCAGGTGCACCACGACGCGGTGCTTGCCGGTGGTCTTGATGTGCGACTTCGGCAGTTCGATGCTGCGCTTGTCGACGACCGGGCCACCGGCGGTCTTGATGGCCGCGGCGACGTCGGACTGGGTGACCGAACCGAACAGCTTGCCGGTGCCCGCCGTCTTCACGGTCAGCGAGACCGACTCCAGGCCCTCGATGGCCTGCTTCAGCTCGTTGGCGTGATCGAGGTCGCGGACCCGACGCGCGTCCTGCGCCCGGCGGATGCCCTCGACCTGCTTCTGCGCGCCACGGCTCGCCACGATCGCGAGACCGCGCGGCAGCAGGAAGTTGCGGCCGTAACCGTCCTTGACCTCCACGGTGTCGCCGGGCGCACCGAGGTTGTCGACATCAGCGGTCAGAATCAGCTTCATGTGCGTGTCACCCTTCTCAGCGAGCCGTCGACACGTAAGGCAGCAGGGCGACCTCACGAGAGTTCTTGACGGCAACGGCGATATCGCGCTGGTGCTGCACGCAGTTGCCGGTGACACGGCGGGCGCGGATCTTGCCCCGGTCGCTGACGTACTTGCGCAGCAGCGTCGTGTCCTTGTAATCGATCGAAACGGTACCGGCCTTGGCTTCCTTGCAGAACGCGCAGGCCTTCTTCTTCAGCACCTTTTCGCGCGCGGGCGCTTTAGGCATGTCGTGTTACTCCGTAATCACTGATGGTCCGGCTCTTTCGCGTCGAGCGCGTCCGAGCCGGGCCGATGAGAGCCGTATCAGAACGGCGGTTCGTCGTCTACGCGGCCGCCCCCGAAGGAACCCGCCGCGGGCGCACTGCCCCAGGGGTCGTCGTCGGCTCCGCCGGAACGACCACCGCCACCACCGGAGGGAGCGGAGTTGTAGCTGTTGTTGCCGCCACCACCGCCACTGTTGCCGCCGCCGAATCCGCCGCCGCCACCGCCACCGCGATTGGCCTTGTTGACCTTCGCGGTCGCGTAGCGCAGCGAGGGGCCGACCTCGTCGACCTCGAGTTCGACGACCGTGCGCTTCTCACCCTCGCGGGTTTCGTAGGAGCGCTGCTTGAGTCGTCCGCTCACGATCACGCGAGCGCCCCGGGTCAGGCTTTCAGCGACATTCTCCGCGGCTTCACGCCAGATGTTGCAGCGCAGGAAGAGCGCTTCGCCGTCTTTCCATTCGTTCGTATTACGGTCGAAAACACGGGGAGTCGACGCGACGGTGAAATTCGCCACCGCGGCGCCCGCGGGCGTGAATCGAAGCTCGGGGTCGGCCGTCAGATTTCCGATGACGGTGATGACCGTGTCGCCTGCTGCCATGAGGTTCCTCCTGCTCGGGTGTGCAGTCCGCCGTGCACTCGCTTGTCGCGCTAGAGCCTAGAGTCAGGCACCGACGCGATCGAGTGCTGGTGGGAACTACTTGTCGTGGCGCAGAACCTTGGTGCGCAGCACCGACTCGTTGAGGCCGAGCTGGCGATCGAGCTCGCTCACCGTGGCCGGGGTCGCGGTCAGATCGACCACCGCGTAGATGCCCTCGGCCTGCTTGCGGATCTCGTAGGCCAGCCGGCGACGGCCCCAGATGTCGACCTTGTCGATCTTGCCGCCTTCGGTCTTCACAACGGTGAGCAAGTTGTCCAGCGACGGACCAACAGTGCGCTCGTCGAGACTGGGGTCGAGGATGACCATCACTTCATAATGACGCACGGACCAATCACCTCCTGTGGACTCATAACGGCCACGGACGGTCCGTGGCAGGAGGGTCGTTGCGTCAGCAACCCGGATAGGCTACATGACCAGGCCCTGACCTCGGAAATCCGCCCTCCTCTAGGGTGGGTCCATGCCGATCGGACCCGCCAGCGAGCTGTTCGCGGATCGCGTGGTCCGCCGCCGGGTGTTCGCCCTGGCGATCCTGCTGTTGTGCGCGGTCACGCTGGCACTCGGGTACGCGAACAAGGCGCGCTGCGCGACCGGTCCGGTCGACGACAGCGGTCGCAGCGCCGCGTTCGAGGTCCGCAAGGACGCGGAGGTCTGTTACTCCGACATCCAGTTGCTGTGGATCGGCCGTGACATCGACAACCACGTCTTCCCCTACATCGGCGGCGGCATCACCGACGACGGCACGCTGACCGGCGGCGCGGTGGAATACCCGGTGCTCAGCGGCGTGCTGATGTGGGTGGGCGCGATCGGCGCGGAGACCGACGCGCAGTTCCTGGCCTACACCGCGCTGTTGCTGGCGCCGTTCGCGCTGCTGATCGCCTGGCTGCTGTATCGGATGGCGGGTCGGGCCGCGTTGCTGTGGGCGGCCGGTCCGCCGCTGGTGCTCTACGCCTTCCACAACTGGGAGTTGCCGGTGGTCGCCACGGCGGTCGCCGCGATCTACGTGGTGGGGTATCTGCCGCGGTATTCGCTGCGGAGCAGGGGCGTGGTCGCTGCGGTGCTGCTCGGTCTCGGCTTCTGTCTGAAGTTGTATCCGGGGATCTTCGTCCTGCCGCTGCTGATCTACGTGCTGACCAACGGCGCGGCGCGGGATCGGGGCCGCCCGCTGGACGTGCGCGGCGCGCTGCTGACGGCGGCCGCCGCGATCGGCACCGTGGTCGCGGTGAACCTGCCCTTCGCGCTGGCGGGCTACGAGGGGTGGCGGGCCTCGATCGCCTTCCAGCAGATGCGCCAGGCCGACATCACCACCAATTCCGTCTGGTACTGGGGTCTGCGGTTGCTCTTCGAGGACGGCGCCGACAGCGAATCCGCGTTCCAGGACACCGTTTCGGTGGCCTCGCCGCTGCTGGTGCTCGGCTCGTTCGCGCTGGCGATCTGGCTGGGGCGGCAGCGGTACCTGGCGACGGGGGTGTTCCCGTGGGTGGGCGTCAGCGGCGCGATGCTGTGCGGCTTCCTGCTGTTCCACAAGGTGCACTCACCGCAGTACACGCTGTGGCTGCTGCCGTTCCTGGTGTTGCTGAAGGTGCCGTTCCCGCTGATCGCGGGCTACCTGCTGGCCGACGCGGCGGTGGGTGTGGGGGTGTTCCGCTACTTCTACACGATCGGCACGGGCGATCCGGTGGACACGATCGAGAGCGTCGTGCAGTTCGGGGTGTGGGGGCGCGCGATCCTGCTGGTGGTGCTGTTCTTCCTGTTCGTGGGCGCGCGGTGGCGCGCGGCCACGCTCGCGCCACCCGAAAGCTCGCGGGACACCGGGCAATTGGTGGCCGCGGAACGGGCGTGAGCTATTTGCTCGTGCTGTGCCACTGCATGCCCCACCGGTACGCCTCGTCGATGTAGCGCTGGGTTCCGTTGATGTAGTTCACTTCCCGGTGCACGGTGATCCCCGGGCCCTGGTTCTGCAACAGCGCGACCGCGCACGAGCGGGCGCCGTTCACCGGGGAGTCGAGTCGCACCTCGACCCGCGGCCCGCTGGTGGGATACAGGGTGACCACCCCGTCGGCGGCGGCCCAGTTGGGCACGCCGTCGTAGATGAAGGCGAAGATGAGCACCCGCTTGAAGACTTCGGGACGGCTCAGGTCGATGTGCATGGTCTCGCCCGCGGCGTCGGCTCCGCTGCGGTCGTCGCCGTCGAGGCGGATATACGGTGCGGCGTCGAGGTTCCCGAAGTTGTCGCCGATGGCCTGCACGACGCCTTTGGTCCCGTCGGCCAATTCGTAGAGGCAGCCCAGGTCGAGGTCGACGGGCTTGCCGCGCCGGAAGATTCCGCGCCGGCCCTTGGACCAGTTCAGATTCACTCGCATCACACCTTGCGCGTCACCGGGTTTGGTGAGGTTGATGCTCGGAGTGGCCTTGGACAGCGTCACCGTGGCCAGGTCGACGCTCTCGGGTGGAGTCATCGGCGCGATCCCCCTCGTGAATCCTCGTGCCGGAAAAATGCCGTGACACGGGAGTCGTCGAAACGCGAAAGTGGCAGCGGTTCCGGTTCGGACCCGCTGCCACTCGAGGTCGGTCGGCTGCGTGCCGCCGATCAGCCTACCGGCGTGGCGGAGCGTTCGCTCTCGATCTCGTCGGCATCGCCGTTGCGGCGGTTGCGCAGGATGCTGGACACCAACGCCGCGCCGATGAACGCGACACCGACCAGGCCGGTGATGATCTCGTTGACGTGCACGCCGATGGAGACCAACAGGATGGTGGCCAGCGCGCCGATCGCCCAGTGCGCGCCGTGCTCGAGGTACACGTACTCCGAGAGCGTGCCCTGGCGGACCAGGTACACCGTGATGGACCGGACGAACATCGCACCGATCAGGCCGAGGCCCAGGGCGATGATGATCGGGTCGGAGGTGATGGCGAACGCGCCGATCACGCCGTCGAAGGAGAACGACGCGTCGAGGACCTCCAGGTAGAGGAACAGGAAGAAGCCGGCTTTACCGGTGGCCTTGGCCAGATCGGACGGACCGGACTGCTCCTCGAGTTCGTCGGTGTGGAACATCGAGCCCAGACCGTCGACCGCGATGTAGGTGATCATGCCGAGCAGGCCCGCGACCAGGACGGTGGCGCGCTTGTCGTCGTCGGCGAGCAGTTCGGCGACCAGCACCAGCGCACCGCCCGCGACCACGACCGAGAGCATGTCGAGCTTGCCCGCCTTGGCCAGCGGCTTCTCCAGCCACGCCAGCCAGGTGATCTCACGCTCTTCGAAGATGAAGTTCAGGAACAGCAGCGCCAGGAACATGCCGCCGAAGGCCGCGATCTGCGGGTGGGCGTCGGTGATGAGCGTCTCGTAGCTCGGGTCGCCGTTCTCGAAATAGGCGCCGTCGTTCGGCGGCGGGTTCAGCGCCAGGTCGAGGGCTTCGACCGGGTTCAGCCCGGCGGTGATCCACACGATCGCCAGCGGGAAGACCAACCGCATGCCGAACACGGCGATCAGAACGCCGACGGTGAGGAAGATCTTCTGCCAGAATTCGCTCATCCGCTGGAGGACGGTGGCGTTGATGACGGCGTTGTCGAAGGACAACGAGACTTCGAGGATGCCGAGGATGGCGCACAGGATGAGCGCCTCGGGGCCGCCGTAGAGGAACGCCACCACCAGCGACACCACCGTGACAACGCCGGAGAGGCCGAATATACGCAGGACCACGCGAGGGACCTTTCGTTGCTTGGGAACAGAATCGGCGAAATCGGTACCAGCGTGGCCGTTGAACCGCCGTATGTCCAACGATGCGCCGAATTCCGGGCGCTCGGGTGTGGCGCACGCGCGAGGAGGGGGCTCGTCGCCGAGCCCCCTCCCGCGCCGAAAGCGTTGTGGCTAGACGTTCACGCCGTAGTCGCGCGCGATGCCGGACAGGCCCGAGGCGTAGCCCTGGCCGATGGCGCGGAACTTCCACTCGGCGCCGTTGCGGTAGAGCTCGCCGAAGACCATCGCGGTCTCGGTGGAGGCGTCCTCGGTGAGGTCGTAGCGGGCCAGTTCGCTGCCGTTGCTGCGGTCGACGACCCGGATGTAGGCGTTGCGGACCTGGCCGAAGGACTGCTGACGGGTCTCCGCGTCGTAGATCGAGACCGGGAAGAAGATGCTCTCGATGGTGGGCGGGGTGTTGGCCAGGTCGACGTTGATGACCTCGTCGTCGCCTTCGCCCTCGCCGGTGGTGTTGTCCCCGGTGTGCTCGATCGCGCCTTCGGGGGACTTCAGGTTGTTGAAGAACACGAAGTGCTGATCGGAGAGCACCTTCTTGTCCGCGCCGGTCGCGATGGCGCTGGCGTCGAGGTCGAAGTCGGTGCCGGTGGTGGAGCGGACGTCCCACCCCAGACCGACGGCGACAGCGGTAAGGTTCGGCGCCGCCTTGGTCAGCGAGACATTGCCGCCCTTGGACAAACTGACACCCATGCGGGATTCCCTTTCGAATAGTCCGTCTGTGGTCCCAGCATGTCCGAATCGCCGGGTACGAGTTACGACAGTAGTAGGTTTCGGCGAACTTGCGTAGAAAGTGGGGTAACCCCCGGCGAACAGCACTGTCGTCTGCGGTCGCCTCCCGGACTTCCACCGTCGACCGGTCGGTTCAGGACCTACCATCGGGGCGTGGCAGGCCGTAGGCGTGGCTGGTTCCGGTCCTCCCGGAACAGCGAATGGATTCAGCAGGCGCGCTCGCAGCTCGCGGACGCGTTCCTCGACATGGACCGGCGACAGAGCGTGGCCGAGGACGCCGTGCACGCCTGCGACGAGGTGTTCCCCGAGCGTGCGCTGGGGTCGGCGTGGGAGCCGGTGCGCTCGCGGTGTTACGACGCGGCGGGCCGGTATCTGGCGCTGACCGAGGAACTCGAGGCCGCCGAACGCGACGGGACGCCGTTCCCGCAGGGGCCCGAGCGGGCCGCCGCCGTCACGGCGTCGCTCGGTGACGCGGCGCGCGCGGTGGACGAGTTCTATCGCGGGAATCAGGCGGTGTTGGAGCAGGCGTTGGGGGTGCGCGCGACCGTCCCGCAACTGGTCGCGCAGGTGAAGGCGAGCGCCGCGCGGGTGCGCGGTCGGGCCGCGGAGTCGGAGTTCGCGGGCTACCCGTCGGTGCTGCGCCACGCGGCCGCGGTCGATGAGGCTCTGCTCACACTGGAGGCGGCCGCCCGCAGCGGGATCGCCGAGCAGCGAAGGGCAGCCAATCGACTGGAGGCGGTCAGCCGGGAACTGGCGGATGCCTTGGCGCAGGCCCCCTCTCGACAGGAGGCCGCGAAAACCGCCCTCACCTCGGTGAACACCAGGTTGTCGGCGGTGCGCAACCGCGCCGAGGGGCTCGCGCCCGCGTACTCGGCGCTGCTGCGTGAGTTCAACGCTGCGAGTTCGGCGGACTTGGCCAACAATGAGCGGGAAAGTCAGCGCGCCATCAGCGCCGCCGCCGACGCCTTGGAACGGGCGCGCGCGGCGGCCGACCAGAACAATCCGGAGTCCGCACTTGAATTGACCACGTCCGCCAGGGGCAGCCTGGCCGAGGCCGAGCAGCAGATCGACGCCGTGACCCGTAGGCTCGCCCTGCTGCGTGAGGTCCGTGCCGACCCGCGCGCGAAAGCGGAGGCCGTACGATTCCGGCTGCGGGACGCGCAGATGCTGGCGGTGAGCCGGGGGCTCGTCGCCGAGTGGGGATCTGTGCTCGACGCACAGGTCGACCGTATCGATCGAATTTCGGAAACACTGTCGGGACGTCATCCCGATTACCGGGCGTATGTGGCGGAACTGGATGCCGTCACCGATTTCATCGCCGGTGTGGTGGATCGCATGAGAAAACACGTAGGACAACGACGAGAATGAGGATGGGCCCTCGATGACCGCAGGCATCGCCGTCCAGCAGGAGGTTTCCCTGCGGAAGGCACTGCCGCTGCGCCATTTTCGGCAGCTGCACGGACCGGACGCACGGCACCTTTTCCATCGGCAACCCGAGCCTTTCGGCGCGCACACTGACCGAGAACTGTTGGCGTACGCCTTGGGCGCGACGCTGTACGCGCCCGCGACCAGACCGGACCTGGCCGAGACCATACGCAAACGCTCCGATCACGGGGTGTGCTCGATGGTGATCGATCTCGAGGACGCGGTCGCCGATCACGAGGTCGAATCGGCCAAGCAGCGCGCGGTGGAGACGTTGGATCTGCTGGCGAGCAGTCCCGATCCGAATCCGCTGCTGTTCATCCGGGTGCGCGACGCGGACACCGTGGGCGAGATCGTGGAGCGTCTCGGCGCGGGCGCCGCAGCGCTGGTGGGGTTCGTGTTCCCCAAGTTCGACAGCGCCACGGGGCAGAAGTATCTCGACGCGCTCGAGGCGGCGGGCCGCGCGCTGGACCGGCCGCTGTACGGGATGCCGGTGTTGGAGTCGGCGGCGCTGGTGCACCGGCAGACCCGCGACCACGAGTTGGGTCGGATCGCCGCGATGCTGGCCGAGCACCGCGAACGGGTGCTGGCGGTGCGTGTCGGCGCCACCGACATGTGCTCGACCTTCGGCATCCGCCGCGACCGCGACCTGACGATCTACGACGTGCGCGTGGTCGCCGACGTGATCGCCGACATCGTGAACTACCTGGGCCGCACCGACGGCACCGGCTATGTGATCACGGGCCCGGTGTGGGAGTACTTCGCCGATCACGAGCGCATGTTCCGTCCGTTGCTGCGCACCGCGCCGTTCGAGGAGTCCGACGCGGTGCCGTTCCGCCGGTACCTGGTCTCGCGCGATCTGGACGGTTTACTGCGCGAGATCACCCTGGACCGGGCCAACGGCATCCAGGGCAAGACGGTGATCCATCCCTCGCATGTGGCGGCGGTGCACGCGCTGTCGGTGGTCACCCACGAGGAGTACTCCGACGCGCTGGACATCCTCCAGGTCGACGTGGGCGGGGTCGCGGCCTCGGAGTACCGCAACAAGATGAACGAGATGCGCCCGCATCGCAGTTGGGCCCGGCAGACGTTGCTGCGGGCCCGGGTGTTCGGCGTGGCCAACAAAGGAGTGTCCTTCGTGGATCTGCTGACCGCGGCGGTGCAGGTGTGAGTGCTCGATCCGAGCCGTGGGCGACCAGGGAACTGGGGATCGCCCTTCGGCACGTGCGCGGTCACGGCGGTGCGGGGGCGGCGGTGCTGCCCGCCGACCTGACGATCGCGACCTTGCTCGAGGTGGGTTTGCGGCGCAATCCGAAGCGGGCGCACCTGCTGGTGTCGACGGTGCTGGGCAAACATCTGCCCACCGATCCGCGCGCGGTCCTGGAAGCGGGCGACCGTCTCGGCGACCTGGTGCGCGAGGTTCTCGGCGGTGCGGACGCGCTGGTCCTCGGTTTCGCCGAGACGGCCACCGGTCTCGGGCACATCGTGGCGGCGCGGTTGGACGCGCGCTGCTATCTGCACTCCACCCGCCGTGACGTGCCCGAGGCCGAGACCCTGACGAGTTTCGAGGAAGGGCATTCGCACGCGACGACGCACCTGTTGCAGCCCGCCCCGGCGAGCGTGTTCCAGGGCGACCTGCCGCTGGTCATGGTCGACGACGAGATCTCCACCGGCCGTACCGCGTTGGACGCGTTGCGCGCCTTGCACGCCTTCGCCCCGCGCGCGCACTACGTGCTGGCCTCGCTGGTCGACATGCGGTCGGAGGCCGATCACGAGAGCTTCCGCGCGGTGGAGACCGAACTCGGCGTGCGCATCGACACGGTCTGCCTGGTGTCTGGGCGCACCCACCTGCCCGAGGGCATCCGCGAGCGGGTCATGGCGTTGCCGGACCACACCCTCAATCCGGTGGCGGAACGCCGCGGCACGGTGACGCGGGTCGAATTGTCCTGGCCCGCCGCGGTTCCCGAAGGCGGCAGGCACGGGTTCCGTGACGTCGACGCCGGCGCGTTCGACGCCGCGGTGGTCCTCGCCGCGGCCGATCTGCGCGACCATCTGGGCGCGGTCGCGCCGGGGCGGCCCGCGATCGTCATCGGCCACGAAGAGCTGATGTACCTGCCGCTGCGGCTGGCCGACGAACTGCGCGAGTCGGGGATTCCGACGCGATTCCAGACCACCACCCGCTCACCCGCCTACGTCCTGGACGAACCGGGCTACCCGCTGCGGCGCGGATTCGGTTTCGCCGCACCCGAATTCGACCCGGCGGCGCGGCGCTACCTCTACAACGCGCGCTGGTCCGACGGCCCCGAATTCGGCGCGGACACGACCCACGTCGAGAACCCGGTGCTGGTCGTGGTGCTCGACGCGCCCGCCGACACCGCCGAACTCCGCGCCGAAGGTGGGCTCATCGATGTGCTCACCGCCGCGGGCGAGGACGTGGTGCTCGCCGTCGTCCCCTGCGCCGATCCGCGTGTCCTGCACGCCGACCGCGACGGCGTGCGTCTCGTTCCCGTCGGTGATGCCGGGATGTCCGCACCAGAGAATCCGGTGGAGCCCCGTTGAGTCAGCTGTCGAACACTTCGCCGGGATCGGCGCTCGCCCTACCCACCCCGCTGCACGGGCCGGAGTTCGGATCGTATGCGGCGCACGAGGTCTCGTGGTTGTTGAAGGATCTGTCCGAGCTGGACCTGGAAGCCGACATCGCCGAACGCGAACAGCGCATCCAGGCGGGCGAGGCCCACTACGCGGAATCGCTGCCGATCGAATACCAGCCCGATGCCGCCTACCGCGACCTGTTCGAGCAGGTCCTCGCCGACAGCGCGCGACGGTTGGCGCTGGCCGTGGGTACGGTCGCCGAACTCGTGGTCGCCGAACGCGGCACGGATATCGTGCTGGTGTCGCTGGCCAGGGCGGGCACGCCGGTCGGCATCCTGATGAAACGGTGGCTGGCGGCGCGCGGCGGCGAGCAGAGCCTCGACGTCCCGCACTACGCGGTGTCGATCGTGCGCGACCGCGGCGTCGACGCCGTCGCGCTGGACTATCTGGCCCGCCACCACGATCCGGCCTCGGTGGTGTTCGTGGACGGGTGGACGGGCAAGGGCGCGATCACCCGCGAACTGACCGAGGCGCTCGACGCCTACCACGCGGCAGGCGGCGCGCGCTTCGACGACGAACTCGCCGTCCTCGCCGACCCTGGGCAGTGCGTGCGCACCTACGGAACACGTGACGATTTCCTCATCGCCTCCGCATGCCTGAATTCCACGGTCTCCGGGCTCATCTCGCGCACCGTCCTCAACGACACGGTGATCGGTCCCGGCGATTTCCATGGCGCGAAGTTCTACCGCGAACTGGCCGAGGCCGACGTGTCGGTGCGGATGCTCGACACCGTCGCCGCGGAATTCGACAGCGTGCGCGACGCGGTGCCCGCCGAACTGGCCGCCGTCACCGGCGGCGACCGCACCCCGACCTGGTCGGGATGGGCGTCGGTGGAGAAGGTGCGCGAGGAATACGGCATCGCGAGCGTCAACTTCGTCAAACCCGGTGTGGGCGAGACGACCCGGGTGCTGTTGCGCCGCGTGCCGTGGCGCGTGCTGGTGCGCGAGGCCGACGCCCCCGAACACGCGCACCTGCGACTACTGGCCGAGGCCAGGGGCGTGCCGGTGGATGTGGTGCCCGATCTGGCGTATTCGTGCATGGGTCTGATCAAGGAAGTGCGGTAGCCCCGATGGTGCTGGTTCAGCAATCCCACGACGACGGTGACCTACGCGACCACGGATGGCCGCACGGTCGCCGTCACCGACTCAGATACGCGTTGATCGCCACCGACCTGGATCGGACGATGATCTACTCGCGCAACGCTTTCAGCACCACCGACGAGGTGCCCACGGTGTGCGTGGAACATCTCGAGGGCGCGCCGCTGTCGTTCATGACCACCGCCGCCGCGCTGCGCATGCAGTCGCTCACCGAACCCGCCGCGGTGATTCCCACGACCACGCGGACCATCAAGCAGTTCACCAGGATCCAGTTGCCCGGCGCGCCGTGGCGTTACGCGATCACCAGCAACGGCGGCAACATCCTGGTCGACGGCGTCCCGGATATGCGCTGGCGCATCGACGTCGACGCGAAGGTCCGCTCGGGCGGCGCGACGTTGTCCGAGGTCAGCGCGGAACTGCGGGCCCGCGTGGACGATTCGTGGGTGTCGAAGTTCCGGATCGCCGACCACCTGTTCTGCTATCTGGTGGTCAAGCCTAAAGCGGTGCCCGACGGGTTCCTCGCCGAATGGGACCAGTGGTGCCGGGCGCGCGGTTGGTCGGCCTCGCAGCAGGGACGCAAGATCTACACGATGCCGGACGCGGTGTGCAAGAGCATCGCCGTCGCCGAGGTGCGGCGCAGACTGCTCGACTCCGGCGAACTCGCCGAGGACGCGCGCACCCTGGCCGCCGGAGACGGCGCGCTGGACGCGGAGATGCTGCGCGCCGCCGATTCGGCGATCCGCCCCCGGCACGGTGAACTCGAACTGCTCAACTGGACGCATCCGAACCTGACGATCACCCGGGCCACCGGCATTCTCGCCGGGGAGGAGATCATCGACTGGTTCCTCGACGCGGCCTGAGCCGCGGCGGTCGTCGGCGATCAGGTCGTCGCGGCTCAGGGAGCGCTGAACAATCCCTCGGCCAGCACCGGCCACGACGACTTCAGGTCGTCCTGCCAGTACCCCCACGAGTGGGTTCCGGTGTTCCGGTAGACGAATTTGGCCGGGATGCCGAGCTGGTTGAGGCGGTCGTTCATGTTGTGGTTGGACCAGTTCACACCGGCCTCGATGATCGCGCCGAGGGCCACCGTCTGCGGGGTCTCCGCCGGAGACTCCATTCGGAACTTGCCGCCCGCCTGATCGAATTCGCCGGGCACGCCGTTGCCGGTGGAGAAGAACAGGTGGGTGCCGCGCAGTTTGTCGGCGTTGACCATCGGGTCGTTGGCGGCCCACATCGGGCTGTCGGCGGGGCCCCACATGTTGCGGGTGTCGCCGCCGCCCCACGTCTCCACCGTCAGCTTCACCATCTCCTGGCCCACCGGGTCGCTGACCTGCGCGATCCCGCTGTAGGCGGCGACGCTGCGGAACAGGCCCGGCTTGGCGATGGCGTAGTTCAGCACGGAGGTGCCCGTCATCGACAGGGCCGCGATGGCGTTGACGCCGTTGGTCCCCAGCGCCGCGTCGACCAGCGGGGGCAGTTCCTCGGTGGTGAAGGTCTGCCACTTGTTCACGCCGAGCACCGGGTCCGGGTTGATCCAGTCGGTGTAGAAACTCCACGCGCCGCCCAGCACCTGGATGACGTTGATGTCCTTGGTGCCGAGAAATTCCAGCGCGTCGGTGTTGCGCCGCCAGGAGGCCGCGTCCATGCCGCCGCCCGCGCCGTTGAACAGGTACAGCGAGGGCTTCGGCTCCGAGACGTCCGAGGGCCGCAGCACATCGACCAGGACGGTGGTGTTCATCGCCGCCGAGTGGACGTGCAGGCGCACGTTGCGCGCGTCCTTGACGTCGATCTTCTTGATGTAGGACCCGTCGGGGGCCTGCACCGAGGGCTGGACGACACCGGGGGCGGTGGGCGGTTCGGCGGAGGCGGGGGCGAGCCCGATCCCGAGCGATATCACGCTCAGCGCCGCCGCGAGCGCGATTCGTCTCCTGGTGCGGTGCTGCGCCATCGGCTGCCCCTCTGTTGTCGATCCGGTCGTCCACGGGGCTGATCGGGCAAGGTGTCGCACGTGTTACTCATTCACTTTTCGCATCAATGGGGCAGGTCAGCGGGCATCGCGCAGGGAGATCAGGCCACCGAGCGTGCCGAGGTAGGCGGCGCCGTCGGGACCCAGCGCGAGACCCGCGTAGTTGTTGTTGAAACCGAAGCCGACACCGGCCAACCGCTGGAACACGACCGCACCCGTGCGGAAGTCCAACGCCGTCCAGTACCAGGGATCGGTGGGCTGCTCGCCCTTGGTGTAGGTGTAGATCAGGCCGGTCGCCAGCGAGAGCTTCGGCACCACGCTCGGCGCGGCCACCGTGTCGTTGGTCCAGGCCAGCGTGCACCCCTGTCCGTCGGCATCGATGTCGACGCGGGCGAAACCGGGAGTGGTGGTGCGCCCGAACATGGTCGACTGCGGGCCGGTGTAGCCGAAATTGTTCTCCACGATCAGCGACCGACCCGCGCCGATCAGCGAATTCTCCGTCGCGCTCGCACCCGGCGCGAACACCGGCACCGCGCACACCTCACGGTCGGTCGCGTCCGGCGCGGTCCGGTAGACGACCACGTTCATCGGGTCGGCGTTGTCGGTGATCGCGACATAGCCGTCCGGCAGCACCGTCGGCGTGGTGCCGGTGCCGTCGTCCACCTGACCCGGTTTGCGCTGACCGCTGTTGGCGTAGACGACCCGCCAGGTGATCTCCGGCGCACCGTCCGCGCCCGCGTCGAAACGCAGCAGTTCACGGTTGGTGGCGACGTAAACGTCGCCGTTCGCGCCGACCGCGAACGAGTTCTCGATCTGACCGTTCTCGCCCTCGCCGAGGCGCAGCACGTGGATCGCGCCGGAGTCCGGATCGAGCGTGCCGACGACGCCGTTGGTCTTGGCGACGAACCAGATCAGCCCGTCGGAGTCCGGCAGCGCGGAATTCAACGTCTCGCCGGGCCGCAGCACGGAGGTCAGGTCGTAGTCGCGCTCCACCACGAATCCGTCGGCCGCCGGGGTCTGCGCGAAGACCAGCAGATGCCCGGTGTTCGTGCCGATCACCGCGCGATCGCGGTTGTCGAGATAGAAGTAGCCGCCCCCGCCGAAATTCGAGAACGCGCCCGGCTTCAGCAGATCCAACGCGTTCCGGCCGGGCAGCGGATGACTGCCCAGCACCGTCAACGTGGTCGGGTCGATCAGATACAGCCCGGTCGACGCGCCGATGCAGGTGGCGACGATACGGCCCGCGCGGTCGAAGGCGATCGACCCGCACTCGCTGGCCAGCAGCAGCGAATCCACCCGCGTGCCGACGCCCAGCGGCCCGGGCCGGGTATAGGTGTCGCTCATCCACCCGTCGTTGTGGATGCCCGAATCGCCGGTGTTCGCGAGGAACGGATGCTGCGGCGCGGGCGTGACACCGCTGACCGGCGCCGGCGTCGCGGGTGCCCCCAGGAATTCGGGGACGCCCGGCCCCGCGGGCACCGACGGGATGGGCGCGGCCGCCGCCACACCGACAGCGCAGGTCAAAGCGGTGGCCAGGCCGACGAACCAGGCGGCCCCGGAGGCGAGGGTGCGCGTCACCCGAGCACCCTAACCGCCGGGGCCGACCCGGCCGCGCTCAGTACTGCTGTTGACCCGCCAACTGCTGGGCGATCACCGACTGGATGCGCTGGAGTCCGCCCACCGTCATCCCGCTCTGCAATTGGCCCTCGATGGTGCGCACCAGCACCGAATCGCTCATCACCTTCTCGCTGGACTGGATCAGCACCGTGCCCGCGCCGGTGAAATCGAACTGCCGCTCCTCACCGGAGTTCACGCCGAAGCGCGCCGCGCCCGCCGCCAGGAAACTCGACACCCACTGGTGGTCGTAGTGATGACTCGGCGACGGACAGTCCGCCCACCCGACCAGCGACTCCGGATCGACCCGCAGCGGCGGTTCGGCGAACATCACCGGGCCGTTGGAGGAGGCCAGGAACTTACCGGTGCCGATCAGGGTCAGGAACCCGGGCACGATCGACTGGTTCAGCGACAGACCGGGATCGAAGGCCAGCAGATTCGCCGCGCGGATCGTCAGATTGCCCTCCTCCAGGTCGTAGGAGTTGATGTTGTAGCCACGGTCGCCGATCAGCAGTTTGCCGTGGCCCTCGACCACCACGTAGTCACCGGTGAACAGCGGCGCCGAGAACTGCTGGGACACCATGTGCATCAACCCGCCGTGCAGGCCGTGGGTCAGCGTCTGGAAGTTCATCTGCCCGTAGTAGGCGATCATCGCGCCCTTGCGCATGAACCACGGTTTGGTCAGATCGATGCAGTAGGCGTAGTCGTTTCCCGGGATGTTGTCGCTCTCACCGAGATTCATGGGACTGAATACCTGGGCCATGGTCTACAACTTCTCCTCGGAGGCCTGCACGTACACGACACCCTGACCGACGCAGTGCAACTGCATCGCCTCGCCCGCGCCGCGGCCCACCGCGTCACGCCAGCTGAGCGCCGACTTCAATTCGGTCTGCACGTTGCCGTAGGCGGCGACGAACGCCTGCGGGTCGACCACGATCGGGTTCGGCCCGCCGACCTGCAACTCCAGGAATCCGCCGTGGGCCAGCAGCACCGCCGAACCCTGACCGCTGAGCTGGGTGGTGAACATGCCCTGACCGGTCAGCGCGCCCGCCGCCGCGCCGCGCAGCGCGCCCATGATGCCGCCGCCGCCACCGCCACCGCCGCCCGAACTCATCACCGAGACGATCGAGCTCTGCAAGCCCGCGCTGTTGGCCAGCAACCGCGACGCCTCGACCCGCAAGGTCGCGCCCGGCTGCATCTGCACCACGTGCACCTCCAGACCGGCCAGCCCGTAGTGCACCTCGCCGTTGCCCTGGGCCAGCATGGTCCGCTCGTGCTCGCCCGCCATCATGCGGCCCGCCATCCCCATCAGACCGCCGCCCACCCCGGGCATGCTCTGCCCGCCCGGGATCTGGTGCGGGGCGAAGGAGACCTGCCCGGTGTAGAACAGCATCGCGCCGGTGCGCGCGACCACGCCGCCCGCCATCCCGACATTGACCTTGACGACCTTGCCGTTGACTTTCTCGAACATCGCCCCGCCCTTACCGTTCCGCCGGCTGGATCAACACCACGCCCTGACCGTCCCAGCGCAGCGAGAACGCCTCGCCCGCGTCCTGGCCGACCATCGTGCGCCACGAGACGTCGGTGACGAAGGACTGCTGGAGATTGCCCTGCGCCGCGACGAACGCGTCCGGGTCCACCACCAGCGGATACTGCGGTGAGACCTCGAGGTGGATGAGCGGGCCGCCCGCCGACAACAAGGCCACCTGACCCTGGCCCGACACCGTGGTGGTGAACAGGCCCGCGCCCGTCGACGCGCCGCGCACGCCCGCGAAACGCACGTCGGTGCGCAGGTTTCCGGCGAAGGCCAGCAACTGCTGGGACTCCACCTGCAAGGTCTCGTTGTTCAGGTTCACGACGGTGACGTCCTGGCCGTTGACGGCGAAGAACACCCGGCCGTTGCCGCCGCACTCCATCAGCGACAGCTTCTCGCCCGTCGCCCGCCGCTTCATCCCGGCCAGAATGCCGTCGCCGCCGCCGAACCCGGCCGACTTGAACTGGACGTTTCCTTCATAGGCGATCATCGAGCCCGCGATCGCCCGGATACTGGTTCCGGACAGATGGGCCTCGATCACCTTCTTCGACTGTTCGAACAGTTGCGCCATGGGGGAGTTTGCCTGCTTAGTAGTCCGGGAATGTGGGAGTCCTCGCCACGTTCCATTCCAGTTCCGCGGGTTTTCCCGCACCCCGTAGATCGCGTGCCGCCACCGCGGTGTATCCACGCGCTCTCCCGTGTGCGGTCACAGTAACCGATCGATCGCCGGTGTTCCCTGTTCACCGGAGTGTCCGTATCGACCCGGCCTTTACCGCAATCGTGGCCCGCCCGTTTCTCGTAGAGTGGCAACCGAACGCACCGACAAGCGAAGGGTCGACCTTGTCCGCAACACTTGCCAAGGGCCAGAACGGTCCGCTGGCCTCCGATGACGTGGTGATCTCCGTCCAGCTGACGGCGCCGGCGGACCTGTCCGCCCTGCTGGTGACCGAACGAGGCAAGGTCAGGTCCGACGCGGACTTCGTGTTCTTCAACCAGCCCAGCGGCCCCGGCGTGCGGCTGCAACCCGCGCCCGCGGGCCAGGCGGCCTCGCTCGCGGTGTCGCTGAGCGCCGTCCCGCAGGACATCGATCAGATCCGCGCCGTCATCACCCTCGACGACGCCTCCAGCAACTTCGGCCAGTTCCCCGCGCCCACCGCGATCGTCGCCGACGGGGCCGGAAACCAGCTGTACGCCTACCAGATCGAGGGCTTGCAGACGGAGTCGATCGTCATCGCGCTCGAGCTGTACCGCCGCCAGGGCTCCTGGAAGGTGCGCGCGGTCGGCCAAGGCTACGCGGGCGGTTTCGCCGCGCTGGTCACCGATCACGGTGTCACCGTCGAGGACTCGCCCGCGCCCGCCGCGCAACCGCAGCAGGCCCCGCCGCCGCCCGTCTACCAACCGCCCGTCGCGCCGCCGCCCACCCAGCAGGCCCCGCAGTACGCGGCCACCGGGCAGAGCTATCCGCCGCCGCCCGGCCCCGGCTACGGCCCGCCCACCGGCAACTACCCGCCCACCGGCCAGAACTACCCGCCGCCCGCGCCGCCGCAACCCACCGGCGAGGTCAGCCTGAGCAAGGACCGACCGGTCAGCCTCCAGAAGGGGCAGCGGGTCACCCTGCGCAAGGAGGGCGGGGCCGCGCTGACCTTCGTCAAGATGGGGCTCGGCTGGGATCCGGTGCAGACCCGCGGCATGTTCGGCAACCGCACCGTCGACATCGACCTCGACGCGTCGGTCATCATGTTCGCCGACCAGAACCCCGCCGACTACGCCTACTACGGTCAGCTCTCCTCCAAGGACGGGTCGATCCGCCACCAAGGCGACAACCTCACCGGCGAGGGCGAAGGCGACGACGAGGTGATCCTGGTCGACCTCACCAGGATTCCCGCGCACATCACCACGCTGATGTTCATCGTCACCTCCTACAAGGGCCACACCTTCGAGCAGGTGCAGAACGCGTTCTGCCGCCTGGTCGACGGCGCCAACAACGCCGAACTCGCCCGCTACACCCTCGCCGGCGGCATGAAGTTCACGGCGATGGTGATGTCGAAGGTGTTCCGGGTCGGCGGCGACTGGAAATTGCAGGCCATCGGCGAAGGGTTCCAGGCCAAGCATCCCGGCGAGGCCATTCCGCAACTCGGCCGCTTCCTGTGAACGCGTGAGGTCGCACGACGAGGTTGAGGACGTGATGCAGTTGAAGGCCGGTCAGAACACGCCACTGACCGGCGGAACCCTAGAATTCACGGCGCGCGCCGACGCCGCGCTGGACGTCTCGGCGCTGGTCGTCGGCGAGAACCTGCGGGTCGCGGACCAGGCGGATTTCGTCTTCTACAACCAGCCCGCCACCGACGGCGTGGTGCTGTCGGACGGCGCGGTCGGCATCACGCCCGCCGAGATCCGCGCCGACGCGAAAGCCGTCCTGCTCGTCGTCAGCGCCGACCCGGCCGCGCCCGACCCCGCCGCCGGACTCGGTTCGGTGACGGTCGCGCTCACCGAGAACGGCGCGGTCACCGCCGAATTCGCGATCACCCCCACCGCGGGCGAGACGGCGCTGATCTGCCTCGAGGTGTACCGGCGCGGACCGGACTGGAAGGTCCGCGCGGTCGGCCAGGGGTACGCGGGCGGACTCGCCGTCCTGCTGCCCGCGCACGGCGTGGAAGTGGACGGCCCCGCGCCCGCCGCCGCGCAACCCGCCCCCGACCACGGCCGCGACACCATCCGCGGCCCGCAACCCGCGCCGCACGCCCCGCCCGCACCGGTCGAGGTCGCGCACGGGCTCGAACGGCTGTGGATGATCTTCGAGGACGCCGCCCGCTCGGCCGCCGCGCTGATCGCCGCCCGCGACTACGCGGCCCAACGACTCGACAGCGAACTGTCCGCCGCCGTCGCCGACCCCGCGACCCGCAACACCCCCGCCGCCGACCAGGCCCGCCGCGACGCGCAGCACCGCGCCGACGAACTCGTCGCGACCGCCGAGACGAGCCACCGGCGCGACGCCGACCAACTCATCCGCGAACTCGCCGAAGCCGACCGGCGACTGCCCGCCGCGCTCGCCTCCTGGAACTCGCCCGCCTGGGACGGACCGCCCCGCGCCAGCGACGGCATCCGCCTGGGTGAGCTGTACGCCGCCGAACGCGGACCGCTGCGCATCCCATACTGCGTCCCCGTACCGCTGACCCGCCCGCTGTGGATCGACACCGAGATCACCGCCGCCGTGGTCCCCGTCGTCGGCGCGCTGCTGGCCCGTCTGCTCGTCGCCGACCCCGCCCGCCGCACCAGCATGGACGTCATCGACCTGACCGGCGCGTTCCGCGACCTCGTCACCCCGCTCGCCGGCCTCCTCAACGGCCCCGTCGTCACCGACCACGCCGACATCTCACCGCGCCTGCAAGCCCTCGCCGACGCCGCCGAACTCGCCGAGATGGCCTACACCAGCGGACATTTCGTCCCGCCCACCGTGCACCGCGTGCTGGTCGCCGCCGATTTCCCGCACGGTTACCAAGCCTCCGACGCCGTCCGCATCGCCTCCCTCATCACCCGCGGCGACCTGATCGGCCTGTCCATCGTCATCGTCGGCAGCGACGAATCCGAATCCGCCGACAGCACCGTCTCCCTGCTCTCCCAATCCTGCCGCCACCTCCCCACCGTCGAAGACACCCCCCTGTTCGACCCCTGGACCTCCAGCGCCTGGCAACTCGCCCTCGACCTCCTCCCCACCGACCCCCACCACCGAGCCCGCCTCCTCCGCACCCCCCACCAATCCTGAACGCGGACCGAAGGCACACTTCCGCATCCGTTCGCTGTGGAATCACCGGGCCGCGTCGCGATTCGGCCCGATGTCGGACGCTCGGCCCGGCTACGACTCGGCTCGCTTGCGCGGCGCTCCACCACGCGACATCGTGCGTCGCGGCGGCTGCACCGCCAACTCGGCCGCGAGATCAGCCGCCGATCGCGCGTCCGCGACACGCTCCGGCCCGCTGATCCGCGCGTCACCGCCCCTGCGTCCGGGGCGGCGATCCCAGCGCGTCGCGAATGCTTCGATGGCCCTCGCATCCCACACCGGCCCGGTTCGCAGGCGGTACAACGGTTCCGGAAATCCCACTGTGCTCTGGAGTTGGTGCACGCGCTGCCGGGAAATCGCCAACATGTCGCCGACCTCCACCGCCGAAACCAACCGCGGAAGGGTGGGTTCGTCGGCCCGGTCGAGATAGGTCCGCTCATCGACCACCTCCGCGCCCGCGGGGTCGAGCCCGGTGATCGGCCGCACGAGCCGTCCGGCCTCTGCCAACGCGCCGACGAGTTCCACCGCATCGATGTAAACCGTCAGCGTGGTTGCCGTACCGGGGAGGCGTCCCGCTGTCGCATCGAGGTCTTCGAGCTCGTCCTCCCAGGAATCGAGCACCTCCCGATCGATCCCATCGGACGCATAGCGCAAGGTCACCACCCACATCATCGATCCCACGCTCCTTCCATCGATGCTCTGCGGCGTTCCGCGCGCTGCTCTTTCTTGCTCGGCGGAGGTACAGGTAACCCGGCGGCCTTCAACTTCACCGTCAGGTCGGCCAACCGGCGACGAGGATTGCTCGGCGTGGCCGGGTACCGGGCGATGTATTCACCGTCCGGGTCGAAGAACCGGGTGTAACCGGCGGCAGTGTCCTCCACCTTCCATCCCTGTGAACGAGCCCAGGTCGCAAGATCCCTGATATCGCTGTTCAAGTTGTTCTCTTCCCCTCCAGGATTGTATAAATCTTGCGGTATGTCAAGCTTTGAAGACTCTACATCGTCAAGGTTTGACTGGGGAAATCGCCGGTCCGTACATGACGCCGGCCACATGACGGCACGAAAGGTGTTCTGCTGTGGTGTAATTCGGGCGTCAGCGGGAGGGGTGGAGATGACCGGTATCAGGGGTGCGTATCTCGAGGCGACGGCGTCGGTGTTGGCGTTGTTGCGGGATCCGGCGGTCGGGGCGGCGTGGGAGCGGCCCAGTGTGCTGAAGGAATTCAGTGTGCGCGGGCTCGCGGGGCATGTCGGGTCGCAGGTGTTCCACGTGGCGCGGGCGTTGAGCAGTGAGACGCCGGCCGATCCGCCATCTCCTTCCTCGGCCGCGCGATGCTCCTGGACGACTTCCTCCTGACCCGCCTGCTCGAACTCGTCGTCCACTCCGACGACCTCGCCCTCAGCGCCGACCTCCCCACCCCGCCCCTCCCGCCGCACGTCTACGAACCCGTCCTCGACCTCCTGACCCGCCTCGCCGTGACCCGCCACGGCCAAACCGCCGTCCTGCGCACCCTCGCCCGCGCCGAACGGGCCCCCACCACCATCGCCGCCATCTGACCAGCGGGCACGCGCAGGTCATTGCTCGTCTGTGTTCCGCGCCGCTACACTGAATCACATCTATCGGAGTGATTCAGACGAGGAGGTCGGCTCATGACCACCGTGGGTGAGCGGATAGAGCGCGCCGGCGTGGCCGCGGGACTGAGTCAACGTGAACTCGCGACGGTGACCGGGATCTCTCAGGCGACCCTGTCGCGGACCATTCGGAACGAGCGGGTGGCGAAAATGAACGAGTTGATCGCGATCGCCGCGGCAACGGGGTATGTCCTGACCGAGCTGACCGGCGCCTCGGAGGTGGTCGGCGAGGTGCGGTGCGCGGCGCGATCGGCGAACGGCGTACCGATGGATTCGATGTACGCGCAGGTGCTGCATTTCATCGAACTCGATGCCTATCTGGATGATCAGTCGATAGCGGCGGTCGTATGAGCGTCGAAGCCGAAGCGCGACGGGAGGCGGTACGGTTCCGGGAATCGCACAACCTGGGTTCCGCGCCGCTCGGCGATCTGGTCACCCTGATCGAGCAGACGGTCGGCGCGGATGTCGCCGTGCTGGACACCGAGCAGGACCAACACGGAATCACCATGCGTCGCGGCGTTGACGGACAGGTCTACATCGCTGTCGCACGTACCCCGCATCCGATGCGTCAGCGCAGCACTCTCGCGCATGAATTGGCCCATGTCGTCTTCGGGGATTGGTCGGGCGCACCGCAGGTCGATTCCACGAATCCGCTCGAGCGTCGCGCGAATGCCTTCGCGCGACACTTGTTGATTCCTCAGGAAGGAATCCGTCAGATGCTCGACGGAGAGCATGTGGGTCAGGGCCGTGCGATGTTGTCGGCTGTCGTCCAGAGATTTCTGGTCTCACCGGCGATCGCGGCCATCGCGATGGAGCAGTGCGCGGTGATCTGCGAAGAGACGAAGGAACAGTGGAAGTCGGTGTCGACGCCCACGTTGGCAGCGGAGTTCGGCTGGCTGGACAGGTATCAGTCGTTGTCGAACGCCTCGAACAGTCGCCGCGCGCCGCAGCGACTGTTGGCCAGAGCCATTTCGGGCTGGATGCGGAACGCGGTGTCCATTCAGACCGTCGCGACCTTGCGAGGGTTGAACGCGACCGAGGTCGAGAACGAGTTGCGGCAGGCCGGTCTACGGCCGGTCGAGCAGACATCGGCGCCGAGGTGGAGCAGCGCCTCCGATCTGCCCGAGGTCTCGATTGATATGGAGGAGTTCGATGCCGCCATGAATCGCGGTATCGAGTGAGCGAACGACCGGTCATCGACGCGGGTCCTGCTCTCAACTTCCTTGCCACACATCAGACCCGACTGTTGATCGGGGTGCTGGGCAAACTCAGCACCCCGGAGACGGTCGAGGCCGAAGTGCTCAGGAAGTCGAAATCCGATCCGAGATTCGCGGCGGTCGAGAAAGAATGGTCGAAGTTGACTCCGACCTATATGGCCGTCCTTTCCGACGACTGGCCGGAGTTGCACTCGGTTGTGCGGCGCTTGGCGGGGATCACGATGCGCGAGCGGCGGAAGCAGGCGAAGGACTTGGGGGGAGTTGATGGTTGTCGCCCATGCGCTCGTCAAGGCCGAACAGGGACAGGACGTCACAGTGATCATCGATGATCGGGCCGGTGCCCGGATGGCGGCCGTCGAAGCGAGTCACCTCGATCACCGCCGCGCCACCGGAACGTCGGTGGGCCGAATCCGACTGGTCGATACCGTGACGATCCTCGAGGCGGCGGCGCGGAAAGGACTGGTGCCTGGCAGGTCACAGATGCGCGATATCTACGGACGGTTGCGCGGCCTGGATGACGGTTTGGCCCCCATCGAGACAACGCCCCTGATGGACAGGCGTCTGTGGGCTCCGTCCGCGCCTGTCCGAGTTCCCGCTGATACCGATCGGTCCGGCGTCAAGTGACCTTGGTGGGGGGTTTGTGGGGGCGGAGGAAGGTGGGGAGGGGGGAGTCGGGGTCGGGGGCGCGGTTGAGGATTCCGCCTACGGGGTCGTCGTGGTGGTCGTGGCGGACGAGGTCTTCTTCGGGGTGGTGGATCTGGCGCAGGATGAGGGCGCAGAGGGCGAGGACGGCGAGGTCGCGGAGGACGACGGTGGCGGTGAACCACTGTTCGGGGAGACCTTTTCGGTCGAGGCCGAGGTAGTAGAACATGCGGGGGACCCAGACCAGGGCGTCGATCGTCATCCAGGCCAACAGGATTCGGCGGTGCGGGAGGGCGAGGACGGCGAGCGGCACCAGCCACAGGGAGTACTGGGGGCTCCACACCTTGTTGGTGAGCAGGAAGGCCGCGATCAGCAGGAAGCCGAGTTGGGCCAGGCGGGGGCGGCGGGGCGCGGTGAGCGCGAGGTAGGCGATGCCGAGGCAGGCCAGGACGAACAGCAGCAGGGAGACGGCGTTGAGGATGGCGGGGGGTTCGCCGTGGTTCAGGTAGCCGTCGAAGCCGGGCCAACCGGTGAACGAGGTGATGACGTTGTAGATCGAGTCGGGGTCGGCGTGGCGGGTGGTGTTGAGGCGGAAGAACTCCCGCCACCCGGCGGGGTAGAGGGCGGCGATCGGCAGGTTGACGGCGATCCAGGTGCCTGCGGCCGCGCCGACGGTGACGCCGGCGGCGCCGAGGGGGCGGCCGCTGAGGTGTTCGATGCGGGCGGGGGTCTGGCGCAGCCAGGTGGTGGCGGCGTCGAGGCTGTCGATGTCGCCCATCCGGATCAGGCCGGATTGGCCGAACGGGGTGCGGCGCAGCGAGTCCGCGCGCAGGCACAGGATGACCAGGGGGCCGAGCAGTAGCAGCGGATACAGTTTCGCGGCACCGCCGAGGCCGAGCAGGACACCGGCCAGGACGGGGCGCCGCCTGGCCCAGGCGAGCAGGCCGGTGGCGGCGAACGCGGTGGCGATGGCGTCGAAGTTGGTGAACGCGTGTACCAGGACCAGCGGTGAGCAGGCGATGAGCGCGACGTCCCAGATGCGGCGGCCCGCGAGCATCGAGGACGCCCAGATGGTGACCAGCCAGGCGAGCGCGAGCCCGACGGCGATCACATTGAAGTAGATGACCACTTGCAGCGCGCCGGGCAGCGGCAGCGCGTCCCAGGTCTTGGCGATCTGCATCCCGACGTACTGGTAGAGCCCGGACAGCACCGGATATTCCATGTAGCGGGTCTCGGTGCCGCCGTCGGGGGTTTCCTCGGTCCACTGTTTCTTGTACGGGAACGCGCCCTCGTCGAGGCGTTCGGCGCCGTAGAGCGGCACCGTGTCGGAGTAGCACATCGCGATGTACTGGCGGCCGTCGTGCCAGTCGAGGGTGGGGCGGCCGTCGGGGCCGGGGGTCTGTTGGATGCAGCCCGCTTTGCCCGCCCAGCCGAGCGCCAGGAAGACCAGCGCGAGCATGAACAGCACGCGCAGCGGCGTCCAGAACCGGACGCGGCCGAGGAGCGCGTGGTCGCCGACCGGGCCGCCGACGATGGTGGACAGTTGCGCTGTCATCGGGTCGGTGCGGCTGGGCCGGTCGCGGTCGTCGGCGGAACGCAGATCGGGCGCTATCGGCGCGGGCGAGACGAACTGTGGCCCATCGGCCTGCCCCCCGTGGTCGGGCGGTGCGATTGCGTCCGCACGCTCATCCACCAGTCGCTGATCGGTCACGGTCCGAGGCTACCGGGCGTGCGGTGGCGGTCGCGGAGCACGGGCCGCGGACGCGACGCGGCCCGGTCCCCTGGGGGAACCGGGCCGCGAAGCGTGTGCGGGTCAGCGCGGGATGGTGCCGTAGTTGCCCTGACCCTCGGAGTCGTTGCCGTTGCCGTTGCCCGGTCTGCTGCCGGTGGTCGGCTGCGCCCCGTTGCTCGGCGCGATCGGCTGACCGGGCATCGGCCCCGGGTCCTGTTCACGCGAGGGCTGTTGTTGCTGGGACTGCGGATTGGGCTGCACGCCGGGCACCGGGATGGTGATGCCGGGCAGGATCTCGACCTGGGTCGGCGCGATGACCACAGGCGGCGCGAAGGTCGACTCGGTGGTCGAGGGCGGGGTGTAGGGCGCGGTCCATTCCGGTACGCCGGACTGTCCCTTGATCGGGGCCGGTTTCGGGAAGTTCTCGTTGGGCGTGCCCGACAGCGCGCCGTCCATGGTGAGCTTCCAGATGTCCGACGGCAGGCTGGAGCCGTAGATCATCGACCCCGCGTAGTTGCGCAGCGGGGTGTTGTCGACGCTGCCGACCCACACGGCGGTGGACAGCGACGGCGTGTAGCCGACCATCCAGGCGTCCTTGTTCTCGCCGGTGTCGAGCAACTGCGCGGTACCGGTCTTGGCGGCCGATTCGCGACCGCCCGCGAGTCCGTGGTTGCGCGAGTAGCCGGCGATCGGCTTCATCGCGGCGGTGGCGTTGTCGGCGACGGCCGCGGAGACCCGCTGTTCGCCCGCGACGTCACCGCGGTCGAGCAGCACCTGCCCGTCGGCGGTGACGACCTTCTGCACGAAATGCGGCGCGTGGTACATGCCGGAGGCGGCCAGGGTGGCGTAGGCGGAGGCCATGTCCAGCGGACGCGCCTGGTACTGGCCGAGCACGATGCCGTTGTTCGGGCCGGAGCCGTCGGGTTCGGTCAGGGTGGCGCCGACGCCGGGGATCTCCTTGGGGATGCCGAGCTTGTGCCCCATGTCGGCGATCTTCTGCGGACCGTTGCCCATGTCCAGCTGCATCCGGTAGAAGCTGGTGTTCAGCGACCGTTTCAACGCTTCGGCGATGGTGCAGGTGCCGCACTGCTCGCCTTCGACGTTGGTGATCTTGATGCCGTTGATCGACAGCGGCGAGCTGTCGTACATCTGCGACAGCGGGACGCCCTGTTCGAGGTTGGCGGCCAAGCCGATCACCTTGAACGAGGAACCGGTCTGCAAGCCCGCGTTGGCGAAGTCGTAGCCCTGGCCGTCGGCCCCGCCGTAGTAGGCGCGCACCGCGCCGGTGCGCGGGTCGATCGACACGACCGCGGTCCGTAACTGTTCGGGTTCGCCGTCCATCTTCGAGGTGGCCGCGTTGACCGCCGCCTCCTGCGCCTTCGGGTCGATCGTGGTGGTGATGTTCAGGCCGGCGGTGTTGAGTTGCTGTTCGCTGATGCCCGCCGAGGCCAGTTCCTTGAGCACCTGGGTCTTGATCAGCCCTTCCGGGCCGGTGTCGAGGGTCTTGTCCTGGGTGGCTGCGTTGGGCTGCACGGCCGGGTAGACCATGCCCTGACGTTCGGCGGCCTGGAGGTTGCCGCCGTCGACCATGCCGTCGAGCACGTATCCCCAGCGGGTCTTGGCGCCTTCGGGGTTCTTCTCCGGGTCCAGCAGCGAGGGCAACTGGATGGTGGCGGCCAGCACCGCGCCTTCGGCGACCGACAGTTCCTGCACGGGCTTGCCGAAGTACGCCTTGGCGGCGGCGTCGATGCCGTAGGCGCCGCGGCCGAAGTAGATGGTGTTCAGGTAGGCGGCGAGGATTTCGTCCTTGCTCCACTGGCGCGCCATCTTCGCCGAGATGACGAGTTCGCGCATCTTTCGGGTGAGCGAGCGTTCGTCACCGACCAGCGCGTTCTTCACGTACTGCTGGGTGATGGTCGAACCGCCGCCCGCGCTCTCGCGGCCCAGCACGTTGTCGCGCGCGGCGCGCACGAAACCGCTGATGGAGAAGCCGGGGTTGCTGTAGAAATCGCGGTCCTCGGCGGCGATGACGGCGTTGCGCACGTGCGGCGGGATCTGTTCGATCGTCACATCGGTGCGGTTGCCCTGCGGCGGGACCACCTTGCTGAGCACGGTGGAGCCGTCGGTGGCGTAGATCGTCGCGACCTGATTGGTTTTCAGGTCGCCCGGTTCGGGTACCGAGACGGTGCTGTAGGCGATCAGGAAGACGGTGCTGGGCAGCACGATGGCCAAGGCCACCATGACGTAGAGGACGCGACGAACGATCTTCCAGGGGAATTTGCGCTTCTGTCCGGGGCCGCGCTTGCCGCCGCCGGGGCCGCTCGCGTCACCGCTGCCGCGGCGGGGCGGGGGCCGGAGGGCGGTCCGCCCGCGGTGGCGGCGCGGCGTTCGCCGGTGCCCGTGCCGTTGACGCGGCGGGCTCCGGTGTTGCGGTCATCGACGGTGGGGCGTGCGCCGGTGGTGGGCCGCGCGCCAGCAGGCCGCGGGCCGGTGGTGGGGCCGGTGCGGCGTTCGCGGTCGGCGACGGCTTCGCTCAGCGAACCGGGGCGACCGTTGGCGGGGCGTCCCTCCTGGCCGGGACGCGCGATGCGCTGGGTGGCCTGCGGGGCGCCGGGAGCCTGCGG